>VBDR01000011.1 GCA_005882135.1 Chloroflexota bacterium
GCCCACGATCGTCGGGGCCGCGGGCACGCTGAGGTTCACCACCACGAGATCGGTGCTGTAGCTGGCGTTGGTCTGCAGCGCATAGGCCGTCTGCCCCACCAGCGCCACTCCTGTGAAGAAGCCGCTGAGGGTGCTGATCACCCGCGGGGCCTCTGGCGTGCTCAGGTCGATGACCTTCATCCCGGCGTTGCCCCCGGCCGCCACCGCCAGCGACCCCGCCGTCGCCACCCCGAGATCGTTGGCGCCGTCCCCCAGGTTCACGAGGAGCGCCGGGGCCGTGGGTGACGCCACGTTCCAGATGGAGAGCCCACCCTGCCCACCGCCGAGGTTGGCACTGGCCAGGTAGGCCACCGTCCCCGCCACGTCGATCCGCTGCGCCCCGTAGCCCATATTCGTGCTCAGCACGGTCGGCGCCGTCGGCGTGGTCACGTCGATGATCTTGAACAGACTCCCGTCCACCGCGTAGAGGCGGTTGCCCGCGAGCGCGAGCGCGGTGGCCGAGGTCGCCAGCGAGCCGCCGATCACCGGCCGGCTCGGGGTCGCGACGTTCACTACCTGCACCGCCGTCCAGTCGGCCACATACGCATAGCCGTTCGCCACGGCCACCGCCACGGCCGTCCCCGGCGTGTCCACCGTGCCGACGAGAGTGGGGGCACTGGGACTCGCGACGTCGACGATCTTCAGGCCGTAGCCGCCGGCCGCTACGTAGGCCACCGAGCCGACCACTGTGACGTCGGCCCCCGCGCCCACGTTGACGCGGCCCACGATCGTCGGGGCCGCGGGCACACTGAGGTTCACCACCACGAGGTCGCTGGAGCTGACGTTGGATTGCAGGGCGTAGGCCGTCTGCCCCACCAGGGCCACCCCCGAGAACGTACCGCTCAGCCACCCCACGGTCTGGGCGGCCGTGGGAACGCTGAGGTCGACGACCCGCAGCCCCATGCCGGCCGCGCTGACCACTGCCAGCGTGTCCCCCATCGCCACCTGCTGTCCATAGAAGGGCGTACTCGCCGCGGCCAGCGCGACCGGCGCCCTCGGATTGCTCACGTCCACCAGCGACAGCCCGAACTCCCGCGAAGCCACATACGCCATCCCCGTCAACCCATTCACCGCCACGTCATTGGGCGTCCCCACCCCGGGCACGAAGCCCATCAGCTCCATCAGCGGCATGGTGGTCGACGTGGTCGGGGCCGTGGTCGTGGTCGTGCTCGTCGCGGTGATGGTCGTCGTGGTCGGCGGCCGCGTCGTCGTAGTGGTGGACGTGGTGGTCGTGGTCGTCGGCGGCCGCGTCGTGGTCGTCGTGGAAGACGTGGTCGTGGTCGGCGGCAACGTCGTGGTCGTGGTGGTGGACGTCGTCGTCGTGGTCGTCGGCGGCCGCGTCGTGGTCGTCGTCGGTGGCACCGGCGTCGTGACTGTCAGGCTGAAATTCCCCGCCGCGCCCCCAAAACCGTCCACGACGATGAAGTACGTCTGCCCCGCGGTCACCGTCGGCGTGATGCGGGAGGCACGGTTCAGTCCACTCGCGTCGGGACAGGCATCGTCGTTACAGCCAGACGAGACCTCGGTCCCGCTCGCGCACGCCCCGCTGCGCAGGTAGAGGACGCTGTCGAAGCTCGTGCCGGCACCGCACGTCTGGATCGTCGCTGTGCCCGAGACCGCCGGGGTCCATTGGTAGACCGTCTCGGGCGAGAACCCCGAGTTGCCGCAGCTGCCCGCCTGCGAGCTGGCGCCACTCGTCGTGCCGCTGAAGGTTCCGCCCTCCGCGGGGATGACGCTGGGGCTGTTGCAGCCCCCAGGGAGCGTGGTCGTCGTCGTGGAGGTGGTCGTCGAGGTGGTGGTCGGAGGGTCCAGGGTAGTCGTAGTAGTGGACGTGGTGCTCGTGCTGGTCGTCGTCGTTGGACAGGTGGGCGTCACGACGCTCACGCTGCCGCTTCTGTTCGACTGGTTCCCAGCCCCATCGACGGCCGAGACGGCATAAGAATAGATCGTCGAGGGGCGCAGCCCCGAGTCCGGGGTCGAGGTGGCCGGCGCCGGCACCTGCTTCAGGAAGACGTTCCCCCGATACACGTTGTATGCCTGGACGCCCGTACCGCCATCCGTCGAGGCCTTCCAGCTCAGGTTGATCTGGTCGCAGGCAACGGCCCACGCGTTGAGCTGGCTCGGCACCGAGGGCGCCCTCATGTCCGCCGGCGTCGCCGCTCCGAAGATGTTCGAGTAGGGTGAGAAGGCGTCCGTCACGCCGGACGCGGGGTTCGTCGAGCCGAACGCCCGCACCTGGTAGTAGTAGCTCGTCGTCTGGCCGAGGCTGAAATTCTTGTAGAAGTGCGCGTTGATCCCGACCGCCGCGATCTGTACGAAACCGCTGGCCGAGTCGAGGCTCCGCTCGATCAGATAGCCCATCTCCTGCGAGTTGGTATCGTTCCAGCTCAGATCGATCTCCCCGGCCGATCTGGCGCTCGCCTTGAGCGAGGTGGGGGCGCGAAGCGGGGCAGTCACCGGGGTTACATTTCCTCCGGCGCTCGGGCCCTGGCACACCGCAAGACCTTCTCTCCTGCAACGCCTGAGCGTTTGCCTCTTGCACGCGAGCTGGCGGCCGCCGGCGGCGACGCATGCGGCGATCTCGTCCCCGCAGGCCTGCCGGCACTGCCTGGCCAGCGAAACGGCGTCCGCAGCGGGCACGATGAGAAGTACCGCGAGCACCGCCAGCGGTGCCGTGAATCGCCGAATCGTTGCGCCATGCCTCATCCCAATCCTCCTCGTGTCTCACCAGAAGCGCGTGCCGCTGCTCCCAATAGTCCGGTAGTGGGCGGGGGTGCGGTGCAAGCACCGATCCTCCCCCAGGCGCTGTGCCTTTGGCGGAGGCGGACTACCGCAAACCCAGGATGAACGCGGGCGTCGGGGTGCGCGTCAGGTGAGGGGCCGCGTAACGAGGGCGTTCACTTCTGCGCGTCAGCCACGACTCGGTGCGGTCCGCTATTGCGCTGGCCCACGTCACCGGCGCCAGCGCGCGCGCAAGCAGCTCGGAAGGCGCTCGCGTTAACGGTCGCTGGGCCAGGCTGACGAGCGCGTGGCCGTCTCTGACCATCCTCGGAGCGTACGATCCACACGCTGGCAGTCCACGCTCGAGACAACACAGACGGACCTTCCACCGGCCCCCGATTTCCTACGATGGAGCTCGAGATCGTGGAGTGGTTCCTCGAAAAAAAAGGCTACGGGGAGTTGAGGAAGGTGAAGCGCTCCGCGAGGTGTAAGCCCCGGGACCCGGCAGCGGTACACGGTGGCGCTGCTCTGCGAGGCGCTGCACGCGCCGCGCTCGAGCGTCTACGCGGCAGGGGCGGAGGCGGTGCCGACGGACGGCGGGAAGCACGGGCCGAAGACGGCGCTGACGGATGACGCCCTCGTCGAGATTCGCGCCGTGCTGGCGGCGTGCCGCGCAGTACAACCGCGAGTGGATCGTCGAGCGCCTGGGGTACCGGACGCCTGCC
>VBDR01000014.1 GCA_005882135.1 Chloroflexota bacterium
TCGTTGACCTGGTCCATCTCCTTCAGCTGCTCATAGGGGACGTTGGCCTCGGCCAGGAGCACGTTCATGTGGCCCGGCATCCGGCCCGCGACGGGATGGATCGCGTACTCGACGTCAACCCCCCGCTTCTCGAGCACGTCAGCGAGCTCTCGCGCTGCGTGCTGCGCCTGCGCCACGGCCAACCCGTAACCGGGGACGATGATCACCCGCTGCGAGTAGGCGAGCAGCGTGCCCAGGTCTTCGGCTGACGCAGAACGGACACTCCGCGATTGGCCGCCACCGACAACCCTGACACCTGCATGCACCTGGCCGAACGCGCCAAAGAGGACGTTGGCGAGCGAGCGGCCCATGGCGTCGCTCATCAGCTTGGTCAGCAGCGAGCCGGATGCACCGACCAGCGTCCCCGCGACGATGAGGGCGAAGTTGTTCAGCGTGAAACCGCTCGCCGCGACGGCAAGACCCGTGCACGCGTTGAGGAGCGAGATGACCACCGGCATGTCTGCGCCGCCGATCGGCAGCACAAACGCCACCCCGAGGATCAGCGCGAGCACCAGCAAAGAAAGGAAGGAGAAAGGAATCGACGCAATCGCAAGCACCGCGATGGCGAAGCCGATGATCGCTGCCGCGAGCAGTCCGTTGACGATCTGCTGCCCCGGGTACGTGATCGGTGTGCCTGTCATCAGCTCCTGGAGCTTGGCCAGGGCGACCATGCTCCCCGCAAACGAGATGGAGCCGATCACGATGCTGAATACGCTCGGAAAGACCTCCGCAAAAGGCGGATGGACGCCGAACTTCAAAAGCTCGGCCACCGCCACCAGCGCCGCGGCGCCTCCGCCCACCCCGTTGAAGAGGGCGACCATCTGCGGGATCGCCGTCATCCGGACCATGCGCGCCCCGACGGTGCCCACGATGGTGCCGGTGACGACGCCGATCGCCACGACGACGGCGCCGGCCCTCGTGAAGTGAAGCAGCGGCACGGTGGCGGCGAGCGCGATCACCATGCCAAGCGCCGCGGTGAAGTTGCCGTTGCGCGCCCCCTTGGGCGAGCTGAGCTGCTTGAGGCCGAGGATGAAAAGCACGGCCGCGAGCAGGTAAGCGAGGGCGATCAGGGTGTTCATTTCGGCGCGGGCGAGTCAGCGGGCCGTCTGGCGGTTTGCCTGCCCTTGAACATCTCCAGCATCCGGTCGGTGACGACAAAGCCGCCGACCACGTTGGTGGTGGCGAGGGTGACGGCGACGAGCCCGAGCACGATGGTCACCCGTGAGTTGGCGCCGGCGGCGATCAAGATCGCGCCGACCAGGATGATGCCGTGGATCGCGTTGGTACCTGACATCAGAGGGGTGTGGAGGATGGTCGGCACCTTGGAGATCACCTCGAAGCCGACGAAGATCGCCAGCACGAAGAAGGTCAGCTCGTTGAGGAGCTCGTTGGTCATGCCGCCCCCGCCATCTGCTTCGCCCGCTCGTTGACGATCTCGCCACCATGGGTCACGCACGCGCCTTTGGTGATCTCGTCCGCGAAATCGAGCGCGATGGCGCCGTCCTTGACGAGATGGAGAAGCAGGTTGGCGACGTTGCGCGCGTAGAGCTGGCTCGTGGTCAACGGCATGGTGGACGGGATGTTGCGTGTGCCGATGATGGTCACGCCGCCGACATCGACCTCCTTGCCCGCCTCCGTCAGTTCGACGTTGCCGCCAGTCTCCGCGGCCAGGTCGACGATGACCGAACCCGGGCGCATGCCCTTAACCATCTCGCCCGTGACCAGCAGTGGTGCCTTCCGGCCTGGCACTGCTGCCGTGGTGATCACCACATCTGACTTGGCGATGTGCTCACCGATGAGCTGCCTCTGCTTGCGCAAGAACTCTTCCGACTGCTCCCGCGCGTAGCCCCCTTCGCCTTCTTGCGTTTCGAGGGGCAGCTCGATGAAGGTCGCGCCGAGCGACTGCACCTCTTCTTTCACCGCGGGCCGGACGTCGTACGCGGAGACGACCGCTCCCAGGCGCCGGGCGGTGGCGATGGCCTGCAGGCCCGCGACGCCGGCGCCCATGACCAGCACCCGCGTCGGGGCGACCGTGCCCGCGGCGGTCATCATCATCGGAAACAACTTGCCGATGCGGGCGGCGGCCATGAGCACGGCCTTGTACCCGGCGGCGGAAGCTTGTGACGAAAGGGCGTCCATCGACTGGGCCCGCGATATGCGGGGCAGCAGCTCCAGGCTGAAGGCAGTCACCCCGCGGCTGGCCAGCGCCCTCACGATGTCGCCCTGGGTCGAAGGCTGCAGGAAGCTGATCAGCACCGCGCCCTCGCGCAGCAGCTCGACCTCGGTCCGCATCGGCGCCTGCACCTTGAGCACGGCGTCGGCGTCCTTCATGAGGTCGGCGGCATGGGTGATCACCTTCACCCCGACCGCGTCGAACGCGTCGTCGGGGATGAAGGCGCCGGCGCCGGCGCCCGCCTCGACGGCGACATCGAGCCGGGCGGCGATCAGCTTGGTCGCCGTGTCCGGAACCAGAGCCACCCGACGCTCGTCATGTGTGAGTTCTCTGGGGGTGGCAACCTTCACGTCTTGAGGACTCTAAGGAATGGAGGCCCACTTCTGCAGGCGCGTAGAATCCTAAATCCGCCACCCCCAAAATCCAAGTGACCGAAGCCATCGTCAACGACCTAACCATCCAGGCTGCCACTGTCAACGGTTCTGGCAGCCAAACCGCCAACCTGGTTCTCACCAGAGCGATCTTCCACATGGGCATTCCCGTGGCCCCGAAGAACGTCTTTCCATCCAACATCGAAGGGCTGCCGACGTGGTACCAGCTCCGCATCACGCCTGAAGGCCACATGGCGCGCTCGGACAAGGTCGACATCCTGGTCGCGTACAACGTCGCCACGTGGCGTGAGGACCTGAAGACCGTGCGGCCGGGCGGGGTTGTGATCCACGAAGAGGCCTTCTCGACCCTCGACGTCCGCGGCGATGTCACCTACTACGCGGTGCCTTTCGCGAAGCTTGCCAAGTCGAAGATCCAGAGCGACACGCTGCGCAAGCAGCTGGCCAACATGATCTACGTCGGCGTCGTGGCCGGCGTGCTGAACGTGCCCTGGGAGGCGTTGGAGCACGGCGTGAGGCGTCAGTTCCTGGCCAAGCCGAAGGCGGTGCAGGTCAACCTCGATGCGATCAAGGTCGGTTACGACCACTGGCAGGACAGCTTCTCGAAGCAGGACCCTTACCGGCTGGAGCCCATGACCGGCGCCGTCGAGGGCAAGGTCCTGGTCGAGGGCAACCAGGCCGCGGCGCTGGGCGCCCTGATGGGCGGTGTGACGGTGGTCGCCTGGTATCCCATCACCCCGTCGTCTTCCCTGTGCGAGTACGTGATCGCCTACTCGGAACGGTTCCGCGTCGAGCCCAAGACCGGTGAGAAGCTGATCTCCGTTGTCCAGGCCGAGGATGAGCTGGCCGCCGTCGGCATGGCCATCGGAGCAGGCTGGGCGGGCGCCCGCGCCATGACGTCCACCTCCGGACCCGGCATCTCGCTGATGGCCGAATTCTCCGGTCTTGCCTACTACGCCGAAGTTCCCGTCGTCATCTTCGACATCCAGCGCATCGGGCCGTCGACCGGGCTGCCGACGCGCACGTCGCAGGCAGATATCGGTTTTGTCTACACGCTGTCGCACGGCGACACCAAGCACATCGTGTTGCTGCCGGGGACAGTCGAGGAGTGCTACGAGCTCTCTCGCGACGCCTTCGATTACGCCGACCGCTTTCAGACTCCGGTGTTCGTGCTCTCCGATCTCGACCTGGGCATGAACCTCTGGATGACGCCGGAGTTCAAGTATCCGGACAGGAACTTCGACCGCGGCAAGGTGCTGTCGAAAGACGACCTCGATCGGCTGGCCGGCGAGTGGGGGCGATATCAGGACGTCGACGGCGATGGCGTGGCGTACCGCACGCTGCCCGGCACCGACCATCCGGCCGCAGGCTACTTCACGCGAGGCTCGGGCCACGACGAGATGGCGCGCTACACGGAGAGCGCCGACGCCTACGCGCGGAACATGGACCGGCTGGCCCGCAAGCTCGAGACGGCGCGGCAAGCGCTACCTGCCCCGGTGGTCGACGAGGCCGGCGGGTCCGTCGGCCTGATCGCGTTCGGCTCCACGCACGCGGCCGTGATCGAGGCTCGCGAGACGCTGGCCGAGGCCGGCCGGCCCGTCGACTACCTGCGCGTGCGAGCCCTCCCGCTCTCAGACGACGTGGCCGCCTTCGTCGGCAGGCACGAGCACGTCTATGTCGTCGAGCAGAATCGCGATGGCCAGCTCTTCGACCTGATCCGGCTGGCGCTCCCCGCCGGCCTTGTCGGTCGGCTGCGCTCGATCCGCCACTACAACGGACAGCCGATTCCGGCCGCCGCCATCATCGACCCACTAATGGACCGGGAGGCAGTACCCGCATGAGCACGACCCTGAACCGCGCGGGCCTTGCGCGCGACGCCTACAAAGGCGCCGCCACCACCCTCTGCGCGGGCTGCGGACACAACTCGATCACCAACCACATGGTCAAGGCGCTGTACGAGCTGGGCGTCGAGCCGCACCTGCTCGCCAAGATGTCAGGTATCGGGTGCTCGTCGAAGACGCCGGCCTACTTCGTCGAGACCGCGCACGGATTCAACGGCGTCCACGGCCGGATGCCGGCCCTGACCACCGGCGCTCACCTGGCCAACCGGCAGCTGATCATGCTGGGCGTTTCTGGCGATGGCGACACCGCGTCGATCGGACTCGGGCAGTTCATGCACATGATTCGCCGCAACCTCGACTGCACATACATCATCGAGGACAACGGAACCTACGGCTTGACCAAGGGCCAGTTCTCGGCGACGGCCGACCTCGGCTCGGTCCAGAAGAAGGGCGCGGTCAACACGTTCCAGCCGATCGATCCCTGCGCGGTCGCGCTGGCGCTTGGCTGCTCGTTCGTCGCGCGCTCGTTCAGCGGCGACGGCAAGCAGGTGGTGCCGCTGATCAAGGCCGCGATCGCGCATCGCGGCACGGCGATCCTCGACATCATCTCGCCCTGCGTCACCTTCAACGACCACGACGGCTCGACCAAGAGCTACAGCTGGGTCAAAGACCACGAGGAATCGATCGCGGACGTGTCCTTCATCCCGTTCTTCGAGGAAGTGCATGTCGATTACGAGCCCGGCACCATCCGCGACGTGCGCCTGCACGACGGCTCGCATATCGTGCTCAAGAAGCTGGGCGAGGACCACGACCCGACGGACCGCCAGGCTGCGATCAAGGTGCTCGAGGAGGGCCGTACGGCGGGTCACCTGGTGACCGGGCTGCTCTACGTCGACCCGACGATGGCCGACTTCGCGAGCACCGAGCACATTCCGGACCGGCCGCTCAGGGACCTGGGCGAGGACGAGCTGCGGCTGACGCGCGACCAGTTCGCCCAGTTCATGTCCGAGTTCGCCTGAAAACAGAGGACGCGCCCCTCCGCCGGCTTCGCCGGCACCTCCCCATAAATGGGGAGGAGTTATCGAAGAGCCTCGCCAAGGGAACTCGCCTCGTGGCGAGGCGCGACCTCGCGATGGCCAGGCTGATCAGGCGCACGGGCGCCGTGGACCTGCGCGACCCGCTGGACGACAGCTTCGCCGCGTTGGTGCGGTCGATCATGTACCAGCAGCTGGCGGGGGCCGCCGCGACCGCGATCCACGGCCGGTTCTTGAAGCTGTTCGCCGACGCCCTCTCCCCCGCTGCCGTGCTTGCGCTGCCGGCGGGTGCGATGCGCGCGGCCGGGGTCAGCGGGCCCAAAGAAGCCGCCATCACCGACCTGGCGCGCAAGGTCGGCGACGGCACGGTTCCGCTGGGCGACGTCGACTCCCAGTCCGATGACGAACTGGTCGAGCGCCTGACCAAGGTTCGTGGGATCGGTCGCTGGACCGCCGAGATGTTCTTGATCTTCCAGCTCCGGCGGCTGGACGTATGGCCAGTCGACGACTATGGCGTGCGCAAAGGCTGGACGCTCGCGCACCGAAAGCGGGAGATGATCACGCCCCGCGCGCTGCAGGCCGAAGGCGAGATTTTCCGGCCCTACCGGACGATCGCCGCGTGGTACTGCTGGCGGGCCGTCGAAAATCTCGTCCTGCCCACCTGACATTTCGCCGGCGAGCCGCGTGCCGATGACGATTCGCTCCATGTCCCTCTGTAGGATTTGCGGCGGGGTGTGGTGGTAGCTCTGCCTGCGTCTGCTGACGCTTTCAAAAACTCGGGCTGGAACGACATCGCACCGTATTACGACGAGCTCAACGTCCGGCCCCTGGACATGGCCAACGTCGAATCCTGGCTCGCCGACTGGTCGACGTTCGAGTCGCTGCTGGCGGAGGCCGCGGCCATGGCCAACTTCGCCTACGCGCGCAACACCGCCGACCGCGAATCCGAAGAGGCACAGCTGAGGTTCAGCAGCGAGATCGCGCCCAGGGCCGACGAGCAGCGAACCAAGCTCCAGGCTCGGTTGGTCGGGCTTGGCTACGTCAGGCCGGGGCTCGAGACGACGGTGCAGCGGTTTCGCAACCAGATGGAGCTATTCAGCGATGCCAACGTGCCCGTGTTCACAGAGCTGGCGAAGCTCTCCACCGAATGGGCGAAGGTGATCGGAGCCATGACCGTCGACTGGGACGGCCAGGAGAAAACGCCGCCCCAGATGTGGCCCTACCTCGAAGACAGGGACCGGGCCACTCGCGAGCGGGCGTTTCACAAGATGTTCAAGCCGTACATCGACCAGCGCGACGGGTTGGCCGGCCTGTTCGACCGCATGTACGACCTCCGGCAGCAGGTCGCCACGAATGCCGGCTTCGACAACTTCCGCGACTACACGCATCGGGAGAAAAACCGCTTCGACTACACGCCCGATGACTGCTTCCGCTTTCACGAAGCGGTGGAGACGGCCGTTCGACCGGCGGTCACGCGGCTGCTCGAGCGCCGCCGCTCGCATCTCGGTGTCACGCGGCTGAGGCCGTGGGACCTTTTCGTGGATCCGAAAGGGCGGACACCGCTCAGGCCCTACGCGGATGTTGGCGATTTCGTCCGCAGGGCTGGCCGGGTCTTTGCGCACGTGGAGCGTGATTTCGGTCGCGACTTCGAGACCATGGCGTCCGCCGGCCTGCTCGACCTGGACAACCGCAAGGGCAAGGCGCCCGGCGGCTTCTGCGACTCGTTGCCGGTACGGAAGCTGCCATTGATCTTCATGAACTCGGTCAACATTGATGACGACGTCCGGACGCTGCTGCACGAGGCAGGCCACTGCTTTCACGTCTTCGAGACCGCGGCGCTTCCGCTCCTGTTCCAGCGCCATCCGGGGGCCGAGATGGCTGAAGTCGCGTCGATGTCGATGGAGCTGCTGGCCGCCCCTTACATCGACCGCGAGCACGGCGGCTTTTACTCGGAAGCCGAGGCGGTGCGGTCGCGGCGCTGGCTGCTCGAACGTGCTGTCATCTTTTTCACGCACTGTGCCTCCGTGGATGCGTTCCAGCAGTGGATGTACACGACGCCTGAGGGACGCGACGCCGACGCTCGCGATCGCAAGTGGCTGGAGCTCAGACGTCGATTTGAGGGTGACGTCGTGGACTGGACTGGCCTCGACGCGGAACGAATCGCGCGCTGGTACTTCCAGCCGCACTTCTTCGAGTTCCCCTTCTACTACATCGAGTACGGCATCGCCCAGCTCGGCGCCCTGCAGGTCTGGCGCAACAGCCGGTCCGATCGCACAGGCGCGGTGCGAAAGTATCGTCAGGCGCTGGCGCTCGGCGCGACCAGGCCGCTGCCGGAGCTTTACGGGGCCGCCGGTGCGCGCCTCATCTTCGACGGCGACGGCATGCGGGAGCTGATCGACCTGGTCGAGGAGGAGTTGGCCACCATCGACGCGTGAGCCCGCGGCTCAGCTGTGGATGATGTCGCGCAGCGGTTTCCTGGGCCCGAATCGAGGCGCGGTGATGCCCGCCGTCGTGATCAGACGGATCACCCGGGCGCGATGCCCGCGGTACGGCTCGAGGAGCTCGAGCATGCGCTCGTCGGTGGAACGCGGCGTGCCCTCGAGCGCGTATCCGACCGAGTGCGGCAGGTGGTAGTCGCCGACAGGAACCGCGTCCGCGTCGCCGAGCGCCACCATGGCCACCTTGGCGGCGGTCCATGGCCCGACACCAGGGAACGCGAGCATCCTGCGATAGGCGCCGGCGAGATCCATGGCGAGGATCTCCTCGAGTCGTTTTGCGCTCCGGGCGGCGCGGATGATCACCTCGGCGCGGCGCCGCTCGATGCCAAAGCGGTGGAGGCTCCAGTAGGGGGTTTGCGCAAGGACCTGCGGCGATGGCGGCAGGGTCAGGCGGACGGGTCCAGGCGCGGGCTCGCCCAGCGCCATCACCAGGTGTCGGTAGGAGGCGCGAGCCTCCTCGGTCGTCACCTGCTGCAGGACCACCGAAGGGACCAGGGCCTCGAAGACGGCAAGCGTCCGAGGCAGGCGGATGCCGCGGATCTCTCGATGCAGGCGAGCGATCAGCGGGTGGGCGGGGATGAAGCCTGAGTCGTCGTCCTGCTCGCCGCACAGCACCGGCGCCTGAACCACGGCCCACTCGGCGCCAGGTCCCCACGCGCGCGCAACGATCGAGCCGTTGTCCTTCTCGAGCTGCAGGGTCGCGGCGCCCAGCGGCGTCCGTGTGGCGCGCCAGATGGCGCCGCCGTCGTGGCGCAGGGACGGGCTGGAGCCAAGGGCCGCGAGCGTCAGGTCGAGGTCGAGGGGTCGGGGCGGCTGGAATCGGGCCTCGGCGTCTGCTGCCACTCAGCAGAGACTACTGACTGAGCGGCACCGAGAAGGTGAACTTGGTACCGAGACCGGTCTGGGATTCGACGGCGAGGTCGCCGTTATGCATGCGGGCGATCTCTTTTGAAAGCCATAGGCCCAGTCCGGTGCCCTGAACGTGCGCCGAGGTCTCGATGCGGCTGAATCGCGTGAAGAGCTGGGCCTGGTCTGCCTTCGATATCCCCACCCCGCGGTCGCTCACCGAGACGGAGGCCATGTCGCTGTCGCGTCGAACTTCGACGTCGATGTCGGTGCCCGACGCTGAGTATTTCGCCGCGTTGCTGAGCAGGTTGCGGACGACGATCTGAAAACGGTCAGGGTCGACGTCGGCATCGATGGCTTGATGCGGCAGGTCGACCTTGAGGTCGTGGCCGCTGAGAAGCATCCGCACGCCCTCGATGGCAGACTCGGTGAGCTCGACGATGTCGGTGCGTTGTTTTTTCAAGGCGAGACGGCCTTCTTCCAGTCGTGAGGCCTCGATCATCTGCTCGATCATCCAGTTGACCTCATCTGATTTCGAGATGAGGAGCGGAAGCACCGACTGGGCTTTCGGCGACAGCTCACCCAGCGCGCCGGCGTCCAGCATCGTGAGGTAACCCTTGATGACCGTCATCGGGCCACGCAGCTCATGCGATGCGATATTCAGGAAGTCCGTCTTCGCTCGCTCGAGGGCGGCGATCTTCGAGCTGAGCGTCACCCGATCGAGACCGGCCGTGATGCTTGCCGCGTACTCCCGCAATCTCGTCAGCTCGTCATCTCCGAACATCGGGCTGAGGCGGCCGGAAACGATCACCATCGCGCCTCGGCCCTGGCGAAGATCAAGCGGGACGACCAGCGTCGAACCTGCCCGCCAGGGCGCGTGGCCGTCTTCCTGGCCGTCCGGCTCCAAGAAAGCCGACCGGGCGGCTACCCCTCGAGCGTCGGCACTGCTGATTCCCCGCGCCGCCAGCACCGACCCGTCCGAGTCGATGACGAAGGTCGATTCACCACCCACCAGTCGCTCCGTCCAGACGAGCGCCCGGTCCGCGAGCGTCGCGCGATCGGGGCTGTACAGCAGCAGGTCGTACAAGGCATGCCGGAACTGGTCCTCTTCCGGCTGGCGCCAGATGCGGCGGAGCCACGCCGGCGGAAAGAACGCGACGTAGAGGATCGGCACGGTCGCAAGAGCCAGCGCGTCGACGAGCAGCGACAACCAGTTGCTGAACGAACCGGCGATGGTGCCGACGACCACGACCAGCAGCAGCAGCGCGTACCCGACGCTGATGGCGCGCAAGCGCGCCTTCTCGACAGCCGGCCGGCCTCCGGCGGCCGTCCAGAACGTGACGATCGGCTCCAGGATGCAGAACGCCCAGACGCCGATGATCGCCACCACCACGAGCGCCTGGAGTGGTGAGTGCGTGCTCTCGAGATCCGCGGGGAGTCCCAGGGCGATGCCGAGGAGACCGATGACGACGATCGCGAGCGTCAACAGGCGCGTGGTCGAGGTCCGGAACGGAACAAAGGACTCCCGGAACATGAGGAGCCCGTAGCCCGAGACCAGGAACAGGACCACGGCGATGTCGGTCAGGACCTGGGCGGTGGACCCGGTGCCGCCAAGCGCAGGCCCGAGCAGGAGGAGGAGGGCCAGCGAGCCGAGGGCGATCGCCAGGTTGCCATGTCGCCGGTCTGGCTGGCGCATCCAGCTCGCCACCGTGCGGAGGGCCAGGATCGCAAAGGCCACCTCGATGGCAAGCTGCAGGAGCAGGAGAAGCTCAGACACCGCGGCAGAGTAGCTTACACGACGATTTTTCAAGGACAGCACATTTGGTCATCAGGTGGGTTACCCGACAAACCGCCAGCGCGCCTCCGTTGGGAAACTAGAGGGCTCTTGTCAGCAAGATCCCGTTGGGATCGGTCTGGGCCGCCTCCAGGCGCCTGATCTCGAAGCCGCGCAACCCGCGAACTTCCGGTTCCACGGGAGCCGCGCCGTGTCCCTGCAGCAGGTTGATGCCCAGGTGGTGGTGATAGCCGTCCCAGCTCATGAAGCGCATGACGTGGCCGGCTTCGGCCATCAGCTCCATGCCCAGCGACTCGTAGAACGCCTGGCTGGCGTCGAGGTCGCTCACGTTCAGGTGCATGTGGCCGAGGACGGTGCCGGCCGAGAACTTTTTCTCCGGCGCCGCTGCGATGCGGAGAAGCCGCTCGAAATCCAGGTGCTCGATGCCGATGTCCAGCCGGCCGTTGGGATACTGCCACTCACTGCGCGGCCGGTCCGCGTAGACCTCGATGCCGTTGCCCTCGGGATCGTCGAAGTAGAGGGCCTGGCTGACCAGATGATCAGAGGTTCCGGTCAGCGGCAGCCGCTCTTCGAGGGCACGCTGGAGGAAGCCCCCGAGCTCCTCTTCACTCGGCAACAGGATCGCAAAGTGATAAAGGCCCGCGGTGTGAGGCGGGCGTTCCCGACCTCCTGGAAACGCCGTCAGACGCAGGAGCGGCGAGCCGCCCGCGCCCAAGTCGGCATGCTCGTTGCTGGTGGTGATCGGCGTCAGTCCGAACCGTTCGTAAAACCCGACTTGGCGCTCGAGGTCAAGGACCTTCAGCTCGAGCGCGCCGAGCGGCCAATCAGAGCCCACTCAGTACCAGTAGTTCGGCCCTTCCGATCGTGATGCTCCCGGCGGTTCGACCTCGATTCCTTTCGGCCCGGCGAGGGCTCTGACCGAAGACTCGACCCGGGCGATGAACGTGTCGTAATCGTCGTGCGGCTCGGCGAGCAGCGGCGCACCGAACGTCACCGTGACGTGCCCGGGCCGCGGGACGCGGCGAAACCGGGGCATCACCTCGTACATGCCGTCTACATACGCGGGGACGATAGGCACTCCGACATCCATCGCCAGGATGGCGCCTCCCTTGCGGAAGGTTCCGATCGCGCCCGTGACGGTCAGCCGGCCTTCCGGAAAGATGATCACGGACCAGTTGCTCTGAAGCAGCCCTTTCAGGTACTCGAGGTGCGGCCTGGCTCCGCCACCGCGGGGAATCGGAAACGCATCGACGGTAACCTGCGCCAACCGCGCTTCCCACTTGCGTTTGAAGATCGAGTCCGCGGCGGCGACGACCACCGAGCGGTGGCGGTAGCGGGGCGGCAGGGCCTCGGCCATCACGACCGCATCGAGGGCGCTGACATGGTTGGCGACGAAAACCGCCGGGCCGCTGAGCTCGCTCAGCTGCTCACGATCGCGAACCGTCAGCCGGCAGAAGCTCGACAGGGCCGGGAACAGGAGGCTTGACTGCAGCGCCGCGCGCATCCGCCGCATACCCTTCGTCCGCGCCCAAAGCGCCGTGTTGACCGCCTGGTTGTCCACCCGCGCATGAGTCTATGCGCCTGAGTCCAAAGCGGACGATCACGATGGAGGCTAGCGA
>VBDR01000051.1 GCA_005882135.1 Chloroflexota bacterium
CTACGAGACCGCAACGGCACCCATGACGACGGGGACGGTCAGTCACGCTCAAACCCTGAAGGGCTGGTTCGTAATGGTGAAGGACAGCAAGAACAGCCACCCCGGCAGCTCGCTGTGGGGGGATGGTTGGGGATGGTCGTGGTTCGATGCGGGGAATCCCATGAAAACGACCTCGACCAGTTACAAAAAGGACTGTCTCTCCTGTCACGTTCCAGCCCAGGCAACGGACTGGATCTATACGGCCGGGTATCCAGCGCTCAAGTAGGAGAAGGGAGGGCTGGCATCGATGAAAGCAGCACGAGTTCTACGATTCGGTCCGCCGAACGTGATCACAAACGAGGACGTGCCTAAGCCGGAACCCGGCGCTGGGCAACTGCTGGTCCGCGTCAAGGCGGCAGGGGTGGGTCATTGGGACGCCCTCATCCGTGAGGGTAAGGTGCAACTCCAACCCTTGCCTCTGACTCTCGGTTCCGAGCTCTCGGGAATCATCGAAGGTATCGGGGCCGACGTTTCGGGATTCGAGCTCGGCGACGAGGTCTACGGGGCCACGAACGAGCAGTTCGGCGGGGCATACGCCGAATATGCGGTGCCGTCGGCCAGAAGGATGGCGCCAAAGCCAAAGACCTTGAGCTTCATCGAGGCCGCGTCGGTTCCGATTGTCACGGTCACGGCTTGGCAAATGCTGTTCGAGTATGCCCACGTCACCGCCGGGCAGACCGTGCTGATTCATGGCGCTGCGGGCAACGTCGGCGCGTACGCCGTGCAAATGGCCAAGCAGGGTGGCCTTCATGTGGTCGCGACCGCCGGCTTCGCCGATCTGGGCTACGTCCGAGGTCTGGGCGCTGACACGGTTGTGGACTATAACGCGGAGCGGTTCGAGGACTCGGTGACGGGCGTGGATGTTGTCCTCGATACGGTCGGCGGAGATACGCAGCAGCGGTCGCTTCGAGTTCTGAAGCCAGGTGGGATTCTGGTCTCTGTCGTGTCACCTGTTCCCGAGGCAACACAAACACGTTATGGCGTTCGAGCAGCGTACTTCTACGTGGATGTGACCACAGCGCGACTGAACACGATCACGGAGCTTTTCGAAAGCTCAAAACTAGTTACGGATGTCGGGACTGTGCTTTCCCTGGAAGACGCTCGCGCCGCTCACGAGATGCTTGGCGGCGCGCCGCATAGGCGAGGCAAGATCGTGCTGAGGTTGTCAGGAGCTGATACATGAACAAGATCTTGGCATTTCCGTGGCTGCTGTTTCCATTGTTGGTGGTCGTATTGCTCGCGTCTCGCAGCGCAGATGCGCAGGTGGCAAAAGAGACCCCTCTGATGACCAGAGCTCTTACCGACGTGCCTGGACGAGAAGTTCTCGTCGAAACAGTCGTCCTCGCTCCTGGCGAGGTTGCGGCGGCACATCGACATAACGCAGACGTCTTCGCGTATGTGCTGGAGGGAAGCATCATTACTCAAGTGGAGGGTGGTGAATCCCAGACAGTTCACGCCGGCGGAGTCTTTTACGAATCGCCTACAGATCTCCACCTCGGGAGTCGCAACGCGAGTACGACGGAACCCGCAACGCTTCTCGTCTTCTTTGTCAAGAAGATGGGGGCGCCGCCGACCACTAGAGTGCCGTGAAATGGCGGCCCCACGATGGACCGGCTTGGCAACGTTCGGCTCGGTATTTCTACGCCTCGCGCTCGGGATCTCGTTCTTGTCCGCCGTCGCAGACCGGTTTGGCCTCTGGGGCGTTTATGGACAACCCAATGTGGGGTGGGGCAACTATGCCCGATTCGTAGACTACACGGCCACGCTCAATTGGTTTTTGCCGGCGGCGACGATCCCGGCGTTGGCGATGATCGCCACGGCGGCTGAAACGCTGTTCGGTCTTCTCCTCGTTGTCGGTTGGAACACTCGCATCGTTGCCTTGCTGAGCGGAGCTCTTCTGACCACTTTTGCTCTGACGATGACGGTGGCGTTGGGAGTGAAGGCGCCCCTCAATTTCTCGGTTTTTTCGGCTGCCGGGGGAGCGCTGCTCCTCGGAGTGTGCGCCGATTTCCCGTTCAGCGTGGACGAATTGCTTCGGCGGAATCGGCAGGGGATATGATCGCGCCGCGACTCCGCCCGAGCCGGGCGTCCACTCGCGCGCCCGGGGCCTGCGAAGACGACGCCGGCGTTCTTCGCACAAGCCGCGGCGCTGATCGAAACGCCATGGGCTGGCGCTACCATTCCCGATTTTGTCCACCCGGCTACGCGTGGCAAGCGCCCCGAGAACTTCGAAGCATTCAAGCCGGCGGTCGCGGTCATTTCTACGTCGCCGTCTCGTCGCCAGCGACCATGTATTGCGCGACGGTTCAGTCGTTCGACAAGGTCGCCCTCGAGACGCCCCGGTTCCGAGGCGCCTTGAACGAGCGGATCCGTCCTGCGCAGCCGCAGCTACGTTCCCGTCGCGACCTTGTAGCCGTGGCGGTAACTCACCTTAGTGCGTTCCCATTCTGTCGCGAGCGGGTGCGATGACGTCCGACTCCCTCGCGATCCGGAGCCAGATGCGCGAACCCGGCCTCATGGCCGCGTCCTCAAGTGACGCTGCCACCGTGCGGGTGACGTTCGAGTACGTAGTGTGGGCGACGGTCTGGCTGCTGGTGGGCACCACCATCGGGCTCATCGCGTCGATCAAGCTTCACTGGCCGGAGTTCCTGCCGTTCGCCTGGCTTTCGTTCGGCCGAGTGCGGCCCGCTCACACGAATCTCGTGTTGTTCGGCTGGAGCTCGCTCGTGCTGGTCGGTGTCTCCCTCTACGTCGTGTCCCGCACCTCGCGCGCCCCACTATGGAGCCCGCGCCTGGCCAGGCTCGCGCTCTGGCTCTGGAACCTGGCTCTCCTCGGCGGTCTCGTGACCCTGCTGGCCGGCGTGAATCGCGGCCCGCAGGAGTACCGCGAGTGGGTGTGGCCGCTGGCGGTCATCCTGGCCGCGGCGGTCGTCATCGACGGGTACGTGGCCTATCGCACGGTGGCCGCGCGGGCGCTGCCCGAGGTCTATGTGTCCAACTGGTACATCCTCGGCGGCTTCTGCTACCTCCCGATCCTGTACGTCACCAGCTACGTACCGTTCTATCAGGGGGGTCTCGGCAACACGGTCGTCCAGGGCTACTACATGCACAACGCGATGGGCATGTGGTTCACCCAGCTCGCACTCGGCGTCAGTTACTACGCGATCCCGTGGCTCCTCGGCCGGCCCGTCTACTCCTACGCCCTCGGCGTCCTCGGTTTCTGGACCAACCTTCTTTTCTACCCGCTGATCGGCGCGCATCATTTCATGTTCAGCCCGGAGGCGTGGTGGCTGCAGAGCACGGCGATCCTCTTCAGCGTGGGCATGATGGTGCCGGTGTGGGCCGGCACGG
>VBDR01000040.1 GCA_005882135.1 Chloroflexota bacterium
CTCAACCGTGACAAGCAACTCGCCGTGGTCCGCCAGTTCACCGACCTGGTCGCGGCTGCCGCCGGCGATCCATCGCTCGAGGGGAGGACCTGGGTGCTCCTCACTGAGGCGATTGAAGGCGGGTGGGGGCTTGCTGGGCACGCCAACACCAATGCGGAGCTAGTCGACGCCGCTCGCGCGCAGATCGCAGAGCTTCAGCGGGCCAAAGGACCGGGTGGATGACCCGCGGCGTCTAGCGCGATCGCGTATGCACCGGCGAGCGGCCCTGAGCCTTCGCCGTGAGCCGAGTCACAGAATCGCGGAACCAGGTTGGGGGTGGATGTGGAGCGCCAGACCACAGGTCGAGCGCCGAGCAGCCAGGTCTGCGATGAGGCCTGGACGGATCTTGGGCGTGTTTTAGCTGCGCCGACCCGAGGTCGCGTCGCGCATGACGTGTTCGGGGTTGACCGTGGACGTTACGTCGCCGCGGCCGTCCGTGATGTGAAGGCGCAGCAGGATGAACTGCGCGGCTCGCAACGGGCGCCTTCGCCCCACCCTGGGCATCGTGATCACCTACATCGGCGTCTCGCTCTTGCACGCCGCGTTCGACTCCTTCGGCAGCATCGCCGGATACGCCGTCATCTCGGTCATCGGGATCGCACCGCTCGTCTACCTGTGGTTGCGCGAGGACCGGGTACTGCCGTTTCGTCGGGAGACCAAGGCGCCGGGCGCGCCGCATATCCAGGAAGCGTGAGCAGTGCCTTAGGTCCAGGGAAATCGTTCCCTGCCGTCCGGCAGTCCTCAGGGAAAGGTGAGCTCGGCGCCTCCGGAGATGGTGGCGAAGAAGACGTTGCAGGAACTGGCCGTCCCCGAGCCGTAGTGCAGGAGTTTGCCCGCAAAGTGGCCCGAGGGCAGCAGATCGCCGCTGACTGCGAACTTTTGAATGCAGAAGGAACCGGTCACGAACGTGGTCACGTAGGTCACAGTGCCGCCGGAGGCGAACCCGCCCGCGACGGTCGTCGTGCCATTACTCAGGATGAAGGTGCCGCCCAGGATCTCCGCGCTCGGCGCGAGCGGGGTGTGGCAGACGGCGATCTGGAATCCCCCGTTGAGGGTTCCTCGCGCGATGCCCGCGAAGGAGCTCACGCTGTTCGGGTCAAGGCATGACGGTGTGCTCTGCGGAGGTCCCGTCTCGACGCCCAGCACCGATTCTGTATACGTGGTACTGGCGAGGGCGGGAGATGGAAGCAGCGCAAGTACGAGGGCGATCACCGGGACCACCAGCCGGATGCTCTTCATGGTCAATCCCCCTCTGAGAAGCGACGCCGGAACGGCCATGGTTTAACCGGAGTGGGGGGCGATGTCAAGGGACGAGGCGTCTCCCGTCGCTCTTGCCCCATTTGCTGACCTCTACATCCCCTGCCGTCAGCTGGGCACGGAATTGAAATGCAGGCTGGAAATCAGCCCGATTCGCCCCGTGTCGCGCTCTCGGGCTAACTCAAACCGGGCTTCCGGCGAATTTATGCGGTTTCTATGGCGCACCAAACGTTCTCAAGTCAGGCGAGGAGAATGACCCGCTCAAACTCCTCGCGCTCGAAAACACAGGATCATCGTCGTGGCCCGTAGCGAAATGCCCAGGATGGGCGCCGATGCAGCCCGGAAATCCGGACGAAGGGAGTTCGGCGATAGACGAAAGAAGGAGCACCACCCGGAGGACCGGAGCGGATAGGCGCTCTGCCGAGCGTAGGGCTGTAACGCTGAACGGCAGCCTCGTCGTGGGCCGGATCGGCCAGCATGCCGCCCAGGAACGCAGGAATGTTCTTCGCCGGCGTGAATACCGGCGGAGCCTGTTCAATCGTCGCGCGCCGGTCTAGCACGCATCCGGCTTCGAGCCGGCGCCCGGCCACCTGAAACAATCGGACCGTGGCCAGCCTGATCTACTCCGTGATCATGTCGCTCGATGGCTACATCGCCGATGAGGACGGCAATTTCGACTGGGCCGCGCCGGACGAGGAGGTGCACAGATTCGTCAACGAGCTCGAGCGGCCGATCGGCACCTACCTCTATGGCCGGCGGATGTACGAGGTGATGGTCTACTGGGAGACGGCGCTCACGGCCGCCGACCAGCCCGGCTTCATCGAGGACTACGCGGAGATCTGGCAGGGCGCGGACAAGATCGTGTACTCCAGGACACTCGATGCCGTGTCCAGCGCCAGGACACGCATCCAGCGAGACTTCGACCCTGAGGCGATCCGGCAGATGAAAGCGGCCGCCGGTCGTGACCTCAGCGTGGGCGGTCCGGACCTCGCCGCCCAGGCGCTCGAGGCCGCCCTCGTCGACGAGCTCCACCTGTTCGTCACGCCGGTCGTGGTGGGTGGCGGCAAGCGAGCCCTCCCGCACAACCTCCGCCTGACGCTTGAACTTCTGGATGAGCGGCGTTTCGGCAACAGCGTGATTCACCTCCACTACCGCGCCACCAGCCTGTAACCACTCGTCGCGGCAGCCCGTTGATCAAACGGTGGACGGGCCGGAGGCAGCGACCCGGTGAGAGTCAAGATGATCCTTCCTGCCCTTACCGAAGCCACGAGCCCATTTTTTCGGCCGATCAAATACTCGCTCTTCCCGCCGCTCGGCCTGGCCACGCTCGGCGCTTACCTTGGCGATGAGGACGACGTCACGATCTGCGACGAGCACGTCGAAAGGCTTCAACTGGACGATGACCCTGACCTGGTCGTAATCCAGGTCTACATCACGTCGGCCAGACGTTCATATGAGATCGCCGACCACTACCGGCGGCGTGGAGCGCGGGTGGTGCTTGGCGGTTTGCATGTCACCTCGCTGCCGGATGAAGCCGCGGCGCATGCCGATCACATTTTCATGGGGCCGGGCGAGGACACCTGGCCCCAGTTCCTGGACGACCTGAGGCGAGGAGAGCCGCTGCCCCGTTACGTGTCCCGTGAGAGGACCCTGGCGGCGCTGCCGCCGATCCGCCGCGACCTGATCAAACGCAACCTGTACCTGGTGCCGAATTCAATCGTCGTTTCACGAGGCTGTCCGCATGTGTGTGACTTCTGCTACAAGGTCGCCTTCTTTCAGGGCGGCAAGCAGTTCTACACGATGGAAGTGGACAGCGCCCTCGCGGAGATCGATCGACTGCCTGGCCGCCACCTGTATTTCCTCGACGACCATCTCTTCGGAAATCCAAACTTCGCCTCCGCGCTGTTCGACGGAATGACCGGGATGGGGCGTCTCTGGCAGGCGGCAGGAACGGTCAAGTCGGTGCTCGAGCAGCCGATCGTTCTGGAGAAGGCGGTTCGGTCCGGCCTGCGCAGCCTGTTCGTGGGCTTTGAGACGGTGAACTCGGCCAACCTGCAAGATCAGCGCAAGTACCAGAACATCGGACGCGATTACTCCGAGGCGATCCGCCGCCTCCACGACCTGGGGGTGATGGTCAACGGCAGCTTTGTCTTCGGCATGGACCACGACGGTCCGGACGTTTTCGATCGCACCGTGGAGTGGGCCCTCGAAAACGGCATCGAAACCGCGACCTACCACATCCTGACTCCGTACCCGGACACGGCCCTCTACAGGCGCATGCAGGCGGAGGACCGGGTGCTGCACCACGACTGGGATCTCTTCGACACCCGTCACGTGGTTTTCAAGCCTCAGCGGCTCACGCCGCAGGAGCTAGAAGCCGGCTACTGGCGGGCCTACCGCGAGTTCTATCGGTGGGGATCGATCTGGAAGGGAGCCTCGTCCAAGACCGGGCTCCGGCCGCGCCTCCGGCACATGGCCTATGCCGGGGGATGGAAGAAGTTCGAGCCGCTCTGGGATGTGCTGATCAGGTCGAAGCAGGTCCTCCACGCCCTGCCAGTCCTCGAAACGATTCTCACCGGCTTTGGAAGCCGCCCATCGGCGCCACGGCGAAGCGATGTCCTGGGATCAAAATCGCGATTGGCAGTGCCGATCGCGCAAAAAGACACGCCTGCGTCCGCATAAACGCCGCTCCTCCGATACGGGAGGCTTCGCCAATCCGGTACCATGGCGTACGACGCAAGCGTGCGTCGCCCGCTCGGGTCCTCTCTTCCTGTCACAACACAGAGCCCTGTAGATCGCGGCAAATAAGAAGAAAAAGAGAGGCACCCTGGAGCTTCGTTGCAGACATTTGCAGAAGCCGGCGTTGATGCGCGCGTTCTCGCGTCGCTGACCCGGCAGAAGATCAATACGCCGAACCACGTTCAATCGGATTCGATACCCGCCCTCATCGCCGGTCGCGATGTCGTCATTCAGTCGCCGACCGGCAGCGGCAAGACGCTGGCCTTCCTGCTACCGCTCATCCAGCAGTTGCGGCACCGCGGCCCTGGCCCGCGCGGTCTGATCGTGACGCCGACCCGTGAGCTCGCGATCCAGGTCGACGCCGTCTTCAAGGCCCTCGACTCAGGCTTGCGCAGCGCCCTCCTCTACGGCGGTGTCGGCTACCACACGCAGAACCAGGCCCTCAAGAGCGGCGCAGATGTAGTCATCGGCACGCCGGGGCGCATCCTCGACCTCTTCGAGAAGAAGGTCTTTTCCCTCAGCCGGGTCCAATACATGGTCCTCGACGAGGCGGATCAGATGTTTGACGCCGGCTTCGCTCCGGACGTCGAGCGAATCATCGGCCTCACCTACTCGCCCCAGACCGTGCTTGCGTCCGCGACGATGCCCGGCTGGGTCTCGAGGATGATCGAAAAGCATCTTCGGGATCCGCTTCGCGTCAAGGTCGTCGCCGAGGGAGCTTCTCTTCTCGAGCATGGATTGGTCCGCACCGAAACCGGGCTGAAGCTCCGCCTGCTCAGCGACATCCTCAAGAAGCAGAGCGCCGCGATCGTGTTTGGCCGCACCAAGCATGGCGTGCGCAAGTTGAACCGTGACCTGCAGCGGTTGGGCCACCGATCGGTCGAGCTGCAGGGAAACATGGCGCAGGTCGCCCGCGACCGGGTCATGGAATCGTTCCGCAACCACCGCGCGGACGTGCTCGTGGCGACAAATGTCGCGGCACGAGGCTTGGACCTGAGCCACGTTGGCCTGGTCGTCAACTACGACCTGCCCGAGTCAGCGGAGGCCATGACTCACCGCGTCGGCCGGACCGCCCGCAACGGCAGCGCGGGTCGGGCTTTGACATTCATCACCGCCGCCGATCATGAAAACTGGGCCAAGCTGCGCCGTCAGGGCGCTCCCGTGCTCCAGACGCTGGACGCGGCGCTGCTGGCGCGTGATGGCGGTTGGTCGTATGTGCCCGATCCGGTGCAGCTCTACGGACCGGCCGCCAACGGAGCGAACATCGGAGGACAGAGGCGGAGGCGCCCGGTCGGGCGCCGGCGCTCAGGTTCCGACAGGCGGACTGGCAAGGTCGCCTGACGGATCCCACCCATGCCAGCCATGGGGATCGATCCAGGCGCTGATCCGTTTCGCCGCCCGGTTTTCATACGGCCTTCCTCTGTAGCGGCGCGCCAGGCGATCGATGTCCGCCAGGTCCACGTCGTCCTCAAAGGCCACCACCGATCCATACATGCTGACGTGGCGGTACCAGTCGGCATCCAGGACCGTGAGGCTGACCTTCGGATTGCGCCGGATCCAACGCAGGCGGCTGCGGTTCGCATCCATGTTGATGAGAATCCGGCCGTCCAGCCAGTCGTACCAGGTCGCGACCGTCATCGGATAACCGTCAGGTCGCACGCAACCGATCACGGCCGCGTTCGGCAGCTTGAGGAACGCATCGATCTGAGGCGGGAGGGTCAGCACCGGCAAGGCCTACTGCAGCGGAAATGGTGACTGCCACCAGTGAGGCAAGTCATCCGTCTCGATCGCCATGACCCATTTGACCCACCAGAAGCCTCGCCGGTTCGGGGCCACCAACCGGGCCGGAAAACCATGTCCCGGGTCGAGTCGAACACCTCCGAGCCGCGTCGCCAGCAGCAGCGATGAAGCCTCGGCGCCCGGATAGCGCCGGTCGTATCCAGTGCTCGAGACGACGCGGATGCTGGCTCGGTTGTTCGTCGGGAGCAAGCGATCCAGACGCACGCCGGTCCATTCCTGGGTCGAATAGAAGCCGCCTGTGCAGTCGAGGGTCGCCGTCAACCGATCGTCGAACGCGAGCAGCTCGTCGTATGTCCATGTCCTTCCAGGCGTACGCAGCTGCCATGTCGCGGCATCCAGCTCGGCGATGGCGTCGAACATCCAGGAGCTGACCGGCATCGATGCCGGCTCAAATGATCCGGCCTCGTAGGAACCGGTGAATCGACGCGTGGCGCCAGGCAGATTGGCCGCCCTGACCAGGGTCTCGCCGGCGAAATACGTGGTGGCGGCGGCGGCCACCACCACGGTT
The DNA here is from genome assembly GCA_005882135.1 of Chloroflexota bacterium. GTDB lineage: Bacteria > Chloroflexota > Dormibacteria > Dormibacterales > Dormibacteraceae > 40CM-4-65-16. Next base: position 6,344 of record VBDR01000040.1, read on the forward strand.
CCCTTCAGGAACGCGCGCCGAGACATGTCCGGGCCTCGCATCCGGACACGGCGCGCGACGACATGCCATACCGCGAGCGGCACGGCTGCGATGGCCGCACCGACATGTAACTCCATCGGTGTGAATGGCCCCCAGGTCAAGAGCATTCCGGTGGAGTGAGCCAGGCCTGCCGCGATCGAGATCAGAACAAGGACCGCAAGCAGGATGGAGGCCCACCGCCCAGGTCGAGGTCGATGCAGACCGCGACCGGCGATCATCGATTTCCACGGCAGGAGAAGCAGGATGGCGATGCCGCCGGTCGCATGCACAACCAGCGACCAGCGGGCGGGAGCGGTCGCGAAGGCGAAGGCGACCCAGCCGGTGAGAAACGCAACCGAGAGGAGCCCGAGCAGCGCCAGGTTGGTCTGTGCTCCAAGCCTGATCGCCGGATATCGACGCGCTGGCATCGCCTGAGCCTACCGCCTCTCTGTGACGTGGATCATCTCGGTTGGGAATTCGGCTTGCCCGAGGACGGTTGTCGGTTGCCATGGTCGGGCTGGTGACACGAGCTGTTCGCGGGGAGAAGAGAGTCGGTCGCACGACCGCTTTCTGGATCGTCGCGACAACCCTCGCATTGTTTCTATTCGCGGCGGCGGCGCCGTCGCCTCTGTATGCCGTTTACGCCGCGAGGTGGCACTTCTCGGCGGTGGCGCTGACCGAGGTCTTCGGCGTGTATGCGATCGCTCTTCTTGTCGCGCTTCTCTTCACCGGTTCGCTTTCCGACGCAGTCGGGCGGCGACCGGTGATCTTCGCGTCGCTGGCCATCCAGTCCGCGAGCATGGTCATGTTCCTGTATGCGTCGAGCATCGAGTGGCTTTTTGCTGCGCGCATCACGCAGGGCGTCGCGACCGGCCTCGCGACCAGCGCGCTCGCCGCCTCGTTTGTCGACCTGCAGCCTTCGGGGCATCCGACTCTGGCTGCAACCGTCAACAGCGCCGCGCCGATCCTCGGTCTGGCGCTGGGCGGTCTCGCATCAGCGGCGCTGGTGCAGTTCGGGCCCGACCCGCTCCATCTCGTCTACTGGATCATGGCTTCTGGATTCGTCCTGTCGGGCGCGGCGACCCTCCTGATCCCCGAACCTTCCGCGCTTCGTTCCCGCGTTCATCTTGTGCCCCGCATCGGGGTGGAGCCGCGCGTCAGGGCCGCGTTCATCGCCACCCTGCCGAGCCTGGTCGCCGGGTGGGGCGTCGGCGGCTTTTACCTGTCCCTCGGCCCAAGCCTGGCGCTCTATCTAGCCCGCTCGTCCAACCGACTGCTGGGCGGGTTGGCCATCTTTCTGCTCGCGGGCATCGGCGCCGCGTGCGTGGTCGCCGTTCGGTCGTGGCCGCCCGCCCGCGCGATGGTGGTCGGCGCGGTTGCGCTTGTACTCGGGCTGGCGCTCACCGTGACCGCGGTTGCCATGACCGCTCCGACCCTCTTCTTCGCGGGGACGGCCGTGACCGGCGTTGGGTTTGGCGTGGCGTGGCTCGGCGTGCTGCGCAGCCTGGTCAGTCTGGCCTCACCCACCGGAAGGGCCGCGCTGCTCGCCGCGATCTTCGTCGTCGCCTACGTCGCCTTTGCGCTGCCGGCGGTTGTCGCCGGATTTCTTGTGACGCTTGTCGGCCTGCACGACGCGGCGCTCTGGTACGGGGGCGCTGTCGGTCTCCTGGCCCTGGCCGGACTGGCGGGAAGCGTGCTGATCAACCGCCCGGCAAGTCGGTGATTGGCGCGGCAGTCGGATACCTCAACGTCTTTCCGATCGTGGTCGGACGGGGGAGGAGGTCCTTCGATGACACGGCGCACCTGGTCAGCCTGAGCCTCGTCGAGTCGACCACCCTCAAGACCAGGATGTTGGGTCTGGCCTGCAAGCCAGTAATCTCAAGCCAGTGAACACCACGGTGGAGGCGGCGCGCCGGATGGTGAGGACGGTCGCGCCCAAGGCGGAGGAGGTCCCGTACAAGATGGCGGAACCACGCTCGAGCCGGGCGATGTGGAAGCTCTTCCGCTATCGCACGGGCGGGGCCGACGTGGTCGGCATCGGCACCTTTCCGAATCATTCGACCCTCTACTTCTATCGGGGCGTGGACCTCGACGACGGGAGCGGGCTGCTCCAGGGTGGCGGCAAGGAGATGCGCTTCATCACCCTGCGCGCCCCCGCCGACGCCGAGCGTGCCGAGGTCAAGAAGATGGTCCGGAAGGCGTTCAGGCTGGGCGGCGCCGGCTGAACCGTCTCTAGAGTGGAGCGGGTGAAAGTCACACCCGCTCGGCCACCTCTGGCGCCGGAGCGTCCCCACGTGCTCGAGGCGCATGGCGACCGGCGCGTCGATGCGTATTACTGGCTGCGTGAGAAGCAGAACCCCGAGGTGATCGGCTACCTGGAGGCTGAGAATGCCTACACGGACGGCGTGATGGCCGGCGTCGCCGACCTCCAGGAGAAGCTCTACCACGAGATCATCGGCCGGGTCCAGGAGACGGATACCTCGGCCCCCACCCTCTACAAAGGCTGGTGGACGTACACCCGCACGGTGGAAGGTCTTGACTACGAGATCTACTGCCGCCGGCGGGGATCAATGGACGCTCCCGAGGAAGTCATCCTCGACGCCAACGAGCTCGCTCGTGGACATGACTATTTCGAGCTGGGTTATGTCGAGCGAAGCCCCGACGAGAACCTGGTCGCGTACGCCGCCGACGTCAACGGCGCTGAGCTGCACGAGCTGCGCTTTCGCGATCTGACGACGGGTCGGGACCTGGATGACGTGGTGCACGGCGTCTATTACGGCGCCGCCTGGGCAGCCGACAGCGGGACCTTCTTCTACGTCCGGCCGGACGCGGCGATGCGCCCGTACCAGGTCTGGCGCCACCGGCTCGGGACCGCGGCTGCCGATGACGTGCTCGTGCTGCAGGAAGACGACGAGCACTTCGAGCTCAATGTGGAGCCGTCCAAGAGCGAGCGCTACATCTTCATCACGAGCTCGAGCCAGGTCACCAGCGAGTGCCGCTTCCTGCGGAGCGACGAGTCGGGGCGAGAGCCCGAGCTGATGGAGCCCCGTCGCGAAGGCATCGAGTACTCAGTCGACCACCAGGAGGATCGCTTCCTGATCCTCACCAACGACGGCGCGATCAACTTCAGGCTGATGGCCGCGCCGGTATCCGGCGCGGGCAGAAATTCGTGGACGGACGTGGTCGCCGAGCGCCCGGGGGTTCGCCTCAACTTCACCGATGTGCACAAAGGCCACATCGTGCTGGGGCAGCGTTCGGACGGCCTGCAGCGCCTCGAAGTCATGGACAGCGCGACTGGCAAGTTGCACATGGTGGAACAGCCTGACGCGGCCTACACGGCCTTCCCAGGCGCCAGCCCTGACTACGACAGCCGCGTCATGCGTTTTTTCTACACCTCGCTCACCGCGCCGTGGTCGGCCGTCGACTACGACATGGATACCCGCGAGCGGACGATCGTCAAAGAGCAGCCCGTGCGCGGCGGCTACAACCGGGATGACTACGCGACCGAGCGGATTTGGGCGACCGCGTCAGACGGCGTGCGCGTGCCAACCTCCCTCGTCTACCGGCGCGACCTGCACCGCAACAGCTCACCGCTGCTGCTGTATGGGTACGGCGCCTACGAGCATTCCAACGACCCGATGTTCGATCCCGCGCGGCTGAGTCTTCTCGATCGAGGTTTTGTTTTTGCGGTCGCGCACGTGCGGGGCGGGGGCGAGATGGGGAGGGAGTGGTACGACAACGGCAAACTGCTGCACAAACGCAACACGTTCGACGACTTCATCGCTTGCGCGGAGCAGCTGGTGGCCGAGGGCTACACAGTTCCGGCACGGCTGGCCATCCGCGGCCGCAGCGCGGGGGGCCTGCTGATCGGCGCCGTGCTGAACCAGCGGCCGGACCTGTTCGCGTGCGCCGTGGCCCAGGTACCTTTTGTCGACGCGCTCACGACCATGCTCGATGACAAGCTGCCCCTGACCGTCAATGAATACGACGAGTGGGGCAATCCCGCGCAGCCCGAGTTCTACCGCTACATCAAGGGCTACTCGCCCTACGACAACGTGAGGCCGGCCGATTATCCCTCGCTGCTGGTGACCGGAGGCCTGAACGATCCCCGCGTTTCCTACTGGGAGCCGGCCAAGTGGGTCGCCAGGCTGCGAGCGACCGGCCGCGGCGAGCGTCCGATCATCTTGAAGACGCAGATGGGGGCGGGCCACATGGGCCCTTCGGGCCGCTACGAGTCATGGCGCGAGGAGGCTTTCGTGATGGCCTTCGTCATCTCCCAGCTTGGCCTTGACGGGCGAGACGGGAGCGGCGTACTCTAGCTGGCCTGCACACCCGCCCGGGTGTGTCCACTGCAAAGGAGCCGGTTCATTGGCAGGCATCGATCTGGTCGTCTTCACCGAGTTGGGTGAAGCACGCCTGCCCCTAACCGCGCATTGACGCTGGTCTGATAGCCGACACCTAGAAACCAGAAAGTCAAACCAGGACCGTGCGGTTGTTGGGCACCGCCACGGTCCTTTTGTTTTGCCATTTCGAAGTTTCAGGAGTCAGCGATGAGCATGCCGGCGATCGAGATCCAGGGGGTCACAAAAGCGTTCCGCCATCGCGAGCGCCAGTCTGGCGCGCCGTTGTGGAGGCGCGCGTGGAAGGAAAAGGTCGCCCTCCACGAGCTCGACCTGAAGGTCGAACCGGGCGGGGTCACGGGCATCCTCGGACCCAACGGAAGCGGCAAATCGACGCTGATCCGCATCCTGGGCACGCTGCTGACACCAGACGCCGGCACGGCGAAGGTGTTCGGGTGCGACGTCGTGACCGATGCGCTTCAGGTGCGCCGCCACGTAAATCGGGTTTCGGTGGAAGCCGCCTTCTTCAAGGAGCTGAGTCCATGGGAAAACATGATCTACGCCTCGCGCCTCTACGGGAACACATCACGCGGGACTCGCCGGCGCGTGGTTGAGATCCTGAAGATGCTCGGCCTGCCCGAGGACGTCATCGACCAGCCGATGAAGGAGCTGTCGCGCGGCCAGCAGCAAAAGGTGGCGATCGCCCGCAGCTTCCTGACGGCACCGTCGCTCCTTTTGATGGACGAACCGACGACGGGTCTCGACCCGCGCTCCAAGAAGGAGGTCCAGGCCGTGCTCGAGAGGTTGCGCGCGGAGCGTGAGATCACCGTCCTCCTTTGCACACACGACATGGACGAAGCGGCCGCCCTGTGCGACCGCGTGCTGATGTTGGACGGCGGCCGCCTTCTCGCCGACGCCTCGCCGGATCAGCTGTGTGCGCAACACGGCGCGGCCACGCTCGAGGACGTCTTCATGCATTTGAGCGGCAAGACACTGGAGACCGAGGAGGTGATCCTGTGATCGGGGTGCGCGGCTCTGAGATGAGCGCCTTGTTCGGCTTTGCTGAGCGGCAGCTGTACGTCTACAAGCGCTACTGGGTCTGGGAGGTGGTGTGGCTTTTCTACAGCATCGTCAGCGTGCTGTCGATTGGCTTTTTGGCCTCAGGCCTCGGCTCGCTGGGCGCTGGCGGCGGCTCTTTCGACTTGCGCAAGGCGCAGCTCTACCTGCTCATCGGCGCCCTGCTGTGGGGCTACTTGTCGCTCGTCTTCATGGAAGCCGCGTACGCGATCGCCTGGGAGCGGTGGGAGGGGACGATCGAGTACACGTTCATGGCGCCCGTGCGGCGGATGACGCATCTGATGGGGATCTGCCTGTTCGCGATCGTGTACGGCCTCGCCCGCACTTTCATCGTGCTGCTGGTCGCCGTCGCCATCTTCGAGATCGACTTCTCGCACGCGGACATCGCCGGCGCGCTGATCGTTCTGGCGGCGTCGATGGCGCCCCTGGTGGGACTGGCAATCCTGACCTCGGTGCTGCCCCTGCTCTCACCGCAGAAGGGCGAGCAGATGTCGTTCGCAGTCCAGGGTTTCATGCTCCTCGTCTCCGGGGTCTACTACCCGCTGACCGTGCTTCCCTGGCCGCTCCAGGCTGCAGGCTTCGTGAGCCCGCTGACCTACGCTCTGGCCGGCATGCGGAGCAGCTTGCTGCAGGGATCCACGATGGCCGATCAGTTGCCGACCGTCGGCATCCTGCTGGGTATGGGCGCGGTCCTGATCCCGATTGGTTTTGCGGTCTTCACATGGGCAGAAAGGCGGGCTAAGCGACTTGGGCTTCTCAAGCGGAGTGGGTAAAGCTCCGTAAACGTCGTGGCGTCACCAGCTCGTCGTTGACCAAACTAATGTTCGTAAGTATCACATTTTAACCCTATATCTAGGGGTTTATTCACCATCAGGCCCAACATCGTGGGCGCGCCTGCGGCGGGCTCGGTTTGGCCTCGCAACATCTTGTGGTAAAGGTATTGACAGGCTTAACCGGCGTTGTTACTGTCTGCGGCGAATCGCGGTGATCAGTGGGGAGAAGTGGTGAATCCGGCAGACATCGAACCATACGTCGCACCCTACGTCCAAGTAAGGCACGCCATACACCTTCTCTACGCCACTTCTCCCCGCAGCCGCGATGAAGCCGACCCCACCCACACGTTCGGTCTCAACCACCGTTTCGACAAGCACGGCAATCGCCTGCCCCTCGAGCTTCACGGCTGCGGCTGCAGCCTGTGCGCTCGCCGGGAGCGACGCCTCTTCGAGTTCTGGGAGGCCAGATGAGTGTTCACCGGGGCGCATCGGGTGAAGGTGGACGACAAAGGGCGGCTGGCGATCCCGGCTCCGTTTCGGAAACAGCTCCGCGAGGGAAGTTTCGTTTCGGTGAGCCAGGACAATGTGCTCGCGATCTATCCCCCGGACCTGTGGGCCGCGCTCGGCGAGGAGCTGCGCAGCCCGCTGCCGGGACCGGACCAGCGCGCGTTGGCGCGAACGCTTTACCCGCTCTCAGATCCGTTCGAGCCCGATGGCCAGGGGCGGATCAGCCTCCAGCCCGAGCAGCGGCGCCTGGCGGGGATCGAGACCCCGTCGACGGTGGTGGTGATCGGGGCGGGGCCGAGGGTGGAAATCTGGCCCGAGGCCCGATGGGACAGCTACAGCGCCGACGCGCAAGGGCGTTTTACCGAATTCGCTGACAGGGTGATCTCCGGGCATTAGTCCGCACGTTCCAGCACTTTCACAAGAGGTAATAGAGCTGCTCCAGCCCCGAGAGGGCGCGGTCGCGATCGACTGCACCCTCGGGCAGGCGGGCCACGCCCGCCAAATCCTGGAGAGGATCACACCCGGCGGCCGGCTGCTTGGGATCGACCGCGATCCCTCTGCGGTCCAGGCCGGGCGGGAGCTGCTGGAGGTGGTTGGCGCCTCGGCGGTGGTCGTTCATGGAAGGTTTTCCGAGCTTGGCGCGACAGCAACGCAGAATGGTTTCAGCCCAGCAGACCTGATCCTCTTCGACTTCGGCCTCTCCAGCACGCAGATCGACGACCCAAGTCGCGGCTTCAGCTTCCGCGGCGAGGGGCCGCTCGACATGCGGATGGACCCCAACTCGAAGCTCACCGCGGCACAGATCGTCAACGAGTACGACCTCGCCGAGATCGAGCGCATCCTGCGCCAGTACGGCGAGGAACGTTGGGCCCGCCGGATCGCACAGTTCATCGTGGCGCGGCGCCCGCTCCGCACCACCCGCGATCTGTCCCAAGCCGTTGAGGCCGCCATACCTCGCAGGGCATGGCCCCGCGACATCCACGTCGCGACGCGGACCTTTCAGGGTCTGCGCATCGCGGTCAACGATGAGCTCGAAGAGATCGAGCAAGGACTCAGAGCAGCTCTTTCGACACTCAAACCCGGTGGTCGTATGGCGACGATCAGCTTCCACTCCCTGGAAGACCGCTTGGTCAAGTCATTCTTCAACGTCGAGTCAAAAGACTGTATCTGCCCACCCCAGCAGCCAGTCTGCACCTGCGGCCACCGGGCCACCCTCCGCATCATCACCCGGCATCCCGTGCGGCCCTCCGAAGAGGAGATGACCGCCAACCCCCGCGCCCGGTCCGCCCGCCTGAGAGTGGCGGAAAAGTTATGAGCCACACTCTCCTGTCAGGAGAGAAGGATCTGGGGAGAGGGGCGATCGCAGACATCGAAATCCCAAGCCCTGGTGGCCGGCCTAACCCCTCCGGCCACCAGGCACTTCAAAAAGTCTCCTCTCCACCGTGTGGGGAGGTGGCGGCGCAGCCGCCACAGGGGAGAACCAACATCCGCAACGAAATGAGGCAGACACTTTGACATCAACTCGAATACTGGCCCGACGGCGCCTCGGCGTGAGCGGAGCCGCGACACACGTCGTCGCCCAGCCGCGGCGGCGACGGCGTACCCGCGGCTTCGTGCAGGTGGCCGGCGCGGTCGCAGCCGAGCGGCTGCGGCTGAACAGGTTTGGCCACGCATACATGGGCGTCGGCGCCGTCGTGATCGTGGTTCTCTTCTACCTCGCCCTCGCAGCGCAGATCACGCAGGCCTCCTACGACATCACCCGGCTGCAGGATCAGCAGCGACAGCTCATCGCCGAACAGGACCAGCTCCGCTACCAGGAAGTGACGCAGCACGCGCCCGCCCAGGTCCAGCAGCAGGCCGCCCAGAGCGGCATGCAGCGCATCGTGCCCTCCGGCTACGTTCCCGGCCAGGAGGTGGCGATCGACCTTGGCGCCCCCGTGGGCGCCTCACCCGGCGACACGACCCCGCTGTGGATGCGTGCGGTCGCCGGCGTTGTGAACACGGTCGCCGGAACGCGCGACGTCCTCGCGTCGACGAAGCACTAGGTGAGCACGAGGGCCCTCGTCTCGAGGCGCCCCGGACGAATCGAGCGTGTGGGTTCCGCCCGCCTTCGCGTGCTCTCGATGCTGGTGGTCGCCCTTGTTCTCGCGGGAATGGTCTGGTCGCGGCTCGCGTATTGGCAGGTCGCGCAGCACGGCTTGCTCGCGATGCAGGCGCAGGCCCAATACCGGGAGTTGGTCGAGCTGCCGGCGCTGCGCGGAGCGATCTTCGATCGCAACCTGACCCAGCTCGTGGTCAACACCACTGTCTACTCGGCGTTCGTGTCGCCAGATCAGGTCGCGGCCGGCGACCGTGAACGCGTCGCCGGCGGACTGGCTTCGGTGCTTGGCGTCGATAGGGCGAAGGTCACGACGCTGCTCCAGTCCAACTCCAAGTTCGCCTACATCTCGAGGCGTTTTGCGAAGACCAAGGCGGACCAGCTCCGCGCGTTGAAGCTGCCGGGCGTCGGGCTGCAGGAGGAGACACAGCGCTCTTACCTGCCTGGGATCGGGTCGGGCAACACGCTGGCGGCCAACCTGCTTGGCTTTGTGAACTGGAACGGAGACGGCAAGTACGGTCTCGAGGAGAAGTACCAGAAGGTCCTCTCCGGCACCCCGGGCTACATCTCGAGCTACCGCGACCTGGCGAACCGAGAGATCGTCCTCGGCTCGCACACCCACCAGGACCCGATCAATGGGTCAGACCTCGTGCTGTCGCTGGACGCGAACATTCAGTACGCGGCTGAACAGCTGCTCGCCGACGGCGTGAAGAAGGACAACGCGGAAAGCGGAAGCGTGCTGATCATGGATCCCGCCACCGGCGGCATCGTCGCCTGGGCCGACTACCCGAGCTACAACTCGAACGACTTCAACCACACTGACTCCAACCTCTTCAAAGACAACGTACTGAGCTATGTCTACGAGCCGGGGTCGGTGATGAAGGTGGTGACGCTGTCAGGCGCCATCAACGCGGGAGCTATCGCGCCAGACACGGTGATCAACGACCCGGGCGTCCTGAGCGTCGGCGGTTACCGCATCTACGACTGGGATCGGCGCAACCACGGCAACGTCGACTACACATACGTCCTCGCGCATTCGCTCAACGTCGGAGCAATGAAGGCGATGCAGGCCGAAGGCCACGCGGCCTTCTACAGCAACCTGCAGGCGTTCGGCCTAACGAAGCCAAGCGGCATCGACGTGGCCGGTGAGAACTATTTGCTTCCGCCTGCGGCCGATCAGATGAGCGATTCGCAGTTTGCGACCGCTTCATTCGGCCAGGGCATCGACGTCAACATGATCCAGATGCTCGCCGCTACCAACATCGTCGCCAACGGCGGCAAGTACGCGCCGCCGCACGTCGTGGAGCGCGTCGGCACACACATCAACCCGATCCTGCTCCAGCCACAGAGGCAGGCGATCACGCCTCAGACCGCGGCGAAGATGACCGCGATGATGCAGCAGGTCGTGCAAAAGGGCTCGGGCTGGACGTCGCGGATCAAAGGCTTCGAGCTCGACCAGGCCGGCAAGACCGGCACGTCGCAGATCCCCGTCAACGGCCAGTACACGCAGGATGTCTGGACCTCGTTCGTCGGATTCCTGCCGGCGCAGCACCCACGCTTCACGATGCTGGTCGTGATCCGCAAGCCGCACTACCCTGGAAGCGATCGCGACTGGACCCTGAACGACGGGTACATGACCGCCGAGCCCATCTGGCAGAAAATCGCGCAGACGCTCGTCGTCAACTGGCACATAACACCCGACCCTCACTAAAAATCGCGGGTGAGATCTGCGGATGTCGCCCGCGAGCCCCCTCTGGGTCCACCGCTCCGCTCTGAGCTGCGCCAGCAATCGCATGGGGACGCCCGGACTGAATCCGGGCTGCCGCTCCACTTAGTGTTGATTGTGCATTGAGCGCGAAAACGTTGCTGGCGTCAGTCGGATGAGGCTCAGTCTGCTCGAGATTCTCGAGGCGACCGGCGGGGGGGAGGTCGGCGGCACCCAGGTAGGCGAGACCTTCTCCACCTTCCACACCGACTCGCGCGAGGTGAGATCGGGCGGCCTCTTCTTCGCCCTGCGCGGAGCGGAGAAGGACGGCCACCAGTTCGTCGGCGACGCGATCGCGCGCGGCGCAGCGGCCGTGGTCGTCGACCACAGGACGGAGTTTCCATCCGGCGTCGTCGAGGTGCTCGTGCCCGACACGTGGAAGGCCCTCTACGCCCTCGCGGCCCACGCCCTTCGCCGGGTGCAGCCTCTAGTCGTGGCCGTGACGGGCAGCAACGGCAAGACGTCGACCAAAGAGATGGTCGCGGCCATCCTCGCGCAAAGCTTCAATGTCATGCACACGCAGGGCAACCTGAACACGGAGACGGGCGTGCCCCTGACCATCCTGAGCCTCGAGCCCCACCACTCCGGGCTGGTGCTGGAGATGGGGATGCAGCAGGCCGGCGATATCGCCCGCCTGGCGGCGCTCGCCAAACCGGCGATCGGGATCGTGACCAACGTCGGGGTCGTCCACATCGAGTTCTTCAGCTCGCGGGAAGACATCGCTCGGGCGAAAGGTGAGCTGGTCGCGGCGCTGCCGGAAGAAGGACTGGCCGTGCTCAATGCCGATAACGAGTTCTTTCCATTGCTCGCGCAGATGACCACCGCCCGCATCGCGAGCTTCGGCGAGGAAAGCGGTGATTTCCGCGTCGAGGGCTATGAGGCCCTGGCCGACGGCGGTTCGCGGTTTTCGATCCGCGGCGTCGAGATGCGGCTCTCCCTGGCCGGCCGCCACCAGGCGGTGAACGCGGCCGCCGCCCTGGCCGCCTGTGAGTTCGCCGGCGTGAGCCTCGAGGCGGGCGCCGCAGCGCTCGCCGAGATCGTGGTCGAGCATCGCCTGCAGGAGGTGGCGACGCCCGGGGGCTATTCGATCATCGACGACGCCTACAACGCGAGCCCCGAATCGATGCTGGCCGCCTTCGACACCGTTGCCGGCGCCCCCAAACGCGGACGCCTCCTCGCGGTGCTGGGTGAGATGCGCGAGCTCGGCGCACTGGCCGCCGAGTCACACCGGCGCGTTGGACAGCGAGCGGCTGAGGTCTTCGATGCGGTTTGTGTGATTCAGGGCGACCACTCCCGCGTGCTGGCCGAGGCCGCCGGCGCGGAGGTGGTGCCCGACCGTGAGGCGGCGGCCGAGTGGGTGCGGCGCAACGCCGCGCCCGGCGATCGCGTCCTGATCAAGGCGTCACACGGGGTCCGGCTTGATGAGCTCGTCCGGGATCTGACCGCCACTTGACGCTCGACGTCATCACATTCGTCGTGGCATTCGGCGTCGCCCTGCTCCTGTACCCGCCCGCGATCCGGACCCTTCGCCGTCTGCGTTCCGGCCAGGTGATTCAGGAGGAGCTGCCCGACAGCCATCAGAGGAAGGCGGGCACGCCGACCGGCGGCGGAATCCTCTTCGTGTCGCTAGCGATTCTCGGCGGTTTGCTCGCCACGCTCGCGGGGCATCCGGGCGCTCTTCCCGCTCTGGCGGGCCTCGTCGCGGGAGTATTGATCGGTTTCGCGGACGATCGCGCCAAGCTCCGAGTCGGCACGCGTGGAATACCGGCACGGCTCAAGTTCCCGATCCAGGTCGTGCTCGGCGTGCCAGTGGCGTGGCTGGCCACGGTCGAGGCCGGACCCCAGCTCTGGCTGCCGGCCACGACCTGGGTGGTATTTCCGCTCGCCCTCGTTGCCATCGTCGCCACGGCCAATGCGGTGAACATCACCGACGGCATGGACGGGCTTGCCGGAGGCCTCTCGGTCATCGCGATCGCGACGATCGTCCTCTTCATGCCTGGGGCGACCGCCGGCGAGAAGGCGGTTGGCATGACCTTGTGCGGCGCGCTGATCGCCTTCCTCGTCTTCAACCGCTATCCGGCTCGTGTCTTCATGGGCGACACTGGCGCCCTCGCCATCGGCTTTGGGATGGCCGCGATGGCGATCCAGCAAGGCCTGCTTTTGCTCCTACCCCTGGTGGCTCTCGTGTTTCTGCTCGAGACCCTCTCTGTCATCATTCAGGTGGCTTACTTCAAAGCCAGCGGCGGACGCCGCGTTTTCACCATGACCCCGATCCACTACACGTTCCACCACGAGGGTTGGTCTGAGAACCGCATCGCGCTTGCTTTCTGGGGCGCGGGGCTCGTCTCGGCGCTCGCCGCGGTCGCTCTCGTGAAGCTGGCCGTGTGAGGGCCCTCGTCGTGGGCGCGGCCCGCAGCGGCGTCGCGCTCGCTCTGCATCTCACCGCCGAAGGTGAGAAAGTTCGCGTGGCCGATCGCAAACCGGCCGCCGACCTCCAGGCGACCATCGCGCAGATGCCGCCAGGCGTCGAGCTCGAGCTCGGCGGCTATGACGTTGCCGTTCTCGATGGCGTCGACATCGTCTATGCGAGCCCCGGGGTGCCGTGGGATTCCGAGCTGCTGAACGAGGCGCGGGCGCGAGGAATCCCGGTCTCGAGCGAGATCGACCTCTTCCTCAAGCTCTGCCAAGGCACGGTGGTCGGCATCACCGGCACCAATGGAAAGACAACCACTACCGCGCTCACGGGCGAGGTGCTGGCGGCAGGTCGTCGCCCCGTGATCGTCGGCGGCAACATTGGCGACACGGTGCTCGACCGCGTGCACGAGATCACGCCCCAGCACTGGGTCGTGCTCGAGCTCTCGAGCTTCCAGCTGGAGTCGGTCGAGAAGCCGCGCCTGCACGTCGGCGTGATCCTCAACATCACGCCGGACCACCTCGACCGCCACCGCACGCTCGAGCGCTACGTGGATTTGAAGGCCAGATCGATCGAGTTCGCCGCGCCAGAGGACTTCGCCGTGCTCAACGGCCGCGATGAGCTCGTGCGCGGGCTCGCGTCGCGCACGCGGGGCCAGGTCGTCTGGTTTGACCAGCACCAGCCAATGCCGCCGATGCCGCTGCCCGGGCGGCACAACATGGAGAATGCGCTGGCCGCTGCAGCGGTCGGGCGGATCGCCGGGCTGGCTGACGAAGCGATCAACCATGCGATTCGCTCATTCAAAGGGGTCGAACATCGCCTGGAGCTGGTGGGCGAGTGGGCCGGCGTGCGCTGGTTCAACGACTCCAAAGCGACCAACCCGGAGGCCGGCCGTGTGGCGATCAACGCGTTTCCGGGCTCGCCCGTGATCCTGATCGCGGGCGGCTACGGCGGCGGCTTCGACCTGCGCGAGTGGGTCGCCGACGTGCTCGCCAACACCGAGGCGGTAATCCTGATCGGCGCCTCGGCCGACCAGCTCGCGCAAGAGCTCCGCGCCCACCCCAAAGCTATGCGGGCAGCCACGCTCGACGAGGCGGTGTCGATTGCCGCCGACCTCGCGCGTCAAGGCAGCGTCGTGCTCTTGAGCCCCGCCTACAAGAGCTTCGACATGTTCAGGGACTTCGAGGATCGCGGCAACCAGTTCAAAGAGCTGGTCCGCCAACGGTTTGCTGCTTGAGCTCGGCGGCCAGCCAGAGGTCACAGCCGGATCGGCTGCTGCTCTTCACCACGGTCCTCCTCTGCGCCGGCGGCCTGGTCATGGTCACCAGCGCGAGCGTCGCATTCGCCTACACCCAGCACCAATCCGCCTTCTACTACGCGGAGCGCCAGGGCGCCTGGATGGCGATCGGCTTCGTAGCCCTATTCGTGCTGGCGCGTGTCGACTACCGGCGCATCCGCCCGCTCGCGCCTGCCGGCGCCGTGGCGGTGGCGCTCTTGATGCTGCTGGTCCTTGTCCCGCACGTCGGGGTGAGCGTCAACGGCGCGCGGCGCTGGTTCGACGCCGGACCGCTCGGTACCTTTCAGCCGTCGGAGCTTGGCAAGCTCGCGTTCGCGGTATTCATCGCCCACTGGATCGACCGCAACTCCCAGCGCATGGGCGCTTTCCAGCAGGTCTTCGTCCCGTTCGCGGCCATGCTCGTCGGCGTGCTCGTCCTGTTGATGCTGGAGAGGGACCTGGGCACAGCCATCATCATCGTGGGCATCTTTCTCAGCGCTTACTGGGCGGGCGGCGGGCGGCTGCGTCACCTCATCCTGCTTGCGGCGGGCCTCGCCCTCGGCTTTATCGCGGTCACGATCCTCGAGCCGTACCGATTCGCCCGCCTGACCGCGTTCAAGAATCCGTGGGCAGATCCGCTCGGCGCCGGCTTCCAGGCCACCCAGTCGCTCTACGGGCTCGCCTCTGGCGGCGTCTTCGGCGTCGGCATCGGACATTCAATCGAGAAGTACGGCTGGCTGCCCGAGGCCCACACCGACTTCATCTTCGCGATCGTGGGCGAGGAGACCGGATTGATAGGCACCACGCTGGTCATGCTGGGTTTCATCGTCTTCGGCATCCGCGGCTACCGCGCCTCACTGCGCGCCCCAGATCGATTCGGCATGGCGCTCGCGGCCGCCATCACGACCTGGATCACGTTCGAGGCGCTGCTGAACATGGCCACGGTGACCAATACGCTGCCGATCACCGGCGTGCCCCTTCCATTCTTCAGCTACGGCGGCACCGCGGTCGCCACCACGCTGGCGGCGGTCGGCGTCCTGCTCAGCATCGCCCGCCACGGCTCGGGTTCGGCGTTGCGGAACAATCGTCAGTCAGATGAGACTTTTGATCGCGGGCGGCGGCACCGGCGGGCACCTCTATCCGGCGCTCGCGGTCGCGCGAGCGTTCCGCGCTGACGAGCCGGGCGGTGCCGTTCTGTTGGTCGGGCGCAAGGGCGGCCCGGAGGAGCGAGCTGTTCCGGCCGCCGGCTTCGACCTGGAGACTGTTCGCATGCGGGGGCTGGACCGCGACGCGCCGTGGAAGAACCTGGCCCTGCCGGCGCTCATCCCGCTGGCGCTCCGCAGAGCCCTGCATCTCGTCGACCGGTTTCGTCCTGACGTGGTCCTCGGCATGGGCGGCTACGTGATGGCGCCCGCCGTCGCGGCCGCGCGCATGCGGCGCATTCCTTATGTATTGCATGAGAAAGACGTCCGGCCGGGACTCGCGACCAGGTATTTCGCAGTCAACGCGGCAGCGATCTGCACCACGTTGCCCGGAACTGACAAACGCCTGCCGAATGGCCGCGTGTTCCAGACTGGCGTCCCTCTGCGCGAGGGCTTCGAACCGCGGACGCCCGAGGTTCCTCCACGCCGCCTCTTGATCACGGGGGGAAGCCAGGGCGCGCGCCGGCTCAACCAGGTGGTTTGGTCGGCCCTCGACGGGCTGTGTGAGAGATTTGAGGAGGTCGTGCACGTTGCCGGTGAGCAGGGTGCGGAGGGTCTGGCGCGGTATGCGCGCGACCGCTACCGCGGGATCGCGTTCACCGACGAGATGGCCGCCCTCATGGCGCGGGCCGACCTGATCGTGAGCCGCGCCGGCGTGGGAACCATCGCCGAGGCAACCGCCGTCGGGCTGCCCATGGTCCTCGTCCCGGGCAAGTTCGGCGGCGGTCACCAGGAGGAAAACGCCGAGGCGATGGTCGCGGCCGGAACCGCGATCCGGATCTCCGACGATGCGATCACCGGCGACTCGCTCCTGCGCGCCCTGGACGGCCTGGACGGGGAGCGGCTGCGCGCGATGGCCAGGGCTTCCGCGGCTGCGGGCCGACGAGACGCGGCCCAGCGCGTTGTAGCTGTGCTGCACGAGGTTGCCGAGAACCAAATGGACAAGTCGTGAAGGTTCACCTGATGGGCGCGGGCGGCGCTGGCGTGTCGGCATTGGCGCGGGTTTTCCTGGCCCGCGGAGACGAGGTCACCGGGTGCGATGTCAAGGAGTCGGACACGACGGCGGAGCTCGAAGAGGCGGGGGTGAAGATCGCGCGCGGACACGACCCTGAGCACGTTCTCGGCAAGGACCTGCTGGTTTACAGCGGCGCGATCAAGAAGTCGCCCGAGCTCGATGCCGCGCGAGCGATGGGGCTCAAGGTGCTCAGCCGCGCCGAGATGCTCGCGCAGCTGATCAACGAGACCGACTCGATTGCGGTCGCCGGCACCGCGGGCAAGACGACCGTCACGCACATGGTCGGCCACATCCTGGTCAGCGCCGGCTACG
Organism: Chloroflexota bacterium; assembly: GCA_005882135.1. Lineage (GTDB taxonomy): Bacteria > Chloroflexota > Dormibacteria > Dormibacterales > Dormibacteraceae > 40CM-4-65-16. Next base: position 23,140 of record VBDR01000040.1, read on the forward strand.
ACCCTACCGTGCTGGTGGGCGACGGAGCCAGCGCCCGGGCGGGGCGGTCGGATTGGCTTGTCGCCGAGACCGACGAGTCCGATGGGACCCTCACGCTCCACCACCCGCAGCGCGCGATCGTCACCAACATCGAGCTCGACCATCCAGACCAATTCCGCGATGTGAGCGCTGTCCGTGACCTGTTCCAGTGGTTCATCGAAGGCCTGCCCCGCAGCGGGCTGGCAGTGCTGTGCGCTGACGATGAGCTGGCACGCGAGCTCAGCCCGAAGGCGCGCAAGATCACCTACGGCTTTCGCCAGGGAGCCACTTACCGGTGCGAGCCGGTGCGGCCTTTCCCCATCTACCGCGGCGTCGACCTCCTGGGCCACATCAACCTGCGCCAGCCAGGCCGTCACAACATCCAGAACGCGACCGCCGCCGCCGCGATGGCGCTCGAGCTTGGCATCGGTTTCGACGACGTGGCCGCCGCGCTGCGGACGTTTCCAGGCGCCCACCGGCGGATGGAGTTTCTCGGCGTCTTCCAGGGCGCCGCCGTTTACGATGACTATGCGCACCACCCGACCAAGGTCCGAGCGACGATCCAGGCCGCTCGCGAGCTGCGCCATCGCCGCCTCGTGGTGGTCTTCCAGCCACACCGCTACTCGAGGCTCAACGCGCTCATGCACGACTTCGCCCGCGCGTTTGTCGGCGCCGACCGGGTCTATGTGCTCGACGTGTACAGCGCGGGGGAGGACAACGTGTCCGGCGTCCGCGCCTCCGACCTCGCGCACCAGATCCCGAACGGCATCTATGTCGGCGACTTCACCAAGGCGAAGGAAGCGCTCGAGGAGATCGTCGGTCCGGACGATCTGGTCCTGCTGATGGGCGCGGGCGATATCAAGAAGTTGGGCGATGACCTGGCGCACAAGATCTAGCCTCGCCTGGCTGCGCGAGCAGCCGGGCGTCAGGGAAAACGAGCCACTGGCCTCGCGCACGTCGTTCGGCATCGGCGGGCCCGCCGATTTCTTTCTCGAGCTGGCGCGCGCGGACGCGATCGAGAGAACGATCGACGGGTGCAAGCAACGCGGGATCCCGTACCTGCTGCTCGGCGCGGGCACCAACCTCCTGATCGCGGATCGCGGTGTCGACGGTCTGGTCGTGCGCGTGGTCAATCGCGACCACGAGATCGAGGGCACAAGAGTGCGTGCGGGTGCCGGCCTCAAGATGATGCGGCTGGCCCGCATCGTGGCCGACGCCAACCTGCGGGGTTTCGAGTTCGCAATCGGCGTTCCCGGCACCGTCGGCGGCGCCGTCTACCAGGACGCCGGTTGCTGGGGCAAGGAGATCCGCGAGGTGCTCCTCGAGGTCGAAGGCTATCTCCCGGGTAAAGGCAGACAGAAGTGGAGTCCGGGAGTCTTGAACCTGGGCTACCGCACCTCAGCGCTGCGTGAGGGAGCGCTGACAGGTGCGCTGGTGATCTCGGCCACGGTGCAGCTCGAGCGCGGCGACGGGGAAGCCGCCAAGCAGCTCATGGCCAAGCTCACGAGGGAGCGCAACGAAACCCAGCCCATCAAAACCAAGAACTGCGGCAGCGTCTTCAAGAACCCGCCAGGCGATTCAGCCGGTCGACTGGTCCAGGCCGCGGGGCTGAAGGGAGCGCGGGAAGGAGCGGCCGTCGTGTCCACGGTGCACGGCAACTTCATCGTCAACGAAGGCGGCGCGACCGCCGCCGACGTCCGTCGCCTGATCGAGCGCGTGATGGTCGAGGTGAAGCGGCGGTTTGGTCTCCAGATCGAGCCGGAGGTCGAGATGGTCGGTCGCTGGAAATGAAGCTGGCCGTCTTGAGGGGAGGCAAGTCGGCTGAGCGCGAGGTGTCCCTGCGCTCCGGTGGCCAGGTGGCAAAGGCGCTCCGCGGCCGCGGCCATGACGTCACCGACGTCGACCTCGACGGCGGTACGTGGGACGTCCTCCGGGACGGCGGTTTCGAGTGCGTGTTCAATGCGCTTCACGGCCGTCTGGGAGAGGACGGGACCGTGCAGGGGATGCTCGAGCTCCTCGGCGTGGCCTACACCGGTTCGGGGGTGCTGGCGTCGGCGCTGTGCATGGACAAGTCGCGAGCGGGCAAGGTGATGGTCGCGATCGGTCTCCACGTCCCAGAGTTCGAGGAGCTCGAGATCAACGAGGGCGTGGCGGCCGATCTCGTCGAACGGGTCGTGTCGAGATTCGGATTGCCCCTCGTCGTCAAGCCGGTGCGTGAGGGGTCGACCATTGGACTCACGATCGCGAAGGATGCGGACGCCGCCGCGACCGGGCTGATCCTGGCAGGTCGCTACGACCAGCGTGTCCTGGTGCAGCGATTTGCCGCTGGAACGGAAATCACCGTCGGCGTTCTGGCCACTCCCGAAGTACAGGTTCTACCCACGCTCGAGATCGTCAGCGAGAACCCGGTGTACGACTACGACGCGAAATACACCGCCGGCAAATCGCACCACATCATCCCCGCCCGCATTCCAGAAGCCGCGCGCGTAGCGGCCTCGGACGCCGCGGCACGAGCGTTCAGCGAGCTCGGCTGCTCTGGCATGGCGCGGGTCGACATCATCGTCGACGCCGGGGGCACGCCGTGGGTGCTCGAGGTGAACACCGTGCCCGGGTTGACCGAGCTCTCGCTTCTGCCCGACGCCGCGCGCGCCGCGGGCGTCGGCTTCGAGGAGCTGTGCCAGCGCCTGGTCGACCACGCGGTCAGCCGCCACGCGCATCGCGTCGGACCGGCGGCGGTATGAAGTTTCGCCGCCGCCGCTCGGTGCTGCCCCGAGTCCCCTGGCCGAACGGACTAGAGCGCACCGAGCCTCTGCGCGGCCAGCTCTGGACGCGCTCGGAGCGTGCGCTGAAAGAGCCTGACGTGAGCTGGCGTTGGAGAGGGCTCGCCGCGGCGGCGGCCGTGGCCGAAATCGCTCTTGTGGCCTGGCTGTGGGTCGGGCCGGCTGTGGCAGTGCGAACCGTCGAGGTGACCGGAGCGCATCACATGACCGCGCGGCAGGTCGCCGGCGCAGCTGGGGTCTCCGGCGGTGGATCGATCATCTCCATCGACGGGCAGTCGGCTGAGCAACGCCTCCTCAGCCAGGTCTGGATCCGCGCAGCGACGGTGCAGCCGCAGCTGCCGGGGACGGTCATTGTGCAGGTGAGCGAGTGGCAGCCCGTCGCCGTGTATCACGCCGGGAAGTCGACGAAGCTGTTCCTGATGTCGAGCCAGGCCGTCATCCTGGGCCCGACAGCGACGGCGGCCGGGCTGGTCGATGTGCAGGGTCCGGCCGGCAACGACCCGCGCGTCGGCGACCACCCGCTTGACCACCAATTGCTGGCGGCGCTTGTGAACATGCAGCGCGCCCTTCCGACTTTGATCGGACAGGACGCCGCCGGCTTCATCTTCGATTCCTGCGGGGATCTGACCCTCGTCGCCAAGCGAGGCTGGAAGGTTTACTTTGGCCGCGTCCTGACGCCTGAAGAGTTTGCTGTCCTGCGGGACAAGCTCGCTGCGCTCAGGGCGATTGCCGGCAGCGTCAACTACGCGTCCTCCGATCTCGATTACGTGAACGTCATGAATCCCGCCGAGCCCGCCGTCGGGTTCAGATCACGCGCCGTCCCATCTCCGTCGCCTGGCGCCACGGCCGCACCGATCTCTTGCCGATGACGCCATAGGCTTTCGACGAGCTCGGACACCCGACTTTGGTGACATATCTGATCGTTTGTCTGCAGCACCCGCACCACAACGCCTAGAACTACTTCTTGTCCCAACCACAAAATCTGGCCCCGCAACACGCCGGGAGCCGATATAATCCCGGCAACCCGCCCTCTATATCCACTCGTTCCAGGAGGCGTTCCAGCACAGTTTTGTCGCGGCGGAAGAAAACCGTCGGTCTTGACCTGGGCACAAGCCGGGTCGCGGTGGTCATAGCAGAGTCGGACGACCCGGGGACTCCCGTGACCATCCTCGGAGTGGGCGAAAGCCCGTCCGACGGGCTGCGCAAAGGCGTGGTCGTCAATCTCGACAAGACCATCACCGCCATCCAGGCGGCCACCGTCGCCGCGGAGCGCATGGCCGGCCAACGCATCGAGTCGGTGGTCGTCTCCCTCGGCGGCACCCACCTCTGGAGCCAGAATTCGACCGGCGTGGTCGCCGTCGCGCACCCCGACCACGAGATCGGCGAAGACGACGTTCACCGCGTCGTCGAGGCATCCAGGGCGATCAGTGTGGCGAGCGACCGCCAGGTCATCCATGTCATCCCCCGTGCTTACACCGTGGACGGACAGGACGGGGTGCGAGACGCGGTCGGCATGACGGGTCACCGGCTCGAGGTCGAGACCAACATCCTCACCGGCGCCCAGACCGCGGTCCAGAACGTGATCAAGTGCGTGCACGGTGCGGGCTTCGACGTCGAAGACGTCGTCTGCGCCGGGCTGGCCGCGGGCGAGGGAATCCTGAGCGCCCAGGAGATCGAGCTTGGCGTCTGCCTGGTCGAGATCGGGGCCGGCACCACCAACGTCGTCGTCTTCAATGAAGGCTCGGCGAGGCACCTCGCCGTGCTGCCCGTCGGCGGCAACCACGTCACGAGCGACATCGCGATCGGATTGCGCACCACGCTCGACGAGGCCGAGAACCTGAAGCTCAATTACGGCCATGCGCTGCCTGACGTCATCGACCACGCCGAAAAGGTCGAGGTCCGGCAGGTCGGCGGCGACCGCATCCAGGCCCTGCCACGCCGCTTCCTCGCCGAGATCATCGGGCCTCGGATGCTCGAGATCTTCCAGATGGCTCGCGAAGAAGTGCGCAAGACCGGGTTCGACCAGCTGCTCCCCGCGGGCGTCGTCGTCGCGGGTGGCGGTTCGCGGCTGATGGGCACGATGGACGCCGCCCAGGCCGTGTTCAACACATCGGCCCGCCTCGGCCAGCCGCTCGGCCTCGCCGGGCTCGCCGACAAAGCTCATGGACCGTCGTTTGCGGTCGTTGCCGGGTTGGTGAAGTGGGGGGCGCGCTCTCGCGAGGCCTACGGCAACACCCACCAGCCGGCCACGTTTGGAAACACGTATCAAAAAACAGTGAGGTGGCTGCGCGATTTTTTCTAGAGAACACACCAAAAACCAGCTTGAGCTCGCCATGGCCAGAGCACATTCGAAGGAGGATCACCTGATCGTCATGAAAGAAAGCGAATTGCATGAGGGGCGAGCACGGATCAAGGTCGTCGGCTGCGGCGGCGGCGGCGGCAACGCCGTCAATCGCATGATCTCGAAGGCGCTCAAAGTCCAGTTCGTCGCGGTCAACACCGACAAGCAGGCGCTGGAGCGCTGCCAGGCAGACGTCAAAGTCCAGATCGGGAACAAAGTCACTCGCGGGCTGGGTGCCGGCGGCGACTGGACCCGCGGCCGCGACGCGGCCGACGAGAGCCGGACCGAGCTCACGGCGGTCGTTCAGGAATCGGACATGGTCTTCATCACCGCGGGCATGGGCGGAGGCACCGGCACCGGGTCGGCTTCCATCGTCGCCGAGCTGGCCAAAGAAGCCGGCGCGCTCACGATCGGCGTCGTGACGCGGCCGTTCTCGTTCGAGGGCCGCATCCGCAACGACACCGCCGAGGAAGGCATCAAGGCCTTGCGCGGCCAGGTCGACGCGCTGATCGTCATCCCCAACGACCGGCTGGCGCAGGTAGCCAGCTCCAAGACGACGCTCGAGGAAGCCTTCCGCATGGCCGACGACGTTCTGCGCCAGGGCGTGCAGGGCATCTCCGACCTGGTGACCCAGCCCGGCGTGATCAACCTCGACTTCGCCGACGTGAAGGCGATCATGGAGAACGCGGGCGAGGCCCTGATGGGCATCGGGCACGGCGCCGGCGACTCGCGGGCCGAGGATGCCGCCAAGCAGGCGGTCTCAAGCCCGCTGCTCGAGACGTCGATCGACGGCGCCAAGGGCATCCTGTTCAACATCACCGCGGGCAAGGACATCACCTTGCAAGAGGTGCAGAGGGCGGCCGAGATCGTGCGCGCGGCGGCCGACCCGGGCGCCAACATCATCTTCGGTGTCGTCCGCGATGACACGATGGCGGGAGAGATCAAGATCACGGTCATCGCCACCGGTTTCGGCGGCAAGACCCAGCAGGAAGCCAGGCAGGAGACGCAGCGTCGTACGATCGAGCGGCCCGAGTTCGGCCTCGAAGAGCTCGGCGACATCAACATCCCCGCCTTTCTGCGTAATCGGATGTAGACAAAAGAGGAGAACAGTTGCGTTGCCCGTACTGCGGTCATCACGACCTGAAGGTGGTCGACTCCCGCGATTCTGAGATCGGGGAGGCGATTCGCCGGAGGCGCGAATGCCTGCAGTGCGGGCAGCGTTTCACCACCTATGAGCGGATCGAGACCGTGCCGTTCTTCGTCACCAAGAAGGACGGCCGGCGCGAGGACTTCGACCCTCAAAAGCTCTTCAACGGCCTGAAAAAAGCGACCGAGAAGAGGGATATCTCGCCTGAGCGGCTGCGGGCGATCGTTGATGACATTGAAGCAGAGCTCCGGCGGTCGGGACGCGTCGAGATCCCAAGCCAGGAGATCGGCGAGATGGTGATGGACCGGCTGCGCGACCTCGACGAGGTCGCCTACATCCGGTTTGCCTCCGTCTACAGAGAGTTCATGGACCTCCAGCAGGTCAAGCGGGAGATCGAGCAGGTACTGAGCTCCCGCCGGTCTTAGTCGGATCGGATCCCGCCGGTAGCACGTCCAGGTTGATTGTGCCGACGGCCTTGGCCGAACCGCGCGGGATCAGTTGAAAGCTCCAACAGCCGGGTAGCGGGGCATCGACGATGCTGGGACCGCCATCAACGCTGACGACCGGTTTCGACGTGCCGAGCGGTCGGCCCTCGACCACAAAGGCGGCGCCATCGCGCAACAGCCATAGCACCTTGTTGGTGGAACCGTCGACACGTGGGCTCGCGCCGGCCACGAGGTGTCGCGCGAACAGGAAGGCAAGGGCATTGCTCGATGTGCTCGGGGCCCAGGGCACGGGCCAGGGTGCTCCATTCGTGTGGCTCCAACCGCTCTGTGCCCACCTCGGCGGTTCAGCTTCGGTCACCACGGTACCGGCGCAGCCGCCTGCAAGGGCGTTGGAGGTCGGGCCGGGTTGGGGCGTTGTCTTGGCAGCCTGCTGTGGGCTGCATCCTGACACCAGCATGAGAAGCAAGACCCAAACGCAGCAGCCGGCCCCCCGCATCCCCGTTTTCACGCTCTGCCTACACCTGACGGCAGCCAGCGGTTCCCCGTACGTACCCTGATGCCGGTGAGCACGCCAGCTGTCTTGCACGTGCCGGAGCTCGCCGATGAGCCGGCCTTCGTGCACGGTTTCTCCACCGTCGCCATCGGTTCTGTCGGGCTGTCGCACGCACCAGATCCGGCGCCTGTTCTCGCGTCCCGCGAGACGTTCCTGCGAGTTCTCGGCCTCGACGATCGGGCGCTGACGACCGCAGGCGCCATCCATGGAGCCTCAGTCGCAAGGATCGATGAGCCAGTCGATCACGTTGACGCCGTCGACGCGCTTGTCACCGACCGCACGGATGTAGTGCTGTTCACGACGCATGCGGATTGCTACCCGATCGTGCTGTGGGATCCGGAGAAGAACGTCGCGGGACTCGTCCACGCCGGCTGGCGTGGAACCCAGGCCGGCGTCGCGGGGGCGACGGTGCGATTCATGAGAGAGGAGTACGACTGCCGGTTCATCCGGGCAGGCATCGGGCCTGGCATCTGCGGGCGTTGTTACCAGGTCGGGGAGGAGGTGGCGTCGCAGTTCGATCGCCGTTTCGTGCTGCCGGATGACGGAGGCAAGTTCCTGCTCGACCTCTCAGCGGCCAACCGCGCCCAGCTCGCGGCGGCCGGTGTCAAGTCTGTGTATGACATTGCCATGTGTACCAAGGAGAGCTATCTGTTCCCTTCGCACCGCCGCCATCCAGACGGGACGCGGTTCGGCGCGATCGTCGCCTTGCGGTGAGCGTCGGCGAACGGCTGGGTGCGGTCCGCGAGCGCATCGCTCGCACGGGACGCAATCCGGACGAGGTCACGATCGTCGCCGTCACCAAAGGGTTCGGTCCCGAGGTTTGCGCTCAGGCCTTGCAGGCGGGTCTTTACTACCTCGGCGAGAACAGGGTCCAGGAGGCGCTGGCGAAGATGGACGCCGTCGAGGGCGCCGAGTGGCACCTGATCGGCCACCTGCAGACCAACAAGGTGAAGCTGGCGGCTCGGCGGTTTGCGCTCATCCAGTCGGTCGACTCGCGGCATCTTGCCGAGGCCCTCGGTCGCGCCGACTCTGAGCAACCGGTGCTGGTCGAGGTCAATGTGGCCCGCGAGCCGCAAAAGAGCGGAGTCGAGCCGGCGCGCGCTCTCGAGCTGATCGACCAGGTGGCGAAGCTCCTCCACCTGCGCGGCTTGATGGCGATGGGGCCGGCTCGCGGCGACCCGACGCCGGCCTTCGAGGCCCTGCGAAATCTGCGCGATGAGGCCGAACAACGGACGGGCAGGGCGCTCCCTATCCTTTCTATGGGTATGAGCGGAGACTTCGAGGCTGCCGTCGTCGCCGGCAGCACCATGCTTCGATTGGGCCAGGTCCTCTTCGGGCCTCGCTCCTCCCCATTTATGGGAACGAGGCCGGACAACGGCCGGAGGGGCTGATCGATTGTCCGCGATCGCCGGCCTCCTGGTCCTCGTGCTGCAGGCTTTCCTCATCGTGGTCCTGATCCGGATCGTGTTCTCGTGGTTGAGCCCGTACCCCACCAACCCGGTGTCCCGTCTTGCCTTCCAGGTCACCGAGCCGATCCTCGCCCCGATCCGGCGCCGGCTTCCGCCGCTGTCTGGGATCGACCTTTCGCCCCTGGTCGTCTGGCTGGTCGTGATCATCCTCATCGGGGTTCTGCGCACCCTCGGCTGACCTGATGTTCGATAAAGTCGATCCAAGAGTCAGCTTCCCGGAGCTGGAGCGACAGCTCATGGCGCGATGGAAGGAGGAAGGCACCTTCCAGAAGTCTCTGCAGCTGCGCGAGGGCCGGCCCCGCTTTGTCTTCTACGAGGGTCCGCCCACCGCCAACGGGAAGCCGGCCACCCATCACATCCTGGCCCGCGCGTTCAAGGACCTGTTCGGCCGCTACAAGACGATGCAGGGCTTCTACGTCGAGCGCAAGGCCGGCTGGGACACGCACGGCCTCCCGGTCGAGATCGAGGTCGAGAAGAAACTCAACATCTCGGGCAAGTTCCAGATCGAAAACGAGATCGGGGTGGAGAGGTTCAACGAGCTCTGCCGGCAGAGCGTCTACGAGTACGTCGAGGACTGGAGGCTTTTCAGCGAGCGCATGGGGTTCTGGCAGGACTACGACCACGCTTACTGGACGCTGACGTCCGACTACATCCAGTCCGTCTGGTGGGCGCTAAGCGAGATGTGGAAGCAAAACCTCGTCTACAGAGGCTTCCGCGTCGCCCCTTACTGCTCCCGCTGCGCCACCCCGCTGTCGAGTCACGAGCTGGCTCAAGGCTACCGCGACAACGTGCCCGATCCGAGCGTCTACATCCGGTTCCGGCTCAAGAACGACCCCCGAACGTCGATCCTCGCCTGGACGACCACGCCGTGGACACTGCCCGGCAACGTCGCGCTCGCGGTCGACAACGATATCGACTACATCAAGGTGCACGAGGGCGGCGAGTTTCTCATCCTCGCCGAGACTCTGCTGAGTGTGCTCAAGGAGCCGCCGCAGGTGGTGGAGCGGATGAAGGGTCGCGACCTCCTGGGCCTCGAGTACGAACCCCTGTATCCGTACTCCGTCCCCGAGGAGGGACGCGCCCACTACGTGGTCGATGCGGATTTCGTCTCCACGGAGGAAGGAACTGGCGTGGTGCACACGTCGGCGCTGTACGGCGTAGACGACCTGCGCCTCTGCCAGGAAAAGGGCATCCCGTTCAAGCACACGGTCGGCCTCGACGGAAAGTTCCTGCCCTATGTCGAGAAGTTCGCGGGGCTGCACGTGAAGGAAGCCGACCCCGTGATCATCGACGACCTCAAGGAGCGCGGCCTGCTTTACAAGGCCGAGACCATCCTTCACACCTATCCGTTCTGCTGGCGGTGCGGCACGCCGCTGATCTACTACGCGCTCGACGCCTGGTACATCCGCACGACCGAGCGCAAGGAGCAGCTGCTCGCCAATAACAACGCCACCAACTGGGTGCCCGCGCACATCAAGACGGGGCGCATGGGCGACTGGCTTCAGAACAACGTCGACTGGCAGTTCTCGCGCAGCCGCTACTGGGGCACGCCGGTGCCGATCTGGATCTGCGAGGGCTGCGACGAGCAGCGATGCATCAGCTCGGCGGCCGAGCTCGGGTTGAATGACGACGTCGACCTCCACCGTCCTTACATCGACGAGGTGACGATCCCGTGCGAGAAGTGCGGTGGGGTGATGCGCCGCGTGCCAGAGGTTATGGACACGTGGTTCGACTCCGGGTCAATGCCGTTCGCGCAACGCGGCTACCCGCGAGACGGCAAAGAGCTATTCGAGGAGACCTTCCCCGCCGACTTCATCTCCGAGGCGGTCGACCAGACGCGCGGTTGGTTCTACACGCTGCTGGCGATCTCGACGCTTCTTTTCAAGCAGAACTCGTACCGCAACGTGATCTGCCTCGGCCACGTCGTCGACCCGAAGGGGAAGAAGGCGTCGAAGTCGCGCGGGAATGTGCTCGACCCCAACTATCTCTTCGACACTTTTGGCTCGGACGCCGTGCGCTGGTACTTCTACACGTCGACCCAGATCGGCGAAAACTACCGCACCGACGACGCCGCCCTGCGCGAGACGGTGCAGCAGTTCTTCATCCCGCTGTGGAACTGCTACACGTTTTTCATCACCTACGCCCGGCTCGACAACTTCGACCCGGAGAAGGCAGGGGTGCCCATCGAGGAGCGCCACGTGCTCGACCGCTGGCTGCTGTCGAAGCTCAGCGGGCTGGTGACGGCTGTCACCGCCGGGCTGGACGCCTACGAACCGGTCGAACCGGCGCGCCGCATCTACCGCTTTGTCGACGACCTCTCGAACTGGTACGTCCGGCGCTCCCGGCGGCGTTTCTGGAAGTCGCAGTCAGACCGCGACAAGCAGGCGGCCTATCAGACGCTGCACCAAGCCCTGACCACGCTGGCCTTGCTGATGGGACCCTTTGCGCCGTTCGTGGCCGACGCCATGCATCGCAACCTGTCGGACGGCAAATCGGTGCACCTGGCCGATTTTCCCAAGCCGGTGGCGGCCGACGATCCGCAGATCGAGGCCGACATGGCTCGGGCCAGGCAGGCGGTGGAGGCAGGGCTCGCCGCTCGAGACGCCGCCAGGCTCAAGGTGCGCCAGCCGCTGGCGGGGATAGCCGTTCTCGGCGACCCGCTGCCGGACGACATCGCGGCCATCGTCCGCGACGAGCTCAACGTCAAGAGCATCACGTTCGGGGCGCCCGAGGTGAAGCTCGACACGGTGATCACCGAGGAGCTGAAGCTCGAGGGCCTGGGCCGCGAGCTGGTGCGCATCATCCAGGATCGGCGCAAGAAGCTGGGCCTCAACGTGGAGGACCGGATCCACACCCGCTACGAGGCGGATGGCATGCTCCTCCGTGCCCTGGATCGGCACTGCGATTACATCAAGGCCGAGACGCTATCCGTGACCCTCGAGCCAGGGCGCGGCGATGGCTTTGACGGCGAGCAGATGATGCTCGAAGGAGAACAGCTCTGGATCGGCCTCAAGCGCGCCTGAGCACCGCACGCATCCTGTTCGTGGTGGTTGCGGTGATCGTGTTCATCCTCGACCGCATCACGAAGAGCCTGGTCGCGGCTCAGGTGCCATACGGCACCGAGGTCTCGGTGATCGATCACCTCGTGGGCATCACCAACGTCCGCAACTCGGGCGCCGCGTTCGGGTTTGCGCCCGCAGGCGCGAGCCTGTTTCTGATCGCATCGGTCGTGGTGGCGATCGGGCTGGTGATCTACGTCGCACGCAACCCGGGGACTCGGTGGACCGACGGGACCCTCGGCCTGATCATGGGCGGCACCCTGGGCAACGGGTACGACCGGGTCGTGCACGGCACCGTCACTGACTTCATCAACTTCCATTTCTGGCCCGTGTTCAACGTCGCGGACTCGGCCATCTCGATCGGCGTGCTGCTGATGATCGCCGGATATCTCCTACGAAGAAGCCCCGCCGGCTGATCGCCGCGACGGCGGCAGCGAGGCTCGATCGCTTTCTAGCCGAGAACGCGCCCGACCTGAGCCGGTCGGCGGCGGCGCGTCTGATCAAGGGTCACCTCGCGCTGGTCAACGGTCACCCCGCCGACCCGGCCGATCGCGTGGCGGCCGGAGACGTCGTTGATTTCGAGATCCCCGAGGCGTACGTGGTGGAGGCGGGTGCGGAGGCAATTCCGCTCGACATCGTTTACGAGGACGGCGACATCGCGGTCATCAACAAGCCCGCTGGGATGGTTGTCCACCCGGCGCCTGGTCACTACTCGGGAACCCTGGTCCATGCGCTTCTCGGCCGCGGTGATGCCTGGTCGGTGGTCGGCGGCGCGGCAAGGCCGGGCGTCGTGCACCGCCTCGACAAGGGGACATCAGGGCTCATCGTCGTCGCGCGCAATGATGTCAGCCACCGAGCCCTCTCGGCGCAGCTCAGGGATCGCTCGCTCAGCCGTACCTATCTCGCCATCGTCCGGGGCCGGTTGAAGGACGATGCCGGAGAGCTGGAGGGGCCCATCGGGCGACACCCGCGCGAGCGCAAACGCATGGCCGTGGTCGCGGGCGGCCGATTCGCGCGCACGCGCTACCAGGTCGTCGAGAGGAAGGGAACCCATACGCTTTTGCGCTGTGACCTCGACACCGGCCGCACCCATCAGATCCGGGTGCATCTCGCAGCGCTTGGTCATCCGGTCGCTGGCGACTCCGAGTACGGAGGTCGGGAAGCGAGCCTCGTACGCCCGATGTTGCACGCGTGGCGGCTGCGGCTCCGGCACCCTCGCACGGGCTCTGAGATGAATTTCGAAGCGCCGCCTCCGCGCGACTTCGCAGCGTTCTGGGAATCGCTGGCTTGAAGCAGGGCTTGCTGATCGTCATCTCGGGGCCGTCCGGGGTCGGCAAGGACACGCTGATCCGCCGCCTGCTCGAGCTCGACCGCAACCTCGTCTATTCGGTCTCCGGGACCACGCGGCAGCCGAGGCCGGGTGAAAAACGGGACGAGAACTACACCTTCCTGACCCGTGAGCAGTTCGAGGCCCTGGTCAAGAAACGCGCTTTCCTCGAGCACGCGAACTACAACGGCCACCTGTACGGCACGTTTCGCGACCGCGTCGAGCGCGCCCGCCGCGAAGGCCGCGACGTCGTGCTGAAGATCGACATCCAGGGCGCTGAACAGGTGCGCCGGCGCATACCGGACGCGGTTTTTATCTTCGTGGTCGCACCTTCAGAGGAGGAGCTGAAGCACCGGCAGGAGGAGCGCGGGAGCGAATCCCCGCAGGACCTCGCGTCGCGCCGCGAGATCGCCAAGCACGAGATGGCGTACGCACAGAATTACGAGCACGTGGTCATGAACGACGACGTCGAACGCGCGGTCCGCGAGATTCGCCAGATCATCGAGGACGCGCGACTCCGCGTAACTTAGCCCCCATGCCCCTCGACGCCACTCCGATTCCAATTGAGCTCCGGGGCCTGCGCATCGCGCTGCTGGTCTCCGGCGGGATCGCCGCATACAAGGTGGTCGACCTCGCCTCGGCGCTGAGCCAGGCAGGGTGCCAGGTCCGCGTTGCGATGACCGCGGCGGCGATGCGTTTCGTCGGTCCTCCGACCTTTCAAGGCGTCACCGGCAAACCCGTGGCAACCGGGATATGGCCCGCCGACGGAACTCCGGAGCCGCATGTCTTCCTGGGCGATTGGGCGCAGCTAATCCTGGTCGCACCCGCGACCGCCAACGTCATCGGCCGCATCGCGGATGGCCGGTCGGATGACATCGTGACGGCGACCCTGCTCGCAGCTCGATGCCCGGTGGTCATCGCGCCCGCGATGAACGACGCGATGTGGGCCAAGCCCGCGCTGCAGGAAAATCTCACGAAATTGCGCCACCGCGGGATCACCGTCGTCGAGCCGGAGACGGGTCACCTCGCGAGCGGACACGAGGGCGCCGGGAGGCTGGCCGGCGCGTCGGCGATCCTCAACGCGATGGTGCACGGCATTCGTGCCCGCTACGACCTGGCGGGTCGCCGCGTGGTGGTCACCGCAGGCGGCACGCGGGAGCCGATCGACCCGGTGCGGTTCATCAGCAATTATTCGAGCGGCAAGATGGGGTTCGCCCTCGCCGCGGCGGCCGCCGATCGCGGCGCCAAGGTGACCCTGATCACGACCGCGAACCATCCTGAGCACAACGGCATCGACGTGCAGCGCGTCGACACCGCGGAGGAGATGCTCGCCGAGCTGCGCTCACAGCTGAGGGGTTCGGATCTCCTGCTCATGGCCGCGGCGGTGGGTGATTTCCGTCCCGCCAAAGCCTCCGATCGCAAGATCAGGCGCGAGGAAACGCCGAGCCTGACCTTGGAGCTCGAGCCGATTCCCGACGTCGTCGCCTCGCTGGCGGCCGAGCCGGCGTTCGCCACCGTGTTTCGGGTCGGCTTTGCCGCGGAAGACTCGAAGCTCGATGCCAAGGCGATGGAGAAGGTGAAGCGAAAGGGCCTGCAGGCCATCGTCGCGAACGACATCTCGCGTCGCGACATCGGCTTCGGCAGCGAGTACAACGCGGGCGTGCTTCTCTTCGCCGACGGTGCGCGTCACGAGCTCGAGAAGGCGACCAAGCGCGAGCTGGCCGACAAGATCCTGGACCTCGTGCTTCCCCGCTTGAAAAGGTAATTGGCTCTCTACGCCGAGGTGGCGGTGGAGGCGGCCCGCGGGATTGCCCGGGAAACCTATACGTACGCGGTCCCCGATGGGGTGGACGTGGTGCCCGGGCATCGGGTCACCGTTCCCTTCGGCCGGCGCGACACATACGGATTTGTGGTGTCGCTCGGCACCGAGGATCCAGGCGTCGAGACCAAAGCGATCGCGACCGCCGGCCGCGAGCCGCTGCTGCTGCCGCATCAGGTCGCTCTGGCTCGCCTCGTCGCCGATCACTACTGGCTGCCGCTGATCGAGTGCATCCGGGCGATGCTGCCGCCGCGCGTACGCGGCAGCGGGTCGGCGGGATCAGGAGAGTCGAGCCGGCAGCGCCGGCACACCCGCCTGCTCGAGCTCGCCACGGGCCCCGCCCCGGCCGCCGAGAGCGTGACGCTCACAGATGAGCAGCGCGCGGCGCTCGATGTGATCGACACGAACCCGGTCACGCTGCTCCACGGCGTCATCGCCAGCGGCAAGACCGAGGTCTACCTGGCCGCGGCCGAGCGGGCGCTGGCGGAGGGACTGCGGGTCCTGCTCCTCGTGCCTGAGATCTCGCTCACCCCGCAGTTGGTGCAACGCGTGCGAGCGCGTCTGAACGCCCCCGTGGCGGTGTTGCAGTCGCAGCTGACCGAGCTGGAGCGCGCGCAGCAGTGGTGGCGGACGAGGCGGGGCGAGGCCCAGGTCGTGCTGGGCAGCCGGTCTGCGGTGTTCGCGCCCATTCCGCGCCTGGGCCTGATCTGTCTCGACGAGGAGGGATCGGCTGCCTACAAGCAGGACCGCACGCCGCGCTACGAGGCGGGATGGGTGGCGCGGCGGCTGGCCTCGGTCACCGGAGCCCGTCTTGTCATGGGCTCGGCGACACCGGCCGTCGCCACGTACTACGAGTCTTCCCAGGGCGTGACCGCCCGCGCCACGCTGATCAGGCGGGTGCGCGGCGACGACGCCGAGGTCGAGCTCGTCGACATGCGCGATGAGGCCGAATCCGGCAACCGCCAGCCGCTGTCGCGGCGCCTTGTCGAGGCCGTCACCCACACTCTCGAGAACGAGGAGCAGACCATCCTCTACCTCAATCGTCGCGGCCTTGCGACGTATGTGATGTGCCACGACTGCGGTCGCTCTGTGCAGTGCCTCGGCTGCTCGGTCGCGCTGGTGCAGCATGCCGAGGTCGAGGGCCTGGTGTGCCACTACTGCGGTTATTCGCGCACGATGCCCGCGGTTTGCGATCACTGCGGGAGCCGCAATATCCGCGCCCTTGGCATGGGCACCCAGCGCCTGGAGGGCATGGTCAAGAGGTTGTGGTCGCAGGCGCGGGTGTTGCGACTCGACAGCGATGCGGCGAGAGGACCCGATTCCTATTTCCGGATCTGGGAGACGTTTAGCGAGCGTCGGGCCGATATCCTCGTCGGCACGCAGCTCGTGACGCGAGGGCTGGACCTGCCCGGGGTGTCCTGCGTCGGCGTCGTCGATGCCGACCTGCCTTTGCATTTTCCCGATTACCGATCCGCCGAGAACACGTTCGCGCTGGTGGCGCAAGTAACGGGTCGGGCCGGCCGCGACGGCCGCCCGTCACGGGTCATCGTGCAGACCAGCAACCCCGAGCACTACAGCCTTCGCTGCGCAGCGGCGGGGGACTACCAGGGCTTCTACGAGGCCGAGCTGCCGGCCCGCAAGGCCTTCGTGTTTCCGCCCTTTGCCGGGCTGGCCGTCCTCACGCGGACCGACCCCGACGACGGCCGAGCCGCCTCTTCGGCGCGCGAGGCGGCGGAATCCATCGCCTCCGGGCTGCTCAAAGATGAGATCGCGGGCATACGCGTGATGGGGCCATCACCCGCATTCATTCACCGCCTTCGTGGCGAGTACCGGTGGCAGGTGACCCTCAAAGGCGACGGCCTCGAGCGTGCCCGGCACCTGGCGCCGCGCGGCAAGGGCTGGAGCTATGACATCGATCCGGTCAATTAGGAGAGGCGGATCTTGAGAGACACAGCAACCCGAAAAGCTGACGTTCTTGCCGCGCTCGAGAAGCAGCACGACCTCTGGCTCGCGAGCGCCGATGTGGCCGGGCGGCCGCATCTCATCGCTGTGTCGGCATGGTGGGACGGCACCGACCTGATCATCGCAACGACCGGCTCGAGCAAGACGGCACGCAACCTGGCCATGAATCCGGCCGCGCGCGTGGCGCGAGGCGCGCCGGCCGATGCGATCGTGATCGACGCCCAGATGATCGAGAGCCGAGCCGTCGAAGATTCGGCCGAGCTGGCGGGCGGCTTTGCCGCGGCGGTGGGCTGGGATCCGCGCGAGGTGGGCGAGGGCTGGATGTTCTTTCGCTTGCGGCCGAACCGGATCCAGGCCTTCCGCGGCTACGACGAGATCGAGGGCCGCGACGTGATGCTTCGTTCCCGCTGGCTGGTTTAACCCAGGTTGGGTTTTCGCACCCCGCGGGTAGAATCGAACGCATGGTCCGGCCGATCCTCACCTTTGAAAATCCCGTGCTCCGCGAAAAGGCGAAGAAAGTCGCGCGCGTGGACGCCTCCATTCAGCGTCTCCTCGACGACCTGACCGAGACCATGCTGGAGGCGCCTGGCGCCGGGCTCGCAGCCAACCAGATCGGCGTGGCCCTGCGTGTGTGTGTCGTCAAGGGCGACGACAAGCAGATCTGGGGCCTGGTCAATCCGGAGATCGTGAAGAAGGATGGCGCTCAGGTCGGTTACGAGGGATGCTTGAGCTATCCGGGATGGGTGGGCGAGGTGGAGCGCGCCGAGACCGTGGTCATCAAGGGCCGCAACCGGCACGGCAAGGAGATCCGCGTCAAGTCATCCGGCTTCACGGCTCGCGCCTTCCAGCACGAGCTCGACCATCTCGACGGCGTCCTTTTCACCGACAAGCTGACCAGTCTCGACACGCTGCGGCGGGTGGAAGAACTGGTCGGTGAGGAGAGGGAAGAGGCCGTCGCCGCGGCCTCGGGTTAGACGACCTTCTACAGGATCGTCTTTGCCGGCACGGCCGCATTCGCCGTGCCTTCGCTGCGAGGGCTCAATGAGGCTGGGCATCAGATCGTGCTCGTGGTCACGCAGCCTGACCGCCCGGGCAACCGGAGGAAGGTGACGCCGGCGCCCGTGAAGGTTGCGGCGCAGGAGTTGGGGTTGGCCGTCTACCAACCGGAACGCATTCGCGACCCCGAGGCCGTCGAACGGTTGCGCGCGCTCGCGCCCGATTTCCTGGTGGTGGTTGCGTACGGGCAGCTCATTCCGCGCTCGGTGCTTTCGATACCGCGCCTGGGTGCCATCAACGTGCACGCCTCGATCTTGCCTCGACACCGCGGCGCGGCCCCGATCGCACGTGCGATCCTCGCCGGGGATCGGGAAACCGGGGTGTCGATCATGAAGATGGATGAGCAGCTTGACCACGGTCCGGTCCTTGCGGTGCGGGCGACCCCCATCGGCGAGGGCGAGGACGCGGTCCAGCTGACCGCGCGCCTGGCGGTGATGGGAGCGGAGCTGCTAGTCGAGACGCTGGAGAATTTGGACGAGCTGCATGGCGTCGGCCAGGAGCACTCGCGGGCGACCATTGCCCCCAGGCTGAGGAAGGAAGAAGGTGAGCTTTCCTGGGAGCTGGGCGCGGACGAGATAGATAGGCGCGTGCGGGCGCTGCAGCCCTGGCCTGGGACGACACTCCCGACCGCACGCGGCCGCGTGAAGGTCTTGAAGGGCCACATCGAGGGCGATCGCTATGTGCCCGACGTCGTCCAACTGCCGGGCAAGCGACCCGCGCCCGCTAAGCAGGTGCTGGGCGATGCCTGACAAAGACGAGCGCGACCTTGCTGTCAACCGGCGTGCATACCACGATTACTTCATCGATGAGAAGTACGAGGCGGGGATGATGCTCACCGGTACCGAGGTGAAGTCGATCCGGAACGGCCGGGCCAACCTACGCGACGGATTCGTCAGGATCGACAACAACGAGGCGTGGTTGGAGAACGTGCACATCTCGCCGTATGCGCAGGGCAACGTGATGAACCACGACCCGCTGCGCCCGCGCAAGCTGTTGCTCCATCGCAAGCAGATCTCCAGCCTGATCGGCAAGGTTAAACAGAAGGGCTACACGCTGATCCCTCTGCGCATCTACTTCTCCCGCAACCACGCCAAGGTCGAGGTCGGCCTGGGGCGGGGCAAGCGGCAGTACGACAAGCGAGAGGCGATCGCGGAGCGGGACGCGAAGCGGGAGATCGCGCGAGCGGTCAGGAGGGGATAACGACACATGAAAGTGCTCTTCATCGCCGGGTTTGGACCGATTGCGGCGGACGTCGGTGTGTCGCGGCGGCTCTATGAAGAGACGCTCGGCATCCGCTTCAAGGTCGAGGAAGGCGAATACCTCCACACCGAAGAGATCGAGGGAGCAAGGGCGTTCGCGATCTGGCCGCTTGACCAGGCCGCCGAGTCGTGCTTCGGCAGCGGCGAATGGCCGGCGGATGTCGTCAGGCCTCAGGCGTGGCTCGAGTTCGACGTCGAAGATGTGGATGCAGCAACGCGTGAGCTGGAGGAGCGCGGCTACCGGCTGCTCGTGCGCAATCGAACGGAGCCGTGGAGCCAGGTCGTGACGCGCCTGATCAGCCCGGAGGGTTTGCTCGTCGGCGTCACGATGACGCCGTGGATGCGAAAGCCCGCCTAGTCGCGCAGCTCGCCGGCCAGCATGTCCATCAGCAGGCCGTCGTGCCACTCGCCGGATGGTCCCAGTTCGTACTGGCGCATCAGCCCGACTGGCTTGAATCCCACGCGCTCATAGGCCTTGATTGCCCTTGTGTTGTGCGCGGCCGGATCGATCGTGAGGCGATGGTGACCGCGCTGATGGATCAGGAATCGGGCCAAGGTTCGAATCGCGTCCGGCCCCAGGCCTTTGCCCTGCCATGGCGACCGCAAGGAGATGTCGATGGACGCGTGCGTATACATCGGATCGGTTTCCTCGGAGGCCTGAATGAAGCCGATGGCATTGCCGTCGTGCTCGATGACGAAGCGAGAGTCCCCCTCCAAGACTTCCATCGCATCGGCGACCGACTTCGACGGATCGCCCCACCACCGCGCGACCTCGGGATCGGTGAAGATCTGCCTGAGCTTGGCCTCGTCGCCGGCCCGCACCGGTCGCAGCGTCACGCGCGCCCCGGTCAGGACGTCGTCGATCAAGCGGCCAGATTGATGCCGATCGCCCGCAAGCGCTTGTTCAACGAGTCGAAGGCGTACTGAAGGATCTCGCTTTCGGTGTGACCGTACTCGGTGATGTAGCGTGGGTCGGGCGGGTCGAGTGTGCCCGAGATAAGGGGCAGGCATTCGACGAGGGTCTTCTGGATCAGGGGCGCAAAGCGCGCCGGATCTTCGTGCACAGCTTCCTGCAGCACCTTGATTCCGAAGCTCACGTGGCGCGACTCGTCTCGGGCGATGGCCGTGAAGCCGCGATAGAAGCCTCGATCCGTGAGGCTCTGCTCGCGCATGGCTTCGAGCTCGAAGCGCTGTCCGGTCAGCGCTATGGTCGCCTCGATGACGATGTGATACAGGGTGACGCCCTCGACAAACGCGTCAAAGTCCTTCGGGTTGCTGGCCAGGCGCTGAGCGGTCGAGGGCAGCCGTTCGTAGAAGAGGATGTTGTACCCCTCGTTGGCTTCAGGCCGGATCTCGGTCAGCAGCTCTCCGAGACTTTTAGCGCCGGTGCCGACGACTTCGTGCCACCACCGTTGGAAGAAGAC
Source organism: Chloroflexota bacterium (assembly GCA_005882135.1). GTDB lineage: Bacteria > Chloroflexota > Dormibacteria > Dormibacterales > Dormibacteraceae > 40CM-4-65-16. Next base: position 43,800 of record VBDR01000040.1, read on the forward strand.
GGTGTGCCGCGCCTCGTCCACCATTTGCGTCGACAGGAAGATTTCGATCTCCGGCGTGGGTGCCGCCCACACAAAAGGGGCAAGCGTGGAGGTCACGCGCTCCTCTCCGTTGAAGAAAAGCCGATGCGACCACAGCGTGGCTTTTCTGTCCAGCTCGTCTGACTCCAGCCAGTCCTGGCGGTCGAGGCTGAAGTCGATATCGCCCACCGACCATTGCTGAGACTCCCAGCGGCGATACAGGTCCATATAGCTCGGCATCTTCTCGATGCCTCGGTCGATGAAGGAGAGGACATCGTCGATCCTGATGTCGCCCAGCTCTTTGAGGCTGGCGCGGCCGATGCGGTCGAGGTCGACGGCCATGACGCGATCAAGTGTAGGCGGGCGTCGAGATGGGTAAAATCACTCGGCAACCAGGTTCGGCTTCGTGGGGGCGTCCGGTCTCGACGGGGCAGTTGAGCTTCGGGATTGCGAGCCGAGAGCCGCGAGCGTTACAGCGCAGCGTTTACAAACGCCAAGAACAGACCCGCTTTCGCCCTCGCTGCGTAAGCAGTAGAGGCTGAAGCCCCGGGACTTTGATCCCGGGCGTCGCCCTCGGTCAGTCCGGCGGACCGAGGAACGGCGTTACATAGACCGGATCGCTACCGCAGGGGCGCCACGGCCCTGAGGTAGGACAGTCACCGCGGCTGGCAGAAGCGGATCCCGTCGGGAGGAGCCGCCAAGCAAGATCAAATTCCCGGACACGCTCGTAGAAATCCCGGGGGAAGCTGCTTCGGACGCGGGTTCAACTCCCGCCGCCTCCACCAAGCCGAACCGCTAGGCGTTCTTCGAGTGCGGGAACCAGCGTTCCTTGTAGCTGGACCGGGCGCCGGCGAAACCAGGCCGTGAATCCGCGCCAAAGAGTCCCATGACGACGCAAACCACCGACAGGGTTACAAGCGCCAGAGGGAGTGCCCACGCGTCCATGGCTGGAGCGTACGACGGTGAATCTGAGAGATGTCGACGGCTTTGCCGAACCAGATCCGCCCCGGTTCTGTCGACCCGGAGCCGAAAGGCTTACCGGTCGAGCCGAAGAACCCAGACTTCGGCGTCCGCACTGGGCGTCGGAGGCGGCTTGTGATCTTCGAGTCCACGATCATCGCCGAGAAGGTCGACGACGACACCCGTCGCCGCCGAGAGATCATGCGTCGGCTGGATCGAATCTCGGGGCCATGGCATTTGTTGGTGGAGTGGTCCTCGTCGCACAAGGTGGAGGGTGTTACGCCCAAACGGGTGGAGGCCGCCATGCGGCGGGCGATTCGAGGACTTTCGCGTTCC
>VBDR01000052.1 GCA_005882135.1 Chloroflexota bacterium
TTCGGCGCCGAAGGACCGCCCTGGGATCCGCCCGCGCGGCACTTCATGCTGGATGTCACCGCGCCGACGCTTCAGCGCATCGGCCGGCGGATGCTCGAGCTTGTGCCGGGTCTCGCAGGGGTTGGCGTGACGCACGCCTGGTCAGGGATCATCGCGCCGACGCCGGATCTCATGCCGGTCATCGACGCCACCGCTGGGCCGAGCGGCTTCGTGATCGCGGCCGCGTTCGCCGGGAACGGCTTCGGCACGGCCCCGGCCGTTGGCGAGATCGTGGCGGACCTGATCACGACCGGACGCTCGACCTTCGACGTCACGCCGCTCGCACTCGATCGCTTCGCCGGCGTGTCCGCCGTCTAAGAGGCCCGGCGCGACGATCGCGCGTCAGTCCGCGGTGCTGGACACGCGCGGATCGAGCGCGTCGCGCACAGCGTCGCCGAGCAGGTTCACGGCGAGCACGACGACCATGATCGCGACGCCCGGCAGGACCGCGAGCCACCACGCGATGCGCAGGTAGCGCCGCGCCTCGCTCAGCATGAGACCCCATTCGGCGGTCGGCGGCTGCGCGCCCAGTCCGAGGAACGACAGCGCCGCGATCGAAAGGATGGCCGTCGCGAGTCCGAACGTCGCGATGGTGAGCGCCGCGCCGAGCGTCTGCGGGATGAGGTGCACGAACATGATGCGGAGGTCCGTCGCGCCGATGCTGCGCGCGGCCTCGACGTAGAGGTCGCCCTTGGTGTTGAGGACCGATCCGCGGATGACACGCGCGAAGCGCGGGATCCCGCCGACGCCGACCGCGATCATCACCTTCTCGAGGCCGCTGCCCAGCACGGTGATGATCACGAGCGCCAGCAGGATGCCCGGAAAGCCGAGCTGCACGTCGACGATGCGCATGAGCACGCGGTCGGTCCACCCGCCGAAGTAGCCGGCCAGCAGTCCGATAAGGCCGCCGACCGTCGCGGAGATGGCGACGGCGATGAAGCCGACGCTGACCGAGACCCGCGCGCCGTCGATCAGGCGCAACAGGACATCGCGGCCGAACTGGTCGGTGCCCAGCACGTGACCCGGCGTGCCGGGCGCCTCGAGCGAATCGCGCAGGCTCTGCGCGTACGGGTCGATCTGCACGAGCAGCGGCACGACGTACGCGACCAGGGCGACGCCCAGCAGGACGAGCGCGGACGCCATCGCGACGCGGTCCCGCCGCAGACGCCACCACGCCCGCCGGTATGGCCCCGCCGGCTTCGCGAGCGCGGGGAGGCGCGGCCGATCGGCCACGACCGCCGACACCACCGGCGCGCGTGGGATGTCAGGCGGTGCGGATCTTGGGGTTGATGAAGCCATAGGAAATGTCCACCAGCAGATTCGCGACGACGTACGAGAAGGCCGTGAGCAGGATGATCGCCTGCACCAGGGGATAGTCCTTCGTGAGGATCGCGTCGATCGCGAGCTGTCCGACGCCCTGACGCGCGAAGACCGTCTCGACGATGATGCTGCCGGCGAGCATCCGCCCGACCTGCAGGCCGACGATCGTCACGACGGGGATGAGCGCGTTGCGCAGCGCGTGACGCAGGACCACGGTGCGACGCGGCAGTCCCTTTGCGCGCGCGGTGTTGATGTACTCACGGCCCAGCACCTCCAGCAGGGACGCGCGCGTGAGACGCGCGATGAGCCCGGTGCCCTCGTACCCGAGGACGAGCGCCGGCAGCACCAGCCGATCGAGGCTTCCCGAGCCGGTCGCCGGCAGCCACCCGAGCGTCACCGAGAAGAGAAGGATGAGCAGCATCGCGAAGGCGAAGCTCGGCATCGAGACCCCGCCGAGCGACAGGATCATCACGGCTGCGTCGACGAAGGTGTGATGCTTGAGAGCCGCGATGATGCCGAGCCCGATGCCGAGCGTGACGCTCAGCAGAAGCGCGGCTCCGGCGAGCTCGAGGGTGGCCGGCAACCGCTGCGCGATGAGCGCCGCGACCGACTGATGGCGGATGAATGACTCGCCGAAGTCCAGACGCAGCGCCCCGCCCAGCCAGTGCAGGTACTGGATCGGGAGGGGATCGTTCAGCCCCAGCTGCTCGCGCACTTGCGCGACCAGCTTGGCCTGCGTCTCAGGCGTGCTGATGCCCGCGGCGGCCGCACCGAGCATCGCGTCGATCGGGTCGCCGGGGATGAGATGGAGGATCGAGAAGACAAGGATCGACGACAGGATCAGCACGGGGATCGCTTCCATGAGACGCGTCCCGACGAACTTCGCCATCAGTTGCGCGATCCGGCGCTCTCGGCGTGGCCGGCACCGCGGTGCGCCGCGCGCCGGCGCTGGAGCTCGGCCTCCTCGGGGGGATGGACGTTCCGGAACGTCACGTAGACGAGGGCGTCGTACACGATCTTCAGACCCGCCGCCAGGAAGAACGGCAGGCCGAGCGCCGCCGCACTGAACGCCATCCCGGTGACCGTCGGCGAGATCGCGCTTGCGGTCGTGCGCGCGACGTTGGTGATGCCCGCGGTCGCCGTGCGCTCGTCGGGATCGACCACCGCCATCGTGTACGACTGCCTCGTCGGCACATCCATCTGCGAGATGCTCATGCGCAGCAGAAAGAACGCGACGGCGAGGCCCGCGCTCGGCGCGAGCGGCACGAGCAGCAGCAAGATGTTCGAGGGCAGGTGCGTGAAGACCATCGTGTTCAGCAGACCAATGCGCTCTGCCAGCCAGCCAGCTGCGAGCAGCGATAGGCCGGAAAGGATCCCGACCCAGAAGAACACGACCGCGAGATCGGAGATCTGCATGCCCCAGCGAAGATAGAGCCAGTACGCGACGAACGACTGTACGACGAGCCCGCCGGCGAACGCGTCGATGCCGAAGAGCGCCGACAGTTTGGCGACCGTACCCGAGCTGCGATGGATACCGA
>VBDR01000015.1 GCA_005882135.1 Chloroflexota bacterium
AGGTACTTCCGACCACACCAACGTTGCTGCACGACATTCGAGCGTGGGGCATTCTATCCATGTGGACGTCCGTCGGATTGCTCTCATTGTCAGCCCCTGGTTTCCGGTTCCGCCCACCGGCTATGGCGGCATCGAGCTGATGGCGTACAACCTCGCTCACGAGCTGTCGGATCGACGACACCACGTCACCGTGATCGGGCGACAGGGCTCGCGAGGACCTTTCGAATCGCTGGCACTCGCCCCCGAGAGCTGGAGCAAGCAGCTCGGTACCCGCGACGAGCTGGCGAGGCAAAACCTCTTCCTTTACCGCGCCTATGAAACGGTGCGCCGGCGGGCCTTTGACGTTGTCCACGACCACTCCGGCCTGAGCGGGATCCTGGTTGGGGCGCAGGCGCGGCTTCAGGCTCCCGTCGTGGCCACACTGCACGGTGCGCTGTCTGAGGCGGAGGGCGATTTCCTTTCGACCGTCGACCGGCAGGTCCATCTGGTGGCGATCAGCAGGGCCCAGCAGGCGATGGTGGCGGGGGTTGAATGGAGCGGGGTGGTCCACAACGCGATCGACCCCGCCGAATACTCGCCTATCACCAACCCCGAAGAGAAGGAGAACTACCTCGTCGAGCTGGCGCGGATCAACCCGGACAAGGGCCAGGACGTGGCGATTGAGGTCGCCAAGCGTCTCAAGTTGCCGCTGGTGCTTGCGGGCAAGGTCGATGCCGACGCGATCCCCTACTTCGAGGAGAAGATCAAGCCGAACCTAAACGGTCAGGTGACGTGGCGCGAGAACGTGCAAGGCAAAGAAAAAGCGCAGCTCCTCGCTCGCGCCAGGGCGCTTCTCTTCCCGATCCAGTGGGAGGAGCCCTTCGGGCTCGCGATGGTCGAAGCCATGGTCAGCGGCACTCCTGTGATCGCGTTCGATCATGGGGCCGCGCCGGAGCTCATCGAGCAGGGCGTCACCGGTTTTCTCGTCCATGACGTGGACGGGATGGTCGCCGCGTACGAACACCTGAAGGAAATCGACCTCAAGCGCTGCGCCGAGGTGGCCGCCCGGCGCTTTGGACCCGCGCAGATGGCGGACGGTTACATGAATGTGTACGAACGCGCGATCGACGAGGCGATGTACAGTGCTCCGCCGATCAGTTGATGCTTTGTCGGCGGCTAGTTCGCGCTGCTTATCGCTGACGTGGTCGCGCCGGCTTCAAACGAAGGCCGCGATCCGAGGCTGTAGGTGCTCCATTCGTTTCGGGACAGGAGCTCAACCGCCATCGCCTCGAGGTCGCGCACCCTCTGGTTGGCCCTGATCGCCTCGCGAATCGAGAGGATGCCGACCGCGGGGTGCCGCTTTTCGATCACGTGCCGGAGCATGTTTAGGTGCGCGTTGTCAGGCACTCCCGGCTCGCGGATGCGCCTCACCGCCGCGCGCACCGTCGCCTGCGTGCCGTCGATCGCCTCGCCCTTGCCGAAATCGAACTTGTAGCTCGGACTCCGCCCGGCCGCGCGCTTCTCGCCGCTCAGCTTGATCCACTTCGCGTTCTCCGCCCCCTTGCCGACGTCGATCACCAGGCGCACCGCGCGGCCCTGGTAGTCGAAGGTCGCGTTCACCCGAGCGTAGCTCTCGCGCTGCCCGGTGAGGCCCTCGTGCCGGCCGATGAGAAGAGGTGACTCCGAATCGAGCTTGATGCGGTCGATCGGAGTGAGCAGGGAGATGATCGCGAAGGCGTGAGGGATGAGGTCGGCGATGACGCCGATGTCCGCAGCGGCGCCCGTGAGGGGCTGCTCCTCGAGGATCTCGATCCGGATCTCTTCCACGCTGTCGAGGAAGTTGCGCAGCGTCCGCTCTTCTGTGAGCAGCATGCCCAGCAGCCTCACCTCGAGCTTGAAGTAGTAATGGTCGGCGGCCACGATCTCGACGCCACCGGGCGCCGTGTCGAGGAATTTGCGGTACTCGTCGGGCGGGGAGCCAAGCGGTTTCTCGATGAGCACAACGTCGCTCAGGTCGTAGTAGCGCGCCAGGGTCGCGAGGTGGGTGGCCGCCGGGGTGGCGATGTAGGTGATCACGTATGAGCTCGACTCGAGCTCACGCTCCAGCTGGTCGCGGCCGGGCGAGCCGTGGCTGTCCCAGTAGAAGGAGTCGCCGTGCGTGCGCACCTCTTCTTCCTTGACGCCCAGGCGGTCGCGCGCGCCAGGTGAGTCGTGCTCCACGACATGGGTGCGGAAGTTGAAGAACTGCTTGAGCGTCAGAAGGTGCTGGTAAGCCTTCTGGCCCCACTGCCCAAAGCCGATGAGCACAAAGTCCTTCTGCAGGTGACGCTCCTCTTCGGCGCGCGCGTGCAGGCGGGCGTTCTTGATCGCCACCGCCGCCTGGACCGCGAGCGCCTGCGCCCTCTGCACCTCGTCGGGCCGGAACGACCGGTTGCGGTTGCGCTCGGCGAGCACAGCGGCGCCGATGGTCTGCTCGTCGGCGATCAGCGGCAGCGCCATCAGCGACTTGACGCCGAAGACGCGGATGTACGCAGGGTCGACCTGCGAGTTGGCCGAGGTGTCGTCGATGACGACCGGCTGCCCGCGCTCGAGCACATTGAACAGAAAGGAGGTATCCGAACGCTCGCCGTGCTGCCGCCGCCAGAGGTCTTCGAGGTCCGAGGCGGCGGCGCCGTACCACCCCTCGCGATCCTCTTCATAAAGGGCGATCTGGCACAGGGACGCGTCGACGAGTCGGGCCAGGTTCTGCGCGACGAGCCTCAGCGTCTGGTCGAGGTCGATCGAGCTCGCGATCGCCTTGCTCACGTCGGCCACCAGCTCGAGCTGCTCCGCGTGGCGCTGCGCATCCTCATACAGGCGCGCCGTTTCCACCGCGACGGCCAGCTGGCCGGCCGCAGCGCGCAGGGCCTCGACCTGCCCCCAGTCGGGCCGGCGCTCGTCCGAGCGGTGGTAGCCGACCTCGAGGACGCCCGTCGCCCGGCGTGACTGGTCGCTGCCAAACGGAACGAAGACGCGGATCAGGTCCTTGTGGCCGCCGCGCTCGAAAACCTCGCCGGCCAGCGTGAATGGCGGGCCCTGCACGTGGCTTCGCTCCTTCTCGCCGATCAGGCACGCAAGCACCTGTCCCAACACGGTGCCGTTGCTGTAGACGACCGGGACCTCGATCCACGTCGACTGCACAGGGATGCCGCCCGAGAGGACATCGGAGTGGTCCGTTGACGGCATGGGCCCGACGATGACCGGCTGCCAGCCCCGGGCGACGAAGACGAGGACGTCGTCCTCCGCGAGCAGGCGGTCTTCGTCGAGGGCCCAGCGGGGAACCCGCTTCCCCGCGTGCGATGAAGCACGAGTGTCGGCTGTGCTGATCGAGGTGCCGGTGGCAGCGCCCGCCGCCATGCGCACGATCGTGGCGCCGTCGTCGCGCTCGTCGAGCAGGTAGACGGTCGCGAAATTGAAGTCGAACTCCGGCACCTCGGAATCGGTCAGGTGGCCGGCGACTGCATCGATCACCTGATGCCGGCTGGCTCCTGGCTTCAGCATCGCGGCGGTCATGTCGCCGAGCGCGCTGAGCAGGCGGTTGCTGTTCTCCAGCTCCGCGATCAGGCGCTGCGAAGCGAGGGCTCCGCCGATCAGCTGGGCGCCCGCCCTCAGCATCTCGTCGGTCGAGGGTGCGCGCCGGACCGTGGCCAGATGGTCGCGGCTGAGCAGGACCAGGTAGCCATGCGGGTCGTCGGGCTGGCCTAGTGCGTAGGTGGCCACCGGGTGCAGGTCCGCCTCGGCGGTGGCCTCGCCCACGGTTTTCTGAAGAGCGTTCTCCCACGCGGTGGAGGCGTCGCCGCGTTCCACGCGCGTGGGCGCCGCAACGCGGAGGTGGGCGGTGACGAGCTCCAGGTGCGAGCGCTGCTGGCCGAACTGATAGATCGCCGCCCCGTCCAGGTTGCTCGCCATGAGCAGGTCGGCGAGCGCGATCGACAGCAGCCGGCGCAGCTCTTTGGCGTTGGTGCGCGCGTCGCCCACGGGCGTGGTGAGCAGCGAGGTCAGCCTGGACAGGCCGTCCAGCGCCGACCGCTCCGCGCCCTCGAGCGCGGCCTGGATCAGGCCCGCCGCGGTCCCGGCTCGGCGCTCGAGCTCCTTGAGCCGGTTGTCGTCCGGGGCGCGCTCTTTCGACCGGTAGTTCAGGTAGATCAGGCCGAGAAGCCGGTCCCCGTACAGCAGCGGCAGGCCGATGGTCGACTGCACCTGGTAGCGGCGGATGAAAGTCGAGTCGATCTCCGCCGGCGCGTTGCGGGCGACCAGGCGCTGCCGGGTCACGGTCAGCCACACCGTCGAACCGTACTGGTGGATGCCGAGCTCGTCCGGGACTTTGCCCTGGCGCTCGTCGGAGAGATAGCGCGTGAGCTGCTCGTGCATGTCGGTCAGGGAATCGAGCAGGCTCTCCTGCGGCTGGCCGGTGGCGAAGGGGGCGTAGTAGGTATGGGTGGATTCTTCGTAGAGGAAGATGGAGACGATATCGGCGCCAGAGGCGTGCTGGAAGTCCGCGATGACGCCGCGGAGCACCGCTGCAAGACCGGAGTTGGCTTCAACCGGCGGGCGAATCACTTTCCCACCGCGATCATAGGTTCAGGCGCCGGAGTGGAGAGGTGAACATCACACGGATTGCACCGCCCCGCTGAGGGCGCCTGCCCTGGCGACTGCACCCAGCCACGAGGCGCTGGGTCGCGGGTGGCGCGCTAGGGTCTGGCGGTCGACCCCGACCAGGCCGAACGTGGGCGCGTAACCGAACGCCCACTCGAAGTTGTCGAGCAGCGACCAGTAGAGGTAGCTGCGGACGTCGATGCCCTCGGCCAGGCAGGCCAGGACCTCGCGCAGAGCCGTGTTGATGTAGGCGGTTCGCTTCTCGTCATTGACGGTGGCGATCCCGTTCTCGGTGACGAGGATGGGCACCCCCGGGCAGCTGCGGTGGGCGCGCCGGATGGCACCGCCCAGCGCCTGCGGGTAGTACTCGTAACCCATCTGTGTCGTGTGATCGGTCTCCTCGAGCTCGCGCATGGTGTCGCTCCAGTCGTGGCCCGGGCTGCGCGAGCCTTCAGGCCCGTAGCGGAACCGCGTGTAGGTCTGGACGCCGATGAAGTCGTCGTGGCGCGCGAGCTCGAAGAACCAGTCGTTGACGCGCGACTCCAGCTCGAGCGAGCTCGTGCCTGGCTCGGCCCCATCTTCGTATTGAAGGTCGGGGAGGGCCAGCGTCACCCCGGTCGGAATCCCGGCTCGCGCCCGAATCGCCGCCGCGCCGAGGCGGTGCGCCTCGAGCAGGTTGTCGACCGCGCGCTGAGCCCCCTCGCGGTCATCGGTGTAGCCGGGCGGGTTGACGCCCAGGATCCACCCGCTCGAGCCCAGGCCCTGTGGCTCGTTGATGGTGCAGGCGTAACCAATGCGGTCGCCCAGAGCCTCCGCCGCGCGGTCGCAGTAGCGCTCGAACAGGACGGGAAAACGCTCGGCCGCGATACCGCCCTTGTCGTGCAGCCACTTCGGCACCGTGAAGTGGTGGAAGGTAACGACCGGGACCACGCCGTGCTCGTGGCAGGCGTCGAGGATGCGGCGGTAGTGGGCGAGCTCGGCGCGCGAGAATTCGCCCTCGGCCGGTTCGATGCGCGCCCACTCGAGGCCAAACCGGAACGAGTTGAGCCCAAAGCCTGCGAGCATCGCGACGTCTTCGCGGTAGCGGTGATAGAAGTCACACGCGTCGCCGGACGGTTCACGGGTGGGCGTGGCCTCGATGTGCTCCCACCACCACCAATCGGTGTTCGTGTTGCCGCCTTCGGTCTGGTAGGCGGAGATCGAGGCGCCGAAGAGAAAGCCGTCGGGAAACCGCAACGTGTCACTCATCCGGCGGAGTGTATCCCTCCCGATTTGTCGGAAACCTCACCCGTCGGCTTGTGGGCAAAACCGAAAGTTGACAAGGTTCCGGGCTGGATTTAGTATCCGAAAGTTAGCGTAGGCGAACGTTCGTCTTGATTCGCCAGCCACCCGTGCCACCATGCGCCCCCGGCACGGGGCGAATGTGGCGCCCCCCGGCAGGGGACAAATTGAAGGAGAGCACCAAATGACCGAGGTCTTGGCAGGGCTTAGTTCACGGGCGATTGCATCAGGTCTCGGCGTCCTGCTGCTGGTCGCCTGCTCGACCGGAGGGAGCACCCAGCAGTCCGCGTCGTCCACCGACGTGACCCAGTGGGTTGCCTGGGGCGGTCAGGAGCTCACAGCGTATCGGGACGTCCTGAAGCCGTTCGAGTCGAAGACCGGTATCAAAGTTCACGTCACAACCAACCGCGAGTCCACCACGGCGATCGCCAACGGCATCGAGGCCGGCACCGAGCTGCCGGACATCGCGCCCGGGCCTACCGACCCCGTCCAGCTCAAGAGCTGGGTCGGCAAGGGCGCACTCAAGCCGCTCGAGAGCTTCCTCGACATGAAGGCGTACACGGACAACACATATCCGGCGCTGACGACGCCCCCGGGCGGCGCGAGCGACGACCCCTACATCGGCATCATCGGCGGCAAGCATTACCTGGAGATGATCAAGACCCAGGTCAAGGGCCTGTTCTGGTACAACAAGAAGGTCTTCACGGGGCAGGCTCCGAAGACTTTCGACGACCTGCTTGCGATCAACCCGTCGCAATACGGAGCCCAGAAGCTCTTCTGCGCCGGGTTCGAGTCGGGCGGCGACTCGGGCTGGCCCGCGAGCGACCAGCTGCACAACATCATCATGCGGCAGTCCGGCGACCAGGTTTACACCGACTGGATCAACGGCAAGAAGAAGTGGACCTCGCCCGAGATCAAGCTCGGCTACCAGACCTTCCTCAAGGAAGTGTCCGCCGCCAACGTATACGGCGGTCCCAACACGGCACTCTCGACCAACTTCGGCAAGGCCGGCGACCCGCTGTTCAAGAGCCCGGCCGGTTGCTTGTTCCTCGAGCAGGCGACCTTCATCGCGAACTTCTTCACGCAAAACACGCCTGGCCTGAAGGCGGGCACCGACTTCGACTTCTTCGGTCACCCCAGCGTCAACTCGCAGTACGACGGCAACGTCAACGGCTTCTACGACAACGTCGCGATGTACAACAGCACGCCCGCTGCGAAGCAGTTGATGCAGTACCTGGCGACCAAGGATGCGCAGCAGATCTGGGCAAACGACGGCGGGACGTTGGGCGCGATCAAGACGCTGAATTACAACGACCCGATCTACAAGCGCGCAGCAGAGGTTGCTGGGAGCGCCAAGAACCTGCTCGTCACCGCGGGCGACTTCATGCCCTCGGACATGAGAAAGGCGTACTGGCAGTCACTCCTCAACGTCACCAGGACCCCGTCCAGCCTGGATTCGCAGCTGGCACATCTCGATCAGGTTCAGACGGCCGCGTACTCAACCAGTTAGCCGAGCGTTTTAGTGGATTTGATCGGCCGGGGCGGAGCTTGTTCGCCCCGGCCGCTGTCGCCCTGATAAGGAGGTAAGCGGGGTGGAGCAGTTCATCACGGCGATAGCCGCGGTAATTTTCGTTCCGCTCGTGCTGCTCGGGTACATCATCCTGGGCGAGCGAGTCGTCGAGCGTCTGCCGGAGCGACTGCAGATCTGGATCCGGCCCTACTTCTGGGCGCTGCCGGCGATCGGTTTCGCAACGATCTTCATGGTCTACCCGCTGCTCCGCACCGTAGTCCTGAGCTTCCGCAACAACGCGGACACGACCTGGGTGGGGTTGAACAACTACGTCTACTTCTTCACCTTCCCGGACACTCTGACGTCGCTCCGGAACAGCCTCCTGTGGCTGATCTTCTACACCTCGATCAGCGTCGCCCTCGGACTCATCATCGCGATCCTCCTCGACCGCGTCCGCTACGAGTCCCTGGCCAAGATCGCCATCTTCCTACCGGTTCCGATCAGCGCCGTCGCGGCGTCGATCATCTGGAAGTTCATGTTCGACTACCAGCCTCCGGGTACAACCCAGACCGGCACCCTCAACGCCTTGCTCGGGTTGGCGGGCCAGCAGCCCGTTGCCTGGCTGGTCAACTCGACCACCAACAACGCGGCGCTGATCTTCGTCGGCATTTGGAGCATCACGGGATTCTGCATGGTCATCATCTCGGCCAGCCTCAAGGCAATCAGCACCGAAGTCCTCGAGGCCGCCCGCATGGATGGCGCGAACGAGTTTCGGATCGTGCAGCTCATCGTCACGCCACTGCTGTGGCCGACGATCACCGTGGTCGGCACCACGATGATCATCAACGCCCTGAAGACGTTCGACATCGTCTACGTGCTGACCGCCGGCGCATACGACACCGACGTGATTGCGACCCAGATGTTCAACCAGCTGGCCAACGCCCACTACGGTCGAGCCGCTGCGGTCGGTGTGGTCCTGTTCGTCGCCATCGTGCCGCTGCTTGTGGTCAACATCCGTCGCTTCCAGCAACAGGAGGAGCAGCGATGAGCGGAGTTCAGGTAACGACTCGCCGCGAAACCGCTCCGGTCACCGCCGCCGGCACCGCCCTGGACAGATGGGGACGCGCCCTGCAGCGATTGCCGCTGCACCTGGTGATCGTCATCTTCATCGCGATCTGGATCGTGCCCACCATCGGCATGATCATCAACTCATTCCGTGCGGTGGGGGACATGGGCACCGCCGGATGGTGGACGACCCTGTTCCCGCCACATGGATTCACATTTGCGAGCTACCAGCAGGTCCTCAACACGGAAAACGTGGCGACCTCGATCGTCAACAGCGTCTTGATCACGCTCCCCGCCACGGTGATCCAGCTCGCCATCGCCACCATGGGCGCCTACGCCTTCGCCTGGATGAACTTTCCCGGCAAGAACATCTTTTTCATCGTGATCGTCGGGCTGATGGTGGTTCCGATCCAGATGACCCTGATCCCGGTGCTTCAATTCTTCAGAGCGACGGGTCTCAACGGAACGATCGTCGCCGTCTGGCTCGCGCATTCAGGCTATGGCTTGCCATTCGAGGTCTTTCTGCTGCGCAACTACCTGGGCGGCCTGCCGCGCGAGATCTTCGAGTCCGCGGAGGTCGATGGCGCCGGTCATGCCGTTCGCTTCCTTCGCATCGCCGTGCCGATGACAGTGCCGGCGATCGCCTCGCTCACGATCTTCGTTTTTCTCGGGGTCTGGAACGACCTGCTGGTCGCGCTGACCTACCTGGGTACCAGCCCCAATCGCCCGTTCACGGTCGTCATCACCCAGCTGGTCACCTCGCTGGGTGGAGGCTGGCAGTTCCTGACCGCCGCCGCCGTGCTGCAGATGGCGCTGCCGCTGGCGGTGTTCATCTTCCTGCAGCGCTATTTCGTGCGCGGCATCACGAGCGGTTCCGTCAAGGGTTAATGGCGTAGCGGAGACATCGGACTTCGGGCCCGGCCGAGGCCTGGAATGAGCGTGCCCGCCAAGGACGTGGTCGTGATGACGACGCACGACATCGGGCGTCACCTGCGTTGCTACGGCATTCGCGGCGTGTCCAGCCCGAACCTCGACAGGCTGGCGGCCGGCGGCGTCAGGTTCGACAAGGCCTTTTGCACCGCGCCGCAGTGCAGCCCCAGCCGCGCCACACTGGCCACCGGCCGCTACCCGCACAGCAACGGCGTGATGGGGCTCGCGCATCACGGCTTCGACTGGGAGCTTGACTCGAGCTCACCGCACGCGGCGGCGGTGTTCGCCCGCGCCGGGTTCGAGGCCCATCTCTTCGGTGGTCAACACGTCACGCTGCATCCGGAACGTCTCGGCTTTGAGCACATGCACCGCTCGGGGAACGGAGAGACAATCGCCGCGGCGGTGGAGCAGCTCCTCGCCGCCGTCGCCGGCGAGCGGCGGCTCTACCTCGAGATCAACTTCGAGGACACCCATCGCCCGTATCCGGCCGTGGCCGCGCCATCCGCAGACGTGGAAGTCCCGGCGTATCTCCCGCAGGGTCAGGAGGCCGCAACCGAGCTCAGCGCGCTGAATGTGACCATCGCGCATATGGATTCGGCCGCGGGACGCGTCATGGCCGCGCTGGAGCGGTCAGGGCGGGCCGAGAGCACCCTGGTCCTCTTCACGACGGACCACGGGTTGGCCATGCCTCGCGCGAAGTGCACCCTCTACGATCCCGGCCTCGAGGTTGCGCTCCTCATCTCGTGGCCCGGGGCCATTGCGGCAAATGGCGCAAGCTCTGAGCTCATCAGCAACCTCGACACCCTGCCGACGCTCCTCGAGGCTGCGGAGGTGGCCGCGCCGCCAGGTCTCCAGGGCCGGTCGTTTCTGCCCCTGCTGCGAGGAGGTCAATACGAGCCGCGCGACGCCATCTTCGCTGAGAAGACCTTTCACAGCTACTACGACCCGATGCGATGCATTCGGACAAGACGGCACAAGTTGATCCGCAACTTCGAGGCCGCGTTTGCCGTGGAGGTGCCGGGCGATATCCAGCAGGGCGCCGTCTTTCGCGCCAACCCGGCACGCTACTCGACGGACCGGCCAAGCGTGGTTGAGCTTTACGACCTGGAGGCAGACCCGCTCGAGGAGCGCAACCTGGCCGGCGATCCGGCGGCCCGGGCTGTCGAGGAGCAGCTGAGCGCGGCGCTGTGGGCGTGGATGCGCGACACCGGCGATCCATTGCTCAACGGGCCGGTCCCGTCGCCACGCTACCGTCGCGCGATGCAGTCCTGAGCTCACGCTCGGACGGCCTAGTCCTTTCGAGGACCGCGGTCATCGCCGTCGGGGTGACCTTCCTTTTCATGGGCCTCATCGTCGCGGCGTATGGGCCGCTGCTGGAGCACCTGACGCGCCGTTTCGGCGTCAGCTTGCCGGTCGCCGGAGCGACCATCAGCGTCCATTTCGCCGGCGCCCTGCTCGGCGTGCTGATCGCGATGCGGACGATGGAAAAGCTGCCCGCCCGCGTGACAGTGATGATCGCGACCGGCATCGTGAGCCTTGGCTGCGCGGCCGTTGCGGTGGCGTTCGTCTGGCCGTTTTTCATGGCGGCGGTTTTCGTGATCGGTGTGGGCTTCGGCGCCTTGGTGCTTGGGCTGAACCAGCTCGTCGCCTACAGCGAAGGCCGCCGCCGCGCCGCGCTGCTCAACGCTCTGAACGGCGCGTACTCGGCAGGCGCGGTGGCCGGCCCGATCATGATCGCTGCGTTCGCGCAGGAGCATTTCTCGCTCCTCTACCTGGCGGCGGCCGGAGTCGCGCTCGCGTTGACGCCTGGCGCGATCGGCATCTCTGGCCGTCTACCGGTCGCGGCCGGCTCGCCCGGCCGTCCGGGTTTGCTGGTCGTCATCTTCATCCTTGCGTTCACGCTGTACGTTGCGGTCGAGAACGGGACGGGCGGGTGGATGACATCCCACCTCGAATCCATCGGACTCGCCTCGAAAGACGCGGCCACGCTGACCTCGGGCTTCTGGCTGGCGCTGGTGACCGGACGCCTGCTCATCACGCTGGTTCCGACCCGCGTGCCGGAGGCGGCGATCGTCACCACGGGAGCCGGCGTGGCGACGGTCGCGCTGCTGGCGGCGTCCATCGGCGTGGTTGCCCCGTGGGCCTACATCGTGGCGGGCCTTGCCCTGGCGCCGATCTTCCCGACCGGGATCGTCTGGCTGGCGAAGCTCAAGCCGGGTGACGCGCGCGCGACCTCATGGCTGTTTCCGGCCGCGTCCGTCGGCGGCATCGCCGGGCCAGGCGTCATCGGCGTGGTGATTGCAGGATTCGGCGTCGGGTGGGCGCCGGCGGTGCTGGCCCTGGTGGCGCTGGGTATGGTCAGCGCGTTCGCGCTGGCGAGCCGGGCTCGATGAACCAGTCTCGCGGCGCGTTACCGCTCCGTCTTTCGGGCGCATCGTTGGACGCCGCGGCGCCGCCGCACCAGGCCACGCAGTTGGCGATCGCGCGCTGGATCTCCGGCTGGTGGTAGACCGGGTACTCCTGGTCGCCGGGGCTGAAGTACGCGACGCGTCCTGCCCCGCGGTAGTAGCAGCAACCGCTGCGAAAGACCTCCCCGCCCTCGAACGAGCTGATGAAAACCAGCTCATCGGGAGTCGGGATGTCGAAGAACTCGCCGTACATCTCGTCGTGCGTGACCACGATTGGTTGCGGTAGGCCTGCCGCGATCGGGTGAGCGGGGTTCACCGTCCAGATGACCTCGCGTTCGCCGCCAGGATCCGAGCGCCAGCGCAGCGCGCAGCTGGTGCCCATGAGACGCCTGAAGATCTTGGAGAAGTGGCCGGAGTGGAGGACGACGATGCCCATGCCCTCCAGCACGCGCTGGTGCACGCGTTCGACGACCTCATCCGCCACCTCGTCGTGCGCCGCGTGTCCCCACCACGTCAGCACGTCGGTTTCCGCGAGCGCCTCCTCGGTCAAACCGTGCTCGGGCTCTCCGAGGGTGGCGATGCGCACGCTCACCCCGTCACCGAGCTCGCGCCGAATGCCGTCTGCGATCGGGCGGTGCATTCCGTCCGGGTAAATCCGCTTGACCGACTCCTCGCCGCGCTCGTGGACGTATTCGTTCCAGACGGTAACGCGCAGCCGGCGGCCGGCCGTCATCAGATCGCCGCTGCTGCGCCGGTCTCTTCCCCGGCCGGGTACATCGTCACCGGCTCGCGCAGGGTCGCGGATTCAACGACCGCGGCGGTCAGGGCGATGGTGCCCAGGTTGTTGCGTCCCGACGTCTCCGGCTCCTGACCCGAGCGAACGGCGCCTGCGAACTCCGTCAGCGTCGCCCATGTGCCCGTCCTCGGCACTGGCGGCAGGGTCAGGGTTCGCGGTTTGCCGTCGCGTGGGCGGACCACGACTTTGTCCAGCTTGACGTCGCTGTCGGCGGCGCTCGTCCAGACGACCTCGCCGTGCTCGAACTCCATGCTCCACTCGCCAGCCCACGGCGTGATCGGTCCGGCGCTGACCCAGCTGGCGCGATAGCTCACGACCACGCCGTGGAAGACAAGGGTGGCCACCGCGACTGACGGTCCGGTGAAGGCGGTCCAGTCCGGGTTCCAGGCCTCGCAATAGACGCGCTCCGGCTCGTGGCCGAGGATCAGCCGCAGCAGGTCGAAGTGATGGATCGACATGTCGACGAGCAGGGGCTGGTCCTCGTGGTGGTGACGGCCTCGCCCGTTGGGCCCGGCGGTTGAGTAGCGCCGGAAATCGATCGAGACCTCGTGCAGCTTGCCCAGGGTCTGATCGCCGACGAGCCTGGCGATGGCGCGGGGTGCGGGGAAGAACCGGTAGTTCTGGCTCACCATGAGGACGAGGTTCCGGACCGACGCCATGTCGACGAGCTGCCGTGCTGCGGCCAGGTTGGGTGCAAACGGCTTCTCGACCATGACATGGAGCCCGGCTTCCAGGCCCGCGCGCGTGATCGGGACGTGGCCGGGCAGGGCGGTCGTGTTCAGCATCGCCTCGGGTTCGGTGGCCGCGATCGCCTCCTTCAGCGATTCGAAGCACCGGTCGGCAGGCACGCCGGCGTCTTCGCGCAGAGTATCCAGGGCGTAGGGGTCGGTGTCGACGTAGGCGACCACGTCCACTTCTTTGATGTTCGGGATCACCTGGCGCGCCCAGTTGCGGCCATGCGGACCGAGTCCCACCTGGACCAAACGAAGTGAATTCACGGCCCAGAATGATGGGGGAGCCGTGCCGGATTTCATCCGGGTTACGGCGAGAATCAGGCCTCGAGTCGCAAGACCATCAAGCGCCGCCGCTCGACTCGCGCACCACCAGGTGCACGGGGAGAAGGACCTTGCGCGGCGTGACCGAGCCGGTCGTGATCATCTCGATCAGCAGGCGCATGGCCTGC
Source organism: Chloroflexota bacterium (assembly GCA_005882135.1). GTDB lineage: Bacteria > Chloroflexota > Dormibacteria > Dormibacterales > Dormibacteraceae > 40CM-4-65-16. The sequence continues at coordinate 13,788 of VBDR01000015.1, forward strand.
GCGCCGGTTTCGTAGAACGGCACATGGACCGTGGTCAGCGGCGGCAGCGTGTAGGCGGCCATGTCGATGTCATCGCATCCGACGACCGCGCAGTCTCGAGGCACGCGCTTGCCCATCTCGCGAAGGGCGCTCAGGACGCCGATCGCCATGTTGTCGTTGTGGGCGAAGATCGCGGTCAGCCGCGGCCGGCGCTGCAGCAGCTTCCGCGTGGCCGCGCTCGCGCCGCCGATCTCCCAATCACCCTCCTCGACGAGGTGGTCATCGAAAGCCAGGCCGGCCTCGTCGAGCGCGCGGCGGTAACCGCGCATGCGGCCCTGTGTGACTCGGCGCGCCCGCGTACCCGTGATGGTGGCGATCAGCCGGTGTCCTTTTTCGATCAGGTGATGGGTGGCCAGGAAGCCGGTACGCACGTGGTCAGAGCCCACGGTTGCCACGCCGCCGCCCGGGACGTGGTACAGGCTGACGACGGGCAGGGTTTTGTCGAGCACGTGCGCGACGGCGCGGTCGTCCTCCATCTGCGGCGCCGCGAGCAGGATGCCGTCGACTCTTCTCTCCATCAGGGCCGGCAGCGCGTACTCGGTGCCGGAGACCTCGGCGTCGATGCTGGTCAGCAGGACCCCATATGCCTGCCGGCGCGCCTCGTGCTCGGCCCCGACGATGAAGCGGCTCAGGTTGTGGTCGCTGAAGTCGCTCGCGACGAAGCCGACCGTCCGCGTCCTCTGCATCACCAGGCTGCGTGCCTGCAGGTTCGGCACGTAGCCGAGGTCGCTGGCGACCTGGAGGATCCGGGCCCGAGTCAGCTCGGAAACCGTGCCGCCTCCGTTGAGGACCTTGCTGGTCGTCTGAAAGCTGACCCCGGCGTGGGCGGCCACGTCCTTGACCGAGATATGCCTGGTCGCCCTGCGCAGGGTCACGCTGCGGTTATTATGCGCGGAAAGCGAACGTTCGCCTAATCAATCTCCCCACCACGTGGGGAGGTCGGCGGCCAAGGGCCGCCGGGAGGGGAGGTGCAAACTTGCTTAGCGGGGGAGGACCAAGACCCGAGTACCCGCGTCCGAGACTCCGCCGCCCGGATTGGATCAACCTGAACGGCGAGTGGGAGTTCGGCGCCGGCTCGCGGCCGGCCTTCGATCGCCACATCGTGGTTCCGTTCTGCGCCGAGTCGCAGCTCTCCGGGATCGGCGAGATTCCCGGCGATGTCGTCTGGTACCGGCGGCGATTCGACGCCCCGAAGGCTGAACGGCTCGCCCTGCACTTTGGTGCGGTCGACTATCGCGCCACGGTGTGGGTCAACGATCGGGAGCTGGCTCGCCACGAGGGCGGGCACACGCCCTTCAGCGTCGACGTCACAGAGGCGTTGCGGGCGCGCGACAACGTGCTCGTCGTTCGCGCCGAAGACACGCTCGAAGACAAGACCGTCCCGCGCGGCAAGCAGTTCTGGGGGCGCAGGCCGGAGGGGATCTTCTACACGCCGACCACGGGGATCTGGCAGACGGTTTGGCTCGAGCCGCTGCCGGCACGCCACATTCGCGCTCTTCGCATCAATCCGGACCTCGCGGCTGGCGCCGTCGACTTCGAGCTCGACGCCGATGGCCGGGCCGAGCTCGATGCCAGCCTCGACGGCGAGGTTGTCGGCCGCTGGTCGGGGGTGTCAGGTCGGGGGCGCATCGGGCTCGAGCGCGTGGTCCCCTGGCATCCCGGCTCGCCGCGGCTCTATGAGCTCGAAGCCAGGCTGCTCGACCCCGAGGGCAAGACCGTCGATCGGGTACAAACCTATCTCGGGCTGCGCACCGTGGAGACCAGGGACGGCCGGTTCTGGCTCAACGGCGAGCCGTTCGTGCAGCGCCTGGTGCTCGACCAGGGCTACTTCCCGGGCGGCCTCCTTACGGCTCCGGACGACGATTCGCTGCGGCGCGACATCGAGCTCGCGAAATCGCTCGGTTTCAACGGGGCGAGGAAACACCAGAAGGTCGAAGACCCGCGCTGGCTCTACTGGGCCGACCGGCTGGGTTTTCTGGTGTGGGACGAGATGCCGAGCTTTCAGGCGTATTCGCCCCGGGCCGAAGAAAGGCTCGCCGCCGAATGGGCCGATGTGGTGCGGCGGGATCGCGATCATCCGTCGGTGGTGGCGTGGGTGCCCGCCAACGAGAGCTTTGGACTCCAGGAGATAGAAGCCTCGGTTCGGTCGCGGTTTCTCGTCCGCCTGTACCAGCTGACCCGCGAGCTCGACGTCACGCGACCGGTCGTCTCCAACGACGGCTGGGAGCACTCCCTCACCGACCTCTGCACCCTGCATGACTACTCGCGGCCGGCGGAGGTGGCGAGGCGCTACCGGAGCCTCGAGGGGGCGCTCGACGGCACCGTCAGCGGCCACGCCCCTTACAACCCGGGCTTCGAATTTCGCGGCGAGCCCCTGCTGGTCACCGAATTCGGCGGTCTCCAGCTGGCCGGGTCGGGCGGCTGGGGTTACGGACAGGTGGCTGGGGGCGGCCAGCTGTTGCGGGCCTACCGGGGGCTGGTCGAAGGCTTGATGGCCCGTGGCCCCGTCGAGGGCTTCTGCTATACGCAGCTGACTGACGTCGAGCAGGAGCGCAACGGCCTGCTGACGTTCGGCCGGGTGCCCAAGGTCGATCCGGAGCTGGTGCGCCCGATCACCGAGACCCCGAAGGAGCGGTAGCAACTCCCTCGCCCGGCGCCGAGAGGTCTCCCTTGACAGCTTGCCCGGCACCGCATACGATCGGGCTTAAACCGTTTTACTAAATCGGTTTATGGTCTGGGGAGAGCGGCGTGATCAAATCAGGAGCCTGGTTGGGTGTCCCGGGTCACCATCGCTGACGTGGCCAGCGCGGCCGGCGTCTCGAAGACCGCCGTGTCGTTTGCCTTCAACAATCCGGAGCGCCTGGGCCAGGCCACGCTGGAGCGCGTGCTGGGCGTCGCCCAGGACCTCGGCTACGCGCCGCACCCCGCCGCTCGGGCTCTCTCCATGCGCCGGAGCGGCACCATCGGAGTCCTCATCCCGCAGCGCCTCTCAACTGTTTTCGCCAACCCCTTCCTGGGCGAGCTGATCCAGGGCCTGGGGGAGCTCTGCGAGGAACACGACCTGACGCTGCTGCTGGTCCCGCCGCTGGACGGGTCGCTGGAAGGCGCGATCCGCCAGGCGTCGGTGGACGGCTTCATCAGCCTGGGTCTCAGCCCGGACGACCGCGCGCTCGGCGTGCTGGACCGGATCGGGATCCCGACCGTGCTCATCGACTCCGAGGGCTCGCCTGCGCATCCAGCGGTCAACGTGGACGACCAGGGCGGCGCCGAGGTCGCAGCCCGCCACCTCCTCGAGCTGGGACACCGGCAGCTCGCCATCATCGTCCTGCCCCCGGCCCGGACGCAGACCCACAGCACGCCGACCGCGGCCAGACGCCTGGCCGGCTACCTGGCCGCGATCACAGCTGCCGGCGCGCCGGAGCCCCATTCCGTGGTCGCCGGCGTCTCGGTGGCCGCCGGAGCCCACGCCTTCGAGGCGCTGCCCAGGGGGAGGCTCAGGCCCACCGGCGTGCTCGCCATGAGCGACATGGGCGCGATCGGGGTGGTCATCGCCGCCCAGCGGGCGGGATTGCGTGTTCCCGACGACATCTCGGTGGTCGGGTTCGACGATGTGCCCGCCTCCGCGTGGACCAATCCGCCCCTGACGACGGTGCGTCAGCCGATCGTCGAGAAGGGCCGCCTGGCCGCGAGACTGCTGATTCAGCGCATGAAAGGCAGGCCGGTAACGTCGCCGGCGCCTCTCAGCACGAGGCTGATCGTTCGCAATTCGACCTCGAGGGCCCGAAATTTAGATTTGCCAATGTACGGGAGGGAAATAGAATGATCGGTGAGGGGCAGGGGATGCCTACGTGGCATCCTCGTGGACTCTGTGTTGAAGGATAGGTAAAAGATGGCATCAGTAACTTATGACCACGTCGTCAAGCGATACACCGCCGATGTCACCGTCGTCAAGGACTTCAACGTCGAGATCAAGGACAAGGAGTTCATGGTGCTCGTCGGCCCCTCGGGGTGTGGCAAGTCGACCGCGCTGCGCATGCTCGCCGGGCTGGAGGCGATCAGCGAAGGCAAGATCCTGATCGGCGACCGGGTCGTGAACAACATCGCCGCCAAGGACCGGGACATCGCGATGGTGTTCCAGTCGTACGCCCTCTACCCGCACATGTCGGTCTACGACAACATGGCCTTTCCGCTGCAGATGCAGCACATGAAGAAGACGGAGATCGACAAGCGGGTCCGCAACGCCTCCCGCATCCTCGGCCTCGACAACTTCCTGAAGCGCAAGCCGCGCGCCCTCTCCGGTGGCCAGCGACAGCGCGTGGCCCTCGGCCGCGCCATCGTCCGCAGCCCCAAGGTGTTCTTGCTCGACGAGCCACTGTCCAACCTCGACGCCAAGCTCCGCGGCCAGACCCGGGTCGAGCTGCAGAAGCTGCACCGCGACCTCCAGACCACGTTCATCTACGTCACCCATGACCAGGTCGAAGCCATGACCATGGGCGACCGGATCGCGATCATGAACGCCGGCATCCTCCAGCAGGTCGGCACGCCAGGTGAGATCTACGACCACCCCGCCAACCTGTTCGTCGCCGGCTTCATCGGCACTCCGACCATGAACTTCGTCCCGGCCACCGTCACCAACGGCTCGGCGAAGGCCTCTGGGTTCGAGCTCAAGCTGCCGAAGGCGGTGGGCGCGCCCAAGGGCACGCTTGGCTTCCGGCCCGAGGCATTGACCGACCGCGTGGCCGATGGCGGCCCATCCCTGGAGATGAAGGTCGACGTCGTGGAGCGCCTTGGCTCCGACCAGTACCTGTACGGGATGGTCGGCGGTGACCAGATCACGGCTCGAGTCGATCCGCGGTTGAGTGTGGCCCCGGGTGACCGCGTCAAGCTTGGCCTGGACACCCGCACGTTGCACTTCTTCGACGCCGAGAGCGAGCAAGCGCTTCTCTAGTTGTAGCCGCCGCTAGGCAGCGGTCGATTGGGCGTAGAGCGCATCCGCGCCATCCAGGACTTCGATGCTGCGCGCGCGCGGGCGTTTCGGCGTTCGCTCCGCACGATCCTCACCGGCCGCGCCCAGCGTCTGCGCTCCATCGAGCCTGTACTCCGGGCGGCGGGTCTCGAGGGCCGCGCCTTCGGCGGAGTCCAGGAGATCCCTGTCGACCGCATCGTCGGCTCGGTGGCGCCCGACGCCAAGGCCGCCGATTTCGACCCCGGCTTCCTGCCGGTCAACCGGCGGATGCGGGAGCGCTGGACCCGCATCTACCAGGCGATGGTCGAAGGCGACGAGCTGCCTCCGATCGACGTTTACAAGGTCGACGACTACTACTACGTGATCGACGGCCACCACCGGGTCTCGGTGGCCCGCAACCTGGGCCGCCCGACGCTCAATGCGCGCGTCATCAACGTCCGCACGCGCGCACCCCTCGGTCCTGACGTCGATCCCGAAACTTTGCTCAAAGCCGCCGAGTACGCGGCCTTCCTGGACATTACGCAGCTCCACCGCACCCGTCCCCAGGCGCGGCTCGAATGCAGCCGGCTCGGCCGCTACGACGAGATCATGCAGCACATCTCCGGGCACCGCTATTTCCAGTCCCTGGAACAGCACCGCGACGTGCCGCTGCAGGAGGCGGCCGCCAGCTGGTACGACCATGTCTACCATCCGATCGCCGAGGCGATCCGCAAGCACCGCGTGCTCGAGATCCTTCCTGGCTGGACGGAGGCTGACCTCTATGTCGAGATCACCCGCCGCTGGCTGGAGCTGAGCAAGGAAGGTGAGCCTTCGGGCCCGGACCCTGCCGTCCATGCGCTGCTGTCGGAGAACGTCAAGAAATGGTGGCAGCGGCGGCGCAAGATCCGGCTCGGCGGCCGGTGATCGGCATCATCTTCGGACCGCCGGGCAGCGGCAAGGGCACCCAGGCGGCGCGGATCGAGAAGGAGTTCCGCCTGAAGCACCTGTCCACGGGCGAGATCCTGCGTGCTGAGGTCGCGAGCGGCTCGCCGATCGGCAAGGAGGCAGGGCGCATCATGGCCGCCGGTGACCTGGTCCCGGACGAGCTGATCGTCGACATCGTCCGCGGCCGCCTGCCTGAAGCCGAGACGGGCGCCGGGGTGCTCCTGGACGGCTTCCCGCGCACGGTCCGCCAGGCCCAGGCCCTCGACGCCATGCTGGCGGACGAGGGCCACACCCTCGACTTCGTGATCGCGCTCGACGTGCCTGAAGCGGAGCTCGTCGAGAGGCTGCTTCACCGGGCCCGGGTGGAGGGGAGGGCGGATGACACTCGGCAGGCGATCGCCGAGCGGATGCACGAGTACCACAAGCTGACGGAGGCGGTCCTCGACCACTACAGCAGGCAGGGCGTGCCGGTAAAGCGCGTCGACGGCCTCGGCTCGCCGGAGGAGGTTTTCGGGCGCATCCGGCGGGCCATCGGCATATCCTCTGTTTAGGCTGAGATGACCGCCCGCAAAGCTCAAGAATCCGACCTCGGGCATGCGATTCGTCCATCGGCGAACGGCGACGGCCAGGAGCCTGTCCTCGAGATCGGGCCGCAGATCTTCGAGCCACGCGTCACCAGCCCATTTCCGCCCATCGCCGAGTATGCGTTTCTCTCGGACTGCGAGGTCAACTGCCTGATCGCGCCGACCGGTCGCGTGGAGTGGATGTGCCTGCCCCGCCCGGACAGCCCGAGCGTGTTCGCGGCGATGCTCGACCGGGCCGCCGGCAGCTTCAGGTTCGGGCCGACCGGGGTCCAGGTCCCGGCCGGCAGGCGTTACCTCCCCGGCACCCTCGTGCTGGAGACGACCTGGCGGACTCGCAACGGCTGGCTGATCGTCCGCGACGCCATGTGCATCGGGCCCTGGTATCACAGCCAGCGGCGCTCGGGCACTTATCGCCGCCCGCCCACCGACTACGAGGCCGAGCACATCCTGCTGCGCACGGCGCGCTGCGTCGTGGGCCAGGTCGAGCTCAGCCTCGATTGCCAGCCTGTCTTCGACTATGGGCAGACGGACGCGAAGTGGGAGTACGCGGGGACGGGCTACAACGAGGCGATCGCGAGCGGCGGCGAGAACGAGGTGCCGATCCGCCTCGTCTCCGACCTCAGGATGGGATTCGAGGGCCCGGGCGCGCACGCGACCAAGATCCTGCGGCAGGGCGAGCGGGCCTACGTCGCCATGGTATGGCCGCGGTCCCGCCACTCCACGGCCAAGGAGTACTGGGCGGAGCATCCCGCGCCGGCCACGGTCGAAGAGGCGTTCGAGCGCGTCGAGCGCACCGCCGAGTTCTGGCGCGAGTGGATCAACAGGGGCGAGTTTCCGGAGCACCCCTGGCAGAGCTATCTGCAGCGGAGCGCGCTGACCCTGAAAGGGCTCACCTACAGCCCGACGGGCGCCCTGCTTGCCGCCCCAACGACCTCGCTGCCGGAGACGATCGGCGGCGAGCGCAACTGGGACTACCGCTACACGTGGATCCGCGACGGCACCTTCATGCTGTGGGGCCTGTACACGCTGGGTTTCGCACGCGAGGCCAACGACTTCTTCTACTTCATCGCCGACGTCGCGGCCGGCAAGAAAGACCTGCAGATCATGTACGGCATCGGCGGCGAGCACGAGCTGGGCGAGAAGATGCTCGATCACCTGGGCGGCTATGAGGGCTCGCAGCCGGTGAGGGTGGGCAACGCCGCCTACAACCAGGAGCAGCACGACGTATGGGGCGCCGTGCTCGACTCGGTTTACCTGCACACGAAGTCGCGCGATTACCTGCCGGAGGTGGTCTGGCCGATCCTCAAGCGGGCGGTCGAATGTGCGATCGAGAACTGGAAGTCACCCGATCGCGGGATCTGGGAAGTGCGCGGCGAACCGCAGCATTTCACCTCTTCGAAGCTTATGTGCTGGGTCGCGCTGGACCGCGGCGCCAGGCTGGCCGAGATGCATGGCGATGCTGCGCTGTCGCAGAGGTGGCAGGAAATCGCCGACGAGATCAAGGACGACATCTGCACCCACGGCGTCGACGAGCGAGGCGTGTTCGTTCAGCACTACGGCGCCAAGACGCTGGACGCTTCGGTGTTGTTGATCCCGCTCGTGCGGTTCCTGCCGCCCGAAGACGCCAGGGTGCGGGCGACGGTGCTCGCCATCGCCGACGAGCTGACGGTCGACGGGATGGTGCTCCGCTATCGGACGGCGGAGACGGACGACGGGCTGCATGGAGAGGAGGGCACGTTCACCATCTGCTCGTTCTGGCTGGTGTCCGCGCTGTGCGAGATCGACGAGCTGGACCGCGCACGCGAGCTGTGCGAAAAGCTGCTGTCGTATGCGAGCCCGCTCCAGCTCTACGCGGAGGAGATCGACCCGCGCAGCGGCCGCCATCTGGGCAACTTCCCGCAGGCTTTCTCTCACCTGGCGCTCATCAACGCGGTGATGCACGTGATCCACGCCGAGGCGGGCACCACCCACAAGTTCAGCGCCGCGCCGCCCTCGCCTCAGCCCTGATTTGGGCGGGGGCGGGCCTTTCCCCGCGTCGTCCTCTGATTCGGCCCCGCTGACGCCAGCGGTACGAAATCCCTGCGCTCCATGCGCGCTGTTGGATACAACGAGGCGAGTAGGTAAGTCTTTACACTGGTTGGCGACGCGTCGGGGGTTTGCCCTAGCGCCGGCATCCTTTCTGGTGGCAGCCACCGCGGTGGGATTGGTGACGGCGCTGACCGACGTCATCGGTGGCTGACGGTACAGACCACGACGCTGTCGCACGCCACCGTCACGGGAATTCCGAGGGACAGATCTTCGACGCCGACGCCGGAGAACTTTGCCGCGGCGATGGCGACCACACGGCCGCGGGCGTCGATCACAGGACCGCCGCTGTTACCCGGGCTGATGGCGGCCGTGAACTGAAGATAGTTGCTGCCCTCGAGGCTGCGGTAACCCGAGACGACGCCGATCGAGATGGTGCCGTCCAGGCCGAGGGGGGATCCAACCGCCATCACGGTCGTGCCAAGCCTCGGTCGTTGGGGAGCCACCGTCAGCACCGGCAGGCGCCGTGAGACATGGACTATGGCCAGGTCGTCGTTGCGGTCCACGCGAACAACCGTCCCCGGCCACGTGCTGTCGCCCTGACGGACTTGAACGGCCGCGCTGCCGGCGGACCATTGATCCGCGACGACGTGAAAGTTCGTGACCAGGTCGGAGCCAGACGTGTCAGCGTGCGCGACCCATGCCGATCCCAAGGAGTCGCCCGCCTCGACGGTTACAACCGAGGCCTCGACCGTCTGGGCGACGGCGGGCCAGTCGACCTGCGTCGTATCAAGGCGCTTCTCCAGCTCGTTGATGCTTTGCTGTTGCGCTGCCAGCCGGGCCCGCAGCGAAACCTCGGCCCGCCACTCATAGGTGATGGCGGCAGCGGCGACGGTCGCGACGACCGCCGCCGCAATGAGCCTTGTCGTAAGGACCTTCGTGCTCAGCACGGACGAATTACGCGAGATATTTGCCAAAGGTCACCTGGGCCTTGGCGATGTTCAGCATCGCGAGGTCGACCTTGTGCCCGCCTTCCTTGAACTTGGGGAGGTCGCCGGTGTCCATGCCCGAGATGAACTGCTGATCGCCGGCGATGCCCGCGCTCAGGGCGTCGCCCAGGTCCGCGTCGACACCGGCCAGGTCGGACGGCACGGTGGCCGACTTGCGGTCGGACTGGAACGTCTGCATGTCGGTGAGCAGCTGCTGCGCGGCGGTCCGGCATTCACTGTAGTTGTCGCACGCGACGATGTTCTGGTAGTCCCACTGGACCTTGCCCGAGTCTGAGACGTAGAGCGCGACGTAGCCGGACGTCACTTTGCGCTCGGCTGCGTCTTTCTGCGCCGCTGTTAGCGTCGCCTGCGTGGAGGCGAGCTGGCGCTGCGCCGCGTCCCTTTGGTGGGTCGTCGAGTAAACCAGGTATCCGAGTGTGCCCGAGGCGATGAGACCGACCACGCCCACGGCGGCGGAAGCAAGCCACCCTGGCCGGCCGCGTTTCGCCCTGGACTGAGCCGCAGCGGCGGGCTCCGCTGAAGCCTCGATCGTTGACGCCGGCGCCTCCGGCATGAGTTCTACGACGTGACCGTTGGTCGGCGCGACGGGCGATGCGGCGATCGGCAGGGCCACGATTTCGTCGACTTCGGGGTTGATGGACATGGGGATCCTTCCTCCTTGAACCCGCGACGGCCGGCAACGCGGCCAAGGGTTCCCCAGACTCGGTCTCAGTCGCAGTCTCATCGCGGTTTCGAAATCAGTCTCAAATCTCTCACCCCGCGCGCTATGGTTGGCCGGGGTTGGGACGGTGAAAGTCCTGCGCAGGTTCGTTGACGATCCCGGGGCGGTCGACGCGATCGTGGTCGTCCTCGCCACCTGGTTCGTGCTCGGCGGATACGTCGCCGCATATGCGTACGTGCATCAGCCAGGCCTCATCCTGGAGGGCGCCAGCCGGGCCGGCCTGACTACCGTCACAGCGGCCTGGTCTCTGCTCACGCTTTATCTCTTCGTGGCCTTTGCGCGGGGGCTGCGGGCGGGCAGGGTCTGGAACCGCGCCCTGCCCGACGGTCAGACGGGTAGCTTCGCCGCCTCGCTGATCTTCGGCGCGGCCTGGATCTTCGACCAGGCTTTCTGGTCGCCGGCGTTCGGGACCAATGGCATTGGCCTCGACAGCCTGTTCACGCCGCCGCACCTGATCGAGTTGGCGGCCGCGGCGATAATCGTCAGCGGTCCGCTGCGGGCCGCCGCCCGGCGCGGCGAGACGATCGCAAGCCCGGTGACGCTCATGTCAACGGCCCTTTTGCTGTCAGTGCTCACCTTCGCCACGCAGTTCGTTCACCCGCTAATCGATCCATGGCCGGCGGGCGACTACGAGTTTCGGAGCGCGGCGCCGCAATGGATTGGCGAGAACCTGGGCATGGCCGCGCTGTTGGCCCAGACCGCGATCCTGGCTGGAACCGGCCTCTTGCTGAACAGCGGGTTCAAGCTGCGACCCGGCTCACTCACCTTCGTCTTCACCATGAACGGGATCCTTGTCTGCATCACAAAGGGACATTTCCCACTGCTGGCGGTGCCGATCTTGACCGGCATCGCGGCGGACGCATGGGTGGCCCGCAGCGGGCGGCGGCCCGGCAAACCGTCCGCCTCGCTGTGCGCTGTGGTCGGCGGCACATACGCATTCGCGTACATGGCCGAGATCTCACTTCTGCCTTCAGGCACGACCTGGGGGGCGTCCCTTTGGGCGGGCGCGATCATCGCGTGCGCGATGCTGAGCTGGCTGATGGGCCGATTGCTGCGGGCGGGCTTGCCGGCCGCCGTGGTCGAGCCGTACGGTCTGTCCACCGAGGAGCCGGCTCCGGAGCGCTGGACGCTCGACCCCGACAGCACCGCGCGCGAACAGCTGGTCAGGGCGGCGCTCGACGACCTGGGCACTCCAGAGGCGCTTGGACGAAATCCGCTGGCGCGCATGCCGGCGCTATCCAAGGGCGACTCCGCCGCGGTTGAGCTGCGCGCGCTGCTCGTCGACGTTATCGGCGAGCTTGCGGCCTCGGCCTCGCCTCGAGACGCCGAGTCCGGACTGCTGCTGCTGGACTATTACGTGAAGCGGGTCGGCAGCCACGAGGTCATCATGGAGCGGCTCCACATGACGCGGCCGACGTACTACCGCCGCCTCCACCATGGTTTTGAGCTGGTCGCGAGCCGCATTGATCAGATAAGCGTCGCCAATCGCGTCTCGATCGCCGATTGATGAACTCCTCCCCATTCATGGGGAGGTGGCCCGGAGGGCCGGAGGGGAGCCGCCGGAGCGGCTAGCGGTTCAGCTCTCGGAGCGCATCCAGCTGTCGCTCCACGTCCTCGTCGGCGCCGAGCGATTGGTAACGCACGTCGATGGCGTCCGAGCCGGCGGCGAAGCTGATGGCCTCGAGGTCACCTCCCTGGACCAGCCGGTCGATGGCCGTCGCCCGCGCCTGCATCTCTTCGGTCGTCTGCTCCGCGCGCTGCAGGGTTGCCGTGAGGTCGGCGAAGTCCTGCGAGACTCCTGTCATCGCCTCGTTGATCCGCACTTGTGCTTCGGCGGCGGAAAAGCGAGCCTTGATCACTTCTTGCCGCGCGGCGAAGGCCTCGATCTGCCCCGACAGCCGCTGCTCGATCATGGCCAAGGCAGCGTCCTCCTTCTCCACCTCGGCAAGCTGGCGCTCGAGGGTCTGCAGCTCGTTGATCACGACCTGGCGCCGCTGCAGGGCGAGCCTCGCCATCGACTCGCGCCCCGCCTTCAGCTCCTGCCGCGCCTGCTCCTCCATGGCGGGCAGCTTCGCGCGCACCGCTTCGGCGGCGGCGTGCAGCCGGTCCTTGGCGGCGCTCACCTCCTTGCCCGCCTTCGCGACCTGGTTGAGCAGCGCGCGCTGCTTCTGGTGTGAGGTGAGATGGGTCACCCGTGGATCGGGGGCCGGCGCAAGCGCCGCTGAAGCGCTCTTTCTCAGCAGGACCATGATCCGTTCCAGGATGCCCATCTCAATCCTCCTTGTGTCGCTCAGCGCGCCAGCCCGGCACGAATCTCAGCGAGGCTCGAACGGTCGCCCCGCGTCGCCCGCGCAAGCCTGTCGCGCTGGATGCGGAAGTAGTAGTTGCCGAGGAACCCCATCGCGGCGATGACGATCAGCCGCATCACCAGCACCTTGTCGTCGCTCCCGAAGTCGAAGGGAACGGTGCCCGTGAGGAGGCACGCACCGGCGTACGCCAGCATCGCAAGGCCCGTGTACGCGACCTCGATCTTGCGCGTGAAGACGAGCGCAAACGCGAAGACGACGGGGAAATAGAGGACGTAGAACTGGTTGTTCAGGCCGTGCGCGCCCGGCCATAGGACGACAATGGCCGTGATCAGCACGAGGTCGACCACGCTGGCTGCCGTCACGACCGTGCGGTTGAGCGGGCTTCCCATCACGTAGCGGCCGTGCAGGAAGAAGTTGACGGCCATGAGGACCAGGAAGAAAGGCATGGTCTGGGTGAGAAGGCTGACGTTGGTAGACGTCCAGAGGACGAGCATGATGCCCGCCACGATGACGCTCCACCGTGCCCACATGATCACCGTCTGGCCGAAGAAGACGTCTTCCTGATCGGCCTGCGCGGCGCTTCGGACTTCGCGAACTTTCGGCATTTCATGCCTCCTTCGAGGCCGGCGTGGCCGGCTGTGCTTCGGGTTGGCTCGAGGCGTCCTGCTCGATTTCATCGAGCAGCTCGTCATGGATGCGGATCGCCACCTCGCGTCGCTGCGCCTCGTGACGAGCAAAAAGGTTGCCGCACACGGCGACCGCCGCGATCGTCAGCAGGCGGGTGAAAACGGCGGGGTATTCATCGCTGGTCGCCGTCGCCAGGCAGATGACCCCGTAGATGCCGACCACCAGCGCTGTGTAGCCGGCCGTCATCTGGGTCGGAAATGCAACCGAGATGCCGACGATCGCCGCGAAGTAGAAGATGAACACCGGCGACGGATAGCCCCCCTGCACGAGGACCAGCGCAGTCACCACGCCGATATCGGCCAGACTTGCGCCATAGATGACGTTGTCGAGCGCGGGGTGGCCGCGCAACAGCTGGACGTGCAGGTAGAAGTTGCCGAAGGCCAGGGCGATGATCGCCGCCAGCTGGACCTGAAGCGTGAGCAGGTCTTTGGGGGTCCAGAACGACAGCAGGAGGCCGGTCCCGATGAGGATCCACCGTGCCCAGACCAGCACCGTCTGGCCGTAGGCGAGGTCCTCCGACCGAATCGTCCCGGCGAAGGAGCTCAGGCCGCGCATCGGCTGAACCGGCGACGGGGTTGGCGGAGGCTTCGTTGGGGTTACGTCTGGCGTCGCGGGTTGCGCGACTGGCTTGCCGATCGGCTTCCACTCTTGGGCGGCGCCGTCCCAGTACCACTTGCCGTCAGGCGAGATGAGGTGGCTCGCCGGGCTCCACTGCGTCGCGCTCATGTCTTGCTCTCCTTGGTCGAGCTGGCTTGCTCGACCTCTGACTTGATCCTTGCCAGCTCGTCGTCGATCTCCTTCGAGATCGTGATATGAAGGAGCTCGGCCTCCACGAAGTCGCCGCCGCCGATCGGCGGAAACGAGCCGAGGTCGACGAGCGAATCGATCGCCTTGGCGCGGGCCTGCAGTCGCTCGGCCTTCTCTTCGGCGCGGCCGACTGCCATTCCCAGCTCGGCGAGTTCCCCGGACATGCCGGCGAGCGACTCCTTGAGCCTCACCTCGGCCTCAGCCGCTGTGTAGCGGGCCGAGACGACCTCGCGGTGCGTGCGAAACTGCTCGATCCGGACCTGAAGGGTTCGCTCCTGGGTCGCGAGGCGCTGCTTGTCCGCCTCGACCTCGGCGATCTGCTTCGTCAGTCCCTCCATCTCGTTGAGAGCAAGGCGCTTGCGCTCAAGGGCGACGCGCGCGAGGTCGTCCCGGCCGGCGCTTACGGCGCGGCGGGCCTGGTCGTCGAGATGGGGGATGCGCGACTCCAGCTTTTGCGCCTGCTGCTCGAGCTGCTGCTTCGCCGTCGCGACGTCCACCAGCCCGCGCCGCATGTTCACCAGCAGCTCCTGCTGCTGGTTGTAGGCGTAGTCGAGGACCTGGCGCGGGTCCTCCGCCTGGTCGAGCGCGCTGCTCACCTCGGTGTTGAGCAGCAACTTGATCCGCGTCCAGACACCCACGGCAACCTCCTGGTCGAAAAATCCGGCGATGGCGCGGAGTCTCTGCGCAGGCGCGTCTCACAAGCAGTCTCGGAAGAGTCTCAATTTCAGTCTCAGCCCCACCTGAGACGGCAAACTGGAGCGGTCCCCATCGCATGGGTCGGCGGCACGAGCTTCCCCGTCCGCGCCTACGTCGTCGTCCTCTGGTTCGGCCCCGCTGACGCTAGCGGCACGAAATCCCCGAGCTCGAGACGCGCCATTGGATACAACGAGGCGAATAGGTAAGGTCTTTACAGCC
>VBDR01000010.1 GCA_005882135.1 Chloroflexota bacterium
CCTGATAAACGGCCGCGAACGCGTTTCGCGTGTCGACCAGCCGGCACGGCGTCACCGGCGTGTACACCACATCATCGCCGGCATCGCCTAGGGAAACTCTGAAATACCTACTCGTTTCGTCATCGTAATCGTGCTGCTGCGCGTTGAACTGGCGCCGTTACGGGGAGAGGCGGAATGAGACCACAAATGTCGCTTTCGATGAGCGGGTTCTTCGACAAAGGCAAGAAGACGCGACGGGAGCAATTCCTCGCCGAAATGGATCAGGTGGTGCCGTGGGCGCGGCTGTGCGCGGTGATTGAACCGCACTATCCGAAAGGCAGCCCGCGCGGTGGCCGACCGCCACTGCCGCTGGAGCGGATGTTCCGCATCTACTGTTTGCAGCAGTGGTACAACCTCTCCGACCCGGGAGCCGAGGAAGCGCTGTACGACTCGATCACGATGCGCCAGTTTGCGGGCGTGACCACCGATGCGGATGTGATCCCGGATGAGACCTCGATCTTGAACTTCCGCCGTCTGTTGGAGAAACACCATCTCACCGAGCAGGTGTTTGCCGAGATCAACGCGCATCTGTCCGAGCGTGGCCTGATTGTGGGCAAGGGCACGATTGTAGATGCCACTATCATCGACGCGCCGTCGTCGACCAAGAATGCGCAACAGAAGCGCGACCCGGAAATGCATCAAACCCGCAAGGGTAAGCAGTGGTACTTCGGCATGAAGGTGCATACCGGCACTGACACCGACTCTGGACTGGTGCACACGGTCTGCGCGACCGCGGCGAATGTCGCGGATGTCAATATGCTGGGAGAGTTGCTGCATGGCGATGAAGACAGCTTGCATGCTGATTCGGCTTACCACTCCAAGGCGCTCAAGGCCGCAGCAGAGGCCAGCGGAATCGCGTTCAACGTCAATCAGCGGGGCTCCAAGCACCGTCCGTTGACGAACGCGCAGCGGGCGCGTAACCGGCGCTTGTCGCGAGTGCGAGCCACCGTCGAGCATCCGTTCCTGGTGGTCAAGCGGTTGTGGGGTCATGCCAGAGTGCGTTACCGAGGAATCAGGAAGAACTTAGCGCAGATGCACACGCTGTTCGGACTGGCGAACCTATTCCGGATGCGACAGCGACTCATGACGACATAGGGAAAGCGCAGGAAACTTACGTTCAGAGACATCGGAAGAAGCGTAACTAAGCTCCTCGCATTCGCCGCAATCTCGAGTTTCTGAACTCGGTCACCGCCGCAATAGGCCTCATTTATGTTCCAGACACCACTGTTTGCTTTGTCAACCAGAAATTCAGAGCTTCCCTAGGCCTTCGCGGATTTCGATTTGTCGCCAAGCAGGCGATCAAGTTGCGCCTCGATCTCTCGTTCAATCGACGGCTTGATCGGCGTCAGCAGAAATGAAAGGGACACATCGAGCTGAATTTGATCCTTTCTTACGTGCATGGAGCCGCTGACGCCGGGCCGCTCGAAGTCGATCCGATCGCCATTCCAGGCGTAATCCAGCGAAAAGCGTGACTTCAAGTCGCGCGCGATTTGCTCCGCGGCGTCCTTGGCTTTCTTGTGCGACAGGTGATGCTTCCTCGCGATCGAAATGCTGGCCATTGGCCCGCTCCCATCGTCTCAATGCGACACATAAGAATACGCGTTCTCGAACCGGGCGTCGTGCAATGGACCGGCCACCCGAAACGCGCGAGAATCGGCCGGCAGCGGACCTGAGCCATGACCTGCAACATCGCGCAATTCTTTTCGCAGCACCTTGCGCAGCGGCAACAGATTCTCTATCGTCATTTTGTCGACGAGCGCTGGCGCGATGTCAGCGTGGCCGAGGTCGCGACGCAAGTCTCGCGCTGGCAGGCGGCGTTTCGGCGCGAAGGCCTGGCGCCCGGCGACCGGATTGCCCTGTGCGCCCGTAACGGCGTCACGTGGATCGCGGCCGACTTGGCCGCGCTCGGTCTCGGGCTGGTCGTTGTCCCGCTATACGTGGACGACAATCCCGAAAACGCTGCATGGTGCACAGGTAACGCGGAGGCGAAGCTGTTGCTCGTCGAGAATTCCCGCGTCGCCGCTGCGCTACGCGCCGCCGCCACCGCAGGTTCGCCTTTGCCGCCGCTTTGCGTGTTGCGCCCCGACCGCGGCGAAGCGAGCACGCATGCCGAAACATTCCTGCCCAAGAGCAGTGGCGACCTCGAAGTGCGGGGCATGCCTGACGACGCACTTGCGACGATCTGCTACAGGTCGGGCACCTCCGGTCGTCCCAAGGGCGTCATGCTGTCGCACGGCAATATCATCGCCAATGTGCGGCAATGCCAAGCGCTGCACATGGCGCGCGCAGACGATCGCTTTCTGTCGATGCTGCCGCTCTCGCATATGTTCGAGCGTACCGGCGGTTATTACCTGCCGCTGTCGATCGGCGCGGTCGTTGCGTTCGGGCGCGGTGTCGCATCGATCGCGGACGATCTGATGTCGCAGCGTCCGACGGTCGTCTTCGCCGTGCCGCGGATCTTCGATCGTTTTCGCGCGCGGATCGATCAGGCGCTGGCCGAATCGCCGCTCAAGAAGCGTTTATTCGACGCGTGTGTCGAGCGCGGCGTACACGTGGCGAAGAAGCGGGCCACCCTGACCGATCACATGATGCTCCCGTTGCTGCGCGCACTCGTCGCAGGCCCGATCCTCGCGCGGATGGGCGGACGGATGCGATTCTCGGTGGTCGGCGGCGCCGCGCTCGATCCTGAGTTATCGCGTGCGTTCATCGGTCTCGGCCTGCCGTTGCTGCAAGGCTATGGCATGACGGAAGCGTCGCCGGTCATCGCCGTCAATCGCGAGGGCGATAACGATCCCGAAACAGTCGGTCCGCCGTTGCCTGGCGTTGACGTGAGGCTCTCCGATAGCGGTGAGCTGTTGGTGCGTGGTCCCAACGTGATGATCGGCTATTGGCGCAACGAAGAGGCGACGCGCGCGGCGCTCGACGCTGACGGCTGGCTGCACACCGGCGATCTGGCGGAAATGCGTGAAGACAAGATCATGATCCGCGGTCGCGCGAAGGACATCTTCGTGATGTCGAATGGCGCGAAGATCTCACCACAGGATGTCGAGATCGCCATTGCGCACGAGCCGGTTTTTGAGCAAATCATGCTGGTCGGCGATGGCCGGC
>VBDR01000053.1 GCA_005882135.1 Chloroflexota bacterium
GGCGCCCTCAACGACGACGCGGTCTACGTCGTGCTGGGGAAGGCCATCGCACAAGGGGACGGGTACCGCTCGATCCACCTCGTCGGCGCGCCGCTCCAGGTGCGCTATCCGCCGGCCCTCCCGTTGCTGCTGGCGGTGCCGTGGGCGCTGGCTGGGACGTTGGGAGCCGTGCGCGCGACCGTCGCCGTGCTGCACCCGATCGTCAGCGGCGCCGCGGCGGGCCTCGTGTGGTGGTTGGGGCGCGACCGGCTGGAGCTCTCGCCGGCACCCCTCGCGCTCTGCGCCGTCGCCCCGTTTTTGCTGGATCCGCTCATTCAGTACTTCAACATTCCGCTCACGGAGCCGTACCTGGTGCTCGGTTGGGCGGGTGCGCTCGTGATCGCCCCGCCGCTGTTCGCTCCCGCGACCGTGCGCGACGCCCAACCCGTGCGGGCGGTCGCCCTGGGGCTCGTGGTTGCGGGCACGGCGCTGTTCCGCACGGCCGCAGTCGCGCTCGTCCCGGCCGTCCTGCTCGCGCTGGCGCTGCATCGCCGCTGGAAGGAGGCCGCCGCGTGCGCGGCCGCTGTGCTGGCGCCGCTCGGCGCATGGCAGGCGCTGCAGCACTACTGGAGCGCTCGCGGGCCCCTCTCCTCCCAACCCGATGATCTCTCGTATGGGCGCTGGCTCGGCGTCACCGGTCCGGTAGCGCTGATCGGCTACGCCGTGCGTACGATCGTGGCCAACGTGGTGGTATACGTGCACCGGATGGCGGCCTACCTGTTTTCGAACCAGCCGATCGGTGTCGTCGTGGTGCTCGCCGCCGTCGTGGCGGTCGCGGTCGCCTGCGTGCGGCTGCGCTGGTCGCAGACGGCGCTTGTGCTCACGACGCTGTCCGTCACCGCGCTGACTTTGATGTGGCCGTTCACTCAGGGACGCCTCCTGCTGCCGCTGCTGCCGTTTCTGGGCTTGCTGGCGGCCAGCACCGTCGACGTCGCAGCTCGCCGGGCCCCGGTGCGCTTGCGGTGGAGCGTCCCGCTCGCTCTCGGGCTCGCGGCTCTCGGGGTGACCCTGCGTCAGGTGGACCTGCGGGAGGCGGCGGCACGCTCCTTCCAGACCGGCGTGCTGCCGCCGCCTGAAGACTTATCGCCCACGCTCATCCTCGCCGTGCAGAGCCGTCACATCCACCTGCTGGCCGGCTGGATCCGGACGCACACGACCTCCGAGGACCGGCTCATGGTCGATGCGCCGGCGGGTACGTACCTCTATACCGGTCGTCGCACCGTCCCGGGTTCGCCCACCGAGAGCGGACTCGGACCCGCGGCGTTCGCCGTTCCCGGCCGTTATGTCGCCGGGCGCATCCTCGCCGACAGCGTGACCGTCGTGGCGCTGGCGCCTCCGGCGCCGGGACTGGAGCAAGACATCGCCACGATCCAGGCGCGCTGCCCGCGCGTGCTCCAACCCGAGCGGGCCGAGGCCGCGATCTTCTTCCGCGTGCAGCGGGACGAGCGCTGCCTGCGGGGAGGGTTCGGGGATCGTGACGCGTCCTGAGACGAGGCCCGCGGAGTCGCGCGACGTAGTGGGCGCGGCCACGCTCGACCGCCTGGCAGCCGCGCCGCGATACAACCGCTGGATGTTCGCCCGGCTGCGGCCGTGGGTGGGCGATTGCGTGCTGGAGATCGGGTCCGGGATCGGCAACCTGTCGGCCTTCCTCCTCGACCGGCGCAGCGTGGTGCTCACCGACACCGAGCCGTCCTACCTGGAGCGGCTGCGTGCGCGGTTTGCGGACCACCCGAACGTCGAGGTGACCCGGCTCTATTTGCCCACGGTGGACGGCGCACTCGCTGCGCGACGCTTCGATACCGTGATCTGCCTCAACGTCCTGGAGCACGTCGCCGACGACCGCGGCTCACTCGCGGCCATCGCCCGCCTGCTCGCCCCCGGCGGCCGGCTCGTACTGCTGGTGCCCGCGTTGCCGTGGTTGTATGGCAGTCTGGACGTGGCCCTCGGGCATCACCGGCGCTATACCCGCCAGGGGCTGATCGAGCGCTTCCGCGGCGCGGCGCTGCGGGTGCGGCACATCGAGTACTTCAATCTTGCGGGGCTCCCCGGCTGGTGGCTGGCGGGGCGCGTGCTGCGTCGCCGCTTGATTCCCGCAGGGTCGCTGCGGCTGTACGACGCCCTCGTGCCCCTGTTCCGTCTGGAGCGGCTCCTCCCCTGGCGCGTGGGTCAATCGCTCATCGCCATCGGGGAGGCCCCCGCGTG
>VBDR01000077.1 GCA_005882135.1 Chloroflexota bacterium
TCTCGTTGCTCGCAAGCGCGCAAACCTATCCGTCGAAGCCCATCCGGGTGATCACCCCTTATGGCGCCGGCGGCGCCTCGGACATCGTCGTGCGCGCGGGCGTGCACGAGATGTCGAAGCAGCTCGGGCAGGGCATCATCGTCGAGAACCGCACCGGCGCCGGCGGGACGATCGGCTTCGAGGCGTTCGCTTCCTCGCCACCCGATGGCTACACCCTGCTCGGCACCGCGAGCAGCCTGCACGGCATTGCGGCCGCCCTGTACACGAAAACGCTCAACCACGACCCGAACAAGGACGTCGAGCCCGTCATCATTTTTGCGAACGTCAGCAACGTGCTGGTGGTGAACCCGTCGGTGAACGCCAGGTCGATGAAGGAGCTGATCGAGCTCGCCAGGAAGGAACCCGGCAAGCTCACCTTCGTGTCCGCAGGCGTGGGCACCTCGGTGCACATGGCGGGGGAGCTGTTCAAGAACATGGCCGGCGTGCAGATGACCCACGTGCCCTACAAGAGCAGCGTCGCCGCGCTGGTCGACCTGATGGCCGGGCGCGTGGACGTGATGTTCGACAACATTCCCTCTGCGCTGGCGCATATCAAGTCGGGCAAGCTGCGCGCGCTCGCCACTACGGGTGCCAAGCGCGCGGCGGTCCTGCCGGAGCTGCCGACCATCGCCGAGCAGGGGCTCGCCGGCTACGAGGCCGGCGTATGGATCGGGTTGCTCGCGCCGGCGGGCACGCCGAAGGCTATCGTCGACAAGCTGAACGCCGAAGGACAGAAAGCCATCAAGGCGCCGGACTTTGTGAAACGCATGGCCGACCTCGGCTACGAGGTGGTCGGCGGCACGCCGGAGCAGATGCGCGCAACGATCGACGCCGAGGTGAAGCGCTGGTTCCCGGTCGTGAAGGCCTCCGGCGCCAAGCCCGAGTGACCTTGCCCGTCGCTCCGATCACCATCTACGGCGCGGGCGCGATCGGCGGTATCGTGGACGCCCACATGGCGCAGGCGGGCGAAGACCTGCTCTTCGTCGACAAGGTGGCCGAGCACGTCTCGGCGATGAACGCGCGCGGGCTGCGCATCACGGGCTCGAAGGAGCTCACGGTGCCGGCGCGCGCCTGTGTGCCCCGGGACCTGCGCGGTCCGCTCGGCACGGTGTTCCTCGCCGTCAAGTCGCAGGACACGCAGGCGGCGCTCGACACCATCGCGCCGCTCGCCGGCCCGGACACGGTCGTGGTCTCGCTGCAGAACGGCATGAATCCTCCGGCCATCGCCGCGCGTCTGGGCGCCGAGCGAGTGGTCGGCGCATTCGTGAGTTTTCCTGCGGACTGGCAGGGGCCCGGCCACATCGAGCAGGGCGGCTTCGGCAACATCTGGATCGGCGAAATGGACGGCCGCATCAGCGAACGGCTGCCGCGCATCCAGCGGCTGCTCGCCTACTCGGTCAAGGCGCACATCACCAGCAACATCGTCGGCTACCTCTGGTCTAAGCAGGTCGACTGCTCGCTGCTCTTCGCGCAGGCGGTGGGCGACCAGACGTTCGCCGATACCTTCAGCAATGCGCGCTACCAGCCACTGCTCGTGGCGCTGGTCGGCGAGGGCGTCGGCGCCGCGCTCGCGGCCGGCGTGAAGCTCGAGGGCTTCGGCGCGTTCGAGCCGCTGAAGATGCGGCCTCGCACGCCGGCCGAGGAGGCCGAGGCGCGGGCGGTGCTCGATCGCTTCGCCGATTCGACGCGCTCGCAGGTGAAAGTGCGCTCGGGTCCCTGGCGCGATCTCGCGGTGCGCAAGCGTCCGACCGAGGTCGACCACATGGTCGGCTGGGTGATCGATGAAGGGCGGCGCCGTAGGATCGCGCTGCCCCTCAACGAGGAGCTCGTGAATCAGGTCAAGGAGCTCGAGCAGGGACGCCGCAGCCGCGGGCCGCACAACCTCGACGAGCTCGAGGCGCTTCGCGCGAAGCTCTACCCGTCGAGCATGGGCCCTCATTGATGGAGAGGAACCAGTGCGAATTCTGAACATTCTCCCCTCCATT
>VBDR01000078.1 GCA_005882135.1 Chloroflexota bacterium
AGGCCAAAATACTACGTCCCCAGCAGCGCTCAATCCCATCCAGAGGATGACCGCGCTGGCCGACAAGCACCGATCAACGACTGCTATGGAGCGCAATGCGCTACGACCGCAGTTGGCCGGACAGCGACCGTCACGTTCAGCGGACGTGACCCAACCCAGCTTGACGGCCGCTGCACAGCTTGCGCAACGCAATCCGCAAGTCGATCATGCGTCAGCTGGTTATCCGAGTGCATCCTCACCGGCCAGAGCAAAGGCATGGACATCACCGACCTCCCGGCACACGCCCTTTCCAGCGCAATCCTCAAACGCCAAGTTTCGTGTCGTGAGGTTATGCGCGCGACTCTCGCGCGCATCGAGTCCGTCAATCCGGTGCACAACGCGATCGTCAGCCTGCGCGATGGCGATGTGCTGCTGCGCGAGGCCGATGAGCGCGACGGGCAATTGAAGCGTGGCACTACGCCCACAGGGCCAATCGCCTGGATGCACGGCATGCCGCAAGCGATCAAGGACATGGCTCAGACCGCTGGCATCCGAACAACGCTCGGCTCGCCTTTGCTGTGTGATTTCGTGCCGACTCAGGATGGGCTGCTGGTCCAGCGCATGAAGGCCGCAGGCTGTATCGTCATCGGCAAGACCAACACTCCCGAGTTCGGACTGGGCTCACATACCTTCAACGAGGTCTTCGGCGTGACGCGCAACGCCTACGACGCCACAAGGTCTGCTGGTGGTAGCAGCGGTGGCGCGGCTGTGGCGCTGGCCCTGCGCATGCTCCCGGTAGCCGATGGCAGCGACTTCATGGGCAGCCTGCGCAATCCGGCCGCGTGGAACAACGTGTTCGGGTTCCGTCCAAGTCAGGGCCGGGTGCCAACATGGCCGTCCCAGGATGTCTGGGTCTCCCAGCTGGGCACCGCGGGACCAATGGGGCGGACCGTGCAGGATGTTGCAATGCTGCTCGAGGTGCAAGCGGGTTACGACGCGCGCGTGCCGCTCTCGCTGTACGGCAGCGAGCGATTCGCGCATGCACTCAATGATTTTGAGGTTAACAAGGCACGCGTCGGCTGGCTGGGCGACTTAGCCGGTTACCTGGCGATGGAGCCCGGCATTCTCGCAACCTGCGAGCAGGGACTGCGGCGTCTGCAAGATCTCGGTTGTATGGTCGAGCCCGTACCGCATGGCTTTGCACCTGAACAGGTATGGCAGACCTGGCTGATCTGGCGGCGTTGGCTCGTTGCGGCGCGCATCGCGCCCTACCTCGCGAATTCAAAGAACCGCGCGCTGATCAAACCCGAAGCACTATGGGAGCATGACCAGGCGTCAAATCTGAGCGGCGCACAAGTGTTAAGCGCGAGTGATCAGCGTAGCGCGTTCTATCAACAAATGCTGGCGCTCTTCGACCGCTGCGACTTTCTGGCTCTACCGACGGCACAGGTGTGGCCGTTCGACGCTGCGCTGCGTTGGCCGAATAACATCGCGGGGCGCGAGATGGACACATACCACCGCTGGATGGAGGTGGTGATCTACGCCACTTTGGCGGGGTTGCCGTGCATCAGCATACCGGTCGGCTTCAACTCCACCGGTCTGCCAATGGGCATGCAGCTCATTGGGCGGCCTCGCGGTGACTTGGCGGTGCTGCAACTGGCGCATGCCTATGAAAAAACGGCGCGGGATGTGCTGGCGATCAGACCGCGAGCCTAAGCACGCACGCATCGGATCTATCGTTAGTCACCAGCAGCTTCTGACAACACGCAACGCGAAAGTCGACGGTCGCAGAACGACCCGAACCGGCCGTTGCGCCCTTCAAGAACCGGACATTCAACCGCGATCAACTCCAGGCGTTCGGCTACTGGATCACCTCGTCCGCGCGCAGCAACAGTGACTGCGGGATCGTGAGGCCGAGCGCCTTCGCAGTCTTCAGGTTGATCACCAGCTCGAACTTGGTCGGCCGCGTGACGGGCAGATTGGCCGGTGTCTCGCCCTTGAGAATTCGGCCCGTGTAGGCGCCAACCTGGCGATATGCATCAGTAAGGCTCGCGCCGTAGCTCATCAGGGCGCCACCGGCAGGAAATTCTCGGATATGGTAGATCGCAGGAACCGCGTTGCGGGCCGCGAGCGCCACGAGCCGATTGCGTTGGGTGTCAAAGAAGGGATCGTTTTCAACGACGAGGGCGCCGACTCGCTCCTTGGCAAGCATTGCGAAGTTCGATTCGAATTCCGCTTCCGTGCTCGCATGCAGGACCAACAGCCGCCGCCCAAGCGCGTGCGCCGCCGTCTGCACATCTTGCCTGTGGGACTCCGCTTTCGGATTGTTCGGGTTTAGGAGCAACGCAATCGCACTGGCGTTGGGCACCAGCTCGCATAGCAACCCTAGCCGCTTGGCACCCAGCTCGCCGGTGAGGAAGCTGACGCCCGTAAGATTGCCGCCCGGTCGATTGAAGCTGGCGACGAGGCCGAGCGCAACCGGATCATCGCCGATCAGGAAGACGATCGGAATGGTTGCCGTCGCCGCCTTGGCCGCTAGCGCTGAGGGTTCGCCGCCGACGGCTGCCATGACGCTCACGCGGAGTCTAACGAGCTCGCTCGCGAGTGCTGGCAAGCGCTCATAGTGACCCTTCGCCCAACGGTACTCGATGGCGACGTTCTGCGCCTCGACATAGCCGGTTTCGCTCAGGCCTTGGCGGAATGCGGCGGCATGAGCGGCAGATTCTTCGGGTGATCTGCTGCTCAGGAATCCGACGACCGGCACCGCCGGTTGCTGCGCTTGCGCGACTAGGGGGGCGGCTATGACACTGCACGCCGCGGTCGTGATAAACGTTCGCCGATCCATCACCGGATCACCTAGTTGACAACAGGAAGTCAACCATAGCACGGCTCTTGTCGGTATTGGTTCTAAAGGCCGCGCCACGTAGCCCTACACGAAATGCTTCGTGTAGCCGACGGCGCATTTTCCCGATCTCAAGCGAATGTCCGGTTTGCGGATTGCGAGCCAACTTCCGGTTCTGGCCGGTTCCGGCGGACGGAGCGTACAGGAAACGCGATGACTATCGCGTCGACCGCTGCGAGACGACTTGTCACTAGCTAACGCACCTCTCTCCAAACTCGCAGGGCGCAGTATCGCGCGGCGAGGACAAAATCGTTGTCGGTCGTCAGCAGCTTCAGCTGGTGACGGATGCAGAGTTGCGCAATCACGGCGTCAATGGTGCCGATTTGCAACCCGGCACGACGACATCGATTGCGCAGCTCTGCAGCGTCGATGTGATCCTGCCGGTGCGGAGCCAGGAGCGGTAGGGCCGTAAACCGGT
>VBDR01000079.1 GCA_005882135.1 Chloroflexota bacterium
TGCGCAGCGCCGGCGCCGCGGCGAGAGTGTGCAGATTCGGTGGCACCGTTTTGTAGAAAAGAGCCCTTTGCAACGTAGGTTAACCTGCCGAGCAACTGTTCGGAAGTGATGCCGTGGCGACGGGAATCGTCGACTTCCAGGTGAGCGCGATTGTTCTTGTCATCGCGGCGCTAGGTTGCGTCTACCTGTTGAGCGCCGCCGTCATCGTCCGGCGATTCAAAGGAGTTGCTGGACAGCATTCACGCGAACCGCCCGGTGTCACGATCCTCAAGCCGCTTTCCGGGGTTGCGCCGCCCTTGTACGACGATCTCGCGTCGTTTTGCGATCAGGACTATCCCGGCTCGCTGCAGGTGCTGCTCGGTGTACGTGATTCAGCCGACGGGGCGATTGAAGTAGTACATCGCCTGATACGCGAACGACCCGGCCGTGAGCTGGAGCTCGTGGTGCACGTCTCCGGTTCCGGCCCCAATCCGAAGATAGCCAATGTCATAGGCATGGAGCATCACATTCGACATCCCGTCGTCATCCTTGCGGACGCCGACATCCTCGTTTCGCGCACTTACGTGCGCGAAATCATTGCCGCGCTGAATCGACCCGGTGTCGGCGCGGTGACATGCATGTACCGGGGCTCGAGCGGCGGCGGCATTTGGACACGCCTTGCGAGCATGGGCATCGATTACCACTTCCTGCCGAACGTTCTGGTTGGGCTGAAGCTGCGTCTGGCCCAACCTTGCTTCGGGTCAACGATCGCGCTGCGCCGGGAAATGCTCGATTCAGTGGGCGGGTTCCAGGCCTTTGCTGCCTGTCTCGCCGACGACTATGCCGTCGGACGGGCGGTTCGAGCCACAGGGATGAAAGTCGGGATTTCTTCGCTGATACTCGAGCACTCCTGTTCCGAGCAGAGCATCGCCGAGCTTCTAAGTCACGAGCTGCGGTGGGCGCGCACCGTGCGCGCCGCGAGTCCACTCGGCTATGCAGGCCTCATGATCAGTCACCCGCTGCCCTTTGCAATTCTGGGCGCGACGTTGAGCGGCTTAGGGTTAGTCGGCATTGGAATGGTTGTCGCAGCGATCGGTTGTCGCCTTGTTCTTCAGTGGCAGGTTGATCATACTCTGAAGATCTCGTCGGACCGCTGGTGGCTCGCGCCAGTGCGAGATTTGATGGCATTCGGCGTCTACGTCGCGGGTTTTTTTGTAAACGTGGTCCAATGGGGAGGACAGCGATACCGAATCCGCTCCGATGGCACGCTGATTACTCTAGATGAGGGCACAACGTGATGCGCACCCTCTTTTTACAGGCACCGTCGTTCGAGGGATTCGATGGCGGCGCCGGGTCGCGTTATCAGGCACGTCGTGAGATTCGCTCGTTCTGGTATCCGACGTGGCTCGCGCAGCCGGCGGCGCTGATCGAGGGCAGCAAGCTGATCGACGCGCCGCCGCATGGGATCACCCTTGGGGACGTCGTATCGACAGTAGGCGATTTCGATTTGGTCGTGCTGCATACCTCGACTCCATCGTTTGCATCGGACGTGAAAGCAATCGAGGCGATGAAGTCGGTCAAGCCCGGAATCAAGGCAGGAATGATCGGCGCCAAGGTCGCTGTGGACCCTTCGGGGAGTCTCTCCGCTTCACGGGCCATCGACTTCGTCACGGGCAACGAATTCGATTTCACCGTCAAGGAAGTCGCCGAGGGACGAGACTGGAATCGCATCGCGGGCCTTTCCTATCGAGACGCCGACGGCCGTGTCGTGCACAACGCTGCGCGTCCGATGCTCGAGAACATGGATGCTCTGCCGTTCGTGACGCCGGTCTACAAGAGGGATTTGAGCATCGAGAAATACTTCATCGGATATCTCAAGCACCCCTACATTTCCCTCTACACGGGCCGCGGCTGCAAGTCGCGCTGCACCTTCTGCCTGTGGCCGCAGACCGTCGGCGGGCATCGCTACCGAACGCGCAGTGTCGGCCATCTCATCGACGAAATCCGCTGGGCGCAGAAGGCCTTTCCGCAGGCGAAGGAGTTTTTCTTCGACGACGATACTTTCACCGACGATCTGCCGCGTGCAGAGGCGATCGCAAGAGAGCTGGGGAAGCTGGGCGTCACGTGGTCGTGCAACGCCAAGGCCAATGTTCCGCGAGACACGCTCAAGGTCCTTCGCGACAACGGCTTGCGCCTGCTGCTTGTCGGCTACGAAACAGGCAACCAGCAGATCCTCTACAACATCAAGAAAGGGATGCGCATCGAGTTCGCGCGCGGCTTCACCAGGGACTGTCACGAGCTGGGAATCACCATTCACGGGACATTCATCCTCGGCCTGCCGGG
>VBDR01000016.1 GCA_005882135.1 Chloroflexota bacterium
AATTGTTAGTGAGCCAGCCACAAATAACCTCCGCCAGCGTTGTAGCTCATGAGTCCCGCACCTTCAAAATCCGGGCGACCTCGCTGGTGTCGAAGGGATGGGCGATCCGGAGCACAAAGTGCTGGAGGCCGGCCTTCAGCCATTCGTCAATCGCCTTCGGACCCAGGCCTCCGACGTTGGCCGTGCGCTCGATCTCGCCCGGATCTCGGCCGATCCGGCGGCACCACTCGTCCAGCACGGCGGACTTCCGCGCGTACTCATCCGCGGAGCCGATCGCGTTCCACATATGCGCGTGCTCCGCGACCAGACGCAGCATCACCTTCTCGCCTCTCCCGGCGATCAGGATCGGCATCGGCCCTGCCGGCCCCGGCCTCAGCTTCTCGATCCGCCGTTTGATCCGGGGCAGCGCTTCTTTGAGCAGGCGTACACGATCGCGGGTCTCGCCGAACTCGTATCCGTACTCGGCATAGTCGCGCTCAAACCAACCGGCTCCAAGTCCGAAGACAAGCCGCCCACCCGACAGCTGGTCGACGGTCGCCGCGATCGACGCCAGCAGGTCGGGGTTGCGGTAGCCGACGCAGGTGACCATCGGGCCGATTTGGGGAGCGCGCGTGTCGATGGCAGCCGCCGCGAGCAGCGACCAGCATTCGAAGTGATTTCCGTTCGGGTTGCCGTAAAGCGGAAAGAAGTGGTCCCAGAACCAGATGCTGTCCACGCCCAGCGCGTCAACGCGACGCCACGCGTCACGCAGCTCCTGGATGGTGCATTGCTGTGGGTGGATGGTGACCCCGACTCTGAACGGGCGGGCGGAAGACATCGCTGTGAGATTATCGACAGTCCATGGTCGGGGAATTGATCCCCTCGTCGGTCGACCCGGCGACCGCGGGGGTGGATTTCTGGAGGCGCTATCACAAATTTCGCCGTGTTCGGCAGAAGGAATCACGCCCGGACGATCCGCTGAGGGACGACGCCGATGAAGAGGCGCACATGAAGCGGGTCAGTCCCTTCCAGGAAACGGTTTATTACGAGGTGTTTCGCGACGGCGAGATCCTCGGTTTGCTGCAGGGGTCATCCGTGAAACCCGCATCGCCTGAGTACGTGTCCAATCGACACCTGTACGAGGCCGACATCTTTGTTCGCAGCGAATTCCGGCGCCGCGGAATCGCCTCGTCATTCCTGCCGGTCGTCGTCGAGCTGATGGATCGGCGCGGCTGCACCACCCTGGGCTTCTGGGTCGAGGAGGATTCAGGCCACGAATTCATGAAGTGGGTCGGCGCCGAATCGAAGCTGACCGCGATCGAGAGCCGGTTGATGTTCTCGGAGATCGAGTGGCAGGAGATGGAGCGTTGGGCCGCGGAAGGAGCCAGGCGGTCGCCCGACACCACGCTCGAGATCATCGACGGGCCCTTGCCAGAGGACGAGTGGCAAGCATTCAGCTCTCAGCTGTCGGCCATGCTGAACACGATGCCTTTCGAGGACCTCGACCATGGCGAGATCGTCGTGACCCCCGAGAAGATGCGTGACTTCTACGAGCGCCTCGAGCTCAGCGGCGAGGTGCAGCACACGGTGGTGACGCGCGAGCCCGACGGGACAATCTCGGGCATCACGGACATCACCTGGGCGCCTTACCGGTCCGCGTTCATCGAGCAGCGATTCACCGGGGTGCGGCCCGAAGCGCGCGGCCGCGGGCTGGGCAAGTGGATCAAGGCGGCGATGCTGCTGCACATTCGTGACCTGTATCCAGGCACACGTTGGATCGCCACCGGAAACGCGAGGTCGAACGCGCCGATGCTGAAGATCAATCGGGCGCTCGGCTTCAAGCCATACCGCACCGGCAACGAGTACCAGATCATCCGCGATCGGCTCGGCGGGAGCCTGACAGCCGGATAGGCGGGCCGGCTAGGCCTGGCGGCTCCTCTGCATGTTGCGCACGAGCAGGATGATCCCGACCAGGATCAGCAAGACCGGCAGGGCGGCCTTGCCCACAGGCCCGAAGTAGTCGCGCCCGCTGATGCCGAGGATCGACTCAAAAAGCACGAACCCGATCAGGAAGATGATCAAGCTGATGAACAGGAGCGTCCGCCCGCTTCTCAGGGCGTGCTGGTCCCGGTCACGCAGCGCCTGGAGGTACATGCCGAGCCCGATCCCGAAAGGCACCACCAGCGACCAGCCGTAAGCCCAGAACGGCCAGTCCCCCGTGCTGTTGCAGTAGGCGAGGACGACGCCGAGCATGGTGACGATGCCACCCGGAATTGTGGCGACGGCTCCTACACGCAAGAAGCCGACGACCACCAAGGTGATGCCGGGGATGATGATGAAGAGCGGCCAGCCGCTTTCGGTCAGATCGACGCCGGACAGGACCACCACCAGGGCGAACAGGCCGATCACAACCAGCACGATGCCGAGCGCCGTGCTGGATCCGCCTCGGTGCGGCCGAGGGGGGTAGGCGACCGCGCTGACGTAAGGCGGCGGCGGCGTTTCTTCAGGCTGCGGAGCCGGCGCCGGCGCTTCCTCGGCCGGAGCCAGCGTCATGTCGGCACCGGCCGGCTCGGGCTGGATCGGCGCCGGCTCCTCGGTCGGTTCAGTCGCCCTCTCCGGAGCGGCGGCGGCCCCCGCCTTCTTGCCGGCGAAGATGTCCGGGCTTCCAGCCAGCAGGTCGGGAGTGACATGCACCATGTCCTCCTTCACGGCGGCGTCATCGGCGGAATCTTCCGGGCCGGAGCCCGGGGTCGGCGTGGCGGGGGTCCTGCCGAGGCTGGCGCGCTTTCGCTTGCTCATGGGACGAAAAGCTTAACCGCCAAACCTCAAGCCGAATGCAGGGTTGACGGGCCCGTGCCCGCGGCCGATCTCGAGCGAATTGGCGATCGCCTTGGTGATGAAGTTCTTGGCTCGGCGGACCGCGTCGAGGGGGTCCTCGCCACGGGCAAGGCCCGCCGTGATCGCAGCCGAGAAAACGCAGCCGCTGCCGTGAGTATTCGGGGTCTGGATGCGCTCACCGCTGAGCTCGACCAGCTGTGACCCGTCGAAATACACGTCGATCACGTCCGCCTCGGCGTGGCCTGCTTTGACGACCGCGACCCGAGCGCCCATTGCGACGAGGTCGCGCGCCGCCTGCCGGCGCTCTTCGAGACTTTGAATCTCGCGCCCGAGCAACGCCGCGGCCTCCGGGAGGTTCGGGGTGACGACCGCGGCGAGAGGGATCAGCCGCTCGCGCATGGCGGCGACCGCGTCATCGCGGAGGAGCTTGGCGCCGCCCTTGGCGACCATCACCGGGTCAACCACGAGGTTCCTGATCTGGTAGCGCTGGACAGCATCGGCGACGGTGGCGATGATCGCCGCGCTCGAAAGCATTCCCGTCTTCGCCGCCTGGACGCCCATGTCCTCGACGACCACCGCGATCTGCTCGCTGACCAGCGCCACGGGCAGTTCGAGGATGTCGGTCACGCCGGTCGTGTTCTGGGCCGTGATCGCCGTGATCGCCGAGGTGCCGTGAACGCCCAGGACCGCGAAGGTCTTGAGGTCGGCCTGGATGCCGGCGCCGCCGCCGGAGTCAGAGCCCGCGATCGTCAGCGCGACCGGCAGCCTCATGCCGCGGTCATCCGCCGTCCTGTCCAATACACCGCCGTCGCCACACCGACGCTGATCAGCCCGGACAGGTCGGCGCCGTGCAGGGTCGCGATCAGGCCGTCGTTGAAGAAGCTCGGCTTGGCGACCAGGTTGCCAAATAGGTTCACGTAGTTGACGAAGACGAGGCTTGTCAGCGTGCCTGCGATCCACGCCGCGAGCGCAAGCGCCGGCCGGCTCTTGCCTTCGAACACGAAAAAGCTCAACAGCACGACGGCTGCCCACGCCGGGGCCCACAGGTACGTGAGGATGAGGAAGTCCTCGTAGGCGACGTGGAAGTCGCTGATCAGAACCGCGTACGTGGCGAGCGCGGTTCCGAGCACGCCGCAGCCGAGCGCGGTCTGCCAGCGCTTCAGCCTGATTCCCATCGCCAGCGTCACGAGTCCGGCCGTGTAGACGTCGAGGTAGTTGGCCCAGATCTCGCCGACGACGATGAAGACGAAAAATGGGATCGCGACCCACGAAGGCGAATGGGCCCTGATCACCGCCAGCACGCCCTGGCTCGAAGCCAGCCCCGCGTCGATCGTCGGCAGCAGCAACCCGAAAAGCCCGAGCAGGATCATCGGCAGCGCCACGCCCGCGACCGGCCACAGGGTCACCGCGCGCGTCGAGCTCGAGGCAGGCAGGTAACGCGAGTAATCGCTCGCGAACGGATACCAGGACGCGACCAGCGCGAAACAGGTCATGAACCCGAGCACAAGGGCGCCGGCGTAATCGGGTCCGGACGCGCTCGGACCTTGCGTCCAGTGAAACTGCGGCGCGAGGAACAGGAACAGGGCGGCGGTGAGCGCGGCGAAGATGACCGCGCCATATGTCTCCAGGACCTTGATCGTCTGATGACCGAACACCGCCACGGCGACGCTGATCGCGGCGATCAGCAGCACGAGGGCAAACGTCATCCATCGACTGCCGCCGCCGAACAGCTGCGCTCCCGCCTGCGCCGCGATCACGCAGTCGACTGCGAACCAGCCCACGGCGAGAAAAAGCGTAAGCGCGGCGCCGAGGTAGGACCCGTGGTAGCCGAAGATGCGGCGCGTGAACACGATCTGGGGCTGGCCCGAGCGCGGGCCTGTGTTGCTGAGCAGGCCGAGGATGAGTGCCGCCGCGATCGTGCCTGCGGCCGTCGCGGCGAGCCCGTCCCAGACGCCGAGCCCGTAGTAGGTCGTCAGCAGGCTGGCAGTGAAAAGGCTTGCGTAGTTGACGAACGCACCCGCCCAAAGAAACGCGAGCTCGCGCGGGGCGCCGTGGCGCTCAGCTGCCGGGATCGCCTCGATCCCGTGCGTCTCGACCCTGCCGAAGGCATCCGCCTCCGCCTGTCGAGCGGCGATATCGCTCATGACCTCCCTCCGCTGGCATTACCCAGTTCAGGTTCATGCGGTCGGCGCATCGGCGCCCTCTCAGCCCGCCCCTGCCCTTGGCTGGGGGGCGAGCTCCCGCGAAGGATCGATCTTACCGGCTAGACACGGGCCGGCTAGTCATGGCGCCAGGGCGCGGGCAGGAGGTGGGCGAGGATCCTGTAGACCTCCGGATTCAGGGCCAGGCCGACATGGCTGCCGTGGACCTCGATCGAGTTGATATCGGCCCGCAAGCACGCCTTCCAGTTCACGACCCCGTCGGAACGCGAGTAGATCGACGACGTCGGCACCCTCGGCGCGGCACGAAGGTCGCGCATGAATCGCATCTCGACGGAGGCCGGGTGTCGGTACCGGACGGCGTTGAAGAGGTGAGCCGCATGGACCCCGGCCATGGTCAGCGGATGCACGTCGAAGGGATCATTGAGCGGCGCCCCGAGCGTGATCACCTGCTCGACGAGATCCGGCTTGCGATGTGACAGCACTTTCGCCAGGACCCCGCCGCGGCTGTGGCCGACGACTGAGACCCGGGCGCCCGACTTGCGATGCATCGCCAGCAAAGTGTCGAGCAGCGGTTTGAGCATGACCTCGGAGTACATGACGTTGAACGACACCCCGGCCAGCCGCGGCCGGTAGCCCACCCGCTGGAGCCAGTCGAACTGCGTCCGCAGGGTCCAGTCGCCGGCGAGAAATCCGGGAATCAAGAGCACGGGCTTGCGAAGACCGGGCGGCACGTCGATGCCGCGAAAGACGGGGTCGCGGATCAGGCGCAGGAATTCGAGGTAGATGCGCCCTTCGAGCCACATCGGAGGGATAGGGTCCCAGCGGCCCATGTGGCGTAGCTGGGGCAGGATCGAGGCCGAAACCTTGAGCCGCCCCGGGCGCTTGCTATGTGGGGGTTCTGAAACGGTGGCCACGTTGTGCTGCTTTTCGCGACTCCGTTATGAGACTGCAGCGGGCTGCGAGGCGATTCTATACGCGCTCCACGCATTGAGTGTCTCCATGAAGAGATCGGGGGCCTCCATCATCGGCACGTGACCGACGCCCTCGAGCACTTTGAGCTCCCAGTCGGGGCGGCGGCGGCCCAGCTCGCGCGCCGCGGCGACCGGTACCAGTCGATCCAGGCTTCCGTGAATGACAAGAGTGGGTGCTTTGACCGCCGCCACCCGCGTCCAGAAGCGTGGGTCCGCCATCCGAAATCCAATCGAGCGTGAGGCCTGGATGAAAGCCCGCGCGTTCTGACGTCCGAGATCATGGCGTTCGCGGGTCAGGCGGATGTGAGCTTCGACGATGCCGGGATCGACACGCGATGGGTCGGCGCAAACAAGCGCCAGCGCCTGCCGCGTCAACCCCTCAGGTCCGAGCTCTCGAAGGCGACGGCTGAGCAGGGTCTCGGCGAGGCCCGGGATCGACAGCGCCGCCATCGCGCCGAGCACCACGGGCTCGGGCCGGCGGACATGAAGACCTGGTATGGCAGGATCGACGAGGACCATGGAAGCGATCCAGCCCGGATGCTGGGCCGCCTCCAGGATCGCGATGTGCCCGCCCATGGAATTACCCATGAGGATCACCGGCTGGCCGATGACCTTGTCGATGAACTCATGCACGAGCGCCGCGTTGGCGCCCACAGTGGCCGCGCGTCCGAAGAGCGGCGTCTGGCCGAAGCCGGCGAGGTCAATCGCGATCGCCCGATGGGTCATGGCGATCTGCGGTGCGACGGCCATCCAGTTGAGGGCACTCCCGCCAAGGCCGTGAACCATGAGCAGCGTCGGGCCGGAGCCGCCGAAGTCCAGGTAGTGAACCGGCCCACGCACGTCTGCGACTTTATGCCGCAATGCGTCATGAATCCTACGCCAGGATTCCCGCGGCCAGCCGCATCAAGACCTCGGTGACGGCCGCGGCCGGCCGCCTTCCGTCTTTGTGCAGGCGATCGAAGACCGCGAACGACGTGAGCGCGCCGATGACGTCCTCGGCCTCCTTGATCGAGCAACCCGGGCGCAAGGCATCCGCCGCCGCCAGCCGCTCGGCGAGCCGCCGGTTGGGTTCGGAGTCTTCGTGCTCGGGTTGGGGAAGGTGGCGGAAGAGGGAGGGGTTGGCGGCCCAGGAGGCGCTGGCGCGATAAAGGTGCTCGCGAAGGGCCTCCCGCGGCTCTCCGACCGGCAGCGCGGGCTGCGGCGAAGCTGGGGCCAGGGCCCGCAGCAGGCCGCCTCTGGAACCGAAGCGGTTGTAAATGGTGATGCGGGAGACGCCGGCCCGGCGGGCGATCGCGCCCACGCTGACCTTCGACTCCGCACCCTCCGCCACCAGCTGCCGCCCGGCCTCGAGAATCGAGCTCACCGTGAGGTCGACGGCCGCCTTCCGGCGACCCAGCCGATATGCCCTTCGACCCACCGAGATAATTTAACATGCTGTCTGTTCAATCAAAGCACGAAAGTTCGCCATTGTCTGCGGCAAGGCCGAGGAGCCGACGACCTACCATCGCACGCTGTGAGGATGTGGGACCCGCTCGCGATCCGCGAGCTCTCGGCGCTGCTCCGCGACCCGGTATTTCGCGGCCGCGGCGTGCCGCCCGGCGATGGCAGGCCAGTGCTGCTCGTCCCCGGCTTCCTCGCCGGCGACTGGACGATGCGTGTCCTCGACGGCTGGCTGCGGCGGATCGGCTACCGCTCCCATCTCTCCGGCATCTTTCTCAACATCCATCATTCCGAGCGCATGCTGTCCGGGCTTCGGCGCAAGGTGGTCGAGGTCGAAAAGGAGACCCGCGCGCGGTTGACCCTGATCGGGCACAGCCGCGGTGGCCTGCTCTCCAAGGTGCTGTCCCAGCGCAAGCCGCAGCTCATCGAGCAGGTCATCACCCTGGGTGCGCCGCTCGCGGATTGGACGGACCTGGCGGCGGTTACGCATCATGCGGTCGGCATGGTCCGCACTGCCAACGAGCTCGCCTATGGCAGGAGGTTGAACGCTGAGGGTCGCTTCACATACGACCTGAAGCTGACCCCGATCGTGCCGACCACCTCGATCTACACGAGGGCGGACGACGTTGTGAACTTTCGGTCTTGCCTGCGCCCGGACATTCCGGCGATGCAGGTGTGGGGATCCCACAACGGCCTGGTGGTGAACCCGGAGGTGTACAGGATCGTCGGCCGGTTGCTGGCCCGGCCACCACGCCCGGCCTAGATGATCGCGATTGCGGTCGGGTTGTCGCTGGCGGCGGCGGCGTTTCACGGGACCTGGAATGTTCTCGTCAAACTCAGCGGCGACCCGATCGCGACATTTCGCCGGGTCACGCTGACGACGGCGCTGGTGGCCACGATTCCGCTGCTTCCGGCATGGCTCCTGCTCGGGCGCCCAGGCCTGGATCCCGCGGCAGCGGGTCTCGCCCTGCTTTCATCCGTGCTCGAAACCGCCTACCTGTGGCTGCTCTCCACGGCCTACCGTCGAGGCGAGCTGTCGGCTGTGTACCCGATCGCTCGCGGATCGGCGCCACTGCTCAGCGTCGTCGTCGGCCTCGCCATCCTCAGCGAGAGGCTGACCCCGCCCCAGGTCATCGGCGTCGTCTTGCTGCTCGTCGGCATCCTGGCCGTCACCGTTTCGCAGGCGAGCGGCAGGGCGACGCTGCCGGCGCTGTTGACCGGGGTGGCGATAGCGGCGTACACGTCGGTGGACCGGGTGGGAGTCCGGCTCTCGACGCCATGGTTGTATGGGTGGCTGCTCTTCACGCTGATGGCAATCGAGCTGCCGCTGACCATCTGGGTGGCCTCGCGCCTGGGTCTTTATCGCATCCCGGATTCCGTCCACGGCCCGACATGGGGCCAGGCAACGTTGATCGGGGCGTTCATGTGGGCCGGCTACTTCCTGGTCCTGTGGGCGCTGACGCTTGCTCCGCTGGCGGTCGTGGCGCCGGTGCGCGAGACATCGGTCGTGGCCGTGGCCGTCTGGGGAGTGTGGCGGCTGCGCGAAACCAGGCGAGCCTCGATGAAGGTTTCAGGAGCCGTGGCGACGCTTGTCGGGGTTGCGCTGCTGGCTCTTTAAGAGGCCGCAAGCCGGTGGTAATGTAAACCTGTCCCCGGTAGTCGGGCGATGTTCGCCGCGGTCGGATCTTCTCGAAAGGACGCGGGCGTTCGTGACAAAGCTTTGGAGAGGAGGAGTTGTCGATGCCGACAGGGACCATCAAGAAGCTGGTCTCCGACCGTGGATTCGGCTTCATCGCGGCTGAGGACGGAAAGGAGTATTTCTTTCACCGTACCGGGCTTGACTCGAGCGTCAACTTCGATTCGCTGGCGGGGGGCGAGCGGGTCAGCTTCGAGATCGAGCCGAGCCAGAAAGGCCCCCGGGCGAACCGGATCAAGCTCGCGTAAGCAAGAGTTTTCCCTGAGGCCGGCGCGATTGGCGACCGGCCTTTTTTCATGCCGTCGCGCGGCATGAGCACCGGCGCCGCGTCGCGGACGTTCGATCTGGAGCCGCTCGGCGATTACTCGCTCCGCGAAAGCGCCGGCTTCATCGACGCATGGCACGAGACGCCATCGGAGGGCGACCACGTCGAGGGTCATCTGCATCTTGCCTTCTTGAGCGACGGCGCTTGGGTGCCGGCGGGTGTGTGCCTGACTCAGGATGCGGCCGGCCGTGTGACGGGGACCGTTTACGGAACCGCGCCGGTCGAGTCCGTGCGGCAGCAGACCGCGCGCATCTTGAGTCTCGACGTCGATGGGCGGGCATGGCCCGAGGTGGGGCGGCGTGATTCGGTCGTCGGCCGGCTGCAGCAGATGTTTCCCGGATTTCGTCCCGTCAACTGGTCAAACGCGTACGAGGCGGCTGCATGGTCTCTGATCTCGTCACGGATCACGATGCGCCAGGCCCAGGCGATCAAAGAGCGCATGTGTCGAGAGCAAGGCGCGTCGATCGATATTCACGGCCATGGGCTCTACTGCTTTCCCGGGCCTGAATTCCTCGTCCATATGGAATCGTTCAAGGGCTTGTTCGGGCGCAAGGTGGAGTACTTGAACGCGCTGGGCCAGGCCGCGCTCGCGGGCGAGCTGGAAACCGAGCCGCTGCGTGCGATGCCAAGAGAAGAGGCGCTGAAGAGTCTCCAGCGGCTCAAAGGGATTGGTGAGTTCGGCTCGCAGCTGGTGAGGCTGCGGGCCCTGAGCGCCGTCGACGAGCTGCCCACTGCCGAGCCGCGACTCCTCCAGGCCGTTCGCAACGCCTACGGGCTCTCGCCGGAGCCCGACCTCGCGATGCTCGAGGAGCTTGCAGCCAAGTGGCGGCCGTATCGGATGTGGGTGGCGGTCTGCCTTCGTCGAACGCTCGCCCGAGGCTCCGGCATGATGCACTCCCGCGCCGCCGGCTGAGTCCGGCTCGCCGTCAGTGGTTCGGCGCGAGGGCGCCGACGGCGCGGAATTGCTCGTGACTCATCACCAGCAGGTGCGCCGGTGTCGCGGCCGAGACCGTCGCGTCATTGACGCCGCGCGTGCGCATCGCGTCCCACCCCAACGTCTCGCCTGGGCCGAGCTGACCGGGCCGGCCCCGCCGGCACGTCTCGAGCAGGCCGGCGGCGACGATCACGAACTCGTGGCAGAGACGCCCCTCCTGCGCCACCTGCGCTCCGGCCGCCACGCAGAGCTCGTCGATGAACGGGAGAAGGTTCTGGAGCCCGGCATCGCTGAAGTGCGCCAGCTCACGGGTAGCGCGCAGAGCCAGCAGTCGTTCGCGGTTGCTCATTGCGTTGCCTCGTCCGCGATGAGGGGGATGAGCCCTTCGCCCACGCCGCCGGAAAACGCCAGCTTGAGGTGGGGGTCGATTCGGCGCAACAGGCGCAGCGACGCGAAGTTGTCGCCCTGGACGTCGACCGCAAAGGCGGTGATCCCCTCGGCCCGGGCCCGCTCCGACAGGGCGGCCACCAGCCGGGTGCCAAGACCCTGTCGCTGCCAGGCATCGGCGACCACCACCGCCAGGTCCGCTCGCCGGCAACCGGCAACCCGCGCGTACTCCGCCACGCCGATGATCTCGCCGCCCTCCACCGCGGCGATCGCCTCGCGGTCGTGATGGTCGACACGCAGCACTGATGCGCTGAACTGATCCGGCCTGAAGACCGGGCTGAAGAAGCGCCGGTAGACCGATTCCGGCGACAGCCGGTAGAACATTCGCCTCAGGAGCTCGCGATCACCTGGCTCGAGGCTCATCAACCCGGGCCTTCCGAAGCGTGCCGATTCGATCTCGATCAAGGCTCCTCAAAAGAAATAGCACGACCGGTCGTATAAGTCAATAGTAACCGACCGTTCGTGCTAATATCCGACTCCAGAAGATGGCCATCAGGGAGTCGACCGACCGGCGCCGGCTGCGTGGTATGCGGACCCGGCAGGCGATCCTGGTCCACGCCGCCCGCGTCGGCTCGGCG
>VBDR01000017.1 GCA_005882135.1 Chloroflexota bacterium
AGAGCGGGCTCTTCGCCCACTTCGGCTCCAAGGAGGAGCTGCACATGGCGACCATCGAGGCGGCCGCGCAGATCTTTACCGACGAGGTCCTGCGGCCGGCGCTCCAGGTACCGCGAGGTCTCGGCCGGGTCTGGGCCCTGTGCAACTCGTGGTTGTCCTACCTCGAGCGGGGCGTCTTCCCAGGCGGTTGTTTTTTCTGGGCGGTGGCGGAGGAGTTCGACAGCCGTCGGCCGGGGCCCGTCCGCGATTCAGTGCTGGAGAAAAA
>VBDR01000076.1 GCA_005882135.1 Chloroflexota bacterium
CTGGTTGCGTGCTCGCTGAAGCTCACCTCGGGGTGCCTGTGGAAATGACGCCTCAGCTCGATGACCTCTTCGATCACCGATCTCGTCGGGATTGGAGATGTTGGGGGATCGCCGCTCATTGCACTGCCACCAGACTGTATCCGCGCGCAGTGGCGCGGACGAACGTCGGACCGAGCCCGTCCTCGACCTCGTCGAGACGCCGCCTCAACGTCAGCAGCGCCGAGTGCACTGTGGAGTGGGCGGCGTCGCTCCTGAACAGCCCGGCCTCGATGAGATCGCGCGCCGTCGCCGGCTTCGAGCCTTGCGCGAGGTACAGCACGAGCGCCGTCTGCTGCGGTGTGAGACGGATCTCCGCCTCTCCGAGCCTGACCATCCGGCGCGTGGGGTCGAACTCCAGGCGGCCGAATCGATAGCTGCCCGGCCGCCCGGTGCCACGCTCGACAAGACGCGCCGCGAGATCGGAGTAGATGTGTGCCATGGGGACGTTGCCTTTGACGAAGTACGAGCTCGCCCCGAGCTCATAGGCCTTGCGTATGGCCGCCGAGTTCACCTGCGCCGCAGACAGCACGATTACTGGCAGCCCGGGGTGATGCTGGCGAATCCACGTGAGTAGGTCGAAGCCCGCCTCCTCGCCTTCGTCGAGCACCAGGTCGAGAAGAACCGCGGCCACGCGCTCGCGTTCAAGGAGCTCCATCGCCTCCGGCGCTGAGGACGACACCGCAGGCCGGTAACCCAGGTCGTGGAGGTCGATCTTCAACTGCTGCTGCATGGCCTCCTCGTCCTCGACCACCAGGACCGCCGAGCCGAGCACCTCGGCGGGCCGGTAAACCTCGAGCCCGGGCGGCAGCGGCGGAAGCCTCACCTCACGGTTTCGCGGATTCCCGTCCCTCATAGCCTGACGCTGGGATTTTCCAAGGTTTCGCCCTAGATTATTCTTAATAAGAATTGACGAAACATGAACAACCACTCTTCCACGGGCCAGTGCATACTCGCATTCGGGTCGGGTCCAAGTTGGAAAAACCAAGGGGAGAGATGGGGATGACGTGGCGAATCAAGGTTCTACGCGTGGTTTTCACGGTGGCGGTGGTGGGCGCTCTGGCGATGGCCTCCGGCGCGAACTACCTGGACTGCTTCTGGGACTACCTCTGGTAAGCAACCCTTAGTCACCACCCCGGCGCTCGCGGGAGCGCCGGATCGCCGGCGGAAGGAGAGCGTACAGATCGGCCCTGTCGACCGCCTTGCTCATATAGCCGACGACGTCAGGATCGTCGGTTCCCGAGGGAAAGACGGGATATGCGGTGTAGAAGATCACAGGCACCTTCTGCCCTCGCGCTCGCAGCTCGTTCAAAAGGCCCCAACCGTCCATCGGCTCGGGAAGCATCAGGTCGATGATCGCGACCTCCGGGTTCTCCGAGCTCGCCCGCTCGAGCGCCTGGTCCGCGTCCTCCGCCATCGCGACCTTGTATCCGAGCATGCGGAGATCGGTTTCCAGGATCACCCGCCAAGCCCGCTCGTCGTCGACCACAAGGATCGTGGAGCCGCGCAGGTCATCCGGTATCGGCGCAATCGGCTTAGGCGGAGTGAACGGCAAGGGGTACGTGGCGCAGTATATCGGTGACCATGTCCAGCCCAGCCCACAGGCGGTCGTCTCGTCGCACCCCGGCAAGGCCGGCCAGACCGCCTGAGGCGAGAAAGCGCCCGACGCTGCGGGTGGCGAAACTCCGTCCGCAGAAGGCCTTTCCGCTCTCCACCCCCGCTGCCCTTGTACACGAGCTCGGGAGCTGCGTCACCGAGGCGGACATCGTCCAGGTCCTTTATCGCGGGCTCGAGCCGCTGTTCGGCTACGACGCGGTGGTGCTCCAGGGCCTGGAGCGCGAGGGGTGGTACCACTCGCTGGCCATCGACTCAGGCGTGCTTCAGGACCTTCGCCGCAGGCCCCTCGTCGACTCGACCTTCGCCCCGCTGTATGCCAATCCGCACACGACCCTGATCCCTGTCAAGCCGGTGCCGAGCCGCGAGGCGCAGGCGAGAGGGCCAGGCGCGGGACGTTCCCCTCGGCTCGTCATCTGGGTGCCGGTCGAGCACCAGGGCGAGGTGATCGGGAGCGTCATCTATCAGCTGTATCGAAACCGTCGAATACCTGCGACCGAGACCGCCTTCCTCGAGGAGGTGCACCGGCGCCTTGGCGTCCTGATCGCCAACGCCTCGCTCAACGAGCTGACGCGCAACCAGGCCCGGCGCCTGGAGGCTTTGAACAGCATCGCGCGGGCGATGGCTTCGACCCTCGATGAGGCGAGCGTTCTCACCGCGCTGCGCGCCACGCTCAGCGAGCTCTTGCCTGTCGACTCCCTGGACATGGTGTCGCTGGCTCAAGACAAGCAGGACAGGGGCCGTCTGCTGCACCTCGAGGCGGATTCCGCCCCGACGTCGAAATGGATCTCGATGCGAACCGCGGAGGCTGCCCCGGCGCGCGCAGTGCTGCGCACACCCAAGCCGCTGCTTCTCCACGAGCCGTCGTCGTCGCTCTGGGTCCCGATCAAGGAAGGGGGCGTTGCCCGGGGCGCGCTGGGGATCAGATGCTCGCGCCCCTACGCGTATGAAGCCTCGACAGCCGCCTTCCTCGAGCTGGTGGCCGACGAGGTCACCCTAGCGCTGCGCAACGCGCG
>VBDR01000018.1 GCA_005882135.1 Chloroflexota bacterium
GCCGGCATGGTCGCGCCGGCGTACCCAGCGCGCCATCCGAGTTCAAACGCCTCAAGTCCCGTCAAAGAGAAGGACCAGGTCAGGTTTGGTCATGCCAGCGACCACCCCGCCAGACCCAG
This sequence comes from Chloroflexota bacterium, assembly GCA_005882135.1. GTDB lineage: Bacteria > Chloroflexota > Dormibacteria > Dormibacterales > Dormibacteraceae > 40CM-4-65-16. The sequence goes on from VBDR01000018.1 coordinate 120, forward strand.
CAGCGAGTAGACCACCGCGTTGAGGGTGCCGTGGACCAGGGCCATTGTCCCCAGGTCCAGCGCCGGTATCGGGAGAACCCGGCCCGCGGCGTAGTCGACGCCCAGCAACATCGGAATCACTATCCCGGCGGCGGAGATGATGAGCAGCCACCTGGCGGTTGGCTTGGGCAGCGCCGGCGCGATCACCAAAGCTGTCAGGGCGGCTGTGCCCAGGATCCCTATCGCCAGCAGCACTGGTCCGATCACGGTCAGCGCCGCGGTCCCGGTGGCGATCCCAGTCGCGGTCAGCGGCGTGGCGATGACGACCAGCAGTCCCGCCGTCGCGCTCCCCAGACGGAGACGCCGGGGCCGATCCCGCATAGCGCGAAACGCGACCGCGGACATGATGGTTGCGGCAAACCCGGCGTAGTGGAAGTGCACGGCGGTGAGCTCGACGATCGGAGCGCTGTAGCCGAGCGAGGTGCCGCTCCGTGAAGCGACGAGCCAGGCCCCGCCCACGGCCAGAAAGCCGAGGGCCGCGGCCGGCAGCAGGTGTTCGGGCCGGAGCGACCGCGCCTCAGCCAGCTCGAGGATGCCGGCGATGCCGGCGATCGCGCACACGGCGAACCAACCCAACGCGAGAGCCCCCGCCGGCACACCCTTCGGCGCCACAAAGGCCAGGATCGCGGCGAGCGCGCCCGCCGGTTGCAGGATCCGGGCGATCCGCAGCACGCGGAGGGCCCGGCGGCCGGTGAGCGGGACCACACGAAAGCCGAGCGGTGCGATGGCAATTGGCGCCAGCAGGAAAAGGAGGTCGACCAGGGTCAGGGCGCCGGCGACGACGGGAAAGGGCTGGTCCGCTATGCGGACACTCTACCCAAGCAGGGGGCGGCGCTTTCTCAGTCGCACGAATCCGAGGAGGATGAGCAGGACGGCGGTGGTGGCAAGGATCCAGCGGACCTCAGAGCTGATCGGATCCGCGAATCCTACCTGGAGCGAGTACGGAATCCAGGCCAGGAAGAGGACTGTCCAGAGCGACACATTGACGACCGTGAGGATGCGCAAAGCCTTCATTGCGTTAACGCGATGTCCCGCCGGTCTCCTTGAGACAAAAAAGAGGCGCCGCCCCGGCGGCGCCTCTTGAGGAAGGAAAAAAGCTAACCCATTGCCGGGCGCCGCTGGACTCCCTCCGCCTCGACGGGCTCCTGTTCTTCGTACTCCTTCGTATGGTCGAGCGCCGACCGATCTTTCAAAGCCGCGACCGCTGCGAAGCCCACGACGCAGCAACCCAGGATGTAGGCGCTGATCCAGTAGGCATTGTGCGTGCGCGCCCAGATCTGCGTCGCGATGAGAGGGGCCGGACCACCGGCGATCACCGAGGCGAGCTGGTAGCCGAGCGATGCGCCGCTGTAGCGCAGCCGCCCGGTAAAGCTCTCCGCGATCAGCGATGCCTGCGGGCCGTACTGCATGTCGTGCGGGATCAACGACAGCGCTATGACGACGAAAACCACGCCCGCGATCGCGGTCGCGTAGAGGCCGAAGTAGACGAATCCCCAGACCGCCATGGTGGCGATGCCGATCATGTACATCCTCTTGCGACCGATTACGTCGGAGAGATAACCGGACAACGGAATCGATACAAACGAAACGAGCGACGCGACGACGACGGCGGTCAGAAGGAATGACCGCTGGAACTTCAGCACGGTGCCGAACGTGTAAACGAAGGTCGTGAAGAGGTAGAACGGCGCCTGTTCGGGAAGGCGCAGCAGCGCGCTGAGGATGATCTCCCTCCAGTTTCGCCGGACAACCTCCCTGACTGGACGCGGCTCGACGCGCCTTTCCGCCATCAGCGCCTGGAAGACCGGCGTTTCGAGGATGCCGAGCCGGATGTAGAGGCCAACCCCGACCAGGATGATGCTCAGCAGGAACGGAATCCTCCAGCCCCAGACCAGGAATGCGGAACCGGTCAGGTTCTGAGTGATCAAGGTCGCGAGCGTCGCCAGGAGCAGGCCTACCGGCACGCCGAACTGCGGCCAGCTGCCCAGGAAGCCCTTGCGCTTCTGGCTCCCCCACTCCATCGACATGAGCACTGAGCCGCCCCACTCTCCGCCCACGCCAAGCCCCTGGCATAGCCGCAGCAGCGTCAAGACGACCGCGGCCGCAGTTCCGATTGTTGCGTAGGTAGGCATGACGCCGATGAGAAACGTGGCGATTCCCATCACCAGCAAGGTCGCAATCAGCGTCGCCTTGCGGCCGATCCGGTCGCCATACGTGCCGAACAACCAGGCTCCGACTGGCCGCGCGGCAAAGCCGATGAAATAGATCGCGAAGGCCTCGGTGACGCCGGTGATTGGATCCGACTTTGGAAAGAACAGCTTGGCGAAGACGAGGGCGGTCATCGTCCCGTAAAGGAAGTAGTCGTACCACTCGATCGAGGTGCCGACGGTGCTCGCCACCACCGCCCGCATCATCTGTTTACGGCGTTCCTCCGGACCCAGTGACGCCAAAGCAGCCGAACCCACGTTATTCGCCATATTCACTCCCCCAGCAGACGCGTTTTGGCCTGCAGCTACTTAATTCTTTATCACTTTTCGGGGAACTTTGCAGCGATCCGCTTCCCAGGCCGCCTCCGCCTCGCCGATCGGGGTCGATGGCGGGCCGTTGCGGAAGGGCCAGATCTCCTCGGCGATCCGGCGCCAGTTGGCGGTCGCGTTCAGGCTGCCAAGGACCGCGTACAGCCCCAGATTGATGCGCTGCATGATCACGTACGCCCGCGGCACGTCCGAGTAGGGCGCCAGCGGACCTCGCGCGTCAAAGAACCGGCGGACGATCGCCGAGGCGTAAGCAGGGGTAAGCGTCATGGGTGCGTCCTGCAGCACGGTGCCGTAGAACTGGCCGAATCGGTCGACGACGATCTTCGTGGGCACCGGTGCGCCGGCGCGCAGGAAGCCGGCCCGCTCGAGGGCGGCGCGGAACGCCTCGTAGTCCTTCTCGAAGACAAGGAAGCGCACCGCGTCCACCAGCGGCGCCAGGTCCTGGTCGGTGAAGCGCTTGGTGAGGCCAAAGTCCAGGAACGTGACCCGGCCACCGCGGTGGAACAGATAGTTCCCCGGGTGGGGGTCGCCGTTGAACGCGTGCAGCCGGTACAGGCTGCGAAAGACGAAGCGGTGGATGGTTTCGGCGGCGAGGTCCCTCTCATGCTGGTCCCAGCCGAGCAGCTCGTCGAACGTCGCGCCCGAGACGAGCTCGCTTGTCAGCACGCGCGGCGTGCTCAGCTCCGGCAGGACATGCGGCACGCGGATCACGGGATGCCCCTCGTAGTAGCGCGCAAAGAGGTCCTGGCTTTCCGCCTCGCGCACGTAGTCGACCTCTTCCTGGAGGCGCGCGCCGAGCTCGTCGACCAGCGAGCGGGTGTCGAGACCTGGGAATGCGGCGCCGACGATGCGCCGCAGGAGCCCGACGTTGCGGAGGTCGGAGGTGATGCTGCGAGCGATGCCCGGGTACTGCACCTTGACCGCTACCGCGCGGCCGTCCTTGGTGATGGCGCGGTGGACCTGGCCGATGGACGCGGCCGCGATGGGGAGCGGATCCCAGTCTGCGAAGACGCGCTCGGGCACGTCGCCGAGCTCGTCGACGATGACCGACGCCGCGAGCGCGGGCGTCATCGGCGGGGCCCGGTGCTGGAGCCGCGACATCGCCGCACGGAAGGTCAGCGGCATGTCGTCGTAGATGTAGCTCGCCATCTGGCCGAGCTTCATCAGCACGCCCTTCATCGATCCGAGCTCCTCCGCGACCTCGTCAGCGGACCGCAGCGCCAGGTCGTGGCGAAGCTCGCCGCGCCGCTCCACTGAGGCGAACAGCAGGCGCGGCGAGCGGGCCACGTAGCGCCCGCCGACGCGCAGGACCAGCCGGGCCAGCGCGGCGCCGCGGCTGACGCGGGACTGCTTCATCGCCGCGGTGATTGCGCTCATGAGCGCATGCGGAGCTCGATCCGCTGCCTGGCCTCGAGCACGCCCGGGAGTGCCTCGAACGCCAGGTCGATCGCGCCCAGCAGCTGGCGCACCGACTCGCGTTCCATCAGCTCGGAAGGCGGCGCCTCGAAGCCGTACATCGCCCGGGCCCACTCGGGCAGGGTGCCCACGGCAACCTGGGCGAGCTCCGTCCACAGGTCGCGCAGCTTGGCGTCGAGATCCGGCGGGTCGAGCACTACCGCGATCGCGTCCCTGGCCGCGGGCGTCGCCTGGCGCAGCTCCACCGACTCGATGTACTCATGGAGTGCGGCCACCGTGGTTGGGACCTCATCGCGCGGAACGCCGACGATCTCGGCGAATCGGACCATCTCGGCCACGTACCGGTCGGCGTCGGCGGCGTCGAGGGTGCGGCCGTAGCGCTGGACCACGGTGACGATCGAGTCGACCATGCCGGCGTGGACCCACAGCAGCAGGCTCGGATCCTCGGCGCTGTACGGAAGTCCGGTCTCGTGGTCAGTGCCCCGCACCTGGGTGTGGACCTTGCGGACCCACGCCGCCGCGGCGAGCGCCGAGGCCGTATCGCCGTAGGTCGTCGTCAGCAGGTAGCCGCTCGTCGCGGCCAGCCGCCCGAAGGGGTCCTGCCGCCAGCTGCTGTGTTGGGCCACGCCCGCCATCGCCAGCGGATGGAGGGCCTGGACCATGAGCGAGCGGATGCCGGCCAGTGGGAAGGAACGGTCGCGGTTGACGCGCCAGACCATGCTGCGCGGGCCGAACAGTCCATCGTCGGCGGGGTGCTCGGGAACGGAGCGCTGGTAAGCCCGAGCCAGCGGTTCGAGCGGGCTCAGCCGGGCGGTGTCCACAGCCGAGACTCTACCGAGGAAGCCGTCGTCATCAGCGTCGCATTGGCGGCCAGGTTGAACCCGGCCGCGACTTTGTCTATGGGGCCGCCCAGACGCGGCTACGAGTGACTACTTAGACAAGTCCGAACCGTATACCGGAAAGAGAGCAGGCCCGTCGCGAAGCGACCGGCCGATGAGGGAAAACCATCGGGGTTTTCCCTCCTATCTACGCCAACACCTCCTGGCGTTGGGAAAGATGGTCGATCGCTTGCGAGCGGATCTCCTCGAAGCCTCCGGCCAGGCCCTTGCGCAGGATGCGCGCACAGGCTGCCGCCGAGTAGAGCCTGGGGATGAAGACGAAATCCGCCCCCTCTTCGTAGAAGCTCAGCGCCTGTGGGATGTGGTCGGTCGTCAGCACCATCCGGGCGTTCGGCGCATTCGTGTGGACGCTGTTCATGAGCCTCAGGTTGCTGGTGCCGCGCAGGACGTCATCGGTGATGCTCGACACCACCAGCTGGGCGTGTTCGACGCCCGCGTGACGCAGGGTGTCAGCGTGCGCGATGTCGCCATAGACGCATTTGATGCTCTTGCGGCGGAGCTCCCGCAGCACGGTCGGGTTGAAGTCGATGACCAGGATCTTCTCGATGAACTGCCGCGACTCTACCGCCGAGCCCTCGTGCTCGAACTCGTAGAGGATCGAGCTGGTGTCGCGGAAAAAGCCGAGGAAGATCACCGGCTGGTGAATCGCGGCCGCTTCCTCCCGAATCGCGGATGAATCGAGATCCTTCAAACCAACCGCCTTGAAGGCAGCGGCCAGCAGCTTCTGGATCGGGTGGCTGTAGTTGATCATGTAGGTCGAGACGACCGAGGTCACAGCAAAAGTGACGATGACCACGGTCAACACGTCCTGCCCGATCTGATGAAACGTCACGCCGAGCGACGCGATCACGATCGAGAACTCGCTCACCTGGGCGAGGTTGATGGCAGGCACGATGCTCGTTCGCAACCCCAGGCGCAGCGCGTAAAGGATCGGGACGACCACGACGCGGCTGACGATCACAAAGATCGAGGCGGCGAGGGCAAGCTCGAGCACCGGCAAGCTAGGAATCGTGATCTGCATGCCGAGGGCGACGAAGAACAGAGTCACGAAAAAGTCGCGGATGCTCACCGTCTTGGCGACGACGTCGACGTTATAAGGAAATGTCGAAAGACTGACGCCGGCGATCAGAGCCCCCATCTCCCGCGAGAGACCGATCAGGCTGGCGGCGCCGGCGAGGAAGAAGCACCAGCCCAGCGCCGACACCAGCACGAGCTCGGGTGCTTTGGCCACGGTCCGAAACAGGTACGGCAGGACGTATTTCGAGAGCGCGAAACCGCCGACCACGAGCACCGCGCCGCGCCACAACGAGCCCAGCAGGGGAACCAGGTTTGGGTTCAGCAGATTCGGCTGCACCGCGAGCATCCCGACCGCCCACAGGTCCTGGATGACGAGCACGCCCAGCGTGATGCGCCCAGGCAGGGTGTCGAGCTCGAACTTGTCATTGAGAATCTTGACCACGACCAGCGTGCTCGAGAGGCTCATGCATGCCGCGAGATAGAGCAGGGCGTAGTCATGCGGCGCGTTCTGGACCCCGAGCACGGCGAAGAATCCCAGTCCGAGCGCGATGCAGATCGGCACCTGGAGGGCGCCGGTAAGCAGGACGGCCGGGCCGCCTGAGGCCATCTTGCGAAGGTCGATCTCAAGTCCGATGACGAAGAGCAGCAGGATCAGGCCAATCTCGGCGACGATCTGGACGCTCGCCTCGTTGGTGATGAACCTGAAACCGATGTTGGGCCCGATGATCACGCCCGTCAGCAGGTAGGCGATGATCAGCGGCTGGCGGAATCGCCATGTGACCGCAGCGATCAGCGCGGCGGCGCCGACGCAGATGCCGATGCTCGACAGCAGGTCGGTGGGGACGTTCACCGGCTCGGTTCCGCAAGCACGAGGAAGCGGGGATTGTGCAGGGCGTCAATGAGGCTGTCGACCTGCTGATCGGTCGGTTTCGAGAGCTCCTCCACGTCGTGGCCCTCGCCGGGATGAAGCAGGCGCTTCATCCCGCGCGACCTTGTGTTCTTGCCGATGCGCGGTCCCCTGGACCCGGTGCAGTAAAGCGAGACGTTGACTCCTGTTCCGTCGAGCTCGGCCGCCAGGCTGCGAGTGAAGGATGCGAGCGCGGCGTGCCCAGCGTCGTACGCAATGGTCAGGGGATCGTGCGGCGCAGGCCCGTCCGCGCCCACCGCGTTGATGATGTGGCCTGAACGCCGCTCTCTCATATGCGGCAGCAGGGCGGTGGTCGTGCGCACGGGACCGAGCAGGTTGGTTTGCAGCATCCACTTCCAGTCGGTTGCCTTGATCCGGTCCAGCGGGCCTTCCAGCAAGACGCCCGCCATATTGACAAGGATGTCGACCTGTCCCATGGCCTTGATCGCGTCGCCGGCCATCGAACGCACCGACGCATCGCTTCGCACGTCGGTGGTCAGGGCCAGCGCTTCGGCGATACCCAGCTCCAGGATTTCCTCCACGGTGCGCTCCATGCGCTCCGAGTCGAAGTCGGCGATGACAACCCGCGCGCCCTGGCGCGCCAGGGCGTTTGCCACCGTCCTCCCGATCCCGCTGGCGCCGCCGACGACGACCGCGACCTGGCCTGACAACGCGCCGCGCGGCAGCGTCTGATCATCCACCACAGCGGGCATTCTATTGATCGCGCCGCGTGGTTCAGCGCGTCACAGCCGATGCAGCAGCGGAATAGGCGGCGCGATCGCGTAATTGAGCTGGATGGCGACGATCACCCCGATGCTCCAGTGCGTGTCGAAGATGCAGAGGAGCATCGCCAGCAGGTAAAGGAGCTGGGCGCTGTACACCCGCCGGCGAATGGCTCTGATGATGGTTCGGACCTGAGTCTCGGGGAAAAGATGGGCTCGGAGTGCGTACTCAGCGCCGGCCAGCAGGGCGAGGCCGAGGACGAAGATATTCAGCCAGTACTCGATCAAGGCGACCCTGGACCAGTGAAAGCGCGCCAGCATCCCGGTTGAGAAAGGAATCAGCGTCACCGCCAGCAGGAACGCCAGATGGATCCACGTGTAGTTGCGGTTGGCCCGCTCGACCTGGCTGAGCTGCGTCTGCTGGGCGACCCAAAAGATACCCAGCGTGAGGAAGCTCATGAAGTACGTAACTGCGCTGGGCATGAGGTCGACCAGGGCACGCCACAGGTCCGATTCCGTTTTCACTCCGCTCGCGGCCGGCACCGCCAGGCCGAGAACCAGCAGGGTCATGCACACCGCGAAGATGCCGTCTGAGATGGCGGCCAGCCGATCCAGGCTGCTGCCGGCGAGCAGGTTGTAGAAAGGCCTCCCTGTTTCGGGCTGGCTCACGGACGTAAAGGATGGAGTACCAGTAGATTGGTTGGGCATGCCGACGCCTGAGGAAGTCGTCTTCTTCGAGACGCCTGCTCGCCTCCGAGCGTGGTTCGAGGCGAACCATGACACCGCGACCGAGCTCTGGCTCGGCTACCACCGCAAGCGAAGCGGCCGCCCGTCGGTCACCTGGCCCGAGGTGGTGGACCAGGAGCTGTGTTTCGGATGGATCGACAGCGTCCGCTACTCACTCGGCGATGACCGCTCGGCCCAGAGGATCACGCCGCGACGCAGGGGCAGCATCTGGAGCGCAGTCAACATCAAGCGCTTCCATGAGCTGGATCAGTTGGGCTTGGTCCACCCGAGCGGACGAGCTGCGTTCAGGCGACGCGACGAGGCGCGGTCGCGGATCTACTCCTACGAAAGCCAGGCGCGCGGCCTCGACAAGGCAAGCGAGGCCGCGTTTCGCAAGCACAGGGCCGCCTGGAAGTTTTTCGAGGCACAGGCTCCGTGGTATCGAAGGACGGCTTCTTACTGGGTGATGAGCGCCAAGCGTGAGGAGACGCGAGCCAGGCGCCTCAAGGCGCTGATCGACCGCTCGCAGCAGGGAGAGAGGATTCCGCCCCTGGCCCGGGCAAGGCCTTCGCCTCGTTCTCTTTGACGCGCGCCTTGACCAGCCTTGAGATCTGCGCGGCGGGCAGAGGCTCACCGAACGGAAAGCGCAGAGTAGAGGCGCCGTAAAAGTACCTCTGCAGCCCTTTTGCTTCGCCGACGGCATAGAGCCCCACGTGTTTCTTGAAAGCCGCGAAATACACCAGGCGTCCGTGGTACTCGTAGAAGGGCATGCCGTAGCTGATCTTTTCCTCGGCCTTTGGCGCCGCGCCTTTGATCACGTCGCGCAACCGGCGCAGGTGCGGCTGCGCCGCCCGAGGCGCAGCCGCGATGTAAGCGTCGACCGCTCGCTTTCCGGCTTGATTGCTCATTATTTTCTGTACGTCAGGTCGACGTCGAGCTGTTCCAGGCCCCGGGTCACGAGCCCGCCTTCATCTTTTCCAGGAGCTCCGCGAGGCGCTCGATCGATTCGTTGGCTCCTTCCTCCATGCCAGACGCCACCATCCCGTCGCGGTCGGCGACGGACTGGAATACCTGGTGCGCCACGAGCCTGGTCTTGTTGCCGAGCGGTTCGAAGGTGGCCGTCTGCAGTGCGACGTGGCCGGGCACGCCTTCGTACTCGAACGTCGCGCAGATCCGCTCCGGCGCGACCACGTCGTGGTTGACGCCGCGGAACCCGTGCTCGGAGCCATCGGCGCCGCGGTGGATGACACGCCACGAACCTCCCGGGCGGGACTCGAACTTGTCGATCTTGATCTCGTACCGGCGCGGACCCCACCACTGCGCGAACAGCTTGGGGTCGGTGTACGCCTTGAACACGAGCTCCCGGGGCGCGTCGAGGATGGTCGTCGAGATGATCTCCTGCTTTCCGGGTTCGATCACGTACTCAGTCTTCGCCATCTTGGTTTCTTCCTTCGGTGTCATTGGTCTCCTTCTCCTTGATCAAATCCTGCAGAACGTCGTCCAGGCGCTGGAAGCTTTCGTCCCAGAAGCGCCGGTATTCCCCCACCCACTCGGACGCCTCCCGGAAGCGTCCGCCCTCGAGGCGGCACGGCCGCCACTGCGCGTTGCGGCTCTGGGTGATCAGGCCGGCGCGCTGCAGCACTTTCAGGTGTTTGGAGACGCCGGGGAGGCTCAGGTCAAACGGTTTGGCCAGCTCCGTGACGGAAGCCTCTCCCTGTGCAAGTCGGGCCAGGATCGCTCGCCGGGTGGGGTCGGCGAGGGCTGCAAACGTGACGCTCAGCTGATCGTTAGCCACGATATTTTGCCATTTAGCTAATTAACCTAGAGGTAGAATACTGGAGTGGCGAGGAGGCTGTCAAGGGGTCTGGTGGCTTGCGGCTGGAACGGGCCTGGGAAGAGGGCGGCGGGGTGGGGCCCTGTGGCTGGAAACTTTGTTGTTCTGAATTGTTTTGCCAGTAAATTAACTTGACATTGACCCCGAACATTCGTACGCTCTTCCCATGCTCCAGGCGTCTCCTTCAGCGGACGAAATGGCCCAGGAGCTTGTCCTTCGGGAGCGCCAGATCGCTCTCCTCCAGCTCGAGGCTTCGGTGCCGGCCTGCCAGCTGCTGGAGAACGGTTTCCTGGAAGACGCCGGCTACAACAGCCCCACCGACTGGCTGCGCTTCAACTGCCACCTGACCGACAAGGTGGCTTCGGACCGGATCCAGGTCGGCGAGCAGCTGGCGGCAATGCCGGCCAGCGTGGAGGCGATGCGCGCGGGTGAGATCGGTTACGGCCACCTGACCGTGATGGCCCGGACCGCGGCGGCGGTGGGCAAGCGCTTCGAGGAGAGCCGGCTCCTGCCGCTGGCCAGGAAGCACACCCCGGGCAAGTTCTATTACAAGTCCCTTCACTACCGGCACTCGATCGACGCCAAGGCCTACTGCGAAGAGCAATCCGAGCAGGAGATCAACCATCACCTCTCGCTCAGCACCTCGGAATCCGGCCACCTGCTCATCAACGGCGTCCTCGACCCCATCGGCGGGGCGGCGGTGCGAACCGCGCTGGAGCCGCTGGCGCAGAAGTCAGGCGCGCACGATGACCGGCTGCTGCCCCAGCGCTACGCCGACGCCCTGGTCGAGCTGGCCTCCGGCGGCAAGCCGGCCAACCTCCAGGTCACGGCGACGATCGAGACCTTGAAGGGGCTGGCCGGGGCGGCGGGGGCGGAGATGGAGTTCTCGCTCCCCATCTCCTCGACCTCGCTCCAGCGGATGGCCTGCGACTGCAGCGTGACCCGGGTCCTGCTCAACCAGGAGTCGGTGACGATCGACGTCGGCCGCTCCAAAAGGGTGATCTCGGGCGCGGC
>VBDR01000041.1 GCA_005882135.1 Chloroflexota bacterium
ACACCGACTCCAAAGAGGACTTCGAGCGGCGCTGGCTCCAGGTCAGCCCCATGCTCGACGGCATGCACTCGGTCGACGGCGTGCTCGACCCGGTCACCGGGGCCGCCTTCCGGACCGCGCTCGACGCCCTCGCCGGGTGGCGGGGGCCCGGGGACACCCGCAACCAGAGCCAGCACATGGCCGACGCCCTGGCCGAGCTGCTCGACCACCACATGAACGAAGGTTTGCTGCCCCGCCGCAAGGGCGTCCGGCCCCACGTGAGCCTGACCACCACGCTCCCGGGTTTGAAGCGGGAGCTGGGGGCGCCGGCGGCGGAGCTGGAGCTGGGGATGCCGATCTCCGGCACCACCGTGGAGCGGCTGGCCTGCGACTGCACGATGTCGCGGGTGCTGATGGCGGACTGCCACTTCCATCACCGACTGGTGCATGAAGGGGAATGGCAGATCGTAAAGGCAGGCGATGAGTTTCACGTCATCCCGCCCGAGCGACTCAGGTCGATCTTCGTCCGCGGGCCAGACGTGACTTGGGCGGCGTAACCGCCTATCTAGGCCAGCAGCGGCAGCAGGAACTCGAGCGAGCGGCTGACCCGCCCCAGGGGCCGGTCTTGGACCGTGGCCAGTCGAGTTTCCTGCTCCAGCGTGTACCACCCCTGATACCCCGCGCTTCGCAACGCCTCCATGACCCTGGTCACGTCGGCGCCGCCCTCCCCGACCGGTCGGTACAGGTTGCGGCCAACCGCCTCCACGTAGTCGAGCGAGCGGTCGCGGACGCGCCGGGCGAGGTCAAGGTCGACGTCGTTGAGGTGCACGTGCTGGATGCGCCCGGCGGTCAGCTCGACGACTTCGATGGGGTCGGCGCCGGCGATCACGAGGTGGGCGATGTCGAGACAGACACCCGCCTCGGAGCCGACCAGCAGGCGCTCGATCTCAGCCGGTCCTTGGATCGTGCTGCCGAACCTCGGCTGGACCGCCAGCTTGAGCCTGTGCCGCGCGCAGACGTGTTCGACCGACCCGATGAGGTGCAGCAGATGCGCCCACTGCGCGTTGGATAGAGCTTCGCCGCGTGGCCTTCCGGTAAGGGCCTCCGGACGCACGGCACCGGGAATCCGTTCAGGGATTGCGGAGAGGACCAGCGTCCGGGCGCCTATGGCTGAGAGCCAGTGCGCATGGCCATCGATGTGGGCGAGCTCGGGACCGCGTGTCTCGTGATCGTGGAGGATGGCGTGGACCTGGCCGGCCACCACCTTCAGGCGGTGCCGGCGGAGCAACCGCTTCGCTTGATCGCTGCGGTCGGGGAGAAAGCGGGGTGGCCCCGCCGTGATCGCCCCCTCCCCCACCGCCGCGGCTTCCGAAAGCACTCGCTCGGCATCGATCTGATGGCCCCAGTCGCCGGCGTCGCTGACGCCCCAGCACGCGGGTGAGAGCGCGAGCCGGTACAGCGAGCGGCCGCGGCCGCCCCGCAGCCCTCCCATTCCACGCACCCCCCGGGCTATCAACCCGCAGAGATTAACCTTCTAGTCAACGGATGCCCGGCAGCATTTTTCAGCTCGAACTTCGCCCAGCGACAGTGGAGCACGCCGGGCTCGTGGCCGACCTGGAGTCGGCTCGAGATCCCAACGAGCCGCGTGATCCGGTGCTGCTGCGGCACTGGTGGCGGATGGCCGACGAGCTGGAGAAAACGAAGCGGTACATCGACGTGCGAGACGGCGCCGCCGTCGCCTATGTCGCCGCTTCGCATGAGCTTTGGAATGCCGGCGAGAAGCGATTCGGGGTCGTCCGGCCGCTGCTGCGGAGGGACCTGTGGAGTGGGACCAGTTACGGGGAGCTGGTCAGGATCGGCGAAGACTGGCTCCAGACCGAAACCGCCGTCACCGCGGTCGCACGCGTGCGTGAAGACTTCCCTGACGAGATCGCCAAGCTCGAGGAGCTGGGTTATCGCGAGGACCGCAGGATGCGTATGTCGGAGCTCGACCTGGTCGCGAACCGGGACCGGATCCTTGGCATGCGCGAGGAGGCGCGGCGGAACATGCGGGAGCGAGGCGTCGAGATACGTCCGTTGAGCGAGGACACGGACCCGGACAGGGTCCAGAAGCTCTACGAGATGTGGATCGAGTCAGAGCAGGACATTCCGACCACGGTGCCCTGGCGCCTCTTGACCATTGACGAGTGGAAGCGCTTCTGGTTCGAGAACCCTGCGATCGGGGAGGAACGGCTCTGGATCGCGCGGCAGGGAAGCGCCATCGTAGGCGCCTCGGTGCTGGACTGTCCGGTCGTGCGCGGCGTGCCCTGGACCGCCTACACCGGCACCGCGCGCGCTGTGCGCGGGCGCGGAATCGCGCGGGCGCTGAAATACGAATCGATCGGCCAGGCGATCGAGGCGGGCTTCACGCGCGTGCGCACGAACAACGATGCCGACAATCCGCCGATCCTGCGGGTCAACGAGGAGATGGGCTACCGCCTGGTGACGCCGATCGTCGAGCTGCACCGAAGTCTCGGCCAGTGAGCCCCTCCGGCGGCGACCCTCCGGCGGCGACCCTCCGGCGGCGACCCTCCGGCGGCTTCGCCGCCACCTCCCCATGAATGGGGAGGAAAAGGCCACCTCCCCATGAATGGGGAGGAGCACTACGGGGTGAAGGCGCTGCCTGAGCTCTACAAACAATGGTCGGCGACCGGGATGGTGGCCAACATCGGCACCCGGATCGTCGAGGTCGAGTACGGCAAGCTCGTGCTCGAAGGCAACATGACCGCCGACTCCCATGGGTTTCCGACCTCGCGCGGAGCCATCGTTCATGGGGGCGCCATCGCCACGCTCGCCGATGAGGCGCTCGCCTCCGTGGCGTTCACGCTCGCCGAGGAAGGCGAAACGACGGTCACCGCCGACCTCAAGGTCGATTTCCTGCGACCCGCCCAGCCGGGCCGTTTCATCGCGCGAGCCACGGTCCGACACCGGACGCGCCGGCTGGCGTTTTGCGAGGCGAGCGTCGAGCACGCGCAGGGTGAGGTCGTGGCCGAGGCCAGGGCCGTGATCGCCTACGTCAAGGCGTAGGCACATCTCAGGTCGCCGGCAGAACCACCCTCCGCCAGTGCAGGCCGCCGTCGTCCGTGCCCTCCAGCACGGGCGTGGTTCGGGCCATGCCCGCAAACCACGCGTGGTTGCGGTCCAGCACCCGCAGCGTGCCCGGCATCGGTTCAGTGACACCGATCCCGCGGGGGATCGTCCAGCTGATGCCACCATCGCGGCTGCGGGCCCACGAACCCGAACCGATCCACCACCAGTTCAAAGCGTCGAAGTAGCCGATCGCGCCGCTCGTTGATGGCGGGTCGATACGCGTCCACGTCGTGCCGCCATCCAGGGTGCTGAGCCGCATCTGGTTGGGTGCCTGCTGCTGTGCCACCGGGCCGCCAGCGACCTGGTCGATCAACGTCGTGTACGTGTACAAGACCGGCCTGCCGCCGTCGTACACGCGGACGGTCAGGGGCGGAAACGCGCGGATCGTTCCGCTGGTGCCCTTCTTGGTCGTGATCTGCGGAAGGTAGACGACCGATGCCACCGCGCCGCGACCAGACGTGGACTGCACCGCGACGAAGAACTGGCCCGACTGCGGCCAACCTCCCTGGGGCGGCGGCAGCGTCACTCGCGACCATGTCGCGCCGAGGTCATCGGTCCTGAGGGCGTATGGGCCGGCGCCGGAGCTCGCAAGCCAGCCCGTGGCCAGGTTTGAGAAGTCGACCCTGAACGCCCGGTCCGGCGCGTCGACCGGATGGCCCAGGTTGCGCCAGCTCCGGCCGCCATCACCGGTGCGGTACAGGGTTGTTGCTGCTGGCAACGTCGGCGACCCTTCATCGACCAGCATCCAACCGTGCTGCGGATCGACGAACGACCACGAGAGCACCGAGCCTGCGGTTTTCAATGCCGGCAGCGCCGACCACGTGCGTCCGCCGTCGCGCGTTCGATAGAGCAAGGGACGCGTCCCGGCGAGCGCAAAAACGCCCGCGTTGCGGTCGAAAAACTTCAGGTACTGCGCGCGGCCTTCTGTCGGGCCCGAAAGCCGGCGGTCCCAGCTGCGTCCGCCATCCCCTGTATGCAGGACGGCGAAGTCAAGAGCATCCAGGATCACGACCACCCACCCTGTTGCGCCGTCGACAAAGTCCACGGCGGTTACGCGGTAGGAGGTCTGCGGGACCGCCGGGACAGCGCCGCCGCCGAACGATGGCAGGGCCGGATGGAGGAAGACGATTCCAGCCGTCGTCATCGCGATGACCGACGCAGAGATGAGAGCCATCGGGCGCCGGAGTCGCCTCTGTGGGAACCCCGAATCGGAGTCAGCGTTGAGCTGCGCCGCTTCCATGCCCGCCGTTGTCAGCTTACCCCGGTTCGATTCGCGATAGATTCTGAATCGATGATCAGCCTGGTCCGACCTGCTGCGATCGATGACGCCGCCGTGATCGCGAGAATCCACGTCGCCACGTGGAGGTCGGCCTATCGCGGTTTGCTTCCGGACGACTTCCTGGCCTCGCTGAGCGAGGACCACTACGAGGAGCGTTGGAAACGCACGCTGAGTGAAAGCGCGGCCCGCGTCTATGTCGCTGAGACTCCAGAAGGAGTGGTCGGCTTCGCGTCAGGCGGACGCGAACGCGCGGGTGAAGACCATTACAGCGGCGAGCTCTATGCGATTTACATCCTGCGCCAGGCTCAGGGCCGTGGCCACGGCCGCGGCCTGGTGCAGGCCGTCGCGGCGGGGCTCCGTGAGCTGGAGCTCGAAGACATGATCGTGTGGGTGCTGCGCGACAACGCGGCCGCACGGCGTTTTTACGAGCGACTCGGCGGTGTCTTCGTGCGGACACAACCGATCACCATCGGCTCGGCGCTGCTGCAGGAAGTCTCGTACGGCTGGAAGTCGCTGGCTGACATCCGCCACTGAGCCGGTGTTTATGGCGGTGGCAGGGGCTTTTGTTTGAAATCGAAACAGTCGCCCATGTCGTCGGCGGCTTTGGTTCGCGCGTTGAGGGCCGGCAGACCGAAATTGTTCTCGCAGAACCTGACCAGGCTCACGTGCGAGTGCAGCGCCTTGGAGACGTAGCTCTTCCGAGCGAACGGGCTGAGGACCAGGCATCCGACGCGTCCGCCATAGCGGAACTGCGTGCCGTCTTTCCACTTCTCGACCTCGGGCGGCGTGACATGGTCCCACCAGCCTCCCCAGTCGTCCCAGGTGATGAAGATCGCAACGCGCGGCCACAGTCCGGAGGAGACCACGGCCTGGACCTGGCTCACGGTCCACTGGCTGCCTTTGCTCACGTCGCCAGCGCCCGCGGCTCGCTGCGTCGGGGTGTCGGCTGGATGCTCGCTCATCACATAGTCGGAGTAGAGCCACGACACGGATGGCAGCCTGCCCGCGGCTGCATCGACCGCGAACTGCTGCCATGAACGCTTTCTGCCCGCCGCGTACTTGATGAACTCGAAGGCATAGCCGTTGTAGTTGCCCCATGACAGCCCCGCCGCGTCGAGCTGGGAGGGCAGCGAGGCCTGGTCGTACAACGGCGGTCCGGGGTGCTTGCGATAGTTGGTCGAGGGATTGTCGACCAGTTTCGAGTCGGCCATGATCAGCATCAGGTGGTTGGGCGTCGACGGCCCCGCCACGTCTGTGTAGTAGTTGTCGCAGAGCGTGAACCGGCTCGCGTAATCCCAGTAGTGCGGGATGTCGCTCTGCGGAAACGCGACCCGGGGCGCGGCCGTGTCGCGCGTGAGCCACGCCGCATGGCGGTGATCGGGATCCTTCGGCGGAGGGTTTGGGCTTGCGGGCAGGGCGACGCCGCTGCCGCCGGGAAACTGGCCGAAGTAGTTGTCGTAACCGTGGTTCTCCTTGACGATGATCACCACGTGCTCGATTGGGCGCTGCGCCGCGCTTACACGCACTGGCCCTGCGCGTTGGACCATTCGAGCTGCACGAGGTGCGCGCCGAGCCGCTTGGTCTGCCAGGCGCAGATATCGCCGATCTCACCGTTCTGGTCGTCGTACCAGCCCTGACCCGGAACCGGGTCGGTGACCGCCTCGCAAAGCTCGTGCGAGCTCGTCGAGGTGAGCGCGTCGAGGATGGCAAGACCGCCCGTGCAGCCAGCGCATTCGGGATATGGCATGACCGCATAGAAGAGGTTGCCGTCGATGTCGCTGTGGTAGCCGCAAAAGCTCACGCACGAAGAAGAGCCATCCAGGTCGACGGTCACCCCTGGAGGCAGGAACACGTAGTAGAGCGAGTTGGACGTGGGCTGCGACACCGCCGGATCGGAGGCGATCTCCTCCTGGATCAGCTGCTGGATGGCGGCATCCTGGACGGTTGCCGGCGGCGCGGTGGTGAGGACGATGGCGCCCGTTCTTGCTCCGGGCCCGATCGTGAAGTCCTGGACGCTGTACTCAGCCATCTGATCCATCAGCGGGCTGGTCAAGACGAACTCGAAAAAGTCGTTCACCTGCTGGACAAGGCCGAGCTGCGGATCCTGCTGCCACGCGTCACCCCAGAAGAAAAGGAAGACCTGGACTGACGCCAGCAGAGCGCCTCCGCGATAGGTGAGCCTCGGCGCACCTACGGGCGCAGCGGCCTCCGTCCGCAGCGGCACCACGCGGATCGGGTTGGCGATCATCAGCTGAGCTTACGAAGTCTCCCCTGGCGCGATTGCCGGCGCAAATCGGCGCTCCACCGCCATCAGGAATACTGGCGGGCGATGGCGACGGGCAGCTTGCGAGATGCGCACTGGGACCAGATCCCGCCTGCCTCGCATCCGGCGCACATGCACATGGCCCTGGACGAGGTGCTGCTCGAACAGCTCATCAGGGGCCGACGGGGGCCGACGATGCGGCTCTGGCGGTGGGCCGAGCGCGCGCTCGTGATCGGCTCGCATCAGTCGGTGAGGAACGAGATCGACGTCGCGGCGGCGAAAGAGCTTGATTTCATCGTCACGCGCCGAATGAGCGGCGGAGGAACCATGCTGTGCGAGCCAGACCGCACGATCACATACTCCCTATATCTGCCCGAGTCGATGGTGGCCGGGATCAGCTTCCGGAGGTCATATGCGATGCTCGACGAGTGGGCCGTGCGCGCTTTCAACGAGCTCGGTGTGCCCGCCGCCTATCGCGAGATCAACGACATCATCTCCCCGCGCGGAAAAATCGCGGGCGCCGCGCAGGCGCGGCGGCGCGGTTTTATCCTGCACCACACGACGATCGCTCATGCGATGGATGTCGAGCTGCTGCCCCGCCTGATCCGGATCGGCCGAAGACGGATGGCCGAGCGTGGGGTGCGTAGCGCCGAGAAATCCGTTTCGCCGCTTTCGTGGTTCACGCAGCTCTCGTGTGACGAGGTGACCACGCATCTGCAATCTTTTTTCGGGCGCGAGTTTGGGGCGAGGAATAGCACGCTGAGCGACGAGGAGGTCGAGGCCGCTTCCGGGCTCGTCGCGTCCAAATACGCAGACGCGGCGTGGATCAACCGCCTGCCTTAGCGTTCCTCCAATCCTCGATCAGGTCCGCGCTCTGCACGACGTGCTCGCGGTAGTGCTCGCGCAGCCACCCTATGACCGCATCGGGGCTGGTGGGATACGGGTCCTGTCCGGCGCCGTAGACCACCGGGGCCAGGCGCGACCAGTCGGCGGAGGGGAGCCGGTCTACGGCGGCGCGAAGGGCGGCATGGTGGCGGGCCATCTCTTCGAGCGCGGGGCGCCGTTCGCGGCGGGTCAGCCCGCGCCGGGCGCCGTCGAGCGCTCGCTCCAGGTCACCGGGTGGATCCTGGGGACCGAGCTCGCCGAACCCGGCGGCGATCATGGCTTCAAGGACGCGGCGGTAGTGCGCGAGCACCCAGTTGACGTGGACCTGGAGGCCGCCGAGCGAGTAGTCGTCGCCCGGCTTCAGATACGTCAGGGCGTCGTCCGGCACGCGTGCGAATGCGGCTTCCCACTCCGCGCGGGCGGCGTCGAAGTCGGCCATGGCCCCTTCCCGCTCCATCGACGCCGCGAGATTAGCTGAAGTAGTTGTGCTGCTGGAGGTAGGCCCTGGCGACCGCGTCCGCGTCCTGGTGCAGCAGTTCGACCTGCCCGTTCAGCGTCACTAGCTGCGCTGTGGTCAGGTTGGAGCTGACCTTGTTCAGGATGCTCTTCGCGTCGTTAGTCGCGACCTTCGTGCGGATGATGGGGACGACGTTGTCGGCGTTCTCCAGGTGTTTGTCGTCCTGCAGGACCACCAGGCCGAGCTTGTTCAGGTCGGAATCGCTGCTGAACACAAGGCCGACCTGGATCGTGTTGTTGGCCAGCGCCGCCCGCGTCAGCGGCCCGTCGGTGTCCAGCGACTTGAACGATTTGAAGTGGATTCCGTAGGTCTTCTCGAGACCGGGCTGGCAGAACGGCCGGGTTGGGCACTCGGGCCCTGCACCGAGCACCAATTCGCTCCCTACGGCCGCGAGGTCGGAGAGCTTGCTCAGGTTGTATTTCGTGGCCGTGGCCTTGGTCACGGCGAAGGCGTTCTGGTCGACCGCCGGGGAGGGGGTGAGAGCCTCCAGCCCGAGCGGCTGCAGGCGGGCGTTGAGCTTCTGGACCGTCGCCGTCACGTCTCCGGTCGCTTCGCCGGCGGCGCTGTTGTAGTACTCGAGGTCGGTGGCTGCGTAGCCTGGGTACATGTCGATCTGTCCGGCTTTGATCGCGGGGGCGACGACCTCTCGCTTGCCGAGCCGGGCCTTGTAGTTGACCGTGTAGCCGTTGTGGGCGAGCTCTTGCCCGTAAAGCTGGCCCAGGATCGAGCTTTCCGCGAAGTCGAAGCCGGCGATGGTGAGCGTGCCCTTGTTCGTAGTCCCCCCGCTCGTCCCCGTGCTGCCACACGCCGCCGCCAAGATGGCGAGCGCGGCGAGCGCGGCGACCGGCGCCAGCAGCCAGGTCGATCGGTGTTTGCGGATCATCGAATTCCTCCCCGGGCCACGCGGGCCCTCCGGATCAAACGCTCACCGAACACAGATTCTTCCATGATGCCGGCGTCAGGCGACCTTGAAGGTGCTCGCCCGGCGCAGGCTGGGCGCCATGAGCAGCCTGATGCCGCGCGGCACCAGCAGCCTCTCGACTCCGGACAGGCTGAGCTCGGTGGCCAGGGCAAGCAGGGCGACCAGCACGGCGCCGGCGATGGTCATCGAGTAGTTCAACTGGGCGAAACCGTCCACGATGTACCGGCCGAAACCCCCGCCCGCGATCAGCGCCGCGAGCGTGGCGGTGGCGACGACTTGGACCGCGGAGGTACGCACTCCAGCCATGATCAGCGGTACCGCGAGTGGTAACTCGACGCGCAGGAGTTGGGGGAGCTCGCGGTATCCCATGCCTCGGGCAGCGTCCTTGATGTCCGGATCGACCTCGCGAAGGGCGACGTAGCTGTTGGTGACGATGGGCGGGATCGCAAGCGCGGTGAGGGCCAGGATGATCGGCAGCTCGCCGAGGCCGAAGACCTGAAACGCGATCACCAGGATGCCGAATGACGGAAGCGCGCGACCGACGTTCGAAATGTTGATCGCAAGGTTGCCGAAGCGGCCGTAGTGCCCCAGGGCGATGCCGAGCGGCAACGCGATCAGCGCCCCGAGCAGGACGGACTCGCCGGAAAGCTGCAGGTGCTCGACCAGACGGGTTGGGATTCCATCGGGCCCGTGCCAGTGCGCGGGGTCTCCGAACCAATTCCAAACCGACTCGAGGACGCTCATGCCTGCCGGGCCCACGGCAACGCATATCGCTGGCAGCCGGCAAGCGATACATCGGCCACCAAGGCGAGCGCGATCGAGAGCACGGTCGCCACGACCAGCGGCGTGTGGAAGCTCTCGATCAGGCCTTGATTGATCAGCTGGCCAAGGCCGCCGAGACCGATCACCGCGGTGATGGTGATGAGTCCGATGGTGGAGACAGTCGCCACGCGGAGGCCCGCGAAGATGGCGGGTAAAGCAAGAGGTAGCTCGACCCGCAGCAGCCGCACCATCGGCCGGTAGCCCATGCCGTCCGCCGCGTCAATGACGTCTCTCGGCACCGCGTCCAGGCCGACGACCACGTTGCGGATCAGGATCAGCACGTTGTATCCGATGAGGGGGATCTCGGCCGTGGTCGTGGTCGCGATGCCGGTGAACGGCACCAGCAACGCGAAAAGAGCGAGCGAGGGGATGGTATAGAAGCCCCCGAAGGCGCCCAGCACGGGCAATCGAATGGCCCCCGATCGTTGCGCGGCCACGCCCAGCGGAAGCGAGATGATGAGTCCGGCCGCGACCGCGATCACGGTCAGGACGATGTGCTGCTCAAGCGCGGCCCATACATATGGAACATGGGTCGAAAGCCAGTCCCAGTTGATCCATGGGTCCACCGTGTCCAGGAATAGGCGCGCCGGCATTCGATTACGTTAGTCGAGCCGTGATCCGCCTGGAGAACGTGAGCAAGCACTTCGCGGCCGGCTCCAACGCTGTGCGCAACCTGACCCTGGAGATTCCCGACGGCCAGACCTGCGTGCTGATCGGCCCCTCAGGCTGCGGCAAGACGACGACGCTGCGGATGATCAACCGGCTCCTCGATCCCGACAGCGGACGCATCCTCGTCGACGGCGTCGATACCCATGGCGTCGACCCCGCCGCGCTCCGCCTGAAGATGGGCTACGTCATCCAGCAGACCGGCCTCTTTCCGCATATGACCGTCGGCGACAACGTCGGCACGGTGCCGCGGCTGTGGAAGTGGAATCCGGAACGCATCAAAAAGCGCATCGACGAGCTGCTCGACCTGGTCGGCCTCGACCCCGCCGAATATCGCGACCGCTACCCGCACCAGCTCTCTGGGGGTCAGCGCCAACGAGTCGGCTTCGCCAGGGCGCTGGCGGCCGATCCCCCGGTCCTCTTGATGGATGAGCCTTTCGGCGCGGTCGATCGGATCACGCGCGAGCGTCTGCAGCAGGAGTTCATCGGCATTCAGCGCTCGATGCGCAAGACGGTTGTCTTCGTGACCCATGACATCGACGAAGCGGTGGTGGTCGGCGATCGCATCTGCCTTTTGAAAATGGAAGCACAGGTCGCTCAATACGACACGCCGGAGCGAATCCTCACCCGCCCGGCGAGCGAGTACGTCACCGAGTTTCTGGGTCGCGAGCGCCTCGTCCGCCGCATGTCCGTCGTGACCATCGACCCCAAGACCCTTGAATATTCCGAAGGACCCACCGCCGGAGAGCCGCGCGTTCAGGTTTCGAGCACTCTGACCGAGGCGTTTGCGGCCGCCCTCGGCAGCCCTACGGAGCGGGCCGCAGTTTTCGAAGGCGACCGGTTCCTCGGGACGTTCACGGCCACCTCACTGCTCGAGTCGTTGCGTCGCGCGAGCGCGGAAGGAGGAAATCAGGTTGCCGCAGGAATTTGATGTCGTGTGCCTGGGCGGCGGAGTCGCGGGGGAGGCCATCGCAGGCGGGATCGAGGGCAGCGGCGTTTCGCTGGCCGTCGTAGAGCGCGAGCTCGTCGGCGGGGAGTGTCCTTACTGGGGCTGTGTGCCGTCGAAGACCTTGCTGAGATCGGCGGAGACGCTCGAGGAGGCCGGCCGGGCGCGCACGCTGGCCGCGTCTCGCGTCGAGTGGACGGTGGACTTTCCCAAAGTCTCCAAGCGGGTGCTCTGGATGGCGCGCGACCTCGACGACACGCGGCCCGCGGCCGCGCTCGAGGCCACCGGGGCCAAGCTCTTTCGCGGCGCCGGCAAGCTCGTCGACCTGCGCACGGTCGAAGTCGGTGGCGAGCAGCTCGTGGCCCGGCGGGCAGTGGTCATCGCCAACGGCGGCACCGCTGCGATCCCGCGGATCGAAGGCCTGGACAAGATCGAGTACTGGACCAACCGGCAGGCCGCGGTGCCACGCGAGCTGCCGGAGAGGCTGGTCGTGCTCGGCGGAGGCGCCGTCGGTGTCGAGCTCGCGCAGGCCTTCGCCCGCCTCGGCTCGAAGGTCACGGTCGTCGAGGCCGGGCCGCGGTACCTCGGCCTCGAGGAGCCTGAGGCCAGCGCTGCGCTGCTGCCGCACCTGCAGGCCGACGGCATCGAGGTCATGGTCGGCGATCCCTGCGTCGCGGTCGAGAAACAAGCAGCGGACGTGGTCCTGCACCTGAAGTCGGGCGCCATCGTGTCTGGCGACCGCCTCCTGGTCGCCACCGGCCGGCGTCCGAATTTCGAAGCCTGGCGGCCGGCGGGCCTGACCGAGACCGAGCGCGGCTGGCTCAAGGTCGACCCGGCCACGCTCGCGGCGCGCGACGGCATCTATGGCGCGGGTGATATCACGGGCATCGCGGGCTTCACCCATCTCGCCTATTACCACGGCCAGATCGTGGCCCGACGGCTCCGCGGCGAAGACGCACGCGCGGACCACACCGCGGTGCCACGGGTCACGTACACCGACCCGGAGGTGGCGTCGGTGGGCTGGTCGGAGCAGGCGGCGCGGGATCGCGGGATCGACGTCGTCGTGGTGGCGATGGATCCGGGTGAGGCGGCCCGCGGCTACATCCATGATTTTCACGGCGGAGCGCTGAAGCTCATCGCCGATCGCGAGCGCGGCGTGCTGGTGGGGGCGACGCTGGTGACCCCGCGCGCGGGCGAGATCCTCGGCGAGCTCGTGGTCGCAGTCAAAGTCGGCACCCCGGTGCGCACGCTCGCCGACGTGGTCCACCCGTATCCGGCCTTCAATCGCATCCTGGGCGCTGCGTTTGGCCAGCTCGCCTTCAAGGTGGCCTGACGCCCCGGCGCGTTTTACGGGTGGCGAGATCTAGTTATGTAAAGGAGGCCTTTTTGTAATGGTCATCTCGGTCAACGGTTCGCCCGTAACCCTCGACATGGACAACATCCTCTTGTGGATCCTGGTCGGACTCGTGGCCGGTTTCCTGGCCAGCCATCTCGCGCTGGGCCACGGTCTCGGCCTGTTCTGGGACGTCATCGTTGGCATCATCGGTGCTTTGATCGGAGGCATCGTGCTGGCGGGCATGCTTCACTTCCAGATCGCGATCGCAGGCCATCCCATCATCAGCGCCATGATCATGGCCTTCATCGGCGCCGCGATCCTGCTGATCATCGTGCGGCTCCTCGGGGCCGGGCGCTCCCGGCGGCGGGCTTTCTAGGGACGACCAATCGCCTGGGGGCGGTGCGCTCCCAGGCGTTTTTGATCAGCCGCTCGGCCAGCGCCGGCCCTAGCCGGGCCAGCTTCACGTTGACCCAGCCGAAGCGGCCCGTGTAGGCCGAGATCGCGAACGTCTTCGGGTCCATCGCGACCAGCCCGGCCTGGTCGTCGAGGGAGGCCTTGACCGAAACCGACGCCCCTTCCGGTGAGCCCATGGCGAAGATGCGGCCGCGGACGCGAAACGTGGCCTCGCCCCAGGTCTCCAGCTCCTCGGCCTCGGGCATCGAGAGGCACAGGCGCCGGAACTCGACGAACTTCATGGCGCCAAACGTAGCTCGGCTAGCATTCGATGCCCACATGGCGCAGGTCCGCAAACTCGAGGTGTCGATCCCTCCCCTCGATCAAGAGGCGATGCGCCAGGCTGTGGCGCGTCAGGCGGAGCTGACCAAACCCGCAGGCAGCCTTGGGGTGCTGGAGGAACTGTCGATCCGCCTCGCCGGGATGACCGGCCGCCTCGACCCACCGCTCAAGGACGCCGTCGTCTTCACGCTCGCGGCCGACCACGGCGTCGCCTCGGAAGGTGTCAGCGCGTATCCACGCGAGGTCACAGCGCAGATGGTGCTCAACTTCCTGCGCGGCGGCGCGGCGATCAACGTGCTCGCGCGGCATGCACACGCGCGCGTCGTCGTGGCGGACATCGGCGTCGATGCTGATCTTCCAGCGCATCCCAACCTCTCCGCGCTCAAGGTCAAGCGCGGGACAGCGAGCATCACGCAGGGCGTGGCGATGACGGTTGAGCAGGCGATGCAGGCGATCGACGCCGGGCGCTCGCTCGTCCGCGAGGCGCTCGCGGCCGGCCTCGACATCGCGCTCACCGGCGACATGGGAATCGGCAACACCACCGCGTCCGCGAGCGTGATCTGCGCCCTGACGGCGCTTGATCCGGTGGCCGTGGTTGGACGCGGCACCGGGATCGACGACGCCGGGTTGGCACGCAAGCTGAACGCGGTACGACGGGCGCTGAAGGTCAATGCGGCTTCGATCGCTCAAGGCCCCATCGAAACGCTCGCCGCAGTGGGAGGGCTCGAGATCGCGGGCCTGGTGGGAGTCATCGTCGAGGCAGCCCAACAAAGGAAGCCGGTCCTCATCGACGGCTTTGTGTCTGGCGCCTCCGCGCTCGCGGCGACGGCGATCGCGCCGCGCGTGAACGGATACATGATCGCTTCGCACCGGTCGCAAGAGCTTGGCCATGCAGCGGTGCTGCATCAGCTCGGTTTGCGACCGCTGCTCGATCTCGACCTTCGCCTCGGCGAAGGCACCGGCGCCGTGCTGGCGCTGCCGGTCGTGCGCGCCGCCGTGCACCTCATCAATGAGATGGCCACGTTTGACGACGCGGGCGTCTCCGGCCACGACAACGGCCCCCACCCGCCGGAGCCCGGCCATAATGGTGGGCACAACTGAATAGCTCCCTGGACGCGGGAAGCCGGTTCAAATCCGGCGCTGTCGCGCAACTGTGAGTGGGGAGCGTCCGGCCAGCGGCCACTGAGGCGAAGAGCCTTGGGAAGGCGGCCTGGACGCGAGGATCCACGAGCCAGGAGACCCGTCCGGTGAGCGGTCGATCCCACTTGCGCGGATCAGTGGGGGTGCCTCTTGCGGCGAGGTTTCCCTTCCGAGGTGGGGCTGTTGCCGCGGGAGGACCGCTGGATGCACAAGCATCAGCACACGGCCAGCGCGAAACTGGCCGCCCCGATCCGAGTCATGGCCGTCGCTTCCTGTTTCGCGATTGCGTCTTGCGGAGCCGCCCAGTCAGCGCCGACTCCGGCAGCCGCCCATTTCCCGGTCTCGATCACCGGACCAGGCGGCGCCACCGTCACCATCGCCCAGAAGCCACACCGCATCGTGTCACTGTCGCCAACGGCGACCGAGATGCTGTTCGCGATCGGCGCCGGAGCCCAGGTCGCCGCCGTGGACGACCAATCGAACTACCCGTCGAGCGCGCCCCGGACCAAGCTCTCCGGCTTCCAACCCAACATCGAGGCGATCGCCGGCTACAGCCCAGATCTCGTCGTCGCCGCCGAAGACACGGGTGGCCTCGTGCACGGGCTGCAGGCGCTGAACCTCCCCATCCTCATCGAGCCGGCCGCCAAGAACCTCGACGACAGCTACCTGGAGATCAAGCAGCTCGGTGTGGCGACCGGCCATGGAGCCGAGGCGGAGTCGGTCGTCGCCGGGATGCGATCACAGGTCGGCGCGTTCGTGGCGTCTGTGTCCAGGCCCGCCCGCCAGCTCAGGGTTTATCACGAGCTCGACAACACCTACTACTCGGTCACGTCGGCGACTTTTATCGGCCAGGTCTACAAGTTGCTAGGCCTGAGCAACATCGCCGACTCCGCGACCGCCGCCACTCCTGACTACCCCCAGCTGTCGGCGGAGTACATCGTGGCCGCGAATCCAGACCTGATCGTGCTGGCCGACACCAAGTGCTGCCAGCAGGACCTGAGCACCGTCGCGGCTCGACCCGGGTGGGGGGCGATCACAGCCGTCAAATCCGGACAGGTGATCGGGGTCGACGACGACGTGGCTTCCCGGTGGGGCCCGCGGATCATCGAGTTCATGCGCGCGATCGCTGCCCATGTTCGGCAGCTGGAAAAAAAGGCGGCTTGATGCTCGGCGTCAGCGTCCGCGTCACCCCCGCATCGCCGGTAGTCCTGAGCGGCATGCCCAGGCTGCCCTGGATGTGGGCCGCAGGAGGCTTCCTGGCGCTGCTGCTTTGCTGCGGAGTCGGTGTCCTGGTCGGCCCGGTGCACATCGGTTTGGGCACCGTCCTTGGCGCCCTCCTGGCGCCGCTCCCGTGGTTGGGCACCGGTGCGGCGGCTGATCCAGGCCAGGCCAACATCCTGTGGTCGCTGCGCTTCCCGCGTGTCGTCCTCGGCGTGCTGGTGGGCGGCACCCTGGCCATCGCCGGGGCAGCCTACCAGGGAGTGTTTCGCAATCCTCTCGCCGACCCCTACCTGCTGGGCGCGGCGGCCGGCGCCAATCTTGGCGCGACCCTGGCGATCGCGTTTGCTCCAGGCATGTCACTGCTCGGTGTCAACATCGTTCCCCTCGCCGCCTTTGTTGGCGCCGGCGCCGCCGTGGCGGGCGCCTACGCGCTCGGTCGCTCCGTCACCGGTCTGAGGTCAACGACCGGACTCATCCTGGCCGGAGTCGCGATCGCGGCCTTCTTCAACTCGATCCAGTCGTACGTGCAGCAGACCCAGACCAGCTCCATCCGCCAGGTGTATTCGTGGATCCTGGGCCGGCTCGTCACCGCCGGCTGGGACGACGTGATACTGGTCCTTCCTTATGTCGTCCTGAGCGTGGCAGTGATCTTCCTCCACCGCCGGTTGCTGGACTCGCTGACGCTCGGAGAGGACGAGATCACAAGCCTCGGCATCCCGGTGCGGAGGGTGCGGCTGATCGTCGTCGTCGCGGCCACGCTCGGCACCGCCGCGGTGGTGGCGGTCGGCGGGACGATCGCCTTTGTCGGCATCATCGTGCCGCACACGATCCGGCTGCTGGTCGGCCGCAGCTACCGGGTCGTGATCCCGCTGTCGGTCCTGTTCGGGGCGGCGTTCCTGGTCCTCGCCGATACCGCCGCCCGCACCGTGGTCGCGCCGGCGGAGCTGCCGATCGGGGTGATCACGGCTTTTCTCGGGGCGCCTTTCTTCATCGCGGTCATGCGGTCGACGCGAGGGGCGCCGCTGTGAGCGACATCGTCCTCGCCGGCGTGTCGGTGGCATATGACGGCGACCCCGTGGTCCATGACCTGGACCTGAGCGTGGCCTCCGGCGAGTGGGTGGCCTTGATCGGCCCCAACGGCGCGGGCAAGACGACGATCTTGCGGGCGATCGCGCGCCTGGTGCCGTTTCGCGGCGAGATCCAGATCGGCGGCCGCGCGGTGACCGCGTTGAGCCAGCGCCAAGCTGCGCGCAACGTCGCCATGTTGGTGCAGGAGCCGCAGATGCCGGCTGGCATGACGGTGTCGCAGTACGTCCTGCTGGGGAGGGCTCCCCACCTCGGCTACCTGGGCAGGGAGAGCTCACGCGACCGCCGCATCGTCAGGGACATCGTGCGCAGGCTGGCGCTCGAGGACATGACGTCGCGGCCGCTCGACCGCTTGAGTGGCGGCGAAAGGCAGCGCGCCGCCATCGCCCGCGCGCTGGCGCAGCAGGCGCCTGTGCTCTTGATCGACGAACCGACATCATCCCTCGACGTCGGGCGCCAGCAATCGGTGCTGGAGCTGATCGATCAGCTGCGCAGGGAGCAGGAGCTGACCGTGATCGCGGCCATGCATGAGCTCACCCTCGCCGGCCAGTACGCCGACCGTCTTGCTTTGCTTGTCGCCGGCCGCCTGGTGGCTGTCGGTGCGGCCGCCGAGGTCCTCACCGAACCGGCGATCGCCGAACACTATCGGGCCCAGGTGCGCGTGATTCAGATGAACGGCTCCGGAACCGCGGTCGTGCCGGTGCGCAATTGAAAGCCGACGAGGTCCCGCTCCAAACTCCGCCGCGAGCCTCACGCAAGACCGCCTCGATCGTGATCGTGAACACGGGTGAGGGCAAAGGCAAATCGACGGCGGCGTTCGGGACCGCGCTTCGGGCCGTGGCCCGCGGTTGGAAGGTGTGCGTGATCCAGTTCGTGAAGTCGAACCGCTGGAAGGTCGGGGAGCAGGAGACCGCGACCCGGCTTGGAGTCGAGTGGTGGACCATCGGCGACGGGTTCACGTGGGACTCCCGGGACATGAAGCGCACCGAGGCCATCGCGCGCGAGGCGTGGCGGATCGCGCGCGAGAGAATCCAGTCCGCCGACTACCGCCTCGTCGTGCTCGATGAGATCACCTATCCGATGAGCTGGGGTTGGATTCCGACCGCCGAGGTCGTGGCGGTGCTCGCCTCTCGGCCGGCGGCGCTAAACGTGATCGCGACCGGCCGCGATGCGCCGCAAGCGCTGATCGACCTGGCGGACACGGTGACCGAGATGCGCAACCTGAAGCACGCTTTCGATCGAGGCATCCGGGCCATGCGCGGCATCGACTACTGATGGGCTTTGTGCTCATCCTCGGGGGCGCACGCAGCGGCAAGTCGCAGCTCGCCGGCCGCCTCGCCCGCGAGTTTGAGGGTCCGGTGACCTTCGTCGCCACCGCCACCCCCGACGACGCCGAGATGGATGAACGCATCCGCCGCCACCGCAGCGAGCGGCCTCCGCGATGGTCCACCGTCGAGGAGCCGCTGGCCCTCACCGATGCCATCAGAGCGGCTCCGCCGAGCGATTTCGTAATCGTCGACTGCCTGACGCTGTGGGTCTCCAACCTGCTCACCGCCGGCCGGAAACCGGATGAGATCCACGCCCGGGCTGCGGAGTCCGCGCGCATGCTCGCGGACCGGCGCGGAGTCGTCGTCAGCAACGAGGTCGGATTGGGCATCGTGCCCGCCAACCCGCTGGCGCGTAGGTTCCGCGACGTGCTCGGCGGGGTCAACGCAACGTTCGCAGCGTGCGCCGAGCGTTCGCTGCTGCTGGTCGCCGGTCGCACCCTCGAGCTGGGCGGGCCCGCGCGATGAGCAACCCAAATTCGACGATTCGCTCGCTTCGCGCGGCCGTGTCCTTTCTGACCGTGCTTCCGGTCGCCAACGTGGACGGCAGCCCCGGCGAGCGATTGGGTCGAGCCTACTTCCCTGCCATCGGGGCTTTCATCGGGCTCGCCGCGGGTGCGGTGTTCGCGGTCCTGAGCTCGGTGACCACGCCCTTGCTGGCCGCCGCGGGCGGGGTAGCGGTGCTGAGCGTCCTCACGGGAGCCATGCACCTGGACGGCCTGGCCGACAGCGCCGACGGCCTGCTTGGCGGCGGTGATGTCACGCGCCGGCTGGAAAAGATGCGTGACCCGAGGCTGGGCTCGTTCGGCGTGACCGCGATCGTCGTGGTCCTTCTGCTGGAGGTGGCCGCGATCTCCGCCATGTCGCCTGCTCGCGGCCTGGCCGCGCTCGTCGTCGCCGGCGCGCTGTCGCGGCTGGCCACCCTCTCGGTGGTCACTTTTGTCCCCTATGTCAGGCCGAGCGGGTTGGGGGTGGCGGCCTCGGAGGCGAGACACCGCGGCACCGACTTTGTTTTCGGTGCGGCCACGGCCGCCATCGTCTGCGCCATCGACTGGAGGCGAGCGGCGATCGCGCTGCCCCTGGTTGGCCTGACCGCGCTTGGCATTTCCACCCTGGCGCGCCGCCGGGTGGGCGGGGCGACCGGCGATGTTTGCGGCGCCACGGCGGAGCTCTGCCAGCTTGCCACTCTGTTGGTTTTCGCGATCCGCTGAGCGTGCCTTGGGATGACCCTCAGCGCCGGCGCTGAGTGCTCGCGGCCAGGCGGAGGTAGCCGTTCTCTTTGGTCACCGGCATCGCGAATTCGAAGCGATCGGCAGCCAGCGACAGGTCGAGGTCGGTGGCCGGAAATCCCGGCCATCTTCCGCTCCTCGCCCGGCGGTAGCGCTCGGTCTCGCGCAGCGTCTGCAGCAGCGTCTCGAGGTCGGGCTGAAGGCCACGAATGATGCCTTCCATGTAGAGCGCGCAGGCGTGATCTTCCGGATGATCCGCCGAGGCGATGAGCGTCAGGGTCTCGGGCTTTCTTAACAGGCAGGCTTGAACGGTAGCCTGGGCCACGACCAGACTCGCCGCGAAGATGTCGTTGCCGTCGACCGCCGCCGCCACCTGCGTCCCCGCTGTTGAACGCTGGATGAGGACGCGACCATTGAGGTCCACCTCGCGGATGTGGGTCGGAGAGTTGCTGATCGGAATCCCCTCGACGGGCAGCGCGTCTTCCTCCGCGCAGACCACCGCTCCTGGAGTTCGGGCGGCGAGAGCACGCGCCTCGGCGACGGTCTTGACGAGACGGCATTCGCGCGCTCCGCCGGCCAGCGCGTAAGCGCTGACGGTGAATGAGCGGAGGACGTCGATCACGACCACGGTGCCGCGCGCCTGGCGCGCACCGTCGATGCCGGTCGCGTGGACGATGTTCATCGCCCGATCGCGAACCAAGCCGGGGCGGCATCATAGTCGTCGATGCCTGTGCCCAACGTCGGCGAGGGTCGGCGTGCATTCGGCTTCGAGCAGATCGCCGACTGCGGTTCGATGCGCGTCATCGGCCTGCGGCTCGAGCCAGGCCAGGCCGTGCCCGAGCATCGCAACGCGATCCCGGTCGCGGTGATCGTCACCGGCGGGCGCTTGCACTTCGACAATGGCGTGCAGTCGGGCGAGGTCGGCACGGGTGAGATGCTGCTCATCAATCCAGGCGAGCGACACACGTATCGCGCTGATGTCGCCACGTCGGCGTATCTCGTGTTCGCGGGACTTCCAGGTGTGCGCAGCCGCACGTGGTCGCTCCGGCGCAAGATCTGAAGCCGCTTCACGGCGAATTCCACAGGGCGACGACACGACCACGGTCGGTGTCGCCAATGATGTTGAGGGTGGCAACATCCAGCTGCAGCCCGGCCGCGACTCTGATCTCGGCGTGGATCCACCTCACCGCGATCGCACGCAGGATGTGGCCATGGGCAAACGCGATCAGCCTCGCGTTTGCGTGCCGAGTCGCGAGGGCGATGAACTCCTGCGCCCTCGTGTATATCTGCTGTGGGGTCTCGCCGCCCGGCGAGCCGTCTTTGTACAGCTCCCAGTCAGGATCCGATTCATGGATCTGTTTGGTGGTCAATCCTTCGTAACGGCCATAGTCAACTTCCTGCAGCAGCGGCGTGATCTGCGGATTCTGAAAGCCGGCGAGCTCGGCGGTGCGCCAGGCGCGCTGCATCGGGCTCGAGTAGACAGCGTCGAACTGGATGCCACTGAGCCGCTGACGCAGGGCCCTGGCCTTGTCCTCGCCGCGTGGGGTGAGGGGCAGATCGGTGGTGCCGGTGTGCCGCCCAGAGAGACTCCACTCCGTCTCGCCGTGGCGGGCGAGGTAGATCTCGAGCGTCAGGCGGGCTTGCCCATCATCTCGGGACGACCCGAACGCAGCGACCGGCTCGCGCTCTCGATGACGGCGCCCGCGCGCACACGCTGACCCGGGCGTACGCAGACCAGTCCGACCGCCGCCTGGGCGCCCTGAGGCTTGAGCGCCTCGTTCACGGCGGCCAGCACCCGGTTGGCGGCATGGGCCGTGCCGGCGACGTCGGTGTCGGGCAGGATGGCGAGGAGCTGGGGCGGGGTCCGGCCGAGGACGCCTGGCGTGTCAACGTCCCGCACGGTGCTCGCCAGCGATGCAGCCATGGTCTTCAGCGCCTCGTCCGCGGGCAGCGCGCCGTTGGCTTCGATCAGCAGGACGCCGAGGTTGCGCTGGTAGCGATGGGCGCGCGCCAGCTCGTCCTCGAGCACCGGACGGACGAAACGATCATTGAAAAGGCCCGTGGTGCGATCGACGATGTGCAGAGGCTCAGCCTGGGGATCATCGGCCCTCACACCGCAGGAGGCGCAGAACACCGCACCGTGAGGTAGAGGCGAACCGCATGCCTGACACGACTGAGCTTCGGGCCGGCGGCGGAGAAAATCGCCAATCGGCATTCGGTAAAGCCTATCAGTCGTGTTTGGCATGACTTTTCGATCCTCTTAACAGGCGGGGTTGTGCTTGATTTTTCCGAATCCTAAGCTCGATCGAGGTGTGCCGGCGGGGGAGGGCAGGCACGGTGGAGGAAGGGAGGGCCCACCGTGAGATGTGCCGAGGTCGGGCGCGGACTCAGCCCACCGCGGCGGCCGGCGTCGACAGCCAGCTCTCTGCCCAGTTCGCAACCGAGGCCAGCACCGGCTCGAGCGCCCGTCCGCGCGAGGTCAATCGATAGCTCACCCTCACCGGTGGTCCCGGGTCGACAAGCCGTTCGACGATACCCTCGGTCTCGAGCTCGCGCAGACGCTCCGTCAAGACGCGATCGCTGATCCCAGGGATGCCCGCGAGCAGCTGGTTGAAGCGGGCCGGCGCCGGGATGAGGGCCTTCACGACTGCCCCGGTCCAGCGTTTCCCAATCAGCTCGATTGCGCGCTGAAAGGGCGCGCTGTAGTCAAGGCCCCCTCCGACCATGGGGAGTGATTCTATGCGCTATCGCAAGTCTCCGAAAGGACCGGGCGGGTGTTTTCCACAGGAATTTTTTTCCGGCCACAATCAGGCTTGGTAATCACAGGGCGAAGAGCCACCGGGAGGGCTGTCGAATGTTCAGGCTGACGCGTATGAAGAGCTTGCGATGGAGCTGAGCAACCGGGTCATCGTCGTCACGGGCGCCGCGCGCGGCATCGGTCGCGCCCTTGCCAGGCGATTCGCTTCCGAGAGTCCCAAGGCCGTGATCGTCGCCGACATCGATGGCGGCGCCGCCAAGACGGTCGCTGAGGAAATCATGGGCACCGCCATCGAATGCAACGTCTCACGCGAGGCTGACGTCGAGCGGATGGTGAAACAGGTCGAGGCGGCGCATGGTCAGATCGACCTTTTCTGCTCGAACGCGGGCATCGCAGTCGGCGGCGGTCCAGAGGCGGATGACAGCGATTGGCAGCGCATATGGGAGGTCAACGTGATGGCGCACGTCTTCGTCGCGCGCCACGTACTGCCCGGCATGCTCCATCGCAAGGAGGGCTACATCGTCGGCACCGTGTCAGCGGCGGGACTGCTGAACCATGTCTTCGCGGCTCCATACGGAGCGACCAAAGCGGCCGCGCTCTCATTCTTCGAGTGGCTCGCGATCGCGCACGGCGACGACGGAATCCGCATCTCTTGTTTGTGCCCCCAGGGAGTGAGGACCGACATGCTGCTGGCTGGCCGCGGCCAGCCCGGCTTTGATTTCATGACCGCGGGTGCGCTGGAGCCCGAAACCGTCGCGGACGCGGTGGTCGAGGGCATCGCGGCCGAGCGGTTTCTGATCCTGCCTCACGCCGAGGTCGGCGAGTACTTCCGCCGCAAGGCGGATGACTACGACCGCTGGCTTCGCGGCATGCGAAGGCTCCGCCGCAGCCTGCTCAGCAGCGCCCGCTGAGTGCGGTGGCATGCCGTCGTCGCCGGGATGGCGCTGGTCGCGCTGGCGTTCGCCGCCGCGACGCGCGTCTCCGACAGCAGGGAAGGCCTGATCGCCGAGATCATCACGCTCCTTGGCGGGCTGGCCGGCGTCAGCCTCTTGATCTACGGGCTCGCGGCCAGAAGGCGACCCAGCTCCGTCTTGGCAACCTCGAGTCCAGCTCCGTCGCGGCTGACTCCCCGGCCGAGATCGAGAAACGACCTCCTGCTGGGCGCCGGCGGAATCGGCCTGGGAATCGTCCTCCTGGGCGGCCTGGCGATCAGCGCTGGAGTTGGGTGGGCGCTTTTCGGGTTGGTGCTGCTGCTGCCCATGATCTCGGGCAGCGTCTACCTGTGCGTGCGCTTCCTGCGGGCTAGTCCCTGAGCGCCAGGATCTCTCCCACCAGGTAGATCGACCCGCAGACAAGGACGTTGCCCGCCGTACCGGCCAGCTTCCTGGCCCGCTCGAGGGCTTCGCCGGCCGGCCGCGCCACCAAGGCGCCTGCGCCGTACTCGGCGGCCAGCCGCTCTGGCGCGATCACGTGGCCCTGCGCGCTCGCCGGCTCGGTGAAGACCACCGCTTCGGGCTTCAGGGTCCGGAGCGCCGCCAGCAGCTGGACCGGGTCTCGCTCGCTCAACATGGCGAACACCGCCACCAGTCTCTCCTGACCTATCAGCCGGCGAAGGGCCGCGCCCGCCTTGACCATCGCCGCCGAGTTATGGCCGCCGTCGAGGATGACGCGAGGGTGTTCTGCGATCACCTCGAGGCGTCCCGGCCACCGAGTCGACGCCAGCCCCGCGCGAACCTGATCGTCAGTGACGGCATCCAGCAGATGCGCGGCTGCCACGGCCAGGGCGGCGTTCGCGGGCTGATAGTCGCCGACGAGCGGAAGCCGGAGGTCGCGATGCACGAATCCCGGCCCGGTGACGCTGAGCACATGTCCGTCCCAGCCCAGGGATGTCGACTCTATGCTGACCTCGCGCTCGAGGCGCCAGAGCTGCGCGGAGACGCGGGCGGCCTGCGCCTCCACGATCTGGAGCGCCTCGCCCTCGCAACCCGTGACCGCACGATTGCCATCCTTGATGATGGCCGCCTTCTCGTGGGCGATCTGGCCGATGGTGTCGCCGAGATACTTCTGATGGTCGAGGTCGACGTTGGTGATCGCCGTCACGCCAAGGTCCAGCGCATTGGTGGCGTCCAGCCGTCCCCCAAGACCGACTTCGCACACCAGCCTGTCGACCCGCGGCGCCAGGAACATGACCGCCATCGCGGTCAGCATCTCGAACTCGGTGGCCGGGCCCATCTCCGCGGCGATCTCGTCCAGGGTCGGCAGCAGGTCCCCAAGCGTGTGGACGAATTCGTCCTCGCTGATGGGCCGGCCGTTGATCTCGATCCGCTCGGTGTAAGAGATCAGATGCGGCTTGGGCATAAAGCCCACGCTGTGCCCGGCCGCACGAAGGATCGAGGTCAGGCAGGCGCCCGTCGAGCCCTTGCCGTTGGTGCCCGCGATGAGCGCGCCGCTCAGTTTTCGATCCGGTGCCCCCAGGCGGTCCAGGATGGCTCGGGTTCGCTCGGTGCCGAGCTTCATCGCAAAGCGGCCCTGCCTGGAGAGGAAGTCGAGGGCTTCCGGATACGTCAAACGATCAGCCAGGAGCGGACTCGACGGCGTGGGCCTTGATTTGTCATCGCGGCCTATTAGCATGCACCGCGTGATGATTGCGTCATACCGGCACACCGCGTACCCAAGCGCCTGGCTGGCCGGGGCTTGCGGGCTTCTTTACTCGGTCTCCTTCGTGTTGATCGCGCGCGCGTCGCCTGGGCTCGGCGCCGGTCTGAGCGGTTTGTTCCTGCTCACCGGCGGCGTGTTCGGAGCGAGCGCACTGCTCGGCCTCTATATCCGCCTCGAGCCGGCCGGCGGAGGTTACGCGCTCTGGGCGTTGGTGTTCGGCCTTGCCGGCGCTTTGGCCGCGACCCTTCACGGCGGCTACGACCTTGCCAACGCCATCCATCCACCTGACCAGGCGAGCTCGCTGCCGAGCGCCATCGATCCAAGAGGGCTTGGCACATTCGGAATCGCCGGCATCGCGACGCTCGCGTTCGCATACCTGATGGGCCAAGACGCGAGCTTTCCTCGCAACCTGAGCTATCTGGGTTATCTGTCCGGCGCGCTCTTGATCGTGATCTACCTGGCGCGGCTGATCATCCTGAGCGCCACCAGCCCGTTGGTTCTGCTGCCCGCCGCGATCGAGGGCTTCATCGTCAACCCGGCCTGGTATGTCTGGCTGGGTTTCGCCCTTCGCCGTCCGGCCTAACCTCGGCGGCGGACCTCTGCCTCGTACGTGTTCTTGATCAGCATGGCGCGGGTCATCGGCCCCACCCCGCCCGGATTGGGCGTCAGCCATCCGGCGACCGCATCCACGCCGGGCCCGAGGTCCCCGATCTGGCGACCGCCGACCCAGTTGGTGCTGACGTCGACCACCGCCGAGCCGGGCTTCACCATCTGCTGGCCGATCAGGCCGGCGTGCCCGGCCGCGGCGACGAGGATGTCGGCGCCCCGCGTGTGACCCCCCAGGTCCTGCGTCCGGGTGTGGCAGAGGGTCACGGTGGCATTGCGCTTCAGCAGGAGCAGCGCCGTCGGCTTGCCAACCAGGTTGCTTCGTCCAACAACAACCGCGTTCGCGCCCTCGATCCGGATGCCCGACCTCTCGAGCAGTAACACGATGCCGGCGGGTGTGCACGGTTCCACCCCGCCGGGCAATCCAAGCGCAACCAAGCCGGCGTTGATGGGGTGAAAGCCATCGACATCCTTGACCGGATCGATAGCGAAGACCACCCGGTGCATGTCAATCTGCTTCGGCGCCGGCTGCTGGATGAGAATCGCGCTCACCAGCTCATCGCGGTTGAGCCTCTCGACCAGCGCGAGGAGCTCCTCGGTGGTGGTCGTCGACGGCAGCCGGTGATCTTCGGACTCGATGCCAACGTTGCCGGCGTTGCGCTGTTTCAGCGCCACGTAGGCCGCAGAGGCGGGATCATCGCCGACCAGCACGGTGGCAAGGCGAGGCCGCGATCCGCCCCGTGACACCAGGTCACTGACGGCCTTTGCGATCTGGTCGAAGACTTCCTTCGCTACCGCCCTTCCATCGAGCACACGCGCGGTCATGGAAGGCCAAGCTCACGTCGAGCCGCCTCGGCAACCACGCGCATCACCTCGCGTAGATCCATGCCGGTCTGGCGCGAGATGCGGCGGCAATCCTCGTACTCGGGCGCGACCTCGACTGGTCGCCCATCCAGCTCCTTGACCTTGACCCGCGCCGGCCCGATCGGCGTGATGACATCGATCACGCGTCGCCCCGCGATCACACGCTGGATCGGCGACAGGCGAATCCCAAGGGTCGTGCTGTGGCGGAGCAAGAGATCGCTCAGGCTCGCCACCAGCTCCGGCGGCGCCATTACGGTGAGCACGTGGCCAGGCCGCCCCTTCTTCATCAGCGCTGGAACCACGGTGACGTCGAGCGCGCCCGCGGCCATGAGGTCCTCGGCCAGGGCGGCGATGAGATTTGGTGCCATGTCATCGAGGTTTGTCTCCAGGAGCGTCACACCGGTCTGGCCGGCCACCTCGTCTCCGATCCATACCGCCAGCGAGTTGCCAGGCGCGTCGTGGGCACCGATGCCGTAGCCAACGCGGCGCATCATCATGGCCGGCCGCTCGAAGGTGGCGCTCGCCGCCAGGATGGCCGCGCCGGTCGGGGTGACCAGCTCGCGCTGCTCGTCGGTGGGTTGAAACACCGCGCCTGAGCCTTCGAGGACGCGCAGGCTCGCGGGCGCCGGCAGCGGCATCCCACCCTTGAGCCCGCGCGGCGCGGGCAGCGGCGACGAGTAGACGCGAACCACGTCGAGTGCGTGCAGCAACCAGAAGACCCCCACCACGTCGACGAGCGTGTCGGCGCCGCCGAGCTCGTGCAGGTGGACCTGCTCCTCGGCGATGCCGTGGACTCGCGCCTCGGCGCGGGCCAACCGGTTGATGGCGTCGAGCGCCGGCACTTTGACGCCTTCGGGCGCGCCCGATTCCTCGACCACCAGGCGCAGGGCCGGCACCGTGCGCTCGATGCGCTCGGTCACGCCCACCAGCACCCGCGTGCCGCCGGCGTGACCTCTTGTCTCGTGTCGAACTTCGATCGTCACCTCGCCGGTGAGCCCGAGCGCCTCGACCGCGGCGTCGAGCACCGCCCGGTCGGCACCCGAGTCGATGAGCGCCCCGAGCGCCATATCGCCCGAGATGCCGGAGAAGCAGTCGAAATAGGCGATCGTGGACCCCACGAACTCGGAGGCTACGCCGAGAGTTCGCGGGGGCCCCTGTTTCATGCGCGCGTCCTATTAATGCGAACGGCCGCGGCCTCGATCGGCTGCATGCTCGGCGGCCGCTTGGCCACGCGCACCGACACCGACTCGACTCGAGGCATGGCGATGACTCGCCCGGCGATCGCCGACGCCAGCGATTCCAGAAGCTTCATCGACTCCCCCTCGATCACGTCCCTGGCCGCCGCCCTGACCGCGGTGTAGTCGACCGTGTCCGCCAGC
The DNA here is from genome assembly GCA_005882135.1 of Chloroflexota bacterium. GTDB lineage: Bacteria > Chloroflexota > Dormibacteria > Dormibacterales > Dormibacteraceae > 40CM-4-65-16. The sequence continues at coordinate 27,746 of VBDR01000041.1, forward strand.
CGGTCGGTCCGCCCAGCCTCGGCCAGGTCGGCTTCGACCTCGATATCGACCCTGAACTCCTGCGGCTGCTCGCGCTCCGCCGGGCGCACTCCGTGGCGGCCCTGGAAAGACATTCCTCGGAGCTCGATCCGATCCATGCCGCCAATTGTCCGAAATACACTCATTCGCGTGATTCACGACCGCGTCCACGTCCGCCCGGCGACCACGGCAGATCTCAGCCCGATCAACGATATCTACAACCACTACGTGGTCGAGTCGCACTGCACGTTCGACACGGCACCGGTGGACATAGATGTCCGCCGCAAATGGTTCAGCCACTACGAGACGAGCGGGCGGTACCGGCTTTTCGTTGCGCTCGATGAAGATCGCGTGATCGGCTACGCGTCCAGCAGCCGTTTCCGGCCCAAGCCCGGATACGAGACGTCGGTCGAGGCCAGCATCTACCTCGCCCCTGACGCAACTGGCAAGGGCGCGGGCTCGAGGCTCTACGAGACGCTCTTCCAGTCGCTCGAGGGCGAAGACCTGCATCGCGCATACGCCGGCATCGCGCTGCCGAATCCTTCCTCCATCGCCCTCCACGAGAGGTTCGGGTTCAAGCGCGTCGCCCACTACACGGAGCAGGGCCGCAAGTTCGGCCGCTACTGGGACGTCGCCTGGTTCGAGAAACCGCTTGGACGCGGGGCGGGCGCCTAGCCTCCGTTCGCCGGCGGCGATTGGTTGCCGATGCTGATCGTGGCGTTGCCGATCTGGATCGCGGTCGCCTTGATGGTTCCATCGGCCTGACGCGTCCCGATGATCGTGACGGTCAGGTTGTCCTTCAAGTCGCTCGTGCTGCCCGAGACCTGGCGCGAGATCTGCACGGTGGCGTCGAATGTGACTTTGACGTCGCAGTTGGGATTGGTCACGGTGAGCGTGCTCGAGGTCAGGCCTGTAACGGTGCCGGTGGCGACGGCGCGGGCGCCAGGCGATGGTGTTGGAGCTCCGGGGCTCGGACAGACGCCCCCGGCTCCGCGTCCGCCGCCGAAACCTCCCGTCACGTTGCCGCCGCGCGCGGTCGGGGTCTGGCCCGTGGTGTTCGCGCTTACGTTGTTGTGCCCGATCTTGTAGCCGCCGTAAAAACCGCCCAGGATTCCGACCACCAGCAGCAAAGCGACGACGTAAGCCTTCACGCTCTCACTCCTTCACTCGTACCTGAGGGCTTCGATCGGGTGCAGCCGCGCTGCCCGGTTGGCGGGATAGATGCCGAAGAACAGCCCGATCGCAACCGAGACGCAAAACGCCAGCACCACCGACGGCGCCGAGACGACGGGCGTGGGGAAGCTCGAGCTCGCGATGGCGGGGATGTTCGGCGCCTCCCGCGCGAGCAGCGCCCCGACCGCGATCCCGAGCGCGCCACCGAGGCCGCTGAGCACCATCGCCTCGATCAAGAACTGGATCAGGATGTCGCGCCGCCGGGCCCCGATCGCCTTGCGGATGCCGATCTCGCGCGTGCGTTCGGTGACGGTGACCAGCATGATGTTCATGATCCCGATGCCCCCGACCACGAGCGAGATGCCGGCAATGGCGCCGAGGACGAGCGTGAGCGCGGTGGCGATCGAGTTCGCCTGGTTCAGGATGTCCTGCTGGCTCTGGAGTTGAAAGTCGGCCTGGGTCGCGTCCGAGATCTGGTGGCGCTGCAGCAGGATGGTCGTGATCTCCGTCTCCGCCTGAGTCACGACGCTGGGCGATGACGCCGAGGCGACGATCTGGCTGATGACCTTGCCGCGCTCGCCGGTGAGGTAAGCCCACACGGTTGTGATCGGCGCCACGACGACATTGTCCTGGGATCCAAGACCGGTGCCGCCCTTGGTGGCGAACACGCCCACGACCCGAAAGCTCTGCTTGCTGATCTTGATGGTCTGGCCGATCGGATCGGTTGAACCGAACAGGTTGTCGACCACGGTCTGGCCGAGCACGACCACGCGATGGCGCGCGGCCACGTCGTCGTCGGTGAAGAACGTGCCTTCCGCGATCTGGTAGTTGCGGACGGTCGGGAACGCGGTCGTGGTGCCGGTCGTGGGCGCGAAGTAGTTCTGGTTGGCATATGTGATCTGGCCGCCGCTCTGCGCGATGGGGATCGCGGCGACGATGTCGGGCGCCTGCTGCCGGTTATTGATCGCGTCAACGTCTGTCTGGGTGAGCGTCTGTGCGGTGCCGAATCCCTGGGAGACGCCGCCCGAGCCGCGAGCGTTCGAGGGATAGATGTAGATCACGTTGGCGCCGAGCGATTGCACCTGATTGTTGATCTGCACGCTCGCTCCGTTACCGACAGCGACGAGCAGGATCACGGCCGTGACGCCGATGAGGATGCCAAGCATCGTCAGCGAGCTGCGCAGGCGATTGGCGAGCAGACCGTTGCCGGCGATGCGCAGTGCCTCGAACAGGTTCACGGGTCGCTCCGCTGGTCACGAACGATGCGACCGTCGCGCAGCTCGACGACGCGAGTCGCAAACCGCGCGATGTCCTGCTCGTGCGTGATCAGCACGACGGTGCGGCCCTGCTCAGCATTGAGCGTGGCCAGCAGCTTCATGATCTCGAGACTGGAGCCGCTGTCAAGGTTTCCGGTCGGCTCGTCCGCGAGCAGGATCGCGGGGTTGGTCACCAGCGCCCGCGCGATCGCCGCCCGCTGCTGCTGACCGCCCGAGAGCTCGGTCGGCTGGTGGTGGGCGCGGTCGGCCAGGCCGACGGCGACCAGCGCTTCGCGGGCACGGGCGGTGCGCCCGCCCTCACCGGCGTACACCAGCGGCATCTCCACGTTGTGAAGCGCGCTCGTGCGGGGGATCAGGTTGAAGCTCTGGAAGACGAAACCGATCTTCCTGTTCCGGATCCGCGCCAGCTCGTCGTCGTTGAGCCGGGCGACGTCGGTGCCATCGAGCAGGTAGCGGCCGCTGGTCGGCACGTCCAGGCAGCCGATGATGTTCATCAGCGTCGATTTGCCCGAGCCGCTTGCGCCCATGATGGCAACGAAGTCGCCACGCCCGACGTGGAGGTCGATGCCCTGCAGCGCCGGCACCTCGACCCGGCCCATGCGGTAGGTCTTGGTGATTCCTTCGAGGGTGATCATCCGCCGGTGCCCACGCGGGCGCCGCCGAAACCGCCAGCGCCGCCGCGCGTGTTGCCCGTGCCCGTGGTGACACGGACCGTCGGGATGACGACCTGCTCGCCGTCGTTCAGGCCCCCGGTCACCTCGGTGAACTGGTCGCCGGCGACGCCGGTGTCGATCGGCGTCTGGACCTGCTGCCCGCCCGCCAGGACCATGACATACGCCTGGCCCCCGACGTGGCTGATGGCGAGGTTGGGCACCGTGATCGCGTTGGTCGCCTTGTTCACGGTGACCGTGGCGTTCGCGGTCATCCCCTGCTTCAAGGCTTTGTTGGTCTGGTTCAGGGCGATCGTCGAGTAGTAGTTCACGACTCCGCCCGTCGTGGTCGCGGCGCTCGCGACCGCGATGACGTGGCCGCTGATGGTCAGGTTGGGCACGGCGTCGAATGTGACCTGAGCGTCCTGGTTGAAAGCGAGCCGCGACGCGTCCGACTCGGCGAATGGAACCACGACCTCCATCGCGCTCACGTTGCCGATGACCATGAAGGCGTTGGTGGCGGTGCTTGTCGGCAGCGGCGCCTGGCTGCCCGGAGCCTCGGCGGTGGTGCCCCCGCCAGGGGCGACGGTCTCGCCGACCACGCCGCTGATGCTGTTGACCTCGCCGTCCATCGGCGACACGAGCGTGGTGCTGCTCAGGTTCGCCTGCGCAGTTTGAAGCGCCGCCTGGGCGTTGGCGAGCTGGGCCCGCGCGGAGGCGATCTGGTTAGGCTTGGTCTCGGTCTGCGTCTTGAGCTGGTCCTGCGCGCTGGTCAGCGAGGCCAGGGCCTGGTTGACGCTGCGCTGGCCGGTGACCTTGTCGGTCTGCTGCTTGGCGGTGTCCTGGTTCAGCCTGGTTTGGTCGGCGCCGACCTGGGCCGTGTCGAGATTCACCTTGTTCTGATCGTTGGTGACCGTCCCCTGCGCGGTGGAAACCGAGGTGAACTCGTTGAGGCACTGCGCCGAATAGCTCGCGAAGGCCACGCCCTGGCAGGTGGGGTCACCGTTGAAGGTGGCGAGGGCGGTTTGATACGTGGCCTTGTCGTTCGTGAGCTGCAGGAGGTCGTTCTGATATGTGAGGTTGAAGCTGAGCGTCTGCTGGTCGGCTGCCAGCTGGGTCTGGTCCGCGGCGACCTGGTTTGCGTCCTGCGTGCTGGTGAGGTTGACCTGGGCAACCGTGTCGGTGTAGGTCTGCTGCGCGGTCGCCACGTTGTTTTGGAGCTGCGTGATCTGGTTTTGGGTCAGTGGCGTCAGCACCGCCTGCAGGTTGGCCTGTGCGGTCGCGACGTTGGCGGTCGCCTGGTCGACTGCGTTCCGTTCGGACGAGGCATCGACGGCGGCCAGCGTCTGGCCGGCCGTGACGTGGTCGCCGACGTGGACATCGATCTCGGTCAGCGTGCCGGCGACCTTGAAGCTCACGTTCGACTGCGATTGGGGGACGAGGTTGCCTGAGCCGGTGATGCTCGCGGTTACCGTGCGGCGCGCGACCGTGTAGAGGTTCAGCGAGCTGGCCGTGTTCTTGCCGGGCACGAACATGTCGCGGTAAATCAGCGTGCCGAGGACCAAGGCAATGATGGCCAGGCCGGCCACGACCATTCGCGTCCTGTTCAAGAAACCAATCAACACGTCATCCCTCCACGGTCATTGAATTCACCAATTGAGATCGCCGAACGACCAGCCATCCGTGGAACCAAAGCGCGTGACCACTGCCAGACCAAGCCCGGCCATCGTCACGGCGGCGAGGGCAAAGACGCCTGCGTAGGGGATGACCGCCAGGTCGAACACCACCAGGGCGCCGGCGAGCGCGGCGATCAGCGGATGCACGGCCGGCAGTCGGAGCCTGCGATGCAGCAGCCGTCCGATGGCGAGCGCGATGCACGCGATCCCGAACAGCGCGGCGAGCAAGGCGGCGAACAAGACGAACGGGACGACCGCGAGAAAGACCAGCGTGAACCGCAGTAGCGTGATCGCGGCGAGCGTCAGCAGCACGATCACCAGCCCGGCGCCAAGCGCGATCTCAGCGCCGTGATTCGCCTCCAGGCGTTCGACCGCATTACGCGCTCGCGTCGGGAACAGCAAGAGCCCCGCCAGCGCCAGCAGCACCAAGCCCGCGCCGTCGCTCAGGAAGACGCGAAGGGCCTGGTATGGGTTGAGCGGCCCGAAGCCTGCGATCTGGGGATCGAAGACGAACCTTTCACTGATTCCGCTGCGGTCAAAACGAAGAGTCTCCGGAGGCCTGACCCCGGGGCTGACTTTCTTGACCACCTGTGTGCCGACGAGCACGTCCGCCATGGGGTTCGGCCATCGGGCGCCGGCTGTGATGTCGGCGAGCGCCAGCAGGATGCCTGCGACCACAAGACCGCAGATGAGGATCGCCCAGGACCAGCGTCGGAGTGGATGAAGCGCGCTTGATTCACTCACGCGCGGTACGGCGGCCGGTGAGCGGGCCTGGCGTGAGCCGGATCAGGATCGAGAGGTGATAACCGGCGATCGCGGTGAGCGCGATCAGCGCCACGAGCAGCACCACATCGACGCGGGGAACAGTCGGCAGAGGTCCTGCGCCTGAGCCCCAGCCCGCCAACCCGAGAAGGTCTCCGAAGATGCCCGAGGCGATGGAGGTGAGGCCGTCGAGGCCGGACAGATACCAGAGGATGAAGGTGGACAGGATTGCTTCCGGCAGCAGAAGAGTCCAGGCCCGTCGGTCGCGGACGCGAGACGGCGTGATCGAGCGCATGACGCCGTGGATCAGCGACTCCGGGGGCCGTGGGGAGCTCAGGGCGCGGAGTCGGAATGGAATGGAGATCGCCTGTTCGTGTTGGCGGCGGCAGTCGGCGCAGCCGGCGAGGTGGCGCCGCACCGCCGACGCGAGCGTCGGATCGTCCTCGGCCAGGTAGCCATCGGCGTATGCCTCGAGGAGGATGCGCACGCGCGCGCACGCGAGGGGTTGGTCGCCGGTCATCGCGACCCCTCCTCCGCCTCGGCCAGCGCGTTGCGGAGCTGGGCTCGCGCGCGGTGAAGGCGCGACTTGATCGCGGGGACGGACAGGTTGAGGCTGTGGCCGACCTGCTCGAGGGAGAGGTCGGCGTAGTAGTGAAGGAGGATCGGCAGGCGGTAAGCGGGGTCGAGCTGCGCGAGCGCCTGGACGAGCACGGGATCGTGCGGCCGGGGGGTCTTGGCTTCGTCGACGGTTTCGTCTGACAGCTCTGCCGGGACCGGCACCCGCTTGCGCCGGTAGTTGATGGTCGTGTTCGCGGCCAGCTTCCAGAACCAGGGCTCGAAAGGCCGCTCGGGGTCGTAGCGCCCCAGGTTGCGGTAGAGCTTGACGAAGATCTCCTGCGCCAGGTCGTGGGCTTCGTCCACGTCGCGGAGGTGCTGGTAGGCGAAGCCGTAGACCCTTCGCTGCAGCCGGCGGAGCAGCTCCTCGAAGGCGTCGAGGTCGCCGCCGGTCGCCTGCCGGACCAGCTGGGCGGCCACCAGCGCTTGCGAGCTCGAAACGCCGCTCATCAAGCTCGCATCCAGGGTCGCCTCGGCATGCATCAAACGGTACCTACCCCGGACCACGATGGCCGGTTGCTCGAATCCACATACCTTTCTCGGGCCCTCCCCACCTCCATCCGGCTTCCTCCCCCAGCCGGCACGCCTGCGGCCCACCTTAGTTCGAATTTCGAGCCCCGCCAATGCCGCTCGTTAAGATGCCCGGCCTGGAATACTTGCGTGGGTATATCAGGTTCGTTATATTCCGTAAGGGATATGTCCGACACCGCCGCCGAGATCTCGGCGCTTGCCCTTTCGATCCTGGAGCTGCTGGACGAGCGGCCCATGCATCCCTACGAGCTTGCCTCGACGATGCGGGAGCGTCACCAGGACGAGTTCATCCGGCTCAATTTCGGCTCCCTTTACCACACGGTCGACGTATTGGAGCGAAACGGCTGGATCGTGCCCACCGAGCGCGAAAAAGAAGGCCGCCGACCGGAGCGGACCATCTACCGGCTCACCGATTCAGGCCGTGAAATCCTGGTCCGCGTCGTGAGCGACATCCTCGCTCATCCCCGGCGCGAGTACCCGCACTTCGCTGCCGGCCTCATGTTCATGCACCACATCGACAAAACGCAGGCAGCCGAGCACCTCAAGAACCGAGCGTCGGCGCTGAAGGCAACGAGTGAAAAGCTCAACACGATCATGTCCGAGCTCCGGCAAGAAGGCGTCAGCCGTCTCTCGCTGGTCGAGCTCGAGCACAAGATCGCGATGCTCGACGCCGAGCGCAGATGGGTTGGCAACCTCGAGAAGGAAATCAACGAAGGCAGGCTGGAGTGGAAGGTCGGAAGCGATCCCGACTATGAACGGTTCAGGAGGAGACATGGCTCGCGCACGCACTAACCCGTGGCTTGTGCTGCTCGTTTTGACCACGGGATTTTTCATGATCCTGCTCGACACGACGATCGTGAACGTCGCGATTCCGGCCATGAGCACGGGATTGAACACGACGCTGGATCAGATCTTGTGGGTGCTCAACGCCTACATCCTGGTCTACGCGGTTCTGCTCATCACCGCGGGTCGGCTCGGCGACCTTTACGGGCAGCGCAACCTCTTCGCCATCGGCCTTTTCATCTTCACGGTGGCTTCCGCGCTTTGCGGCTTTGCGCAAGACCCGACCCAGCTGATCGCCGCACGCATTCTGCAGGGAGTCGGCGGTGCGCTGCTGACCCCGCAGACGCTCGCGATCCTCACCACGATCTTTCCTCCTGAGCGCCGCGGAGCGGCATTCGGGATCTGGGGTGGGGTGGCCGGACTCGCCACCGTGGCTGGACCGACCGTTGGCGGCGCCATCATCACCTACATCGATTGGCGCTGGATTTTCTTCATCAACGTGCCGATCGGAATCGCCGCGCTGGCGGCGACTTTCTGGATCATCCCCGACCTCCGTCCGGGCCGCCACCACGGATGGGACATCCTCGGCATAATCCTTGCCACCGCCGGCCTGTTCGCCATCGTGTTTGGTCTCATCGAAGGCCAGCGTTACAGCTGGGGCCAGATCGAGTCCTACGCGATCACCATCCCCGAGCTCATCGCCGGCGGCGCGGCGCTCCTGGTCATCTTCATCATCTGGGAGCGATTCCAGTCCGAGCCCCTGATGCCGCTGTCTCTCTTCAAGAATCGCAACTTCGCAATCGCGAACTGGATCGCTGCCGCCATCAGCTTTGGCATGCTGAGCATGTTTCTGCCCTTCACGATCTACCTGCAGTCGGTCCGCGGCTTCTCAGCCCTTGTGGCCGGCCTCACCCTGGCGCCCATGTCGCTGACCTCAATGTTCACGGCTCCCTTTGCGGGCCGGCTGTCCGATCGCATCGGCGGCAAGTACATCCTCATGACGGGGATCACGCTGTTCACGATCGGCATGGGCAGCATCGCCTTCATCGCGGGCCCGGATTCGACCTGGATCAACTTCCTCGCCCCCGCCATCGTGGCCGGAGCGGGCCTGGGTATGACCTTTGCTCCCATGACCACAGTCGCCATGCGCAACATCGAACCTCGGGTCGCCGGCTCGGCATCAGCAGTGCTGAACACGATCCGGCAACTTGGCGCCGCGGTCGGCAGCGCAGTCATCGGGGCCATCCTGCAGAACCAGCTGGCGACCACGCTGCACAACCAGGCGGTCAGCCACGCCACGGCGCTGCCGTCGTCGTTCCGCGATCAGTTCATCGCCGCGTTCAGCTCGGTGTCGTCGAAGGGATTTGAAATTGGGACCGGAGAGTCCGGGGCCAAGCTCCCCAGCAACATTCCGCCGGCGGTCGCGCATCAGCTGGCGGCTGTGGCCCACGATGTCTTCGTCAGCGCCTATATCGAGGCCATGCACGCGACCTTCATCGTGCCGATCGTTTTCCTGGCTTTCACGGCGCTGACCACGACGTTGATCAAGCGTCGGGCGCGGCCGGCCGCAGCCCAGGAAACGCCGCAGCAAGAAGAGGTCAGAGCCGCCGCCGGGTGACGGGATGGCTCTGGGCTAGAGCCGTCCTCCCGAGACCAACTTCAATACCGCGAGCAGGACCGCGGCGCCTATGAACGCGACCACGATGCTGCCCCAAAAGCCGACGTTCCCGCTGACCCCGAAGAAGGTGCTGAGCAGGAAGCCGCCGATGATGGCGCCCGCGACCCCGACCACGATGTCAGCGATGCAGCCAAACCCGCGGCCGGCGACGACCCGAGCCGCAATCGCGCCGGCGATCAAGCCGACCAATATCCACGCGATCCAGGATCCGGGGTCGAGGTTGAGGCTCGACGCGAGCAGGCCGGCGGCGATCATTTCTGAAGCCATTGGGCAATCATCTCGAACACCTCGTCACTGTCGAGGTCGTTGAACGGCTCGTGGTATCTGCCCGACAGCATGCGCACCTCGCTCAGCGCGGCCGTTTTCTGGTGCAGCTCTTGACTGCCGGCGGGATCGATCAATCGGTCATTGGTGCCGGCGAGGATCAGAAACGGAATCCGGATCTCGGCCGCTCGCTGGAGATTGTCGGCGGCGGCACGCTGCCACTCGTCATAGAGGCGACTCGAGATCTTGCCGTGGACAAGCGGGTCGGTGCGGTAAGCCTCCACGACCTCTGGGATTCGGGAAACCGTCGCCGGATCCACCTCGTTGTTCATCGCCAGCCTCGGCACAGCCTTCGAGAGCACTCGGGCCAGGCTCGACTTCCATTCCGGGACCCTGACCTTGAGTTTCAAGGCGGGGCTGGAGACAACGAATCGCCGCACATTGGCCAGGTTGCCCGAACGCATTGTGCTCAGCATGACCGTGCCACCAAATGAATGCCCCAGCGGGACGACCTCACCGGCCACCTGCTTTTCCACGTGGCTGACGAAGGCCGCGGTGTCGTCGATCCATTGCGACCACGAGTCGACGTGGCCGCGCTGCCCGTCGCTGTTGCCATGCCCGCGAAGGTCGACGGCGTACGTGGCCATCCGATGCCTGGCCATCCCGCGCGCGAATCGTTCGTAGCGGCCGCTGTGCTCGCCAAGGCCGTGGACGACAGCGAAGGTGATCTTGGCGTCTGCAAAAGGCCACACCCGATACGCCAGCTTGGTTCCGTCGGCCGAGTTGAGGTGGTTTTCTGTGGCCAGGGCGCTCTCAGGCGCCAAGATGGCCGAACCCTCGCAGAATCTTCAATGCCTCTTGCTCGGCCTCGAGCAGGGTGGGCGCGTATGCCCGGATGCCACACAGCGCGTAGGCCCACTCGGGGCTGGGCGGACCCTGCGAGTGCAGCCGAAATGTCGGGGGATAAAAAAAGATGCGCTCGCCCTCGACCTTTTTGATCACCGGGCGCTTCGCCAGCACGTCCTCGAGTGATTGACCGCTGGGTAAACGACCTGACGCGAAGTCGAGACGGCGAAGCTTGGCCAGCGGATGGTCTTCGTCGCGAATCGACGTGTGAATTCTGTATTCCGCGCTCAGATCGCGCATAAAGATGGTGATGATCAGGGCATCGGTTTCGTCGCCTGCCATCTTCACGAATCCGGCCGCGCTGAGCCCCTTGCCTTCTTCGTTCTTGAGGTGGCGGAAGAATTCCATCTGGAAGAGGCCGCGGGACTGCGAGCTGGCCACCCATGGTTCGCCGCATCGCCACCCCCGCGCGCTGGCGAGCACGCCGAACTGGTCGTGAAGGCGCTCCAAACGGTGCTCAGGCATGCCGTAGAGCCGGTAATGGAGGACTCTCGCCATCGCCTGGTAAGCCTACGCGTCAGGACAGCGGTCTTGCCGCGGTTCGCGCCAGCCGCATGACCTCTTCCTGCCAGGGAGGCGCCTTGACCTGAACAGCCAGCCGGTCAGAGCCCGCCGCGAGCAGGAAATCGCCACGATGCGCGCCCTCCAGGTATGAGCGCTGGTGAGGGCTGAGGCGAAAGGCTTGCTGCAACTTGGCGGCCTCGCCCGGCCGCTGTGCGCCGAAAAAGACCATCGCAGGGTTGGTCGCCACCACCGAACCCTGCTCGGAGCTCAGCAGGTCGCCCGGATTCTGGGTCGCGAAGACAAGAGACCCGTCGTACTTGCGGATTCGCCGCGCCAGGCTGACGACAAAACGCCGGATCGTGGCGTCCTCGAAAAGCAAGCCCAGCTCGTCGATCACGAGCATGCGGCGGCGGTCTTTGCGTTTGATCCGAGCCCACAGCGCCTCCGCCAACAGGAAGTGGACGGGAGCCACCATCTCGTCGCGCAGCTCGCGCATGCCGAAGACCACGATTGGTGACTCGAGGTCGACGTTAGTGGCTGCGCTGAACATCTGGCCGAGGCTGCCGTGGACCCAGCGGTGGAGGATGACCGCCACGCGGTCCGGGCGCGGTACACGCGCGGCGACATCCCCCAGCACCGGTTGGGCCTCTTCCTCATACGCCTGCCTGACGGCGGCCTCGACGACGGCGCGCTCCGACTCGTCCAGGCCGCCGCAGATGCACGCGCAAAGGTCGACCGCGTCGGCCGCGGCGGGTCCGAGCCAGGCCTCATCGTGCCGATCCGACGGCTTGAGATCGAGCACGTTGAGCGCATGGCCAGAGCCGAGCGCGAGCTGGACGTCGACCCCGCCCAGCTCTTTGGCCAGGCCTCCGTACTCGTGCTCGGGATCGATGACGTAGACCTGGATGCCTCGGCCCAGCGCGGCCATCGCCAGGGTTGACAGCAGATAGGTCTTGCCCGCACCCGAGTGCCCGAAGACAGCGATGTTCGCGTTCGCGTAACTGCGCTGGTCGAACGGATCGACCAGCACCGGAGCGCCGGTCGCGCCATTGCGGCCAATGAACAGGCCGCCAGGTTGCTGCAGGTCGGGCTCGAGCCAGGGAAAGAAGGTTATGAGGGCTGTGGAATCAAGGACCCTTCTTCGCTGCAGCCGATCCGCTCCGCCCTGCCGTGTCGCGATCAAGCCATCGAGCATGCGGAAGGTGCACGGCTGGAGTTCGCAGAGGATGGCCCGAGCCGCCGCCTCGACCCTGCGCGAGCCGAGCTCCAGCTCGATCGTTGTCGGAGAGGTGAGCGTGAGGTAGACCGCGACGTGATAAGCCTTGTCCTGACTCGAGGCCAGGCGCCGCTGGAGGTCTTCGGCGTTCGGCAGCGCGCCCGCCAGAGTCGGATCCGACGCGCCCGCGTTGGCATCAAGGAGGCGCGCGGCGCGCATGTTGATCAGCTGGCGCTGGAGGTAATGGACGATCCAGGCGGCGGGCAGCGGCGAGGCGTGCCACGCGAGGCTGACCGCCAGCCCTGGCGGCAGCAGGTGGAACAGCCATCCGGGGTCGAGCTCGGTACCCGGAAGTCGCTCGACGTACCAGCTGCGGCTGAAACCGCGGACGTCGCTGAATCTCGTCGCGAACTCTCGTCCAAAAGCGGTCTCCGATGAGGGCTCCTCGGCGGTTTGGAACCGGATTCCCATCTCGGTGAGCCCGGCCTTCAGACGGGCGGCATGCTCCACGGTGGTGATAAGGCTGGTCGTAACGCTGTGCGAGGAGCGGAAACGCCGGATCTGTTCCGCAAAGCACATGTCCGCGCCACGCATGTCCTCGAAGCGAGACGGAGTCGGCGTCGCGAGTGGACCGTCCTCGTCCGGGCCAGGCTTCACGTCTATCACCACCTGGATTGGGGCGTCGAGGCCGTCAAGCAAACGCCGAAAGCCATTGAGCCAACGCTGTCGGTCATCTTCCGCAGCGCCCGCAAATCCGATCGAGCTGGTGGTGATGACGACCAGGCCGGACGGCGGGCTCCAGCACTCTGCCGCCTCGCGACGCGCGACGCGAATCACTGCGCGCTTCGGACGCGTCGCCGCACGAAGCGCGGGGGATTCCAGCGCACGCGAAATGTGGCCAGCGAAAAAACCACGATGTCGATGAGCCAGCTGTCCGCGGGCCTGCCGCGCCAGCGGCCCCAAGCCGCGAGGGCACCAATGACAACCAAAGCCACGGCCACGCCGGCGCGAATCGGCGCCGAAGCCCACGGGCTCGACCAGGTCGAAAACGCCGCGAGCAGCGCGATGACGAGGTAAGCCAGTCGGGTTGGAGTCAGGCCGTAGAGAAGCTTGTCTTCAAGGTCGACATCGAGCGGGATCCGCGCGGGCATGCGATGAAGTTATGCGCCGATCGGGCCCGAGGTGAACCCAGGCTGTTAATCGCCCGAGACCCTTAGAATCGACAGCGACCCTCTTCACGCGCTCGCGTAGCTCAACTGGCAGAGCAGGGGACTCTTAATCCCAA
>VBDR01000080.1 GCA_005882135.1 Chloroflexota bacterium
AAGTTGTGAGCGTGTGCTCGCGACCAGAGATGACTTGACGCGGATCGCCTCGATCGCTGGCGTGGTAGAGGGCACATCAGTAAAGCGGCGCGGCGGAGCATGATCGCCGCGGCAACCAGTTGATTCGGTGCGACCTTTGCGCACATATATCCGCGACGTCGGGCGCGCGTAGAGCGCCCGAAGCTCGCCAAGCAGGCTCACGCGCACGCCCCTCACCGCGGCCCCCATCGTCGCCCACCGCGGTGAGGACGACGACGCCCAGGTTTCCAGGGTCGCGCATCCGCACTTGCCACAGAGTGCTTGGTGGTGCCCATCGCCACTCGGCTCCTGACTTCAGCGGCGCGCATCAAACAGCTTCGAGAAGATCGATCTCCGACTCGTAACGACTGCAACAGTGAGGCTGTCGCATCGACGCTCAGCGATGCGTGCGGTGGGAACCCTCCCAACCCAGGTCCGACGACCCAACAGGGCCTGACACTCCAATCCTCCGCCGCAACTTCACATCGCCTTCACATTGACCGACCAACCTAGGGCCAGTACGGAGCTCGACCCTGCACAGGCTGTGTGATGGTCGCGGCTTCATTGGAAGGGAACGAGATCTGATGGCGATCGACTTGACCACCCTCGCAGAAAGGCTCCCCGACGGACTGCGTGCGCGTGTTTCCGACGAGCGCGATCTCGACCGCATCGTCGAGTTCCGAAACCTGTTCGCGACCCCGAGTCAGTGGCTCTCGCCCGCGGCTGAACGTCATCGCCAACTTACGAGTCCGCAGCCCCTTCTCGTGACCCTTCTGGTCGAAGCTGCGTCGGGCGATCTAGTCGCGGTGGGCTCGACGAGCGACGGCGGCTCGATGCGATCCCCCGATGGTTCCTGGAGTGTGTCACTGGGCGTCGCGCGGCCGTGGCGCCGCCGCGGCATCGGTCGCGCGCTGCTGGAGGTACTCGACGCGCACGCCCGGGAGCACGGCGCAAGGCGCCTCATCGCTTCAACGCACGCCGCGGACCCAGACGGAGCCCGGTTCGCAGAAGCCAGCGCCTACCAGGCGTTCCATCAGCGCATCGACTCGTACATCGAAGTCCCGGCCTTCGACGCGTCGCGTTTCGAGGATCCCGACGTAGCTATGGGGCGCATCGGCGTCCGGCTCGCCAGCTATGGCGCGCTCGTGAGCGAACACGCCGGCGACTTAGAGGCGTTCCAGCGAGCAATCACGACGAGCGTGTGGCCGATGCTGCGGGACATCCCCTCGCCGAGGCCCCTCCCCGAGACGCCCCCGCCGTTCGAGCAAGCCCGCCTGTTCTTCGCCGGACCGCAGATCGACCCGGCGACCACGATCATCGCGCTCCGCGATGGTCAGGTCGTCGGGATCACCCTGACGGAGGTCAAGGAGAACAGCACTGCCTATACGAACATCACCGGCGTGGCGCGCAGCGAACGTCGGAGAGGCATCGCCCTCGCCATGAAGCTCCGCGCGCTCCGCGCGCTCCGCGAACGCGGGGTGAAGCTTTTTGGCACGACCAACGATGAGCAAAACGCAGCCATGCGTGGCATCAACCGGAGGCTCGGGTATATCCCTGAACCGCCGACGGTCATGTATGAGAAGCGACTTGGGGAGAGCGTCGACGGCCCCCTCGCAGAGGCGACTGGATTGAATTCGAGTGCGGGTGTCCGTAGGAAAGAAGGGACGGGCAGATGATCTCGCCGAACCGAGTCGTACGAGTCGCCGCACGAGTCGCAGGCCGGCTAAGTCCCAGCGTCAGCAGCCCATTTGTTTTCCTGGCGATCAGTCGCATCCCAGCCGTTGACGGCGATGCGGCCGCCACTACAGCCAATATCCGTCCCGCGGCCGTCGCGAACCGGTGAGCGAGGGGGGGCGATCGCGAATCGGCCCGATCACCCAGGCCCTTTCCAGCGCGCGCGGGCCGCTCGGCATCGTCGCCGCGGTGTCGTTCGTCTCGAGCCTGGGGATTGGCGTCATGCTTCCCCTTCTGCCGCTCTACGCCGTGTCTCTTGGGGCGACGCCCCTCCAGCTCGGCCTGATGACCGGCGGGTTCGCGCTCATGAACACGGTGGGCCAACTACTGGCCGGCCTGTACATGGACCGCGGCGGCAGCTTGCGGCTGGTGCGACTAGGCACCGGTGTCTACGCGGCGGCGAACGCCCTCATCGCCACGATCCACGACGCGTCCGCACTGATCGCCTTCCGTGGCATGGCCGGTCTGGGCGCAGGCGCCGACCTGATCGGCAGCCGCGTGTACCTCGCGCGCGTTGCGCGGGCCGAGCGAATGGGCTTCGTCAACGGTGTCCTCGGATCGGCTGGCTCGGCCGGGACCGTGCTCGGTCCTGCCTTCGGTGGCACGGTGGTGGCCCTCTTCGACCTCCGGGCGCCTTTTGTCATCGTGGCCCTGACGAGCACGCTCGCGCTCATTGGCCTGCTGACCCTTCGGATGCCGACGAGTGAGGATGTCCGGATGAAGGCGGACATGCAGCCAGTGTTCAACCGCCCAGTCATCACGCTTCTGCTGGCCAACACGCTCCTCGCTACGGGCTTCGGCGGATTCATGACGACCTACGCGCCCTTCGCGACGCAGATCCGTGGCTGGTCGACCTTCGAGGTTGGACTGCTGTTCACCGCTGCGGGCGCCGGCGCAGTCGCGTTCGGCGCCGGCCTCGGGCTTCTTGCGGACAAGACCGGCCGGCGTCGGCTCGCGATTGTCGCCACGATCCCTGCATCGCTCATGGGTTTGGGTATCGTCTTCGACCTCGCCCATCCGCTCCTTTATGCGCTGATGTTCATCGCTGGAGCCGGCATGGCGGGCTTCACGGCCAGCTGGTTCGCGCTGCTCAATGAAGCAGCACCCCAAGGCCGCAAGGGACGCACGATCGGGGTGGTTAGCGCGCTTTCGAACGTCGGC
>VBDR01000085.1 GCA_005882135.1 Chloroflexota bacterium
GAGGCTCGCGAGGGTCAGCTGCAGGTCCTTCGTGTGCTTGCAGAAGGCCGTCGCCAGCCGCTCGATGTCGGCTTTTCCCCTGCCCTCCTCGCCCGCATCGGGCCAGACCAGCCGCGCGTCGTCGGCATACAGAGCAAGCACGGCAGGGATGTCACCCGCCGCGCACGCGCGCGCGAAGGTCTCCTCGTGCGTTTTCACCTCGGCGCTGAGATCCGCGCGCGCGAGCGCCGGCAGCGCGCACACGAGCGCGACCAGGACATGTCTTGTCATGCCCGGAACATCGCCCGCGCCGCGCGCGCGCGTCAAGGCGTCAGGGCGAGGCGGGACATGGGTTCGGATCGCACGAGCCGGCGTCCATCGACGTGCCGTGGAGCGCCATGCAGTGGTCGGCCGTGAGCTGCTCGCACTCCATCTCGTTCTCGGTCTCGGTCTCGCCCGAGCCGCTGCCCGATCCGGAGCCGCCGCGACCCGAGCCCGAGCCGCCGCCGCCCTGGTCGTCGGGCAGGCAGCAGCGCACGACGCCCGGACTGCTCGGGGCGCACGGGTTCGGGTTGCAGCTGTCGACCTTCGTGCCGCTCTCCGCGGCGCACTCCCCGATGGTGGTCTGCTCGCACTCCACCTCGTCGTTGCGGACGATGCAGCAGCCGACCTCTTCGTCGCCGCCGGGGGCCGTCGCGCACGGGTTCGGCATACACGACGAGACGTCGGCCACCTTCCCGCCTTCGGCCTGGCAGTCGTCCGCCGTCCGGTCCTCGCATTCCTCCCCACCGTCGTCGGGGAGACAACACGCTTTCTCGTCCGGCTGGACGCTGTCATCCGGGATGTCGTCGTCGAGGACGTCCTCGCCCTGGTCGTCCGCGATTTCCAGATGCTTGCCACGCGGATCCGTCCCGAGCGTCTGCTCGCGCCGTCCCGGGCGCGTGCTGAACCGCGCATGCCCGTTGCCCCGGACCCCGGTCACGAGCCTGCCGATGCGGATGCCGCCGAGGACGATGCTGAACGTCGACGCCGGCGCGAGGTTGGCGCCGCGCACCATGAGACGCCCGCGTCCGCCGTTGTGGTTGATGACCACGATGGTGTGCCCCCGGGCGTCCGCATCGACGCCGGTCGGCTGAAGCGGGCGCTTGATCAGGATGCCCGCCTGGGCCTCGATGCCGAGCAAGCCGATCCCCGCGATCACGACGCCGGCGGCCATCGCCCGCCTCCGTTTCGCTCGATCTCGCTGTTGCATGTTTTCTAGCTCCTCTCACTCGCCCGCTGAAGGCGCGCGGTGTCGCTGAGGACGGTGAAACTACGCGCCCGTCTAGGTGGAAGTCAATAGGACTTTCGTCGCCTAACACCACCGACTTACGGGCAGATCTTGCGGGTTTCCCCGATCGCGGATGCGGGAAAACCCGCAATGCGGAACGCCGACTCAGCCGTCGAGCCGCGCGCCGTGAGCGAGCAGCGCCAGGAACTCCCGTCGCGTGCGCGGCCCGTACGCCCGCAGGCTCCGCCCGGCACGGAAGCCGCCCTGCTCGGCCCGCATCCGATCGATCCCGTCGACCGTGCAGCGGCGGGCGCGCGGGTCGATCCCGTAGAGCCGCGCGGCGTTGAGACCGAGGATGCGTCGTGGTTCAGGACCATGAACGCCGTCGCGGTGCCTGCCGCGGTGCGCAGAAACTCGCCGCGCGTGAGACCGAGGCGACGCACGCGGCGAGCGACCTCCTCGTCCAGGAGGCGGGCGGCGAGGCGCTGCTTCGCCGATGGCGGGCGCGGACACCACTCGCCGTTCGAGACGTCCGACAACGGGAAGGGGAACCGCGCCATGCGGGCGCGGTAGCACGGCGCCGCGACGGCCGTCGAGTGGGAACCGTGCGACCGGACGGTTTCCGGGGGGACGGTCGGCCGCGCGGTGCTACCGCGCGGCGACGCGACTCAGAGCTTCGCCAGGATCGACTCGGCGCTCGACACGTTCAGACCGGGCCCGGGCTCGACCGCGAGATGCTCCACCTTGCCGTCCTTCACGACCATGGCGTAACGCTGCGACCGGCTGCCCATGCCGAAGCCGCTCGCGTCGAGCGCGAGGCCGACGGCGCGCGTGAACTCGCCGTTGCCGTCGGCGAGCATGCGCACCTTCCCGGCTGCGTCGTTGGCCTTTCCCCAGGCACCCATGACGAACGCGTCGTTGACGGACAGACACACGATCTCGTCGACGCCCTTGCCACGGATCGCCCGCGACTGCTCGAGGAACCCCGGGAGGTGCTTCATCGAGCACGTGGGGGTGAATGCGCCGGGCACCGCGAAGACCACCACGCGCTTGCCCTTGAAGATCTCGCCCACGGTCACGTCCTTCGGCCCTGCGTCGCCCAGCTCCTTGAGCTTCAAGTCCATGGGTAGCGTGTCGCCGACGTTGATCGCCATCTCGTCCTCCTTCTGGCCGCGGTGGGTGTTTCTGTAGCGGGGCCGCGCGGCGGGAGCAATGGGGTCCCCCGCTTGCACCGCGACGCGGGCGCCGTCAATCTGCGCCCCCGGGAGATCACATGACGACGCTCGACCCGCGACACCGGAGCCGTGCCCTGTACGAAGGCCGCGACCGCAGCCCCGCCCGCTCGTACCTCAAAGCCATCGGCTTCACCGACGAGGACATCGCGCGTCCCATCGTCGGCGTCGCCAACACCTGGACCGAGACGATGCCGTGCAACTTCAACCTCCGGGGGCTCGCCGAGCACGTGAAGCGCGGCGTGCGCGAGGCCGGCGGGACGCCGATGGAGTTCAACACGATCGCCATCAGCGACGGCATCACGATGGGTACCGAG
>VBDR01000042.1 GCA_005882135.1 Chloroflexota bacterium
ATGTCAGTCGCCAACACAAGCCGGCACCTCCAGGTCTTGAAGGAGGCCGGACTCGTGGCCGCCACTCGGGACGGCACACGGGTGCGGTACCGGTTGGCCTCGCCGGCCGTCTACCGGTTCTGGGTAGCCCTGCGCTCGTTGGCGGCTGAAAGGTTGCCTGGCGTACAGGGCTTGGTCGAGGCGTACCTGGGTTCACGAGAGGGCCTAGAAGCGATCAGCGGCGATGAACTTCTGGCCCGACTCAGGTCTGGCGAACCGTTGGTGGTGGTCGACGTCCGACCCGCCGAGGAGTATCAAGCAGCGCATGTTGCCGGCGCGGTTTCGATTCCGCTTGCGGAGTTGGAGCAGCGGCTGCGGGAGTTACCACGTGAGCGCGAGGTCGTGGCTTATTGCCGCGGTCCTTACTGCGCCTTTGCGCCGGAAGCGGCCCGCACCCTCCGTGAGCACGGTTACGCCGCGCGATACCTCACCGACGGCCTGCCGGAATGGGCCGCCGCCGGGAATGGTGTTGAGTCGGACGGAGTCGGAAGTTCGACTGCGGACCGATGAAGGTGGCCGACCTGACAGCGGGTCAGCAGACGGCGATGCTGGCTGACCGCTACTCGCAGCGCGCCCAAGCCTATGACGGATTGTGGAGTCCCGTCATCCGGCCGATTGGCGAGCGTTTGATCGCCCGCCTCCCTCTGACCGCCGACACCAGCCACGTGATCGACGTTGGCACAGGCGCAGGCTCGTTGTTGCCAGCAATCCAGCTGGCGGCTCCGAGCGCCGTCGTCGTCGGCATCGATCGTTCGCAGGGCATGCTCCGCCTGGCCAAGGAGAGGCACTCGTGCCCGCTGGCACTCATGGATGTTCAGAGGCTGGCGCTGCCTGCCAACCGTTTTGAGGTAGCGATCGTCGCCTTCGTCCTCTTCCACCTGCCATGGCCGGAACAATGCCTCGCAGAGGTCAACCGGGTGTTGCAGCCAGGAGGCTCCGTGGGCACGGTTACATGGGGGTCTGAGACAGAGCCCCCGGCGAGCGCCATTTGGGATGACGAGCTGCAAGCAGCGGGCGCGCGGGTGATCCAGCTGCCCGCAGTCGACAATCGGGATTGCTGCGACAGCACTCAGAAGATGACTACGCTGCTCGAGCAAGCGGGATTCGTCTCGATCAATGTATGGACCGAGTCGATTGAGCATCGATGGCGACCGGAAGACCACTTCGACTATCAGTTGCGCATGAGTTCGCGACTGCGTCTTCAATCATTAGATGTCCAAGACCGTGAGTCTTGCATCAACCGTGTTCGAGACCGCCTATTCGGCGCGGATCGCGCGCAGTACGTCTACCGCGGCGAGGTGTTCATGGCGACGGCGGTCAAGGCAGATCATTCGGCACGCAAGCACTAGGAGAAGACGATGGCCGAGATTCTCGAGGTGGTCGATCTGGAAGCGCTCCGCAAGGAGGTGCGCGAGAAGTACCGCGAGGTCGCAGAGGACCCCACCGCTGAGTATCACTTCCATACCGGGCGCGCCCACGCGGTTCGACTCGGCTACCCTGCGACGCCGCTTGACCAGCTTCCCGATTACGCCTGCGAAGCCTTTGCCGGCGTGGGTAATCCTTTCTTTTGGGGCGGACCGAAGCCTGGTGAGCGGGTCGTCGATCTCGGATCCGGAGCCGGTATGGACTCCTTCTTGGCGTCGCTCTGGGTGGGCAAGGAAGGACGAGTGATTGGTGTCGACATGACTCCTGAGATGCTGGATCGCAGTCGGTCGATGGCCGCCAGGTTGGGCCTCGACAATATCGAGTTTCGCGAGGGCCTGATTGAAGATTTGCCCATCGAAGATGGGTGGGCGGACGTCGTGATATCCAACGGCGTGATCAACCTCTGCCCGGACAAGATCGGCGTCTACCGTCAGATCTTTCGGGTGCTAAAGCCGGGAGCCCGGATGACGGTGGCGGATATCTGCCTCGAGCGCCCCGTCCCAGAGGAGGCGCTTCGTGACATCGATCTCTGGACTGGTTGAATCGCGGGCGCCCTGCCGTGCGCAGGGTGGGAGACGGTGATTGGTGGCGCCGGGCTCATCGACGTCGAGCTGGCGAATCCGCTTGACACATTTGCCGGCGCACGTGGAGAAGAAAGCGCTCGTGAGTTCGGCACCCTCGGCTACTCGATTCGAGCCCGCCGTTCAACGTGAGCGACTGCTGCACACCGAAGGGTTACCGGCAGATCTTCAGTGAGAAGAATGCGGCCGGAGAAGCAAAACGCTACCGGCGTAAGGGCCTAGATGGGACCTCTAAGCAAATCCTTGACTTCATCAGGGAGCAGGGCGTCGAAGGCAAAGACGCTTCTGGAGGTGGAGGGTGGCATCGGAGCCATCGAGATCGAACTGCTCAGGGCCGGAATGGGAAGGGCGGTCAATGTTGAGCTGACACCCACCTACGAATCGGCTGCCAGCGAACTTATCCTCGAGGCCGGCCTGGGTGATCGCGTCGAACGAAGGGTGATGAACTTTACCGAGGCTGATACCTCCGTGGAAGCGGCTGACGTCGTCGTCATGAATCGCGTCATCTGTTGTTACTCGGACATGCCCAAGCTGGCCGGCGCGGCGGCCGTGCGCGCCAAAGGCATGTTGGTCATGAGCTTTCCCAACTACCGCTTGTGGACCCGGCTTGGTCTAACGATTGTCAACCTCGTGTTCCGCGTCATCAGGATGCAGTTCCGAGTTTTTCTGCATCCGCCGGTGCGGATCTTGGCTGCCGTCGAGCAGCGCGGATTCAAGACCAGGCTTAACCAACCAGGCCTGATATGGCAGATCGTCGCGCTTGAGAGGACCCCCGGAGGCGCTCAGTGATAGCGAAAGAGGGCAAGACCGAGCGGGGCCTTCGTCTGGCCGAGTTGCTCGCCGCGGTTTCGCTCGCAACTGACCTCGCGCACGATGTGCCGGCGGAGAGCGCGCTTCGAGATTCGTTGCTTGCGGTTGAGCTGGCTCGACTCGCGGGCTGGTCCGAGCCTGACCTCTCGGACGTCTTTTACCTCGCGTTGCTGTACCACATTGGATGCACCGGCGCCGTCGCGGCGCAGAGCCGGCTTGGGGCGGGCGATGACGTGAACGTGCGCCGATGGATGTCCGAAGCCGACTACGCAAATCGTCCACAGCTGATGCGCATTGCCATGACCAAGCTCGTGCCGAAGTGGGGCCCCACGAATTGGGCCCCGGCCATGGCGGCGTTGGCGACCGCCGGACGAGACCTCCCGGAAGCCTTGGCCAACACCGCCGAGGCCGCCGCTCGGCTTTCGCAGAGGCTGGGTGCGAGTCCTCGAGTCACCGCATCGCTGAGCCACGCCTATGGACGCTGGGACGGACAGGTCTTCCCGTCGCTGCCCAGCGGCGAAGGACTGTCGGCGACTGCTCGCCTCGTCCACCTGGTGCACGTGGCCCAGATCTACCACCAGATGGGCGGGCCCGACGCCGCGGATGAGGTGGTGCGCCGACGCAGCGGCACGGAGTTCGACCCCGAACTGGCCAGACTCTGGCTGCAGAACAGTCACGATCTGCTTCGCAATGTGGCGCTTGATTCGGTTTGGGATCAGGCATTGCACATCGAACCCGAGCCGCACCGGCGCGTCGGTCCCGTCCACCTGGACGACATATGCAGTGCCCTTGCGGACTTCGTCGACCTCGCGTCGCCCTTCACGTCAGGGCACTCGGCAGGGGTCGCCCGACTGGCAGAAGCCGCAGCCCTCGATGTGGGCCTTGATTCGGACGAAGTGGCGACGATCAGGCGCGCCGGGCAGGCCCATGACCTCGGCATGGTCAGCGTCCCAAACCGAATCTGGATCACACGCAGGGCGCTGAATCCCTCCGAGTGGGAGCGAGTTCGTCTCCACACCTACCACGGCCAGCGCATCCTCAGCTTGGCGGCGCCCATGCGGTCTTTGGCTTCCGTCACGGGCCTGCATCACGAGCGACTCGACGGCTCCGGCTACCACCGCGGATTGTCCGCATCAGTGATGTCGATGCCTGCCCGCATCCTCGCCGTCGCCGAGATGTATCAATCGATGAAGGAACCTCGTGCGTGGCGGCCGGCGCTCGCACCCGACAAGGCCACGCGTCAGTTGCGCGATGAGGTGGCCGCGCATCGTCTGGACCCACGCGCGGTCGACGCGGTCCTCCTGGCGGCTGGTCAACCCCGATCAAGCAGGAGGTCAGAGCGGGCCTGGCCCGCCGGACTCACCGATCGTGAGGTGGACGTGCTGAGGGCGATCACGCGCGGACTTGCCAACAAGGAGATCGCCCGAGGACTACATGTCTCACCGGCCACCGTGCACACGCACGTGCTCAACCTCTACGGCAAGATCGGCGTCAAGACGAGGGCGGGCGCGACACTGTATGCCTTCGAGCACGACCTCACCGACCCGGCGAACTTATAGAAATCGACCAAACGGTGGATATCCTCGGGCCGCATTGGAACCTACCGTCTGGGCATGGAACAACCCTCGATGCACCTCAGCAGGCCTTGTTCGGCGCCACCGGATGTCGTCTACGATTTCCTTGCCGATCTCGGAACGCACTTGACCTGGGCCGGTAAGCAGCAGACCAGCGACTTCCGGCTCCTGTCACTCGAAGCGCCCGCCGGTCCAGCCGGCGTCGGCACCACCTTCACCAGCACCGGAACCATACCCATGTCGTCGCGACGTTGGGAGGACCGGTCGAAGGTCACGAAAGCCGAGCGCCCGAATACGTTCGAGTTCGTCACCGCCGCCACGGCGCGCGGAACCCGGCGCTCGATGGAGGCGACGTACAGGCACCGGTATGAGATCGCCGCGACACCGGGAGGTTCGAAAGTCAGCTACAGCATGACCCAGCTAACCATGTCAAATCCCTTGCTCCGGCTTGGTCTCCCTGTGGTCAGGACTATGACCTGGCAATTGGGGATCCCGTTCATGGCGGGGCGTGGATTCCGGAACCTCCTGGCCATCGCTGAGAAGCGCGCCACCAGTGATCGTCCCTTCAGCGAACAAGCAAGTCGTGCGTGAGCTATACGACGTCTCGGTAACTCGACCAAACGGTGGATTCCGCCGCCCTAGGCTCAATTCAGTGACAGCGGTTTGCGGGGCTCGCTGCTCACAATCACCCGTCGGCCCCGAATTTGACTTAGTGAGGAGGTTTGCGATGCCGCTGTATATGGATATTCATCACAAAATCGATGGCCTGACTGCTGAGGCGATCAAGGGTGCGCACGAACAAGATGTGAAGGTTCAGAAGAAGCACGGGGTCACGTACCACAAGTATTGGTTCGATGCGGCTTCCGGCAAAGCCTTCTGTCTGGTCGAGGCTCCAAGCAAGGAAGCTGCCAACGCCGTGCATCGTGAAGCACACGGACTGGTCGCCGACGAGATTATCGAGGTGCAGGAGGGGGCTTAGTCAGGCCGCGAGTAGCCCGCTAGCGGCGTCCAGCAGGTCGGTGTTCGCCACACCGGACGGCTGGCGCCGCCGGCGCGGTCTCAGTCGGCGACTCTTATGAGAAGGGCGTGGCCGAGTCTGTCGTACGTCATTCAAATCCCGGGCGCCCCACCCGCCTTTCACCTAAACGATAGGCATTGCTGAACCATGTGGAGCGCAATCGGCCGTATGCGAGACTTTAATCGGAGGGCTGAGGATCCTTGCCGGACATTACTTCGCTGCACACTTCCCTCGTTGCTCGAGTCCTCGAAGGGGAGGGCCGGGCGTCGGTCGAGATCCGCCACGCTGCCTTCAATAACGAAGGGCTAGCCGAGCCGATAGGCAAATTTGTGGAGAAGGTCGCACACAACGCCAGGATGGTCACTGATACGGACATCGGCACTCTACGCAAAGCGGGCCTGAGCGAGGACCAGATCTATGAGATCGTCGTCTGTGCCGCGATTGGCCAGGCCACTCGCCAGTACCAGAATGCGCTCGCGGCGCTCACTGCAGCAACGGGGACGCACTGAAGCGTGCGCCTCGCCATCCTCGATCATGGACATGGATTCCGAGCGAAGGCGATGTTCGCCCTCATCCGGGTCTTCTCGGGGCATCCGGTGGTGGATGCGGTCAAGTTGGCGTTGTATCGCCCCAGCTTCTATCGAGCAGGAGGGCTTACCCAGGAGGCGATGCGCGGACCATCGCAATGGTCGGTCGCGGACCGCGAGCTCATGGCCGCATTTGTCTCCAAAGTGAATGAAACGGAGTTTTGCATCGCCGCCCATACTGCGACTTCTGCAATCGCCTACAACGATGGTGCAAAAGTGTCCGCGACCCTCACCGACCTCGAGACGGCTCCTGTCACCGAGCCCCTCCGCGCGACGTTGCGCATGCTGGGCAAGCTGACGCGTGAGAGCAAGGTAGATGCTGACGACATGCGCAAGGTGCTGGCTGCGGGCGCGTCAGAGCAGCAGATCAAGGACGCCCTAGCGGTCGCATTCGCGTTCAACGTGACCGACCGATTGGCCGACGTCTTCGGTTTCGCAGTGGACGACCCTGCGGCTATCAACGCCGGCGCAAAGTACCTGCTCGCGCGGGGCTACCGCTAACTGGTCACGGAGGCCGTTGTGGCCCGCACGGGGCCGATTTCGATCTGGGCTGGGAATTACCAACGTCATCGCCTCAACCGCGGCGGCAATCGTCAGCTCGACGTCGCCCTGCACCGCATCGCCATCACCCAGATCCGACTCGGAGGTGCCGCGGCGGCTACCAATTACCGCGGAGGTAGGTAGTTCGAGTCCACCGCGGCCCTCTCCGACGGCGCCCAACACCGGGTTATTTCCGAGGACGAGGCTCAGTCACCGAGCTCCGTGGAGGTCACAGCCGTGTCACGCATTCGTGGAACCCAGCGGATACAGGAGGACACGAAAGGACATGGCGAGGTCGGCGGCTGAGTACAGGAGGACACTGGAGGAGCCGCTGGGAGACGGGAGGACACGACATTAGGCCGGTTCGGGACCGTGAGGCCCCGGGTTCAAATCCCGGGCCCCCGACCAACCCCCTACGCGCGGGTAGAGCGAAACGCCTTGACTTTGGTCGTGTGCGGATCGTCCAGTAGCTGCTTGTACCGTGACGATTCAACGGCGATCAGCGCGATTTTGCCTGCAACGTTGTTGTGAATGCCCCAGCCGTAGCGCTTTGTCAGCGGCGACACCCGCAGGTGCGGATGGCCCTTGCTCAAGAATTTCTTGCGTTCCTTGGGCCAGAGATCCTTTGGGATGTCATGTAGGACGGCATATGTCTCAAAAGCGATGTCTTCTTCGGTGTGACTATATGGATGCTTGACGAGGATCTCGTACTCAACCACCGCCTTGGTTTTCTTGCCACCTCTTGCCAGCGGCACCTGGGCTTTCTTGGTCGGACAGTCATCTGCGACTTCTATTAATGTGTCGAAGTAGTTCATGACCTAAGCCGGACCACCTCGTAGATGAGAAGAGCGAGATCGTCGACCGGCCTGGTGCTGACGAGGCGCATGGGTTTCTTTTCAGTGCTATCGCCGAAGAGGCGCTCGCCAGCCCCAAGCACGACTGGGTAGATCATCAGGCGCAGCTCGTCCACAAGGTCGTGCTCCATTAGCGTGTGCCAGAGTTTGAAGCTAGCGGCGACAAGGATTTCGCCATCTAGCTCTCGCTTCAGCTTCGAGACGTTGTTGATCACGTCGCCCCTTATTACCGTCGTGTTGTTCCAGACGGGAGCATCGAGAGTCGAGGAAACGACGTACTTGGGAAAGCTGTTCAACCTGTCCGCGAACGGGCCACTTCGGGATGGCCACCGCGCAGCCAAGAACTCGTAGCTCCGCCGGCCCAGCAGAAAGGCCTTCGCGCCCAGCGCCTCGTCGAGCGCAACTTTGGCCGCCTCGTCGCGACCCTGGCCGCCGATAACACCGACCCAGCCGCCGCGGCTGAAGCCCTCGACGCCCGCCGGGTCCTGGATGACTCCGTCGAGCGAGACGTTCTCACTGACAACAATCCTTGCCGTTGCGCTTCTCCTTGCCGCTGGTCGGCTAGGCAGATCGACGTCTATAAGAAGATTCGCCTAAACCTCGACGCGCCCACCAATTGGTTCACAACTTGATTCTCTCGCCGGTAAAGCCTCCGCGAGCCATTTCGTCACCTGCCGTATCACAGCCGTATCACGCATTCGCGGCACCGGACGGCTATAGGGGGTCACCATAGGACACGAAGCTGGTCGATTTCGTATTCGCGAGGACGACGCGGGAGTCTGTCGGACACCGGAGGACACGTCCCCGCCACGGTTCGGGACCGTGAGGCCCCGGGTTCAAATCCCGGGCCCCCGGGGCCAATTTTGCATTCAAAATCGCCGATTTCACGTGAGCTGTGAAGCCGCCGGGTCACAGCTGGGTCACAGATTCCCCCAGCGCATGTGGGTGACTTCAAGTCCTAAACGTCCTGCCGCCGAAGATACGTAATCGCCTACGACCTTACGATTCCAAAGCGACTGGCGATTCGTAGGCTGCCTTTATGGCCGACTTCTGGCTCAGCGATCCCTACCGCTGGTGACGCGACACCGTCGACCTCATCGGTTTCGGGCTGGAACAGATACTGCCGAATCGCGAGCGCCCGCGCCGGTCACCTTGATCCCGAAGATTAACAACCACACGACGAAGACGAACTCGCCGGCGCCGCCGACCTGCCCGACCTCGAACACATAGGGAAGGTCGGGCGCAAGAAGATTGGCGAGGAACTGTCCCATCCAGCTCATCGCGGCGACTAGCAGCAGTGCGCCCACGAGCCACGGGATCTGGCGAGACTTGATGACCAGGTAGCCAAGGGGAACGAGCCACAGGCCGAAGAACATCTCGTCGATCACGAGCCCGTTGGCATGGGCGTCGACGAACAGGGAGGCGAGCGCATTTGACGCCGGGGCGCCGAACGCCTGGATGTAGGAGGGGTTGGTAGCGATGGTCAGCGCGTTGTAGAGGTTGATGTCGCTCAGGTAGATCACGACGATCTCGATAGCGACCAGCACGACCATCGCAGCAGCCGCAAGCCGGTCGACGTGGCGCAGCAGCAGGTACAGAGCCATGCCCGCGAGCAGAAAAAATGTTCCCGAGATCAGGTCGATGGTCAGGCTGATGCGGAACAGTGGCGTTGACGCTCGAATCCTGTCGATCAGGCCCGAGCCGCCGCCTGAACCCTCGATGCTCGAGCGGATCGCGATCGCGACCACGAAACAAACGCTGGCCAGCAGATAGAGCGAGCTCGCGATTCGGGCCAGGACCTTCGGCGATCTCAACGGGCTCTCAGGCGGGTCGCCAGGTAGACGATCATGCCCACGGGAGCAATCAGCGCCACAAGGCTGATGGTGAAGAGAACGGCGCCCACCGTCACGTCGACCCAGGCCGGACCGGCTTCGGAGGCGGTGGTGATCCAGTGAAACGTGGACATGATGAGGAGCACGCCTGCATATCCGCCTGGGGGGATCAGGGTGCCGAGCAGCTTCTCGCGCGTGGTCCAGGTTTTCGAGACCCAGAGCAGGATCGCTCCGACGGGCCAGGCGGCCACCAGCAGGATGAGCGCAAGCACCTCCAAGGTCCCGAAGCGCCGGGTCGTGGCAATAGAGGTTCGCGGCTTTTTGCTGCCGCGGGCTGCGGCTGCGATGTCTCCTGGGTCGCCGAGGCGCTCCAGGAGGTTCATGAGGGTGGCGTCGGACTCGTCGGCCAGGCCGCCGCGCTCCTCCGCAATGTGGCGGCGAATCTCGTCGATGATCTCGTTGCGGCTGTCAGGGGACAGGTCGGTCAGTTCTCGCTCGAGCCGCTGCAGATATTCGTCCACCAATTGCGCGGCATGCGTTGCGGTCATCACGGTTTTACTCCGTTCCGAAAGATGCTGTCCACCGAGTCGCGAAACCTGAACCACTCGTCGCGGAACTGGGCCACAGCCTTCTGACCGGAACGGCTCAGCCGGTAGTAGCGCCGCGGGGCGCCGCCGGGAGTGTCGCGCCACTCTGTCTCGACCAGACCCTCGGAGCGCATACGGCTCAGCAGGGGATAGATCGTCCCTTCACTGACCACGAGCTCGCCCCTGGCACGCAACATCTGGATCACCTCTCCGCCATAGCGCGGCATCTCCTTGAGCATCGCCAGCACGCAGTACTCGATGACTCCTTTGCGAAGCTGTGTGGCGAGGCCATCGATCGGCACCGACGATACTGTAGCGCAAGGATCCTTGCATTGCAAGGCTCGGGACTTCTTCCAAGAAGCTTTTCAACGCGAGACTAGACAGCAACTCAGTTCGCACCATCGACTTCCATGAAGGTGACGCTGTCGATGAGGCCGCGTTGAAGGCGCTCATTCTCGAAGCTGTCCGGCTGAACATGTTGAAGGTGCGTAAGCGATAGGCGACCGAGATGATCAACCTCCCAGTTTGTGTGTCGTTGGCGCGAGCACGTGCAGTGGGGCGTGAGTCCGCGGAGGGCGCAAACGCCTAGTCGGCGACAGTCATGATCACGTTTCCGACCTTCTGCTCAGAATCAACATAGCGATGCGCCTCGACCACCTCGCCGAGCGTGTAAGTGCGGTCGATCACTACTCGGTATCTACCGGCCTCGATTAGCTCCTTGAGGAAGACGACATCCTCTTTCGTCACTGCGCGAGCCGGGAAGATCACCTTCTTGTCCTGGGAGCGCGTAGTGAGCACGCGCCAGAAGTTGTCGAATCCGTCGGTGGGCAGGAACCGCCCGCCCGGCTTTAATGAGTTGCGGCTCCTCACGAAAGAGTGCTTTCCCACAGCGTCGAAGATGACGTCGTAACTCTGGCCGTTCTTGGTGAAGTCTTCCTTGGTGTAGTCAATGACATCGTCGGCGCCGAGCGACTTCACGAGCTCCAGGTTCTTTGTGCTCGTGACCGCCGTCACGTGAGCGCCGAAATACTTTGCCAGTTGGACGCCCGCGGTGCCGATGGCGCCCGACCCGCCGTAGACGAGGACTGAATCTCCGTTCTTCACGTTGCCTGCGCGGAGTGGGCTGAGTGCGTAGAGGCCGCCATCGGTGATCCCCGCGGCCTCGACGTGGCTGAGATTCTTTGGCTTTCGCGTCATGCGTGAGCTCTCCGGCCTCGAGATGAACTCCGCGTAGGCGCCAAATCTAAAGCCGGTACTGCCGAAAACCTCGTCCCCGGCCGCGAACTCCTTGACTGCCGGCCCGACGGCCTCGACCACGCCGGAGAAATCGCCGCCAAGGATCGGCTGCCGCGGCCGGCGAAGGCCGAAGACGGCGCGACTCACCAGCTCGAAGCCACGGCCGCTGTTGCGGTTGGCTTGGCGTGTCGCGCAATCGGCGCGCGTCACCGCGACGGCGTAGATCCGGACCAGGACCTCGTCGTCCCTGGGGAGGGGCTTTTCTACGTCTTCGATGTGCAGGACGTCTGGACCTCCGTACCGGTCGAAGACGACTGCTCGCACGACTCGGAACTCTAGTGCGCATCGCGCCGATGCGCCAACACGATGCGGCACCTCGATCGGCCCGCTGGTATGCCATGGGCGGTTGAGAGACGAGTAGTCTGGCCGTCGTGGACGGGGCGGCGCCGCTGACGGTCGACCTCGTCGACGCCGAACGGGGCGCTGGGGTACTCGTGGGCGGCAAGGCCGCAAACCTCGGCGAGCTGGCAAGGGCCGGCTTTCCAGTGCCCAATGGGTTCGTGCTCACAACCCACGCCTACGCCCTGGCCGCGGAGGCCGCTGGTGTCGACCCCGCACGACCGGCCGAGGCGGCCGAACGGCTACGTGCCGCGCCGATGCCGGACGTGATCGCGAACGCCGCTCGCAAGGCATACGCCGCACTCGACGCTGAGCGCGTCGCCGTGCGGTCCTCGGCCACTGCCGAGGACCTGCCCGGCGCTTCGTTCGCGGGCCAGCAGGACAGCTACCTCGACGTTTCCGGCGAGGAGGGCCTCCTCGACGCGATCCGCCGCTGCTGGGCGTCGCTGTGGAACGAGCGAGCGGTCGCCTACCGGCATGCCAATGGTGTCGACAACACGGGGGTCAGCCTTGCCGTGGTCGTGCAAGAGATGGTGGATGCATCCGCGGCGGGCGTCCTCTTCACCGCCGACCCCGTAACCGGACGGCGCCGGCGTGCGGCGATCGACGCGGTCGCAGGTCTCGGCGACAAACTCGTCGCCGGCGCGGTCGACCCCGACCACTATGCGGTCGAGATCGCGAGCCACGAAGTGGTCCAGAGCCCGGCCGGCGGCCAGGGATCCGTCCTCTCCGACCAGGAGGTGCTCACCCTTGCGGAGTTCGGGGATCGCGTCGAACGCCACTTCAACGCACCGCAGGACGTCGAATTCGCGCTCGATCAGGAACGGCATGTGTGGCTCGTCCAGTCGCGTCCGATCACGACGCTATATCCCTTGCCCGAGGATGCGCCCGATCCCCAGAAGGAGCTTCGCGTCTACTTCTCAGGCAGCGTTTTCCAGGGCTACTTCGAGCCGATCACGCCGATGGGCATCCAGTTCTTCCGCCTCCTGAGTGGCGCCGTGTCCGGCATGTTTGGATTCTCGGTCGACGATCCCGTGGCCGGCTCCCAGATCCTCAAGGAACCCGGAATGAGGCTTTACATCGACGTGACGCCAATCGTCCGGGATCCGGTCGGCCGTCGCGCATTCGTGACCCTGACATCAATGGGCGAGGCGCGAAGCTCGGCTGTTCTAGTCCAGCTCGCTTCTGATCCGCGTCTCTCCCTCGCCAGGCGCTCCCGTTTTCGTTCGGTGCGCGCGATCGCCGGATCGATGATGCGGGCAGGCGTTCCTCACTCCGCGCTGCGAGTTCTGTGGTCACCGGAGGCGGCCCGCGCGCGTTACGTCCGCGAGATCGAGGAGTTCGCACGTATCGATCTGCCCGAAGATGCGACCTCGGAACAGCGCCTCGACGCGTTCGAGCGTCTGATCCTGACGGTGACGCCGCAAATGTTCCCGCGGATGATCGGGACCATCATGCCTGCGATGCTCTCGTTCGCCCTGGCGGTACGGCTGCTGCGCGGCAAGGCGCGGATGGACGAGCTGCAGGCCATCACTCGGGGCGCGCCGCACAACCCAACCACCGAGATGGACCTGGCGCTGTGGGCTTTGTGCACCGATGTCCGCGACGATGCGGACTCACGGGAGACGCTGATCCGGCGGACGCCAGCCGAGCTGGCGGCCGCCTATAGACGCGGTACGCTGCCCCCGCGCCTGCAGTCCGGCCTCAAATCATTCCTCGCCCGTTACGGCTTTCGATCGATTGGCGAGATCGACATCGGCGTCGAGCGCTGGTCCGAAAACCCGGAGCACATCCTCGGCGCGCTCGCGAATTACTTGCGCCTCGGCGACGACGCGCTGGCGCCCGACGCACAGTTCGCGAAGGGCCAGCGGGAGGCGGAGGCGATGATCGCCTCGCTGCTGACCAGAGTGCACGGCCCACGGCGGGCGATCCTCCGAGTGGTGCTGGGTAGAGTACGTGCTCTCATCGGCGATCGAGAAGCGCCGAAGTTCCACATCATCCGCCTCCTCGCGACGCCCTCACGAGAGCTGCTCAAGCCGGTTGGTCGCGACCTGGTCGCGCGCGGCCGGCTCTCCGACGAAGACGACATCTTCTTCCTGACCCTGCCGGAGGCGCGACGCGCCGCCGGCGGCGAGGACATGCGGAAGCTGGTCGCCGCCCGACGGGATGCCTTCGACCGCGAACGCGCGCGCCGGCGCATCCCGCGCTTGCTACTTTCCGACGGGACCGACGCGGAGGCAGCACTGGTATCGGTCGGCGAGGGACTGCGAGGTTCGCCCGCCTCCCCGGGGGTCGTCTCCGGGATCGCGCGCGTGATTCTCTCGCCGGCGGGAGCAAGGCTCGAGCCGGGAGAGATCCTGGTCGCGCCTTCCACCGATCCCGGCTGGACACCTCTCTTCCTGACTGCGGGTGCCCTGGTGATGGAAATGGGCGGAATGATGTCGCACGGCGCGGTGGTGGCCCGCGAGTACGGCATCCCGGCCGTCGTCGGAGTGGCCGGTGCCACCGAGCAGATCATGACCGGTCAGCGCGTCACGGTCGACGGCTCTGCGGGCACGGTCGTACTGGAGGCAGGGCCGAAAGAGGAGGCCCAAGCGGTGGTGACGTCGACCACCAAGTTAGGCGCGTCGCCACCACCCGAGCCGAAGGCGAATCTCGCTGATGGTTGATCGAGCGGACATTGAATCCGAGCGTCACGCCACGAGAGAGGCTGTCCGACTGAGTGGTGAATAGGTGTGTTCAGCCACGTCGCCGTCCAGGTCGACAACCTGAGCGCCACCATCGAGTCGCTATCCCAGATGGGGTTGGGGGCAGGCCCGGTCGAACGCCCAGGCGGACGAGTCGGGCTGCCGAAGTCGGGTGCTGATGCTCGGTGGTCTTGACATTGAAGTGGCATTCCCGGCCGTCTAGAAGGGCATGACGGCTGAACAGCGCGATTGGTGCTCGCGTGGGCCTGCCGCTTGAGTTCAGGCGGGCGCCCGAGGGCTTGCCGAAGGCTTGCGGAGCTCGCGCAGCATCGGCCTTAGCATTTCCAGGGATGAGCATTTCAGCTGCTGACGATCGAGCGCGAGGAGCAGGAGTCAGCGAGCGCCGCCCGATTACGGTCCTGTTTGCCGACATTGCGGGGTCGACCTCGATCGCGGAGAGGCTCGATCCCGAAGACTGGACCACCCTCGTCGGCGAGGCTTTCCAGCGCATGAACCGGACCATCGAACGTTACGGCGGCAAGATCGCCCGCCTCATGGGCGATGGAGTCCTCGCTTTCTTCGGGGCCCCAACCGCCCACGAGGACGACCCCGAGCGCGCCGTGCGCTGCGGCCTCGACCTGGTTCGCGCCATCGACGAGCTTGACGCGAGCAGCCACATTTCCGGGGCTGACAAGCTTCGCGTAAGGGTTGGCATCAACACCGGGCCGGTCGTGGTCGGCATCGTTGGCACCGAGACCGCATCCGAGTACACCGCGATGGGTGACACGGTCAACGTGGCCGCCCGCATGCAGGCCTCTGCACGCCCCGGCAGCGTCCTCATCACCGCGGCCACCTACCGCTTCGTCAGCGGGCTCGTCGAGGCCGTCGACGTCGGCCAGCTCGAGCTCAAGGGCAAATCGGCAGCCGTCCGCGCCTACGAGATCACCAGCCTCAAGGAGGGCGCCGTGCACACGCGCGGCCTCGCCGGTGTCAGCTCGCCGATGGTTGGCCGCGACTCGCAGCTCCGCCAGCTCGGGCAGCTATTCCAGATCGTCAAAGCCGGGCAGGGTCGCGTCGCCTGCATTCTTGGCGAGCCTGGGATGGGGAAGAGCCGCCTGCTGGCCGAACTCCGCGCAAGCCTCGATGGCCAAGACGATCCCCCACGCTGGGTCGAGGGCCGCTGCCTCTCGTACGGCGAGACCATGCCCTACCACCTGCTTCTGGACCTCGTGCGCTCCCTCATTGGCGTGATCGAGACCACGGACGAGCCCCAGGTGGCGCATGCACTCGAATCCTTCCTCCAGTCCAACGCGGCTGATGACTGGCGCGAGAACTATGCCTACCTCGGCCACTTGCTGTCCCTGAAGCTCAGCCCCGACGCGCGAGCCCGCATCTCCAACCTCGAGGTGGAAACCGTCAAACGCTACAACGCGGCGGCCATCCAGATCGTCCGCGCGGCCGCCTCGTCTGGCCCAGTGGCAATGGTGTGCGACGACCTGCACTGGGCCGATCCCGCGTCCACCGACTCGCTCCTCACCCTGCTGCCGACGGTGGCCGGCCTTCCGATCCTCTTCATCCTGAGTTCGCGTCAGGAGCGCACCGCAGTCGGCTGGCGGCTCATCGCAGGCGCGCGCGAGATCTACGGCGACGCCCTTACTGAGATGCGCCTCGACCCCTTGTCCATCGACGACAGCCGCACTCTGATCAGCAACCTGCTCACCATTGAATCGCTGCCCGATGAGACGCGTGACCTGATTCTCGCCAGGGCCGAGGGCAATCCCTTCTTCGTCGAGGAGGTCATCCGCATGCTCATCGACCGCGGCGCGATCGCTCACGAAGGCGACCGCTGGATCGCCACGGATAAAGTAGCCGGAATCGAAATCCCCGACACGCTCCACGGCCTGCTGCTTGCCCGCATCGACCGCCTGCCCGCCGAGAGCCGGCGAACTCTGAGGGTCGCCTCGGTGATCGGCCGCCAGTTCGGTGTGACAATCCTGGAAAGGCTTCTAGGGTCGAAGACGCAATGAGCGCGCGTGACGAGCTCGGCCGCCTGGAGGCCAGCGGCCTTATCCAGATCGCCGCCTTGCAGCCCGAACTCGAGTACCTCTTCCGCCACGCCCTGGTGCAGGAGGCCGCTTACGCCTCGCTGCTCAAGCAGGACCGCCGCGCCCTACACCGCGCCGCCGCCGAGGCCATCCTCGCGCAGCATCCCGACCGCGAGCGCGAGCTGGCAAGCGTGCTCGCGCTGCACTACGAGCAGGCCGGCGAGAACGCCCGCGCCGCGGAGTACCTGGTGATGGCGGGGGATCACGCACTCGAGCGCTTCGCCAACCGCGAGGCGATCGGCTTCTTCAGCCGCGCGAGCAGCCTTGCGGACGAATCGCAGGGCGAGCTGCAGCTGCGAGCGGCCGTGGGGGAGGCCAAGGCTTCGTGGGGATTCAAGACGAGCGGGCGTGAGGTCGATGACCTGGAGCTGGCGGTGGCTTCGGGCGAGAACGCCGAACCCAAGCTCCTTGGCGAGGCCTACTTCTGGATTGCCTACCTCCGCCGCCAACGCGGCGAGGTCCCCGAGACGAGTCCGGACCTCGCGCGAGCGACCGAGCGCGCCATCGCGATAGCAGGGACATTAAAGGACGCGCGAGCGTCGGCGTTGCCGCGGGCGATGATGGGCGCCGGCGCCGCCTTTACAGGCCGGTTGCGCGAAGGGGCAGGCGAGATGCAGGCTGCGCTCAACGACATGGACCAGAACACCGATCCGCATTCGAACGCGATGATCGCCGACTTCCTCGCCATGACGTACGCGCGACTGGGCGAGTTCGATGCCGCTGAGGAGATCGTCGCCCGCGGCACGCAGCAGGCCGCTCTGGCCGATGAGATCTCGCGCGTCGATATCGACATCACGCAATCCGCCGTCAACTACGAGCGAGGCGAGCTCGAGAGGGCAGCGCAGCAGGCGTTCCAGTGCTCGGCGCGTGCCGAGGGGCTTGGCGCATATGCGTGCGTCGTCGCGGCCAACGTGATGTTCGGCTCGGCGACCATGGCAAAGGACGACGCCTCCTCGGCGAAAGTGCCGCTCGAACGCGGCGACGAGCTTGCGATGGTGACCAACATGGCGCCGTTCCGCACGCTGACCAAGGGTCTCCTGGCTTCAAGCTACGCGCAGCTCGGAGATCTGCCCACCGGCGTGGCCGGCTGGAACGAGGCCCTGGGCGGCGCGCGTGGCATGAACGACCGCTATGGCGAGGCGCGGGTGCTGTGGGCCCGTGGTCGTACATTCGCACTCCAGTCGCCGCCGGACTGGACGGCGGCGCTCGCGGACTTTGACAACGCGGTCCGGCTCTTCGAGGAGATGGAGGCACGGCCGGCGCTTGCCCGCTCGCTGTACGACCGAGCGAAGGCGTTGCGGGCGCTCGGCCGCACGGCTGAAGCGGCGGAGGTCGAGCAGCGCGCCCTTACCCTCGGCCGGGACCTCGGCCTCAAAGACGCCCCGTTTGCCTGAATAGCCGTAATCGGACTTTTCATCTCCGCCTACATCTTTTGGTGCTCGGCCATACGGGTCTGGAAACGCGAGCGGCAATCCCAATGGGCGGTTTGGGGCAGGCACGCCATGGGCCTAGGGACTCGGTTATCAGTCAGGTCAGCGAACCCTTAGGAGTTCAAGTACCCCGCCTACGAGTTCAGGCGGGGAGTTCAAATAGTGTCCCGTCCCCCCGACCAACTCTTGAGTTGCGACTCATTCCTGTTAGCGCAGTTAATCCGAGAACGACCCTGTCTTTTTGCAGCCCGGATGTAGCACACTCCTCCAATCTCGCCGAGAGACTCGGGCAACTCGCTGTCCCTCCGGACGCGCATTCAACTCCTGCCTCCTCCGCCAAGTCGAACCCGGTTTGAATACGATCCAAAAGCACACCCAGCGCATTGAGGAAAGCTCTGGGAGTACGCCGTCCCTGGCATTTCAGCGCAGCGCTGCGGCTGCCAGTGCAAGGTCAGCGAACAAGATTCGAATTGAGCAACGCGGTTCTAAAGATCCCGTTCAGGTTCGCGAACCGGGTTTCGATGGGGACTTCGCGCGTCTAGACGCAGGGAATCCACCGACGACCTGTTACATTCTGCGACCCGCATGAAGCAGTTGGTTATCGCACGGATCGCTGCAGCTGCGTCCCTGGTTTCGCTCGCGGCCGGACTTGTGCCGATGGCCGCGCACGGTCAGACCACCGTCAACGCGAACTGGGTCCAGGTTTCGAACACCGGTCCTGCAGCCCGCGGCGGGGCCGGCATGGTGTACGACTCGGCCCGCCAGCGATCCATCCTGTTCGGTGGATCCGACGGGTCCGGCAGCTACTTCTCCGACACCTGGCAGTACGACGGAGCATCGTGGACCCAACTGCAAGTCGCCGGGCCGTCGGCTCGGTTTCTCGCCCTCATGGCCTACAACTCTGCGCGTGGCGTCACGGTCCTCTACGGCGGATACAACAACGGTGTAATCAACAACACGTGGGAGTGGAACGGTTCGTCCTGGACGCAGCGCCTGACCGCTCACACACCGCCAGCCCGGCTCTGGTCGGCGATGACCTACGACTCCACGCGCCACGTCATCGTCCTGTTCGGCGGCGAGCTCGACACGTTGCTAAACGACACGTGGCAGTACGACGGGAACGACTGGACGCAGGTGATCACCGCACATGCGCCGGCTGCGCGCCGAGGCCACGCGATAGCGTATGACCCCGCGCGAGGGGTGACCGTTCTGTTCGGTGGTCAGTCCAGCGTCAACCTCAACGACACATGGGAGTTCAACGGCGTCGACTGGACCCAGGTCGCGCCCGCCAGCTCGCCGTCGGAACGCATCTGGCCGGCGATGGCATACGACCCGAACCTCGGCGGAACAGTGATGTTCGGCGGCGCATTCGGTTCCAACTACAACCCGCTCAACGACACTTGGCTTTACGCCGAAGGCGGCTGGCAGCAGATAGCGCCGCAGGTGAACCTGAGCGCCCGCTTCTATTCGGCGTCCGCCTACGAGTCGAACCGAGGGGACTTCGTGCTGTTCGGCGGAAGTGTGATCGCGGGGGGAGGGTCCAACTTCGGTGACACTTGGTCGCTGCAGGGCGTCACCACGTCTGCCTTGGACTGGACGCAAGCGACCACCTCGACCGCGCCAACCGCTCGGGTTTGGTCCCAGATGGACTACGACTCAGCGCGCGGCGTCAGCGTCTTGTTCGGGGGCAGCAGCGACT
Source organism: Chloroflexota bacterium (assembly GCA_005882135.1). Lineage (GTDB taxonomy): Bacteria > Chloroflexota > Dormibacteria > Dormibacterales > Dormibacteraceae > 40CM-4-65-16. The sequence goes on from VBDR01000042.1 coordinate 19,404, forward strand.
CCGGTCCAGGCAACCTCCACGACACGTGGGAGTGGGACGGAGCGCGGTGGACTCAGATGGCGCCCGCCACGTCTCCGCCGCCGGTAGCCGGCGGAATGATGGCGTACGACAGCACGCGCGGCGTGTCGGTGCTATTCGGAGGATCGGGAAGCACGGGGAGCAGTTCATCGACGTGGGAATGGGACGGGACGAATTGGACCCAAAAGAGCCCGGCGACATCACCACCGGCGCGGCTCTGGGCCGCGATGACCTATGACTCCGCTCGGAGCCGCATGGTGCTGTTCGGCGGCGACGGTCCGAACGGCCTGCTAGGGGACACGTGGACGTACGACGGCAGCACCTGGACGCAGATGAAATCCGCCAGCTCCCCGACGCAGCGCGATGGTCCCGCTATGGCCTTCGATCCGGCGCGTGGCCGGGCCGTGCTGTTCGGTGGTCACGACTCGAACGGCCGCCTGGGCGACACGTGGGAATGGGACGGCGCCAACTGGACGCAGATTCCCGTGACCGTTGCGCCGCACACTCGATTCTGGGAATCGCTCGCCTTCGACACGCAGCGCGGCAAGACAATCCTGTTCGGCGGCGACCACGTCCAGCCGAACGACCTCGGTGAGTCCAACGACACGTGGGAGTGGGACGGCGCCCAGTGGACACACGACTTTCCCGCTGCCGCACCCCCGATTCGCTCTGGCCAGTCGATGGCGTACGACGCGACTCGCGGACGGATGGTCATTTTTGGCGGATGGAACGCGGCCACGTCGCCAGCGACGATCTACGGCGACACATGGGAGCTCGGCAACGGAATCCAGACTCCTCCGGGCACACCGAGCGCGACTCTTAACGTGTTCGGCCTCGGAACGAACTTCGGAAGCGTGAACGTCGGCTCGGCCGCCGATGGCGTTGCGGCCTTCATGTTGTCGAGCTCCGGCACCGGCCCGCTGGCCGTCAACTCGATCGCGCTGAGCGGGCCGAGTGATTTCGTCCTCAGCACGGACTGCCCCATGCACGGGGATCCGCTGCCTGCGGGCTCGTACTGCATGGCGATCGTTTCGTTCACGCCGACCGCCGCCGGCACGCGAACCGCGGGCATCGCCTTCAGCTACAACGCGCCCGGCGGCAACCAGACGTTCCAGCTCCAGGGCACGGGAGTCGTGCATCCGACCACGCTGACGGTGTCGCCAGCGACGGCAATGTTCAACGGAGGCGCGATCATCAGCGCGTCGCTCCAGGTCGATGGCAAACCGTTCGCCGGACAGCCCGTCACGCTGAGCCTACTGAACGGCCCCGGCAGCACGACCCAGACCGACTCGTCGGGTATCGCCGTCTGGTTCGGCGTCAGCTTCGCCGGCATCCACGCGGGTACCTATCCGACAGGAATCCAGGCGAGGTTCGCGGGCAGCCCGGCCTACGCGCCCAGCTCCACGACGGCGGCCCTGGTGATCACGCAGCCCGTAACGACCACTTACACCGGCGAGTTCTACGTTGCTGACATCACTGCGGGCCACGTCACCATACAAGTGGACCAGCGGACGCCGGCGAGCGACCCGCAGTTCATCGACTACGCGCAGACGCCAGTCTGGGTACGCGTCACGCTGGTCGGGGCTGCGGCGTCATCCGACTTCTGGGTGCAGGTCACCGACGCAAGCAACTGGTCGACTACTGGGTTTGGGGTGGCTACAGCGCCCCTGCCCGCCCTGGCCGACGGCGGATATACGGTCGTCGCCGCCCTGGTCGATGGCCCGTCCAGCACGTCGCCGGGCAGTGCCGTGTCGAGCGACGACACCCGAACCGGCCTTGTGTCGTCCCCGACCAAGGGCGGTTACCTGAGCGCCGGTGGCGCCATCGCGACCGACCCGTCCACCAACACAGGTGACAGGCACGGCTATTTCTCGCTGCAGATGAAGCCCGGCAAGCCACCGGTCGGGAACCTGGTCTACAGCTACCGCGTCCGCATGGATGTTGGCGGCGGCAACCTGCGCGACGTTGATGTCTGGGTGACCAGCACGTCGATCACCACGCTCAATGGCAACTCCGCGACCGGTCAGTTTGTCGTCGAGTACGTCGACGCGCTGACCGGACAGCGCTATACGACGTTCGAGTTCTCTGGCGGAACGTTCAAGCTGACCTTTGTCAACGCGACCGGTAACTCGCCGGCCAAGTTCGGATTGGTCCTGAAGCATCCCGATGGCACTGTCTTCCACTCCACTGGCAGCGCGCCGTCGCCGGTAGTGGTTGGCCGGCTGGTCAGCACACTCTAAGACCGCCGCCGTCTACAGGTATCAGTCGCTCAATAGTGGTTCCTGTCTATCTGCAACTCCCCCCGCGCGCGGCCACCAGCACTGTGTGGTGCTTCCGGTACTCGCTCATGTTGCATTCCGTGTAGTTATCCGGCTGAAGATTGACCCAAATCTGGATGAGCGACGCCGCCCGATTAGGCACTGAAAGCGGCCAAAACGTCGCCGTTTGGACCGGCCACCACCTGATTCGGGACCGTGAGCCCCGGGTCAAATCCCGGGCCCCCGACCAAGCCTCAGGCGGACGACGGGTTGGTCAAAACACTCGGCGGTATGTGATCTCGAGGTCGTCGTCCCAGTTCACGTCGTCGAACGACAGCATCGCCTTCCCTGACATCGTCCGGTCCCCGTCCTCGAAGGTATAGGTCATGCGCTGCGAGAACGGCGCATCGGGCGATGCGAACGAGCCGGCCGATGAGTGCCGGTCCATCGCCATCTCCCACCCCTCGCGAGTCACGCTCACCTTGAGGATCCTGTGGACGCCGCGCGTGTCGAAGTAGTGCATGTGGAGGCCTTCGGTGTCTCCGATGATTGAGATCGAGTCAGGTATGTCTGGGTGGTCGTAGCCCGACCGATAGATGAGGAAATGCTCGCCCTCAAGCCACTCGATCTCGCTAGACCCAGTCACGATCGCGCCGGGCAGACCCGGGTGGGTCGCTTCGGTCGTCCACCGGCCTACGAGCCGCCGCCCTAACTTCTGAAGATCAGCGTTCATGCTCGATTTGACGTCCGCGAGCAGCCAAACTCATCGCTGCGGTGGCGAGTTCGTGCCCTCCAGGGATGCTCGGAAGTGTTCCTCCGGCATTGGCGCCGAAATCGGTGGATTCGTGACTGCCGTCGGCGGAACTGAACTCGCTTGCCAGCAATCGATGGCTCCGCGGGGGCTTGAAGTTGAGGACGCAACGGGCAGGACCGTGAGGCCCCGGTTTGGAATCGCGGTGGAGTAGTCGCGCACGAGACCGCCGATGAGGCGAGCGCTCGACGCCGGGCCGACCTCAACGCCGCATTCGACCGCATCGAGGCTACGATGGGCGATCGATGAGCGCCAAGATCGTCTCCGACGGAGTGGCACATACGGTGCCGGCTGATCTGAGACGTGTCCTGATTGCCAACCCAAAAGTTCTGGCGACATGGGAAGACCTCACCCCTCTTGCCCGCAATGAGTGGATCTGTTGGGTGCTCTGGCCCAAGAGGGCCGAAACGAGGAGTCAGCACATCGAGAGGCTGCGCACCGAGCTTTTGGCGGGGAAGCGACGACCCTGCTGCTGGCTTGGCTGCATCCACCGCAAGGACAAGGAACTCAGCCCTTCGGTCCGCTGGGTGGTAAGCAGCCGCAGCAAAGCGTCGGCATGAGCGACGCATCCGCGTCCCAACAGATAGATGACATCGTCCGCAGGATGGCCGGCTGGAGGGGTGAGAGGTTGAGCCAACTGCGGGGTCTCATCAGGGGCGCCGATCCGGGCGTAATCGAAGAAGTGAAGTGGAAGAAGCCCTCCCGCCCCGAGGGGGTTCCCGTCTGGTCGCACGACGGCATCGTCTGCATCGGCGAGGCCCTCAAGAACGCGGTGAGGCTGACGTTTCCAAAGGGTGCCCAACTGAAGGATCCGAAGGGCCTCTTCAACACGCGTCTGGACAGCAAGACGGTTCGTGCCATCGACTTCCACGAGGGTGACGCGATCAAAGAATCCGCCTTGAGGGCGCTCATTGTCGAAGGTGTCCGTCTCAATCGAAGCTGAGATCGGCGACGGACGTCCACATCCTAAGGGTGGAATCAGGGGCTTCGTAAGAGACGGCGACGGGCACAGCCGGGGCACAGATCCCTGGCACCAGGCGGCTCTACGAGAACACGGATGGACACCGAGGAGGGGCAATTTGAGTTCAGGCGGACCTCTGCGGAGCCAGCGGGACACGCGGGGCCACTCCACCAGGACGGTTCGGGAGCATGAGGCCCCGGGTTCAAATCCCGGGCCCCCGACCATTCTTGTATTTGAAATCGGCGATTTCCCTTGTGGTTGGAGTCAGCTTCATACCGCCGTATCACAATTTCCTGCAGACCAACCAAACCGGGGCGGTGTAACGGCGTCTTTCGTAGGCAATGTGAGATCACGCGACTGGGAATCGTTGGATAGGCAGCGCCCCATGCCGGCGGACGCACGGGTCAGGACCGTGAGGCACCCTACGCAGAATTCCAAGCTCGATCGGCATTAGTAATTGCCCCAGCCCTGTGGCTCGCATTCTTGAGCTCGTCGAGAAACTCCCCTGAAATCTGGCCCGTGGAGGCGGTGATGTCGGGCGCTGGGTACCGGACGTCTAGCCAAAGTCGGCAGCGGTGATCCCATAGGCGTGACCTGGTGGCCACTGCACCAGCTCGATCCGGTAGCCGTCGGGGTCGCGGAGCCATGACGTTTGTGCCCCATCAAGGCCGCCCGGGCGTTCGACTGGGTCGGCATTCAGTCCTGCCTTCGTAACAGCCTCGATCATGCCGCTGAGGTCATCGACTTGCACCGCGAGGTGGCTGAACCCGCTGCCGATGACCACTGGTCCGTCGGGCGGCCGGTGCACCAGTTCGAGCGTAACCACTTCATCCGCCGGCAACTTGAGCATCGTTAAAGTCACACCGTCGCCCAGATCAACGCGACCGACCTGCTCGAACCCGATTGCCCCGTAGAAGGCCAGTGAGGTGGCCAGGTCAGTGATGCGGTACGCCGGATGCAACGTCCTCATGCCTAGACAGTAGGCACTACGGGGACCGTGAGGCAGCAGGCCTCATTCCTGAGAAAAGATCGAGTACCTGACAAAGCGCTAGACCGGCTCGGGGCATGTCAACCTCGAGTCGGTGGTTAGAGAGTATTGCCTTCACTACAACGACGAGCGGCCGCATCGGAGCCGCGCGCTCCGACCACCAACCGCTAATTGCGATCCCGTGAAAATCGCAGGCAGTCCTATCTCGCGGCGCACGCGCCTCGGCGGTCTGCTAAGCGACTATCGCCAACTGCTGGCGGCGGCATGACCTCATTTTCGAACCGAACAGGCTCCAGGCGATTGGCTTGGTCGGAAAGTTCACTCTTCCAGACGGCGGCTTTACCGAGTTCGTGTTGCGCCGCGAGTTGGACGCATTTCTTAATTCGCACTACCGGCGTCATGAGACGTGCCCTAACAGGACTCGTCTTGATCCAATTCAATGCACAGAACGCAGTCTTTCGCGAGGGAACCTAGATGCGTCTCAGGTTCGGGCACCAGTCTCGTGCCACAGACTCGAAGGATTTGACGTTGTCCGGACGGCGCGAGGTTGAATCCCTGCGGACCCGTAGCCCACGACACCAGCGAACTCACCATTGCCGCCGGGGAAAACTCTGCGTCTTTGACGTCGGCGCCATGCCTTACCTGGAGCTTGATATGGCGACAACTACAAATATGGAGATGGTCATTCTCCATAACGCCGAATTCGACCAGGAAATCATCAGCTGCCAAGGGTTCGGTCGCCGACCGCCATACTTGTGAGTTCTTATCTCCAAACTGGCGAATTAGGGTTCCGGTAGTGTCGACCAGTTCGACGCGATGACGCTTCACTTCAGTCGTTCCGTCGAGGTGAACGAAGACCTCCATGGCTCGCCTCCACTTGCTCCTCTCCACGAACCTTTCGCGCCTTGACGGTAGTCGGGCAGGTCGTCTCAACCGGTGATTACGGCCGAGCGCATCGCTCAACCTATCACTGCAGCCAGCGCCATCTCACCTACCCAGGCCAGCCACCATTGCGGTCCCACGGTCAGTGTTCCCCGGTCATGAGCGGAGGCTCAAGGCTCGGACTGCACTCGGGGGAAGTCTGTCGCCGCCAGGTTCGGCTAAGTTGCACGACAGGATGTACCAGTTTCATGATGGCTCTCATAGTCCCGACCATAAACCGCCTTTCGCGGTCGGCGGGGACGGTCTACCGAGGGGGTCAAATTCGAGTCACTTCGATGAAGTTGCTGGATCGCGTGTACCTCGTGGGCTCAGGAGCGAATGGGTTTGATCTGAGCGATCCCTTTGATTGCCACATCTACCTGCTCGATGGTGGAGGAGAACTCGCCCTTATCGACGTTGGTGCCGGCCTGGGCACTGAGGATGTCGTCGCCAACGTTGAGAGAGAAGGGTTTGATCCTCGTTTGATCCGGCACTTGGTGCTGACGCACGGACACGCCGACCATGCTGGCGGCGCGTATCGGATGAAGCGTCGATTACATGGTCCGGCGGTTTACGCCTCTGCGTTCATTGCCGACAGCCTGCGCGAAGGCGACGAAGCGGCAATCAGCCTCGACGTCGCGAAGCAGGCAGGCGTCTACCCCATGGACTATCGATTCGAACCGTGCGCGGTCGACTGCGAGCTGCAGGAAGGAGCCACGATCGACGTGGGTAGCATTCGGCTGTCCGTGATTGACACCCCTGGTCACTCGGATGGCCATGTGTCCCTGATGTCCGACGATGGTCACGATCGAGTGCTATTTGCCGGCGATGTGGTCTTCTTTGGCGGCAAAGTCCTCCTTCAGAACATTCATGACTGCCGGCTAGACGCCTTGACAAGCTCGTTGCGGAAGCTCCGTCAACTTCAGATCTCCGCATTGCTTCCGGGTCATCTCGGGGTTTCTCTGAAGAATGGACAGCGACACATCGAGCGGGCCAACGTTGCCCTGGATAAGCTCCTCATCCCGGAACAGATGCTGTCAGCTTGGTGAGCTAGCGGATTGCGGTGCCGGCGCAACTATGATGGCGCGCCTGCGCTGAGGAACCTCAACGCCGTGAGGGCGTGGATGCGGGAGGCAACGACAATGTCCTCGACTGCGACGTTCTCGTTTGGCCGGTGAGCGGCAAGCAAGGAACCCGGTCCGAAGGCCGGAATGCAGGGAATCCCCGCCTCGGCCCAAAACGATCCATCCGTAAAGGCCGGCATGGTTCCCAATGGCACGTCGCGACCCAGGACGTCTCGGGCGGCGGATTGCGCGGCCCTGACCAAGGCGTGGCCAGGCTCGATGGAGCACGGAGGCATCCAGTCCAGACCAGCGACAGACTCAGCGGTCACCACGAGCTGTGGATCTTCGCGCCGGAGCCGCTCGAGGAAGACCTCAAGGTCGGCTTTCAGACCCGAAAGAGTCATGCCCGGCACGGTGCGAATGTCGACTCCGAATTCGGCCTCACCTGGGTAGACGCCAAAGTAGACCCCTCCCTTCAGGGTCACGCCCGGATTGACGGTCACGTGGCCGCCGGCGCCACCGTCTTGCGTACGGCTCGGCCGGAATTCCCCGGCCATCCGCGAGAGCACGCCCGCTAGCTTGACACTAGCGTTGATCGAATCCACCTGATCGCTCAGACCCGAGTGCATCTGCGTGCCGTGGACGCGGATTACGAAGCATGAAAGGCCACGCGATGCGACAGCGACATAGGCCCAACCCGACTTCATTCCTGTTGGTTCGCCAACAAGAACGGCGTCCGATGAGAATTCTTCGCGGTGAGCAACAAATCTCACGCCGAAATGGCTTCCAGCCTCCTCGTCTGCCGTAAGACCGATCTTGAGCGAGCCGGCCGGAACATCGAGTTGGCCGAGTGCTGCCCCTGCATAAACCATCGCTGCGACGCCACCTTTCATGTCCGCCGCGCCAAGTCCGTAGAGATGTCCGTCACGGAGCACCGGGTCATAAGGGTCGGTTTCCCATTCGGTTCGATCACCGGCGGGCTTCGTATCAAGGTGGCCATTCAGCATCAGGACACGCCCTGGAGAGCCTCCAACAATTTCGCCTACGAGGTTTGGACGGGCGGCTTCAATCGCGACGCTTTTCAAGTTCTTGTATCCCAGAGCTGCCAGGCGCTCGCGTGAAAGCGCAATCACATCGCGCTCGTCGCCCGGTGGGTTCGGACTTGGTGTTGCCACCAGTTCGCGTGCGAAGTCGATCAGCTGAACTTCGTACGAGGCAAGAAACCGCAGGGCATCGCGCTCAAGCCGGGCGCGACCCCCCTCAGACCGATGCGTGGGCCTCTTCGTAGCTCGGGCCGCCTGAGTCTTCAACCCAGTAATGCCGAGCCCATCCGACGCCCTGCCAGGTCTTGATCATTTCTGGCCTGATCCTGAACAGCCAGCGGGGTTGGGCCATCGTCGACTCCAGATAGGTCGGACCGTTCTTGCCCAAGTATCTATAGCTCATGCGCGTGGCAATCGGTACCCAGGCGCCGCCGACGTTGGGCCGCTCGATCACCTCGGCGGTCCCTCTCCCGACGACCTTGCCGAGGGTCTTCGGTTGTTCGATGACGAATGAGACCCTGGGATCCTTGGCCAAGTATTCCGCCCATTGCGAGCGCTGACGTGGGATCACCCAGAAATAGCCGTCGCGCCACTCATGCCAGCAGACCGTGGCGTAGGGGTATCCCTCGGGCGTGAGACATGCCAGGTACATGTTGACCCCGAGCGAGAGAAACTCGGCCACTTCGCTGTCGGTCATGCCGCGGACTTTTCCGCGCCAGGTCTCCTCGTTCTCTCTCACTGACCCCGTCTAGGCACTTTGGCACCCCGCTGTGGCCCCGTCAAGCGACTCATTGGGGATCAGTTTCGCCGGCCTGAATGACCAGCCCGGTCCGACGTCCGAACCAGCTGACCGCTTCCCCGAGTGGCGGCCTTGATTTTCTTCCCGACCAGAGTTACGGTTGTCACAGTCATGATGTGCGTTCACATACGTGAACAATGACTAGAATCGTTTCGCTCCACGGGCACCCAGCTGATCCGGCCGAATTCGACCGATACTACCGCGAGGTCCACACGCCATTGGTTCAGCGGATCCCTGGTGTGCGCAACATCCGGTTCGGGCGCGTCGTGCGCATGGAGGATGGCTCTCCGCCGCCCTTCTATCTGGTGTCAGATGTTTATTTCGACAATCCTCAAGCGCTGGATGCGGCGCAAACGACACCGGAGATGGCGGCAGCGCTCGCGGACGTCCCGCGCTTTGCTAGCGGGGGAGTGACGATCATGATCTGCGAGTACGAAGACTTCCCTCCCGAGGCTGGCATGCGCGCGGACGAACCGCGCTCGCGGTAGCTCGTCGTGGGAGCCAGACCATCTGACACACTACCGGTCAAGTCTGCGGACAGGACCCTCGACATTCTCGAGCTGCTGGCCGGCGAGCAGCGCGGCCTGACAATCTCCGAGATCAGTAGCCGGCTGAGCTTCGCCCGCAGCAGCACTCATGGTCTGGTCCACACGCTCGAATCGCGCGGTTACCTGTCGCAGGACGGCGGCCGGCGTTATCAGCTCGGAGCGCGGCTCGTGCAAATGGGAATGAACGCAGGTGATCGTATCGAGCTTCGCTCTGCGGCGCACGCAACGCTTCAGAGCCTGGTCGCCGCCACTCATGACACGGCCATGCTCGCGGTGCCGGCGCACGGCGAGCTGCTGTATGTGGACAAGGTCCTGAGCGATGCCCGTGACGTGCGCACCGATCCACGCGTCACTTCGCGAGTGCCGTTGCACTGTTCGAGCCTGGGCAAGGCGCTCCTCGCCGCAGTCGACGACGCCGCAGTCATCCGTCTTCTCGGTAGGACTGCCCTTCGAAGTGTCACTGCATTCACGATCCCCGACGTACGGCGCCTGTTGACTGATCTGGCGCAGACACGTGGGCGCGGCTATTCGGTCGACCAGCAAGAGGGGATCCTTGGCGTGTTCTGCGTCGGCGCGCCGGTCCGCGACCACACGGGCAGATCCGTCGCGGCGATCAGCCTGTCGACCATCAAGGACTTCTTCAAGCCAGAAAGGACGGGTCCCCTCGTTGCCGCCGCTGCGGTCGAGGTCTCGCGGGCAATGGGCTGGAAAGGCGATCGCTCGACGCTCTTCTCGCCGGTCGCGGGCTCAGAAGTGCTGCTCCTCGATTCCTCTTCTCGCGGTGCGGGACGAGGGAGATGAAGGCATTCGATTGGTTGGCCGCCGGGCTTCGCCTAAGCGCCTTCAGTGCGTCGCCAAAGCCGGAGAACTCCGACGCCCCGTCCCTGAGTCGGTCATCACCCGCAACCAGTCCCACCCGACCTCCATCCCGTCTGCGCTCGGGATATCAGGCGATCTCATCGTCGTGGCTGCGGATTCCGGCTACTGTGCGCGGCTATGGCCTTCCCGTCGGTGCCACGGCGATCGTGGCGGCCGTCATAGCGGTCGTCGAACCAGGCTTTTATCGGCCGGCGAATCTTCACGTGGTCATGCAGCAGTACGCGGTTCTAGGCCTTGTCACAATCGGCCAGGTTCTCGTTCTGCTGGTCAGTGGAATCGATCTTTCGGTCGGGGCAGTGATGAACGCCGCGCTAATCGTCATCGCGCTCATGAACCACTACAACGAGAACCTCCTCCTCCTCTCTCTCGTGCTTTGCATCTTGTTGGGAGCCGGAGTCGGCGTCACGAATGGGTTGCTCGTGTCACTTCGTGACGTACCGCCGTTTGCCGCAACGCTCGGCATGACAGCGTGCGTGCAGGGGGCGATTCTCGTCTATACCTTGGGCATACCGGCTGGCAACATCCCGGCAGCACTGAGGCCGGTGGCCCTAGATGGCATCGGCATCGTTCCGTATTCGCTGCTGATCTGCCTCGCAATCGGACTGATAGTGGTCGCCTTTCTGTCCAGAGGAACTTACGGCCGGATGATCTATGCGGTAGGGCGTTCGCCAGAAGTGGCGCGGCGAGTCGGAATCTCTACCACGACCGTGCGAGTCTCCGCCTACACACTCTGCGGAATCTTCGCGGCCTTGGCCGGAATCATCCTCAGTGCATATATCGGGTACGTCGATCCCGCCATCGGTGGCACGTACAACCTGCAGTCGATCGCAGCGGCCGTGGTAGGCGGGGTTTCGTTCGTCGGCGGCGAGGGCAAGCCGGCCGGTGCGCTGATCGGCGCTCTCTTTCTACTCGCGCTGCTCAACGTGACCACTCTTTCTTCGCTCAATCCGTTCGCCCAGCTCATCGTGCAGGGGGTGGTGATGTTAGTCGCGGTGTCGCTGTTTCATCTGGTCAAGAGAGGTTCATTTGCATAGGGGAAAAAGGAGGTCGTGATGTCAAGAGATTTAGTCCGCATCTGGTCGAGGCGTTCACGAGCGGGCTTCGCGGGAGTCGCTGCTGTGCTGCTCGCATTGACAGCGTGTGGCGGCTCGTCCGGCTCGTCTGGAGGGACGAAAACATACACGATCGCTTTCATTTCACAGGGCACGTCCAATAGTTGGGCCGCGCAACTAGACGCTGTGGCGCGCAAGACGGCGAAGGCAGATGGTATCAAGCTGGTCTATTTCAACGGCCAGGGAGACGCGACGAAGCAGTTGCCTGAAATCGACACCGCAATTGCCCAGAAGCCTGACGCGATCGTGCTGGTGCCACTCGGTGGGGCCGCGGACACCGGACCGGTCGAGCGAGCGATGGGGCAAAACATCAAGGTCATCCTCTGCGATAGCACCATCACGTCGACAAACTACACGTCGTTGGTGACGCCGCATGCTGAGACGGCCACGGTGCCGCTGGCGCAGTGGTTGGCAGACAAGATGAACCACCAAGGAAACTTGCTTTATATCGGGGGACTGCCCGGCAACACCACCACGACCACCTATGACCAGGGATTCAATTCAGTAATGCAGAAGTATCCAGACATCCACATCATCAACGCCGGCAACGCGAACTACTCGATCAGCACCGCCAAGCAGTTGGCGGCGACGGCCATCGCTTCCGGCAGGACATTCGCTGGTGCCTGGGGAGTTGGCGGTGAAGCCGTCACAGGGATGATGCAGGCGTACGTCGACGCTGGGGTGACGTCTATACCACCAATCGGAGGCAACTCCGCGACCAACGGCACTATGCGCCTGGCAATTCAACATACCATTCAGGTTGCTTCGTTGCAGTTTCCACCGACCAGCTCACAGGTCTGCATCGATACAGCATTCAAGGCGGCTAAGGGCGAGTCTGTCCCGAAGAGCATCAACCTCTCCGATCTGCCCCAGTACGGCCCAATCTTTCCGCCGCTGGACAAGTACTACAAGTCTCAATACAGCGACGACATGTACGTTGGAACCGACTCGGTTCTGACGTTCGACGAGCTGAAGGCTATAAACCTGGTGAAGTAAAGAGCAGAAAGGCCCACGGGTATGAAAGCTGAGCGGGCGCTCGTCTCCGCAGTTGGCATATACAAGCACTACGGCGGAATTCGAGCGCTCGCCGACGTTTCCCTCGAGATCGCGCCTGCGGAAGTCCATGCCCTGGTCGGCGAGAACGGGGCAGGCAAGTCGACACTCGTCAAGATCATGACGGGGGCTGAGAAGCAAGACGCCGGGCAGGTGCTTATCGATGGTACCGAGGCGGCGCTAAACCCCGAGAAGGCTCGCGAGCTCGGGATCGGCGCGGTCTATCAAGAACCCAGCCTGATTCCGGCCCTGACCGTACTCGAAAACGTATTTCTCGGCTCGGAGAAGCAGGTTGGGCTGCGCCTGCTCGACCACCGGCGAATGAGGCGGGAAGCAGCGGCTGCGCTTGACAGGATCGGCGCGCGCATCCGTCTCGAAACCGAGGTCGCCAGCTTGAGCGTGGCAGACCGGCAGCTGGTCGAGATCGCGCGCGCTCTGGTCCTGCAAGCTCGTGTGCTCATCTTTGACGAACCATCGGCGGTCCTATCAGGAATCGAGCTCGAACGAGTATTCCGCGTGATCAAGGAGCTCCGCTCGCATGGTCTCGGGATCCTGTACATCTCCCATCGGCTGGCCGAGATCTTCGAGCTCGCCGATCGCGCCACCGTGCTAAAGGATGGCCGCGTGGTGGCGAGCCGACCCGTCCGGGAGCTGTCGATGCCAGACCTAATTCGGTTGATGGTCGGACGCGACATTGGAGGGCGTCCTCCGAGGCCGGAATTGTCGAGGGCCAAGGTTGTTCTGACCGTGGAAAATCTCGTGCTCGGCCAGGACCGGGAGCCGATCAGCTTCCAGCTCCACGCGGGTGAGGTGCTTGGCCTCGCGGGGCTTGTTGGTTCCGGTCGCACACGACTGGCCAATGCGTTGGGCGGAATCCGCGCCGCCCGAGGCGGCGTTGTGACCAGGAATGGCCGGCCGGTCAGGCTCAAACGCCCAAGCGACGCCATGCGGAGCGGAATCGCCGTGATACCCGAGGACCGGAAGCGCGAGGGCCTGATCCTTGGTCATTCCGTTCGCGAGAATCTCGCTCTCCCGTCTCTGAGGGACCTTTCGGCGATGGGGATGGTGAGATCGAGGACCGAACGTCGCCTTGCCTCAGAGGCGGTAAGGGCATTCGGCGTCCGGCCCCCCCTGATCGATATAGCGTCTGGAACGTTGAGCGGCGGCAACCAGCAGAAGGTCGTGCTGGGCAAGTGGCTCGTGCGCGAGCCGGCTGCCGAGGTGGTGGTTCTCGACGAACCTACTCGGGGCGTCGACGTGGGGGCCAAATACGAGATCTACAACCTGATCGATAAACTCGTGTCTCGGGGAAGCGGCGTCCTGCTGATCTCGTCTGAGCTGCCGGAAATCATCGCGATGAGCGATCGAGTCCTTGTCATGAGCGCCGGCAACATCGTAGGCGAGCTCGACCGCAGTGAGTTCAGCGAGGAGCGAATCCTCAGGCTGGCCGTGCTCGGTCGAGAGCAGGAGGTGGCGACTTCTGAAGGCGGCGGGCATGCAGCTTGACCGGCGGCGGAGGGCGCGAGCGTGAGTGCACAGCCGGTTGCCTCGAGGTGGACGGTAGGCCGGCCCAGCGAGTGGGTGCGGCGTCAGGCACGCACCCTGCTGGCATGGTCGCTGCTCGTCGCGCTTTTATTGTTGACGACGGCGCTTTCGGAGACGTTCCGCTCACCGGCGGTCGTGCTCGAAACCTTCAAGGGCGCAACTTTCGTCAGCATGGCGGCGGCGGCCGAGTTCTTCGTCGTCGTCACCGGAGGAATCGACCTGTCGATCGGCTCAGTCGCGACGATAAGCGGGATGGCCGCGGCGGTCCTTATGAATGGCCGGGATCCCAACATCCCGCTTGCGGTCGGGGCGGCGTTGGGCATCGGACTCGTCGTAGGCGTGATCAATGGCCTGTTGGTGACGTGGGTGAAGATCACGCCGTTCGTGGCGACCTTCGGCATGCTCTACGTCCTGCAGGGCCTTGCCTTTACCTACAGCGTCAACCCGGTAGGTCAGGCGGCGCCCACGTTCTACGGCCTCTACGAGGACTCAATCGCCGGTGTGCCGGTCCTGCTTCTGCTGATGGCGGGGTTCTGGGCGATCTGCTGGTATGTAGCAAGGCAGACAGCCTTCGGCAAGCATCTGTACGCCGTGGGTGGCGACAGCGAGGCGGCCCGCCTAGCCGGTGTCCGCACCACCCGAGTCAGCTTTGCGTCTTACGTGATCTGTTCACTGCTCGCTGCTGCGGCGGGCCTCCTCGAGTTGACGCAGACCTACGTCGGCACTCCCGATCTTGGAGCCACACTCCTGCTGACCACGATCTCAGCGGTCGTCATTGGCGGTGTGAGCCTTTTTGGGGGTGAAGGATCGCTGATCGGCGTCCTGGGTGGCGCCCTGGTTTTAGCCTTTCTGGGCCAGTTCTTCGATAGCGTCCAGGTCAACGCTTTCTATCAGCAGCTGATCGAGGGCCTGATCATCCTGGCGCTGTTGGGCATATACCGTCAGAAAGTCAAGAGGTAGCGATGACCGAAAACAAAGCGGGTGGGGAGAAGTTGCCTCTGTACCTGGCGGAGTGCACCCTGCTCGAGGTGAAGTCACATCTCGCGCGAAGTGCGAAGGTAGTGATCCCTGTCGGTTCTACCGAACAGCATGGACCACATTCGCCGTACGGGACGGATGCGATCCTCGCAAGCGAAGTGGCGGCGCGACTGGGGCGGCGAATCGGCGCGCTCGTCGCGCCTGCTTTCTCCTATGGGTTGTCGGGGGATCACAAGGGGTATCCGGGCATCCCGTTTCTCAGAGCGGAGACGATGATGCACTTCGTCCAGGATGTGGTCATGTCGCTGGCCGAAGGCGGCTTTCGCGAGATCATCTTGGTCAACGGTCACTACACCAACTCGATCGTCCTCTCGGCCGCGCTGATGGAGATTGGCGAGAAGCTGCCAAAAGGCGCCATCGCATTTCCATTCAATTACTGGGATGCGCTGCCGCCGGACCAGCTCGGCGGATACCTGAGCTCGGAGGTCGGCCTTCATGCGAACATCGGCGAGACCTCGGCGGTCCTCGCGATCGATCCGTCGCTTGTCAAGCTCGAGCACGCAGTGCGCGAATACCCAGCGTTTCCCGTCGACCCCTCGCCCGCGATGATCTCCGCCTACTTCTTTTCCACTCTTGGAACCTTGCCGAGAGCCAGCCAGTCCGGAGTGTGGGGCGACCCGTCGCAGTCCACGGAAGAGCGCGGGCGGGAATACCTCGACCAGATCGAAGAGGCGAGTGTCCGTTTCGTCGAGAACGTAGAGGCGATGTTCAAAGCCTTTCCCGAGGAAGGAAGATGAACGAGGAGACAGTTCGAGAGTGGGCGCGCATGCTCACTATCCGCCTGCCTGAGGACCGAGTCGAGACTGTCACAGCTCAGCTCGAAGGGCAGATCGCGGAGCATGGTGGACTCTCGCCGGAGGAGCTCGAGGGAATCGAACCTGCGATCGTCTTCGAGCCTGAGTGGGCCGAATGACAGCGGCACCGTGGTCGCTGAGCGTGGTCCAGGCCGCGGAGCTGATCAAGACCAAACGGCTCAAGCCGTCTGAGCTGGCCGAATCGGCTCTTGAGCGGTATCGGGTTGTCGAACCGCTGGTTCATGCCTTTGTCTCGGTCGACGAAGACCGTGTGATGCGCGATGCAAAGGCGCAGGACGGACATTCAGGAGGTCCGCTCCATGGAATACCGGTCGCAATCAAGGACATCTTCGACATCAACGGCTCGAAAACAGGTTGCGGATCGAAGGCGATGCAGGACGCACCCCCGGCGACACGTGATTCGGCGGCGGTGGCGAGGCTAAGAGCGGCGGGAGCGATCATCTTCGGCAAGACGACGACACACGAGCTGGCCTGCGGCGTCTACACGCCGCCGACCCGAAACCCATGGGACCTCGAACGGAGCGCTGGCGGGTCGAGTGGTGGAACTGGCGCATCCGTCGCGGCGGGCATCGTGGCCGGTGGCATCGGCTCTGACACCGGCGGATCGATCAGAATTCCGGCCTCCCACTGTGGTCTCGTCGGCCTCAAGCCCACGTATGCCCGTATCAGCCGGGCGGGCGCACTAACGCTCAGCTGGTCACTGGACCATGTCGGCACTCTTACGCGCACAGTCGCCGATGCGGCGCTGATGCTGTCGGTGCTGGCAGGTCCCGACCCGGCCGATCCGACCACCATCGGCCGGCCGCCGGTGCCAGGCCCAAACATCCCTGACGATGGAGTCCGGGGAATGCGAATTGCGATCCTGAGAGGAAGCCCGTTTGATCCCATCGAAGATGAGATGGAGGACGCCCTCAAAAGTGTGGCGGCACACATACGAGCTGCCGGCGCCGACGTCAGCGATGCAACACTGCCCGAACTCGAAGCTGGGCTGGCCGCCGAGTTCTCCATAGTCGCTGCAGAAGCCGCGTCATATCACGAGGCGCGAATGCCCATCAGTGCCGCACTGATCGGGGAGGACGTGCGCGGGCTGCTCGAGACAGGTCTTCTCCTTCCGGCCGCCTTGTACCTCCGGGCCCAGAGGACACGCAGGGTGATCCAGGAAGCGTTCAAGACGCTGTTCCGCGAACGCGGGCTTGACGCGGTGATCGCGCCGACAGTTCCGGCCAAGGCGCAGAGGGTCGACCAGATGGAATATCAGTACGACGGCACCTCGGAACCGGTCATCACTGGACTTGTTCGAACAACGGCGCCCTTCAACCTTTCCGGTCTTCCGACCGTCGCTGTCCCGAGCGGAATCGGAGCGTCTGGCTTTCCGACTAGCGTGCAGATTGCCACGCGGCCATTTGCGGAGCAGACGGCGTTGCGAATCGCGCAGGAGGTACAGCGGGCCGCTGGTTCGGTATTTATTCCGAAGGGCCTTGAGACGGCACTTAAGACCTAAGCAGAGGAGGCGACATGGAGCGGACGTACCTGAAGCCGGCCGGGATCGCGGCTGCGCCTGAGCCGTACAGTCATGCGATCCGATGCGGCAACACAGTCTATATCGCCGGTCAGGTCGCCTTTGACGAATCGAATCGCGTGGTTGGCGTAGGTGATGCTCGGAAGCAGGCTGAGCGGGTCTGGCACAACATCCGGCTTGCGGTCGAGGCAGCGGGAGGCAAGGTCACCGACGTCGTGAAGATCACGATCTTTATCAAGGACATACGCCACGCGCCTGACGAGATTGCGGTTCGCCAGAAGCTCTTCGAGCCGGGACGGTTTCCAATCTGCACCCAGGTCCAGGTAGCCAACCTGGGCCTACCCGACCTGCTGATGGAAGTCGACGCAGTCGCGGTACTCAAGTAAACCCGAGATTCTGTGATCAATGAACGGCCTACGTGGCAAGGTGGCGATCGTCACCGGTGGCGGACGCGGTCTTGGCTACGCGATTGTCGAGCGCCTCGTGACTGAAGGAGTGTCAGTTGCCATTCTCGCCCTGCATGCGGAATCTGTCCGCGACGCCATAAACAACCTTGGAGCGGATCGCAAGGATGTGATCGGGCTGGTCGCGGACGTGACCCTCGAGGAAGAAGTAAGGGATGCGGTAGCGCGAACCGTCGCAGCCTTCGGACACCTCGACATCATGGTCAACAATGCCGGCACCATCGTGATCAGCCCTCTGGTGGACATGACCACAGAAGCTTGGGATCATGTTGTCGATGTGAACCTACGCGGCGTTTTCCTTGGGTGTCGGGAAGCTGCGCGACAGATGATCGCTCAAGGTCGTGGAGGTCGCATCATCAATGGCGCCTCGGGAGCCGGACGCCGAGGAGGCAGCCTCATCAGCGCCTACTCGGCGACCAAGTTCGGTGTGATCGGACTGACCCAGAGCCTTGCTGTGGAGCTTGCTCCCCATGGGATCACGGTCAACGCGTACTGCCCAGGACACGTAACGTCGACCCCAATGTGGGACTTCATCGACCGGGAGATGGCGTCAATTACCGGCGAAGAAATCGGATCGGCAAGACGAGCGGCGGAGAGCGAAGCGCCATTGGGTCGCGCAGGCAAACCCGAGGAAGTTGCCGCCGCTGTCGCATTTCTCGCTTCTGATGAAGCTCCGTTCATAACCGGTGAGTCGTTGTTGATCGATGGCGGACTGGTTCGGTTCTAGAGATTCGCATATGGCATTTGTGGAGACGGCCTACGAGTTCAACAGCCTGAAGCTCGACATCTTGGCGAGGCACTCCGCGTAACAATGCCCTACCTTCAGCTGCCCGATGGCGTGCCGTTGTACTACGAAGAGCATGGTGCCGGCAAGCCGATCCTCCTGCTTCCCGGCTGGACGGTCACTACGGGTTTCTGGCAGCGGCAGATCGTTGATCTCAGTCGCGACCACCGTGTCCTGACGTTCGACTTACGCGGGCAAGGGGCCTCTGGCAAGACGCCCGATGGACATACGTTGAGTGGATACGCGGCGGACCTGGCCAGGTTTTTGACGGAGAAGAACCTAGAGAACGTGACGCTCATTGCTTGGGCAATGGGGGTTTCAGTGTCCGTTCACTATCTGGCAGCATTTGGCACAGACCGGGTCTCGCGGTTCGTCTGGGTCGACCACAGCCCCCGCTTCTTCGCGAACCCTGACTGGCCTTTTGCGCTGTCCGGGAACTTCAGCCCTCAGGCGCTGGATACAACGTTGCACCAGCTCCGCCACGATCGGCGATCCGCAACCTTGGAGATGCTCAAGATCATGTTTCCCAACGGTCTCACCGAATCCGAAGAAGAGTGGATGTACGGCGAGATGCTCAAGACCCCGACCGAGGTGGCGATTGCGATGTTAGGCGCCGTGGCGGGAACGGATCTGCGGCCGCTGCTGTCAGGTCTGAAACTCCCTGTCCTGCTCGTCAACGGGACTCGGAGCGCGGTTCCTTACGACGTCGGCGGCTGGCTTCAGGACCACCTTCAGGACAGCCGACGCCTGGTCCTGGAGGGCGCTGGCCACTCCCCCAACTGGGACGCCTCCGAAGGCTTTAACAAGGGAATACGGAAGTTCATTGACGAAACGTCGTGAAAATCATTTGACACGGGCCCATAGACGGTAACCTGCGTGTGGGGCTCACATATTCGTAGGTGGGTTGGCTACCCGGAGCGGCGGTAGCTAGCCGCTACGATCGCCATCGGATGCTATTCGCTTTCGCCTACTCGGTGCTGCGCCTGCTCCTTGACATCTTCGACGTGCGGCTGCGGGTGCGGGATCCCGAGGCGGAATTGCTGCTCCTGCGCCACCAGCTGCGCGTAGTGCGGCGCCAGGTGAAGAGGCCGCAACTGGACATGGCGGACCGGACGATCATGGCCGCACTGAGCCGGCGCTTGGGCCGGGCATCGCTGGTCGGGATGCTGGTCCAACCGGAAGCGGTTATCGGTTCGCATCGTGAGCTGGTGAGGAGAAAGTGGGCGGCCTTCAGTCGCCGCCGAGGCCCGGGCCGACCAGCAGGAAGCCGCTGCGTTGAGCGGAGCCCGCGACCAGGCTCGGCGATTTTGGCCCTGGGGGCACAGGGGGCCACGGAGTTGCAGGAAGCCTGAACGGCAGCCCGCAGATTCGTGCTTTCCAACGAGCTGCGACTCTTGCCTTCCTGCCGCGGAGCCCGGCCAGCGAACTCAAAGAGCAGTTTTGGCACGGCCCCTCCTTTGTTCGTGACGCAGTCGCACTCAGGTTCCGGCCAGCTTAGCGACGACCGGCGCAAGTGAGTCGGAGACCTCGGCGCCGAAGACGAAGTAGGAGAAGCCGAGCTCCTCCCGACGCCGCTGGATTTCCTCGGCCGCGGCCACCGGGGTCATCCGGAAGGATCTCCAGCGAGTCCGCGGCACGCAGCGCAGCCGGGTCGTATCGGGAGATGCCATGAACGGCGCGACAGCGTTGCCGATGACCGCGACGTGCTGCGACAGCTCAACGTCCCGGATGGCGTGGAAGTCGCGCACCCGGCGTTGACGTCGGCTCGTGCCTCACCGGGCATCAGTGCGAACGTGACCGTGTCGGCGATGTCGGCCGCGAGCGCCTGTGCCTTTGGTCCGTGCACGGCCATTACCACGGGCGTGTAAAGGGCGGAGCCGTCGAGCTCTCGCAGCATCGTCACCGTTTCGCGCACTCGGGGGTACGACCGGCATGCCCAGATCACGGAGCTCGTCTTCGATCCCCGGCCTTCCGGTGCCGATACCCATCTCGAAGCGTCGCTCGGTCAGCACCGACAGGGAATGAGCTTCCCAGGCCGTGCTCCTCGTCGGACGCAGGGGCGAGGCATACACCCAGGTGCCCACGCGCATGCCCGTGAGCGTGGCGGCGGCGGCAAGCGTCGGGCCGGGCGAGGGCTGAAGTTGCCGGAAGTCGGGCATCAGTAGCGTCGAGTAACCGCTGTCGGCGAAGCGGAGAATGCGGTCTCGCCAGGTTGGCAGATCCGTTCTGATCGGCACGGTGACTCCGAATCGAAATGGTCGAGTGCGGACGGTTGTCCTCGAATCGGCCATCGCTTGTCTCCTCGAGTGGTTGACCACTGAAGAGAAAGACGGCCGAGGACGGCAAAACTCATCTGTCAGAGAGGGCGGGACACGTCCTAGTTCTCGGCGGGTACTGCCGTGGTCGGTGTTCGAGGGGTCGTAAGCAACGACCCGAGACGTGACGCGGTCGTAAGATCGAGTGTGGTCTGGACGTAATCGCGGCCCAGGCGCTCGCTCACGGTCTTGACGTAGACACCTGCCTCGGCGAGCAGGTCGGCAACCTGGACTGGTGCGATCGTGATTGACGCGGAGGCGTTCATTGCGTTCCGACCGCTGTGGTGGTGGATGTGTGAGTCATGATGATCTCCTCATCGGTTAGTGGCTGACACGCGGCCAGCCGCATTAGACGAACGGAGGTAGCGATGAACTTCAACAGCATCATGATCGGATCGGAGGATCCCAAGCGGCTCGTCGATTACTACACGAAGATCCTCGGCAAGCCGGCCATGTCGGAAGGGGGCTATGACGGCTGGCAGATCGGCAGCGGACGGATAACGATCGGCCCCCATGACGAGGTCAAGGGCAAGAACCCGACGCCGGGCCGGCTTATCCTCAACATCGAGAGCGAAGACGTAAAGGGGGACTTTGAGAAGTTCAGGGCTGCAGGCGCCAAAGTCGTCCGCGAGCCATACAACGTCGGAGGTGAGTCGCCCTATTGGATCGCGACCTTCGCCGATCCCGACGACAACTACTTCCAGCTCATGAGCCCGATGTAACTGATTTCCTGTTCATCGCCCGCCCAATCAGAGAGTGCGGGCCGGTTCGTGGCCGACGATCAGGTCTAGCGCTCACACCTTCCGCTGGCACTGACTGCCTTTTCAAGCCGGTCGCAATGGGTCCTGATTAGGTCGAGGAGGCCGCTGCCGAGTTCAATTCGAGAGTTCAAATAGTGTCCCCTCCCCCCGACCAGTTGTCGAACACGAATCCGATGATCCCGACCGTCGCATCTGTGAGCCTGCGGCTGTCATTACGGTGCGCCCACTATCGCTTCCCCGCTAAGTGCTGCCGAATCAGGCGAACGGTGCGTCCTTGAGGCCGAGCTGACGGCCCAATTGAAGCGCCTGGTTCTCCCGTCGGCGGCTTTCGGATGCACGGCCCAGGCCGCGCAGCGCCTTCGACCGGTCCAGCAGCGCGCGAGCCACGGACGGCCGCGCTTCCATGCCCTCGAACAACTCCGGCGGGTAGGTCGCCCAGCTGGGCCCGCGTCGAGGCAAGCAGGCCCTTGGTTTTGTGGCGCAGCGGACCAGTTGCGGCGGTGGAAGACTTTCGCTGGATCCGAGAAACTGGGGTTACCATGGCCTCAAACGCATGTTTGGGGGACTGCGCTTAGCTCCGAGCGTCCGGCTTGCGCTCGAGCGCCGGTGCGCGGGAGCCTGCGAGGCGTGCAGGCTGGACTGGCGGTGGGCCCTTTTCGTCTTCAAGATCGAGGCGGCCCGGCCGGCGACTGCTGACAACCTGATTGTCCTCTGCGGCACCTGCTCGGCGAGCCGCGAAGACGGATTCGCCCCCTTCGTAGGAAGGCGCACCACCCGCGACCGGATGCGAACCGCCAACAACCGACGGGCCGGCGCCCAGCCGCTCACGGACGGTCGCCGACGCGCGCTGATCAAGGCCCGCGGCAGCGCGTGTGAGGTGTGCGGGGCGGCGGCCGCGGAACGTGTGCTGCAGGTGCATCATCGGCTTGCCGTACTGCAGGGCGGCAGCGATGACGAGGCAAACCTCCAGGTCCTCTGTTTCGCCTGCCACCACGTGCTGCAGCCGTGCAACACCGGCTGCGGCGCCTGGGCGAGCAAGAAAAGAGGCATCTGCCACAACTGTCAGATGCGTGCACAGCTAGAGAGACTGATGCCCGGCGCTACCTGGGATGAGATTAAAGCCCGCTTTCCGGGCTTCGTCCAGCAGTGGAAGCCCGGTTATGAACCCAAGCCGCTGCCGCGAGCAATGGGCGAGGCATAAACACCGCCTCGGTCCACGTCCTGAACCTGTAGTACGACCACGCACACGAAGGTTCGCTCTAAGTTGCCACCGCGGCACGGCAAATCTACCGAGACGCCGGCTGCCCGACAAGGACGCACCACACGCTATCGATAAGCCAGTGCTTATCTGCATCCGGATATCAATCGGAGTGGGCTCCCGATAACTACCTCCTATCGCGAGCCGGAAGGCCATACCGTTAAGACGCCGCATGAGAGGCTTGCTCGAGTTGGTGCTGGAGGTCAACGATCTGGAGAAGTCGTTGGCTTTCTACTGCGGTGCTCTTGAGCTGGCTGAAGTTGAACATTGGCCGCCGCCTCGCGTGGCGACGTGGCTCTCAATCGGCCGAAACGCCGTTCTCGGCCTTTGGCCTAGTGCCTCGGGGGGAGAGGGGGTTGCCATTGCCGGCTCCCGGGGTGGTTCGCACGTCCATTTCGCAATCTACGTCGAGCCAGGCAGCCTATCCATGTGGCAAGAGAGACTAGTTGCGGCCGACTTCAAGGTGGTGGGGCCGATCGCATTCGCTCATGGCAACCGGTCCGTATTTGTCTCGGATCCGGATGGCAATGTCGTGGAGCTAGCAGACTGGACTGTTGATTGGTCTGGGGAGGGAATACAAAGGCCGGGTTGACTCTGCCTGAGTATGGCCGGCTGAAGGGCGGCAAAAGTCGATCTCGGATCGTCCAGACCGCGGCGCGCCCTGCCCTGATATGCTCCCGCGCCGGTGCTGGGCTTCCTCTCGATGCTGCTTCGCATCCTGATTGATTTCTGTCGTTCCCGCAAAGACCTCGCGCTCGAGAACCTCGTCCTGCGCCACCAACTCGATGTCCTCCTACGCCGTAAGCCAAAGCCACGTCTACACAAACGGGATCGGATCCTTTGCATCTGCGTCCGGCGGCTCTGGCCGGTTGGACGAGTAGCTTGGCCGCGACTGCGGAAGGCAAATCGAAGGAGCGATTTCTCTCTGACGCGCTGAATTCTGTCAGTCGAAGTAGATGCCGCCATTGACGTCGATCACTTCGCCGGTCACATAGCTTGCCTCTGCGGAGGCTAGGAATAGCGCCGCGTTAGCAACATCTTCGGGTACCCCGCTTCGGCGCACCGGCGCCGTGTCGCTAATGGTGCGGTCGAGCTCGGCCTCCTGCTTAGCGTCGAGTGCTTTGGTCGCGATGCCCGTGAGAATGAACCCAGGCGCAATCGCATTGCTAGTGATGCCATAAGGACCCAGCTCACGGGCCGCAGCTTGGCAAAGCCCAATCACACCCGCTTTGCTAGCGGCGTAGTGGGCAGTCCCGATGATCCCCCCTCCCTGCTTGCCGGCGACGCTGGAGATCCAAATGACACGGCCCCAACGGCGAGCCATCATTCCTGCGACAACGGCTCTGAGGCAAACAAAGCCTCCCCGAAGGTTGATTGAGAGCAGCCTGTCGAAGTCATCCGTCGAGAGCTCCCAAATGGGCATGCGCTGCGTTACACCTGCGTTGTTGACGAGGATGTCGACTGGTCCGATCTCATGCACTGCGGCCAGAACTGAGCTCTCGTCAGTCACGTCCATTAATACGGCGCGGCTCGCGGCTCCGATCGCCGCAGCGTTGCGGGTGGCGCCATCGATGTCAATGTCGCTTAGCACGACCTCGGCGCCGGCCGTTGCCAAAGCACGAGCGATCGCATTTCCCAGGCCAGTTGCAGAGCCCGCGCCCGTGACCAACGCGACCTTACCGACGAGCGTCACAGATGACATCTTATGTGTCGCCAGCCGTCAGTCTCACAAACCTGAATTCGACGTCGGCGGTCCTGATCCACGCTTCACGTCAGATCCGTTGAGGCCGACGAACAGCCTCCAAATCCGGAGTCGGATCTACGGCTTGCGGATCTAGCCTCGGCCGACGAAGGGCATTTCGATCGTTTCAGCGGTTTCTCGACGAGAGTCCATAGGGTCGGGACCCTGAGGCTGCGGATTGGGCAGCTCAGGTGTGGTGAACGGTGCAGCTACGGGTGCCGCCACGACAGCCAAGATGATGCGATGAAGGAGCGGGCCTCCGCTCCCATGGTTAAGGGTCGAGATTGATCTCGCCCGCGATCATGCAACCGACAGGAAGGAGGCATCGATTTTCCACGAGGGTGACGCCATCAACGCGTCCGCCCTGAAGGCGCTGATTGTCCAAGGCGCCCGTCTCAACCGAAGCTGAGATCGGCTCGGCAAGCCCCGCTGCTTCGATCCCATGGGAGTGGGCACGGTCGTCGTGGAAATCGGGCTGGGCGTCGGCAATCATCCGCGGCGCAGGGTGGCGATGAGGATGGTGGCGACCGCAACGTGCATCAGCGCCAGCGAGGCTTTGGCCGATATCGTGGTTCCAGCAACCAGGGGAAAGCTCAAAGAGATGACCAGAGCAGCGATTGAAACGGCAGTCCAGATTGTGATGGCGCGGGACGAGATCTTCTCGAGCGCGACGAGCAGGCCCAGGCCTGCCGATGAACCAATCAAGCTGGCGATTACCACTAGTCCGATCCCGATGTTCTGGGCGTCAGCGTTTCCGAACCGCGTGGCGAGGTGAACACCAAGAACAGGCACTGCGACGGCCCAGACAGCCACCGCGGCGAGAGTCGCACCCAGAACACCGAGGGCTCGACTTCGGATGACGTTGGCGGTGACCGGCGTATTGGCGACAGGGCTAGTGACCATCAGAAGACTCCTTTTCATTGAGCGTTGGGAGGCGCTCGTCCGCTAGAATTACT
>VBDR01000019.1 GCA_005882135.1 Chloroflexota bacterium
CCGCCAACCTCCAGCCAAGGCGGCGTGCCCCGAATAATCTCCAACCCCTCCGTATCCGCATCCACCGCATGCTGCCCGTCAGGCCGCCGCTCCACCGACAGCCGCACCTCATGCCGCCCCAACCGGAGCTTGCGCAGCTCGAGCCTCGAGCACCAGGCCGGCAGAGCGGGATCGAGGTAGATCCGCCCGGCCGGCATATCCGGCTCGAGGCCCAACAGGATTCGCACCATGTGCAGCACTGATCCCGCGGCCCACGCCTGCGGAACGTTGGCCATCCGATACGGCACCGGCACCGCGAACTCGCTCTTGGGCAACCCGGCGAAAAGCTCGGGCATCTGGATGTCCTCAAAGCACATGACCGCCGCCAGCAAGCCGTCCATGATCGTCCACGCCTCTTCCGTCAACCCGTAGCGCCGCATTCCCGCGGCGGCGATCACGCTGTCATGCGGCCACACCGAGCCGCGCTGATATGAATGCGGATCGTATGAAGGGTGATGGTCGGACAGCACCCGCAGCCCCCACCCGGTGAACATGTCCGGCTGCATCAGCCTGCGGCCCGCCGCCCGGCCACGCTCCCCGTCGAGGATGCCCATCCACAGGCAGTGGCCTGAATCCGACGCCACGGTGGGGATGGCCCGCTTCTTCCCATCGATGGCGAACGCGAGCTCACCCGAGGCATCGAGCCAGAACACCTCGATGAACTTGCGCCGCAGCGCCTCTGCCTCAGTCATCAGCTGGGCGGCTCGCGCATGGTCGCCCCAGGCCTCGAAGAGCGGTGCGATCCGCGTCTTCGCGCCGTAGACGTATGCCTGCATCTCCGAAGTGCCGATCGGCAGATCGGGGAATGCGCCGGCTTCATCCAGCACGCCGTCGTGCGCATCGCGCCAGCCCTGGTTGCGATAGCCCTTGGGCGAACGCGGCGCGTACTCCTGGAAACCGTCGCCGTCGCGGTCGCCGTAACGGTCGATCCACTCCAGGCAGCGCTCCGCGGCGTGCTGGAACGGCTTGAGCGCGGGAGCATCGCCCGTCCAGCGAAAGTTCTCCGCCAGCAGCAGCAGATATAGAGCTGTGGCGTCGGCGGTCCCGTAGTAAGGCCGGTGCGGAACGATGCCGAAGTGCGCCCACTCGCCCACGCGCAGCTCGTGTGGGATCTTGCCTGGTTCGGCGTCGCGTTCGGGATCGTCGACGTCCGATTGCCAGCGGGCCAGGTTCTCGAGCGTGCCCAGGGCCACCGCGGGCTGCGCGACCATGGCCTGGATCGACGCGATCAACGAGTCGCGGCCGAACAGGGCCATGAACCAGGGCAGACCCGCGGCGGGCATCCAGCGGTCGAAAGACGCCTCCTGCTCGTGCAGGCGCAGCGCGGCGAAGTCCTCGAGCGCCCGCTCGTAGGCGAACTGGAGGCGGATGTCCGCCGGTTCGATGTGCGAAACCGACAGCTGCCAGCTGCGCGCCTGGCGCATCGGGTCCGCCTCCCCGCTCGCGAATGCGCAGCGTTCCGCGAGCGCCGGCAGCTCGTCGTCCGCGGTCAGCAGGTCGTACTGCAGGCAGATGCGCCACTCCTTGCCGGGCACGAGATCGATCGGGATGCGCAGCGCGCCGTTGGCGTACGTCACACCCGCGGCCTCGGTGAGCGTGCGGATCAAGCACCGCCTGACGAAATCTTGGTTTTGGTAGCGCGATTCGAGGCTGTTTGGTCCCAGCCACCACGTGTTGAGGTCGGCGCGTCGCTGCCAGGACCGATACCGGACCTCGAAGAGGTCGGCGAAGTCGCTCTCGAGCGCGATCTCGAGGAGCACCGTCACCGGCGCGCGCGCGTACGTGTGGAGGGCGAGGTCCTCATGCATCTGATGAAGGCTGATCAGCCTGTCGACGGTCACGGCGACGCGGGCCTCGCGCATGTCGCCACCCGGCCCGGAGATGTTGTCGGCGATCATGTGCCAGCGCGCATGACGGAACGAAAGCCTCACCGAAGCCACTGAGTCCGGCCGCCTGCCGTTCAGCCGCAGCTCGTGCCGCGATATGAACCGCGTGTCGGCCGAGTAAAGCCCATACTCGCCCGCCGATCCACTTGGAATCGCCCCTTGCTGATCGGTGACCAGAAATGTCGCGCCGTGATTGATCTTGACCGAGGGGTGGGGATGGACCGCGGTGATCAGCGTCCGCCACGGCGCCATGTGCTGCTCGCCGACGGCGAGCAGCCGGGCCGGTGTGGTGGAGCGGGCGGATTTGGCGCGCGCAACGCGCTCGCGTTGCTTCATGTGATCAACCAACGTTAGACGGCACGCCACAGCCCGCGCAAACTGTGGAAAACGTATGTGGTTCAGCTTGCTTATTGACTTTCGCTTCCGAGCTTTGCCACATTACTACCGCTTACGAACGTGGCCGTGGTCTCGGCCATTGATTGAGCCGCACAAATCGCTGGAGTTGGAGTTGGGATTGGGGCCCGAGCTGAACGGGCGCTTCTGATCCCTATGGGGCGCCGGCTCGGTATCGGTGGGTCACGTGCGACGACCACCAAAGGGAGAGGAACGGTTGAGTTGGTATGGACGAAGGATTGTTTGGTTTGCCGTTGGCGCGCTGGCCGCAAGCATGGTGGCAGCCATGCCGACGGTCGCGTCGAGTGATTCGGGCACGAGGCAGATCGCGGCGTACGGGACCAGCTCGTTCGCTTCGAGCGAGCTCGCCGGCGTCGGCACGCAGGCTCCCGAGCTTGCCCAGCCCGTCTCTGACGCCGGCGCGGCGGCCGGAGACGGCGCGCCAACGCTTCCCGATCGCAGCAAGTCGAACGGCCGGAAGGCCGGCGGACAGCAGACTGGCGAGTCCGCTCGAGAGCGGTCGAACGTCCAGCAGGTCATGAGCTTCGACGGTCTGAATCACAACCATCAACGGTTCGCGAATGGTGGAAACCAATTTTCTCTGGAGCCGCCCGACCAGGGCCTATGCGCCGGCAACGGCTTTGTCCTGGAGACGGTGAACGATGTCCTCGCCGTCTACAGCACGAACGGCACGAAGGTAATCGGCCCGGTTGACCTGAACACCTTCTACAGCTACGCCGCCGCCGTCAACCGCACCACCGGGGTCCGGGGGCCAGAGCTCACCGACCCCAGCTGCTACTACGACGCGGCCACGAAGCGATGGTTCCATGTCGTCTTGACGCTGGAGGTCGTCGCCTCAGGGTCGAACGCCGGGAGGCTGACCGGACCAAACCGGCTTGACATCGCGGTAAGCCAGACGGCCGACCCGACCGGAGCGTGGAGCCTTTACCACCTTCCGGCGCAGGATGATGGCACAGCGGGCACACCTGACCACGGCTGCTCCGCCGGCAGTCCTGACGCGACCTGGCGGACCAATCCCCACGCGTGCATCGGTGACTATCCCCATATCGGAGCCGACGCCAACGGCTTCTACGTCAGCACCAACGAGTACAGCTTGTTCGGGCCGGAGTACAAGGCGGCCCAGATCTACGCCTTTTCGAAGCGAGCGCTGGCCTCCGGCGCCGGCACAATCGGCGTGAGCCAGATCGACACCACCGACATGGTCCGCGGCAGGCAGGCAGGGTTCACCGTCTGGCCGGCCGAATCCCCGAATGGGGATACCCGAGACTCCGGCGACGCGAGCACCTCGCGCAGCGGAACTGAGTTCTTCTTGAGCTCGAACGCCGCCGACGAGGTCAATGCTGCCCTGAATGGAGCTTCGAGCGATCTGATCGTGTGGGCGCTCACCAACACCAAATCGCTCGACTCGCAGCTACCAAGCATCGAGATGAGCAACACTGTCACGCGCGTCGGTCGATATGCCGTGCCGCCCAAAGCGCAGCAGAAGGCAGGCGCAACGCCGCTGGCGGACTGTCTGAATGACACGTCGCTGCCGATCACGGCAACCCTGTCGGGTTGCTGGCGGCTGGCCGTCAACGTCGAGCCGGCTCACAACCAGGTCGAGGGGCAGGCCATCGATACCAACGACACGCGGATGCAGCAAGTGATGTTCGCCAACGGACTCCTTTTCGGAGCGCTGGACACGGGGCTGAGAATCAAGGGCCACACGCTGGCGGGCATCGAGTGGTTTGCGGCCCGGCCTCATGTGACGGCAAGCGGCGTTCACGCTCAGATTGCGGGAAGTGGCTACGCCGGACTTGGGGATGCAAACCTCAGCTATCCCGCCATCGCGGTCAACCAGGACGGACTCGGAGTGGTGGCTTTCACGCTGGTCGGCCCCAACGACTACCCCAGCGCCGCCTACGCCCCATTTGACGTCAAGCGAGGCGTCGGGTCCATCCATGTGGCGCAGGTTGGTGCGGGGCCGGACGACGGCTTCACCAACTATGGCGCCGCCTTCGGCATCGACCCCCCGCGTACCCGATGGGGTGACTACGGCGCGGCCGTCGTCGACGGGTCGAAGATCTGGATGGCGTCGGAGTACATCGGTCAGACGTGCACCTACACGCAGTTCATCACCGGTCCGATCGGGCGGTGCGGCGGAACTCGATCGGCGCTGGCCAACTGGGACACCCGCATCACAGAGGTCGCGATCGGGGACTGAAATCTCGTTTCCCTTCAGGGAAGAGGGTCAGGGTGAGGGGCGAGGGGAAAGCTCCTGAGAACCAATTGACCAAAGGGCCGGTCGTCGGGGCGGCCGGCCTTTGCTCTTCTTCCCCTATGGCTCCATGCACGGCAGCCCGCTGCCTGGCCGCGGCGGGCATAGGGCGGGAGCGGCTGCCGGAGCCGTTTCTGATGCGGACTGCGGAACGGCCCGCGCTGGTTGCGGAGCCGTCGTTTGCGACCTGCTTATGGTTCGCTCCGAGACATCGCTCGACGCGGGATTTGAAGTTGGTCCGGACGAGGGCGCAGGCGTGGAGAGGATTACCGGCTGCGTGAGATTGGTCGGAGCGAGGACAGCCTCCGCGTGCAGCATCAGCGCCATCAACAGTCCGGCCGCGAGCACGGCCAGCCAAAGAGGCATCAGCACGCCACTTTTCATCCTTGCCATCGGATTCAAATCTAACGCTTGAGGCCACGTTTTTCCTGGTTCGTCTTCACCCTGGATTGCCGGGTACTGGAAAGCGCATCGCGGTTCTAGGAATGTGCCCCCAGCCGAACACCCTGGCGCGCCGGCGGAGCAACCGCGAGCCGACGGCGACGACGACCCGATACGCGTCCTGGTCGTGGAAGATCACCGGGTGGTGGCCGAGGGCCTGGCCGCCTTGATCGATGGCCAGGCCGACATGAAGGTGGTTGGCAACGTCGGCACAGTGGCCGAATGCATCCCGGCCGCGGCGGAGTTGAATCCGGACGTGGTCCTGCTCGATTTCCGATTGCCAGACGGCACCGGGCCCGATGCAGCCGCGGCGATTCGCAGCATCCGGCCCGGGGCCAAGATGATCTTTCTCACGCGCGAGGACACCGAGGCGGCGCGATTTGCGGCCGTGCAGTCAGGGGCGAGCGCTTTCCTCCACAAGTCGCGGGCTGCCGCCGAGGTGGTCGCCGCCATCCGCGACGTCGCCCGAGGCAAGATGCTGATCACTCCTCGCACCATCGCCACGCTGCTCAACAAGCGCCGCGCGATCGAAGCGCAGCTCGAGCGCCTGACTCCACGCGAGAAGGAAGTCCTGCGCCTGATGGCCGAAGGGCACCCGAGCCGGTCCATAGCGGCTGAGCTTGGTATCAGCTACACGACTGTGCGCACGCACATCCGCGGCCTGGGGAGCAAGCTCGCGGTGCATTCGAAGCTCGAAGCGGTCGTCAAGGCGCGAGAGCTGGGACTGATCAACTAGCAGGCTTGGGAGCCGGCTGCCGGCGCGGCCGCTGGCGGTGAGGCAGGTACGACCGATCGCCGACCCAGGGCGCCGGCGGCGCGGCGAGCCACTGCGCGATCTGGTTGAGACCCGAGGCGTATTTCCCGCGCATTTTGGAGAACTTTTGCCAGTGCGCCTCACCGTCGTGGGCGCGGTAGCCCGCCGCCTTGAGACGTGCAATCGCGGCCACGTACTCGGTCTGCTCGATGATCGCGTCCGACTGCAACTTGAGGCCAAAGACCCACGCCATGTCCTCGACGAGATGGTTGCCGACAGTGAACATGAGCTTGGCCGCGCCGGCGGTCGGCTCCTCTTCCATCGAGCTCATGACGAGCGCGGCGGAGTCCATCACTGCGCCGAACGAGTTGATCCAGGCCTCGTTGTCGTGGCTGGAGCGGAAGTAGACCAGGAGCGGGTACGCCAGGTGACTCTCCAGCACCATCGCCGACCAACCCCTCCACTCATCGAAGGTCTCCTTCAGGATCCCGTCCATACCCTTTGCCGCCGCTGTCTCGAGCAGCTGCACCGCCGAGGCAGGCGCGCCCGCGAGCGCGTCGAGCGCAACCACGGGCTCCTCGCGTGAGCGAAACGCGCCATAGAGCTCGAACAACAATGTAATCGCGAGTGCGGCCAGTGCAACCCCGTTCAAGCTCTCGAAGAAGATGACCGTTCGCGCGAAGCCCTGCTCCGGAATGAAGTCGCCGTAAGCCAATGGCACGAGCGTGGACGCGGAAACGTAAAACGCCTCAGGAAAGTCCTGTAGGACGGGACGGAACTCATCGCGAACGCCGTAGATGATCAGCCCGTAGGCAAGCACCAGCGCAAACGCCCAGATGCCGAACAGCACGAGGAGCGAGATGGGCCCGAACGCGGCCAGACGAGCCTCGTTCCGATCAAGGCGCGACGAGCGCAAGCCAATCCATCGCCATGCGATCCACAGTGGCCGGATCACGATCCTGGCCAGCTGGACCTTGTTCACGGCGGGGCGGGGCAGCACAACTGACTGAAAGAGGTCGTAGAGGGTGACGGCAAGGAGCGCGAGCCCCAGCACCGTCGTCGCGACCTCGATGAAAAAGTCCATGCCTACAGCGTGAACCTCGCCTGGGCGGCGGCGTAGCGCGGCTCGTCGCGGCGAAAGCTGTCGGCGTCCACTCCCAGCCGGCGGGACGCCTCGTAGGCGAACAGCTGCAATGGCACGACGTTCACCATAGGCGCCAGGACCTCATCCATCGGCGGTGTCTTGCAACCATCGGCAGCAGATCCAACCTGGATGACCACGGCTCCTATTTCGCCCAGCGCCTGGATCACCTCTTGCGTGCGCTCGAGTGCGGGGCCAGGCTGGGCGATCACCACCACCGTCTGGCCAGGCTGAATGCTCACCAGTGGGCCGTGCAGGATGCCCTCGACGTCGTGGCCTTCGGCGGACACGAGATGCGACGCCTCCCGAAGCTTGAGGGCGCCTTCGTACGCGGTCGCCCGCGCCGGGCCGCCGCCGACGAAGTGGACTATCGGTTTCAGCTCGACGCGACGGACGTCCTGCGACACCCTGTCGCGTAACCCGAGTGCCGCCCCGACCGCCTCCGGGATGCGCGCCAGCTCCGCATGCCACGCCGGCTGACCGAGCGCCGCCGCGATCTGTGCCAGCCTGAGCAGCGCACCGGTGTGGCTGGCGGTGTGGACTGGCGAACGCTCCTGCTCGACGGTGCGGATGACGCCTTCTCCGTCGATCGCCGAGCCTTCGCCGGTAATGGCCACCCAACGCTTCCCATTCGGCTCGAAGAGGTCCAATGACCGCCGGCTGAACCGCTTGCTGCCGCGATGGCTGAGCAGGACCAGTCCATCGTCCTCTCGGAATGCGGGCGGGTAGTTGGCGAACTCGAACGCGCGAACCGCCCAGGCGTCGATCCCCGCGCTGCGGAACATGAACTGGCCGCCCAGCGCGCCGTGGTAGCTCGTCCCCGTGCCGACCAGGAAGATCCGGGCGCAGCCTCGAAGACGTTCGGCTGCCCGCGCCGCCGCGTCGTCGGATAACAGCCTGGCCAGCTCGCGGGGCTGGCTTTCCAGCGTCGCTTTCAGATACCCGCCAGGTTCGTGTGAGTCAGGCACCCGTGTCCGCGCCGGGCAATGTGATTCCTCTCTTCTGGAGCAGGTCGAGGATCTCTCTTTGCTGCTGGAGCATCGTGCGCTGCTGCTCGAGCATCTTGAGCTGCTGAACATTGATGGCGTGCAGCGTGGTCAGAGTGATGTGGTCGGCCTCCGCGCGCGCGTCCTGGCTGGCCGAGATCACGTTCTGGCCGACGATGATGATCGGGAGCAAGACCAGCTGCAGGAAGGATTGGCTCAACCACGCGATCCCGACGTATGTATCCCCGGTCACGAATGCGTGGTAGGCCTGGGGCAGCGAGATGAGCGCGATGAGCACGAATATGTACGCGGCCCACATGGTGCCGACGGCTCGGGTGATGTGAACCGCAAGCCAGCTGTTGAAACGACCAACCGCGCCGGCGCCGTGCACGACCGGGGCCACGGACCGCGAGGTGATCAGGCGAGGCTTGTGATCGGCCGGCGATGCTTTGGCGGCTGCGTATTCCGCCCGGTGCTCCTTGCTGCTTATCCGTCGTTCGTGGCTAGGCTCTCTCGTTTTCGGTTGCTCCATCTCGGCGCATAAACCTAAGACAATTACACGCATGGCGAACGAGGTTTTTGAAACGGTGCGCACGATCCTGGCCGTACGCGAGTACCAGGACAAACCGCTACCGGAGGATGTCGTGCGCCGGATCGTCGAGGCCGCGCACCTCACCGCGAGCGCCTCGAACACGCAGCCATGGCATTTCGTGCTGGTCCGCGAGCGCGAACGGCTGCGCAAGCTGGGTTCGCTGGTCAGGACCGGTCCCTACATCGCGAATGCGGCGGCCGCCGTCATCGTCGCCTATGAGAAGCAGAGCCGCACCGGGCTGTCGGACGCAAGCCGGGCCATCCAGTCGATGCTGCTCGCCGCCTGGGGGGATCGCGTCGGGTCCAACTGGACCGGCTTCGGCAGCCTGGAGAACGTGCGCATTGAGTTTGGCCTTCCCGACACCTACGAGGTGCTCGGGGTGCTGCCGTTCGGCTACCCGAAGCGGAAGGTGATCGGCAACAAGAAGCGAAAGCCGCTCGATGAGGTGGTGTCAGCGGAGCGCTTCGGCACGCCCCTCACGTAACCTGCCGCCGCGCCCCAGCCGAAACGGGGCATCGAGGAGGGCGAAGAGGATGACGGCGATCAGGGTCGCCGACAGGATGTACCACGGCCACGGGCCGAGGACGTCGAGCAGCGTCGGGCTGGGCGGTTTGCTCCGGAGGTACATGTAGTTGGCGCCGGTGGCGGCGTCGACGACCCCGAC
The DNA here is from genome assembly GCA_005882135.1 of Chloroflexota bacterium. Lineage (GTDB taxonomy): Bacteria > Chloroflexota > Dormibacteria > Dormibacterales > Dormibacteraceae > 40CM-4-65-16. Next base: position 9,175 of record VBDR01000019.1, read on the forward strand.
CAGCGCCGCGTAGGCGAGGGTCAGGCCGGCCACCCCGACGACCGACAAGCGGCGCGGATGCTGCCTGAGTCCGACCACCAGCACCAGGGCCACCGCGACCACGCCGCCGTGCGCGATGTAGTACTGGAGAAACGGATAGCTCGGGAAGTGCTGCGGGAGGTCGGGTGTCAACAGCGCCTGGATGGTCCCGGCCAGACCCCAGAAGTACGTGAGCTCGACCAGCAGCGGATGGCGCGTCCACAACGCCGCGGAAGCGATGAAAATGGCCACGTCGCAAAGCTGCAGGGGCAGTGACAGCGCCAGCCGGCTCCCCGGTTCTCCACCCCCAAGCAGGTACACCCACCAGCTGACCTCGTCGACGACGAGCACACCCGCCAGCACCCGCAGCCAGGGGCCTGGTCGCCGGCGCGCCCCGACAACGAGGACCGCCGTCGATCCGGCGATCACGATCAACGCGATGACATGCTCAGGCGCCAGCAGGTCACTCATCCGCAGTCGGATCCAGCCTCCTCGCATTCGGGAGTGACGCCGAGGCGGTGGAAACGCGCTCGGCGCTTGGCAAACCACCTATAGAAGGCCTCTTCCGCCGCGGCCACAGGCCGGACCTGATAGAGGGCGGCAACCGCCCGCCACCCGCCACCCATCTCCGCCAGCACGCGGTTGATCGCGGCAGCGC
>VBDR01000081.1 GCA_005882135.1 Chloroflexota bacterium
TCACTCGTCACAACCTGCGCCGCGTGTTTGATTCCCTCGCGGATGCGCACATAGGTGCCGCAGCGGCAGATGTTGCCTGACATGGCGGCGTCGATGTCGCTATCCGTCGGGTTGGGCTTGGCGGCGAGCAACGCCGTCGCAGACATGATCTGGCCGGACTGGCAATAGCCGCATTGCGGCACCTCCAGCTCGATCCATGCCTGCTGGATCTTCTTGCCGGCACCTGTGGCGCCAATGGCCTCGATCGTCGTAATGCGCTTGCCGGTCACGGCGGAGACCGGCGTTGTGCATGAACGCACCGGTTTGCCATCCACGTGGATCGTGCACGCGCCGCACAACGCACGACCGCAACCGAACTTGGTGCCGGTCATACCGAGGACGTCGCGCACCACCCACAGCATCGGCGTGTCGTCGTCGACATCGACGCTGTGTGTCTTCCCATTGACTGTGATGGTGAAGGCCATGACGGTCTCTCCCCTTTCTGCCAACGACACAAGAAACGCAGATGGGATCAGACCAGAAGGGCGAAGGTGAATCTATTGGACGATGGTATCGGTCGGTAGTCGGTATCAGTCGGCGCGGCAATCGTGCTGCACGAAATCCCCGGCCCCGACACCAAGGTATGATGGACGCTCGCCTGCGGAGTGGTGCATCGTCAGTAGATGACGTCATGGCTAGCTGGCTTGGGACGAACTGACAGATGAACCGACGTCACGCGTTTGAATTGACCGTACCGGTCAACAACGCAGGCGATCTCTAGGGGCCTCTGAGTGAATCCACATGACCCCATCGTTTTCATCGTCGATGACGACCGGCGGATCTGCGAAGCGTTATCTGAGCTTCTTTCGACCTTCGATTTGCACGTGGTCACGTTCGGTTCTGCTGCTGAGTACATCGCATACCCGAAGCCCGACGTGCCGGCTTGTCTGATTCTGGATGTGGAGCTTCCTGATATCAACGGACTGGATCACCAAACCGTTCAAGGATGCAGATCTGATGCGAGCAATCCATGCTGCCATCGCCCAGGATCGCGACGCCAGGCGGAAGAGAGCCGAGTTGGGCGAGTTGCGTCAGCGCCTTTCGTCCCTGACGCCACGCGAGCGCGAGGTCCTTCCTCTAATCGTGAGCGGCCTTCTCAACAAACAGGCTGCGGCCCAGCTAGGCATCAGCGAGGTCACGATCCAGATTCATCGTGGCCAAATCATGAAGAAAATGGGCGCCGATTCGCTTGCCGAGCTGGTGAGAATGGCCGGTATTGTGTATTCCGACTGAAGCTGAACGGTATTTCCGACGGAACGTGAACGCGATTCCGACGATGTTGAACGCAGTTTCCGACGGAAGGTGAACGATTTGTCGGGCCGGTCGGAACGTCGTTCACGATGCTCGACAAGCCGTTCAAGATCGTCGGAATTCTGATCTGGGCCGTTGGTGGCGACGGCGCGGTGTGTGGTGATTCGACTAATCAGGGTGGTTACGCTCGCTCCTTTTTGCTCAAGGAGAGCGGCGTGCCAGCCCAACGGATTGCCATGCGACGAATTCGAGAAATTCTCAGACTCAAGAATGAGTGCGCGCTGACGTACTCGCAGATTGCGCGCGCCCTCGGCATGTCCAAAGGCTCGGTGGCCAACTACCTGAGCCTGGCGGAGGCGGCCGGACTTACCCTTCAAGGGGCTGCTGCACTTGATGACGTTGCGTTGTTGGCCAAGCTGCAGCCGGAGCGCCAAGTAATCGCCAAGTACGCCGTTCCCGACTTTGCGCTGGTCCATCGCGAGCTCAAGCGCAAAGGGGTGACACTGCAGTTGTTGTGGGAGGAATACCGGGACGCTGCCCAAGGCGTTCCCTACAGCCGCTCGCGCTTCTGTGAGCGCTACCTGCAGTTCGTGCGCAGCTTGCGCCGCTCGATGCGCCAGAGTCATGTCGCCGGCGAGAAGTTGTTTGTCGATTATGCCGGCCAGACAGTACCGGTGATCGACACCAGCAGCGGCGAAGAACGCCGCGCGCACGTGTTCGTCGCCGTCTGGGGTGCGTCCAATTTCACCTACGCCGAAGCGACCTGGCGGGAAACCAAGGCCGACTGGATCGCTGCTCACGTTAATGCCTTGGCCTACGCCGGCGGCGTACCCGCATTGCTGGTGCCGGATAACCCCAAGGCGCTGATCTCCGAGGCCAACCGCTACGAGCCGGAACCGAATCGGACCTACCAGGCGTTGGCTGAGCACTACGGCTGTGCGGTGTTGCCGGCGCGACCCTATAAACCACGTGATAAGGCCAAGGTCGAAGCCGGCGTGCAGTTGGTGGAGCGCTGGATCCTGGCTCGGCTGCGCCAGCGGCGCTTTTATGGTCTCGCCGAGCTCAATGCCGCGATCGGCGAGCTGCTCGAGGACTTGAACAATCGACCGTTCCAGAAACTGGACGGCAGCCGGCGCTCGTGGTTCGAGTTGCTCGAGCGTCCGGCCTTGCGACCGCTGCCGCCGATGCCATTCGAGTACGCCGAGTTCAAGCGCGCCCGTGTCTCGCGTCTCGATTACCACGTCGAATTCGAGCGCCACTATTACTCGGTGCCGCATACTTTGGTTGGCGAAGAGGTCGAGTTGCGGGTAACCCACACGATCGTGGAAGTGCTCTATCACCATCGCCGGGTTGCCAGTCATGCGCGCAGCTCAGTGCGCGGCGGCTACACCACCGTGCCCGAGCACATGCCGGCTTCGCATCGTGCGCATCGCGCCTGGACCCCGCAGCGACTGCTGCAATGGGCCGGCAGCATCGGCGTCGCTACGCAAAGCGTGGTGAAGCGCATCCTCGACACCAAGCCGCATCCCGAGCAAGGCTACCGCGCCTGCTTAGGTCTGCTCGCCTTAGCGCGCAAGTATGGCGAGCATCGACTCGATGCGGCATGCAAGCGAGCGCTGGCGATCGACGCCCCCAGCCGCAAGAGTGTCGCCTCGATTCTGGCCCATGGCCTGGATCAGCAACCGCTGCCGCATTCGCTCTTCGGCGCGGAACTCCCCGTGCACGGCAACGTGCGCGGACCGAAGTACTACCACTGACTCATCTTCGCAAAGGACCACCATGCTTACTCAACACACCCTGACTCGATTGCGCAGTCTCAAACTCGACGGCATGGCTCGCGCCTTCGAGGAACAGCTCACCCAACCGGCCAACCACAGCTTGGCCTTCGAGGAACGCTTCGGACTCCTGGTCGATCGCGAGACCGCTTGGCGCGATACCCGCCGCCTTGAACGGCTGCTTAAACAGGCGCATCTCAAATTCCCCGGCGCCTGTCTCGAAGATCTCGACACCGGTGCCGTGCGTGGGCTCGATACGCGATTGATCGCCAGTCTCGGCGCGTGTGATTGGGTGCGCGCCGGGCAGTCGGTGATTGCCACCGGCGCCACCGGCCTCGGCAAGAGCTGGCTCGCCTGTGCACTCGGACAACAAGCGTGTCGCCAAGGCTTCGCCGTACTCTACGTGCGCTTCAGCCGTCTGCTCGAGGAATTGCGCATCGCCCACGGCGATGGCAGCTTCGGCCGCCGTCTTGCGCAATTAGCCAAAATCGACGTCCTCATCATCGACGATTTCGCTCTCGCTCCCATCGGTCAAGGCGAACGCTGCGATCTGCTCGAAGTGCTCGACGATCGCACGCCAG
>VBDR01000082.1 GCA_005882135.1 Chloroflexota bacterium
TCGCGTTCGCGGTCAAGGTGACCGGGCTGCCGGCGGTGGTTGACGAGGGCGGGGCCGCGCTCAGGCTCACCGAGGAGCAGCCGCTGGCCATGTTGAAAGACCGGATCACATTTCCGGCCCCGACGAAGATCTGCCCGCCCGCCTCGCTTGGCGTGGAGAACCGGTTGGCGCCGAAGTTGGCGCTGTGAAAGATCTGCGCGCCGGTCGTGGCGTTGAACCCGTACAGGCCGGCGCCGGTCGTGCTCACCGCCCAGACCGCTCCTCCCGCCACGATCGGCGGCCCCACCGTGCCCACACCGCTGGTACGCCAGGTACCGGAGGCGGTGCAGCTGGAATCGCAGGTGCTGAAAGAGGGCGTCGAAGTGTTGACGCTGAGGCTCACGACGCCGTTGCCTTCGCAGGTCAGGTACAGACGGCCGTTGGCGTACGCGACGGAGCCGAACGAGGCATCGCTGTGGACGCCGACACAAACGTCAGCGCCGGTGTACGGCGCTCCGGACGGAAAGAGCTGTCCGTTCGTGCCGCCGAGGTTCGCGGGATTGAGCAGGAATCCCTGGCCGTACTTGCCCGTGGTGAACATCAGGCTCGGGCTGATCAGCACCGGGGAGATTGAGCCCAGGTCGAGGTCGGGGCCGCACCAGTGCGCCGACCAGTCCTGCGGCTGGAAGAACGACGTCGCCGCACCGAGGGTCGGAGCGGTCCTGATCACCGAGTCGCTGTTCACAGACCCGCTGCAGGGGATCGCATTGCCGGTGGCGAAGAAGGGGTTACCCGTCGAGTCGTCGACGACAACCCCGCCGGGCGCCCAGATGCCCTCGGCTGTGGTCGGCGATTCGTAAAAGGTGACCGATGTGCTGCCGTTGGTCGGCACGCCGATCACCCACCCGTGGTAGGGGCCGCAGTCGCCGATGCGACCCCCGAACGGAACGTAGACGTAACCGTTGGCCAACCCCAGCGCGCCGCGCTGCTGCTCGATCGTCCAGTCGAGGCCGGTGCCCACGCTGGAAGGAATTTGCGTGTCCATGACGACGAGATGCGATGAGAGGTCGATGCCGAAGACGTGCCACGCGCTGTCCGAGTTGAGGATTTCCGACACATAGATCCGATTGGCCGCGGTGTCGATGACGGGCGTGCCGAGGATGCCGAGCGGGTTGATGTTGCCGCACTGGCCGGATCCGACCGGGTGCGGCACGCCGACATTCTTCGACCAGGCGATCGTGCCGTCCGATTGGTTGATCGCGTAGACGGTGCCCTGAAGCGTGGCCGTGTACACGATGCCGTTGAAGACGAGCGGCTCGGCATAGACCGACCCGTCGAGCGTGGGGGAGACCCAACCCGTGGTGGCGCCCGACGCGGCCGGCTGCGTGCTGTCGTAACCGGTGTGCGCGTTGTCGTGGTGATAGACCGTCCACGCGCCCGAACCTGCCGTGATGGCGGCAGGATGTCCGGCGTGGTCCGCCGGCGCGGGGGCCTGGGCAGGGGCGGACCACGCGATCAGCCCGAGCGCAGCCAGAGGAATCCCCGCCAGCCTCAACCTGTGCACTGTTCTGATCAACGCTCCAGAGCGGGCTTTCCGGTCGCCGGTTTCACCAGGAACATGATGGCGGCTACCTCCAGGGCAGCGAGGATCCAGAACTCGACCGACAGGTCGTTGTTGAAGTACGGCGTGTCGAAGATGCCGTGCACGGCGATGGCGACGAAGGAGGCGGACGTCCCCCACAGCAGCGGCCTGGCCAACCCGGCGGCTGTCGCGAATGCAGACCAGCCTCGCCACAACAGCGTGCCCAGAAGCACGACGAACGCGGCGAGCCCAAGGAGGCCGAGCTCGACCCACATCGCGAGAAAGATGTTGTGCGGATAGAGCTCCGCGATGTGTTTGGGGGTCGTGACGTAGGGCTTCATGACGATCGCGTATGCGCGCAGCCCGGCTCCGAAGATGGGATGGTCACGGAGCATGTGGAGGGTGTCGCTCCAGATCTGGAGGCGGCCTTCAAACGTGTTGTAGGGGTAGCTCGGGTCGAACTGCCGGTAAAGGCGCTTGGACACGAACGGGACCTGCAGCACCGCAATGCCCGCCACGACGCCGGTTCCCAGCAAGGCCAGCTTGAGGCGCCGGCGGCGCATCGTGATCACGGCCACCAGGCCCAGCACCGCGAGAGTGAGGAGGCCTGCCCTTGACAGGGTGGCGATCATCGAGGCGAGCAGGAAGGGGAGGCAAATCAGCGATGCGATTCGGTCGCGTCGATCTTCTGAGTAGAGCGCAAAGCCCGCCGCGATCGCGACCGCGGGTTCCAGGAATATCGCCACCGAGTTGGGGCTCGTGTACAGGGCCTCGGGGGCGTTGCCGAGGTCGATGTCCTTATGGTTCGCGAGCGCGATCACCCACGCGCCGAGGTTCATGATCGCGAACGCTGTCGTGCCGATGGCGAACCCGAGCAGGACGGTGCGGAAGTCGTCGGGCTTCCGCAGCAGGTCGACCGCCACATAGAAAAGGACGATGGGCTCGATGAAGTACGCGCGGTAGAAGCCGATCGCGCCGACGTGGTCGGGCGAGACCACGATCGCGATCAGGCCCGCGATCAGCAGCAGCGCGGTCGGTATCTCGAGCCAGGTGCGCATGGGCCGCCACGAGCGACTCTGCCAGCGCCCCGCGACGTAGAGCGCGATCGTCAGCAGGACGAGGATCTCGAGTGGCGTGGTGGGGACCAGGACCGCTTTGAAACGGAAGACGTAAAGCGGCATCGCGGCGACGGTCACGGCAAGCGACCAGCGGCTGTAGCGGATCAGCGGCGTTTCGACTCGAGGGATCATATCGGTTGGGGATAAACTCGCTGGAATGGCGCTGAGCAAGCTTGATTCTCCCCACCCGTCGGCGGCCCCATCCCCCGCCTGCGGCGGGTACTTCCCCATAAAGGGGGAAGAGCCGACCTCCCAGCTGTCGACTCTCCTCACCCGGCGGCGGCCCCATCCCCCGCCTGCGGCGGGTACTTCCCCATAAATGGGGAAGAGCGACATGTGAATTTACCCAGTCGCGCACTATATGAAGGACGCGATCGGGCTGCTGCCCGGTCCTTTCTTTATGCCATTGGGCTGACGGCCGAGGATCTCAACAAGCCTTTCGTCGGCGTCTCCAACTGCTGGCTCGAGACCATGCCCTGCAACTTTGGGCTTCGCGAGCTGGCCGTCCCGGTCAAGGCCGGCATCCGCGCCGCGGGCGCGAATCCGATGGAGTTCAACACCATCGCCATCTCAGACGGCATCACGATGGGCAGCGAGGGCATGAAGACCTCGCTTGTCAGTCGCGAGGTGATCGCCGACTCGATCGAGCTCGTCGGTCGCGGCCATCAGTTCGACGCCATGTGCGCCATCTGCGCGTGCGACAAGACGATCCCGGCGTCGGCGATCGCGCTCGTGCGCCTCGACCGTCCGGGCATCCTTCTCTACGGCGGGTCGATCATGCCGGGCCGGTTTCGCGGCAAAGAGGTGGCGGTCGGCGAGGTTTACGAGGCGATCGGCGCCGTCGCCGCCGGCAAGATGAGCGAGGCCGACCTGGCGGAGCTCGAAATGGTCGCGTGTCCCGGACCTGGCGCGTGCGGAGGCCAGTACACGGCGAACACGATGTCGATGCTGATGGAAGTGATCGGCCTGTCGCCGTTCGGATTCAACTCGATCCCGGCCATGGACCCGGACAAGGCTCGCGCAGCCGAAGTCGCGGGCCGGCTCGTGATGACTGTGCTTGAAAACGACCTCCGGCCGTCGCGGATCCTGACCCGGCGCGCGTTCGACAACGCCATCGCCGCCGTGGCCGCCAGCGGCGGGTCCACCAACGCCGTTCTGCACCTGCTCGCCCTGTCGCGCGAGGTGGGCGTGGAGCTCGACATCGACGACATCGACCGCATCAGCCGGAGGACGCCGCTCCTGTGCGACCTCAAGCCGGGCGGCCGCTTCGCCGCCGTCGAGCTGCATCGGGCAGGTGGCATCGGCGTGCTGACCAAGCGCTTGATCGAAGGCGGATTCGTCGACGGCGATGCGCTGACGGTCACCGGCCGCACGCTGGGCGAGGAATGCGAGTCGGTCAAGGAAACGCCGGGACAGGAAGTCGTGGCGCCGCTGTCGCGACCCCTGCGCGACGAGGGCGGCCTGGTTGTCCTGCGCGGCTCGCTGGCGCCCGAGGGTTCGGTCGTCAAGGTCACGCAGCACACCCCGACCACGCATCGAGGGCCGGCGCGAGTTTTCAACCGCGAGGAGGATGCGTTCGCCGCGGTGACGGGTGGAAGGATCAAACCCGGCGACACGGTGGTCATCCGTTACGAAGGTCCGCGTGGTGGGCCGGGAATGCGCGAGATGCTGCAGGTGACGGCGGCGATCGTCGGTGAAGGCCTGGGCGAGTCCGTGGCGATGGTCACCGACGGCCGTTTCTCAGGCGCCACGCGCGGCTTGATGATCGGACACGTCGCGCCTGAGGCCGCGGCCGGCGGACCGCTGGCCGCGCTGCAGGACGGCGACATCGTCAGCATCGATGTCGAGACGCGGGAGCTGGCGGTTGAGGGAGTCGACGTGGGGGCCCGGCTGAAAGACTGGTCTCCCCCTGAGCCGAACTACCGAAAAGGCGTGCTGGCCAGGTATGGGCTGCTTGTCGGATCGGCCTCCGAAGGCGCAATCCTCAAGCCTTAGGCCCGTTCACAACCAGTGTTGACCTGTGTAGGCCACGGGGCCTAGAGTGCGCGTGGCTTTGCCCATGTCCAGGCACTGGTTGCTGCATTCCGTCGTGGCATTGATCTGCGGGCTCGCGCCGCTGATTCCGGCGGCCCCGGTCCAGGCCTCGAACCTGTCGAGCGTGAAAACGCCCGCCGCTTCGGCCGCGCCCGAGAGCGCGGTGCTCACGAAATTCAGAGACAGCGGGCCTCCCGTGATGGAGCGGGCGGCCCAGCTCGAGGCCACCGCTCCCGATCGGGCCCTCGCCTTTGCTGCCGCCACCGCCGTGAAAACGCGGCCGGTGGCGGCCGTCACCAATCCGCGCCTCTACCGCGAGGTCTTCGGCTTCGCGTTTGCCAGCAGCCTCGGTGATCCCACGATCGGTTATCCATCCTG
>VBDR01000084.1 GCA_005882135.1 Chloroflexota bacterium
ACGCTCGGCTTCTCCCCGGGCACCAGCACCTATATCGGGATGCTGTGCACGCTCATCGACCTGGCGCTGCGGACCTCACTGACCGGCGACGGCGGGGCGATCCGCGGTGCCTGCGAGCAGCTGCCCGGCCAGGCGGCCAAGACGCTCGACTGGTGCGACGCCCCGGCGTCCGGCGCCGCGGCCCGGATGGCGTCCGCGCGCTTCGTCACCTTCCTGGGTGCCGGGCCTAACGAGGCCACGGCCCGCTTCGGTGCCGCGAAACTCTTCGAGGCGTCGCAGCAGATCGCCGTCGCCACCAACATCGAGGAGTGGGCGCACGAGGAGTACTTCATCACCAGGCCCGGTGATCCGGTGATCCTCGTCGCGCCGGCCGGAGCCGCTCGGGACCGGGCCGGGGAGATCCTCTCTGAGCTCCAGTTCGTCCGGGCCGATGCGACGGTCATCTCCGACACCGAACCGCCGGGGCGGGCCGGGCACCTGCGGCTGGCCGCCGGCGCGCCCGAGGAGCTCAGCCCAGTGCTCGCGGCCCTGCCGCTGGCGCAGCTCGGCTTCCACCTCGCGCGGCAGACCGGCAAGCGCAGCTACAACTTCCCGAGCCCGCAGGCCAGGGACGAGCACTACGACACCATCCACCGGGCCACCCTCGGGGAGCCGGCCTGATGGGCAGGACACCGGCCACTGACATCGTTGAGGAAGCAAGGCATCGCCATGGCTGACCGCAAAATCTACTTCGCTACCGACATCCACGGCTCCGAGGTGTGCATCCGCAAGTTCCTGAACGCCGCCAAGTTCTACGGCTGCGACACCCTCATCATGGGCGGTGACATCACCGGCAAGATGATCGTCCCGATCGTGGACCGCGGCCAGGGCGGGCACACGGCCGCCCTCTACGGCCGCCAGATCGAGGTCGCCGACGACGGGATGGCCAAGCTCCGCAAGACGATCGCCGACGCGGGTTTCTACCCCTACGAGACCACGCCCGAGGAGGTGGAGCACTTCCGGGCCGACCCGAACGCGGTGACCGATCTCTTCGGCAAGCTGATGCACGAGACCCTCGGCCGCTGGCTGGAACTGACCGAAGACCGGCTGGCCGGCAGCGGCATCCGGTGCTTCTTCGCGCCCGGCAACGACGACCCGGCCTTCGTGGACGACATCCTGCGTTCCTCGGCGGTGGTGACCAACCCGGAGGGCGCGCTGATCGACCTCGGCGACGGCTTCACGATGATCAGCGTCGGATACTCGAACAAGACTCCCTGGGACTCGCCCCGGGAGCTGCCCGAAGAGGATCTCGCCGCGTACATCGCCCAGCAGGCCGAGCCGCTCGGCAGCACCGACCGGGTGATCTTCAACTTCCACGTGCCGCCGCGCGACACGCCCATCGACCAGGCGGTGCTTCTCGACCGGGAATTCCGCCCGATCATGAAAGGCGGCATGCCGGTGATCTCCGGGGTCGGCTCCACCGCGGTCCGGGACGCGCTGGAGAAGTATCAGCCCATGCTGAGCCTGCACGGGCACATCCACGAGTCGCGCGGTGAGGCGAAGATCGGCCGGGCCCTGGCCATCAACCCCGGCAGCGAGTACTCCGAAGGAGTGCTGTGCGGCGCCATCATCACCCTGTCCCGCCGAAAGGGGGTGCGTGGCTATCAGTTCGTCGCCGGCTGAGCCCCCCGGCCAGGAACCACGAGAACCCGGATCGCCTGCCACCGGGCCCGGAGTGGCGCCACCGGCGCTGAGCGTCGGGGTGGTCGGGTCCGCCCGGCTCCAGCCGCCCGATCCGCGCTGCGCGCTCGCCGAGCAAACCGGCGCGGCCATCGCGGCCCAGGGCTGGACGATGATCACCGGCGGGTACGGCGGCCTCATGGAGGTCGCCTCCCGCGCGGCGGCCGAAGCGGGGGGCAAGGTCATCGGCCTGCCCATGCGCGGCTGGGCCAACCTGACGCCCAACAAGTGGAACAACGAGCTGCGCTGGTCCACCACCTACGCCGAACGGCTGGCCCAACTGCTCGCCGCGGATGCCGTCGTCGTCCTTGACGGCGGGATCGGCACGCTCTCAGAGGCGGCGACCGTCTGGGCCGCGCTGCAGACCGAGCCCGACGCGGCGGACCTTGTCTTCCTCGGCACCGGCTGGGAGCCGGTCCTGCAGGCATTCACCACCCACCTCGTCATCGATGACAGCGACCTCGCGCACGTGACCGTCTGCGCGGACCCGCGGCAGGCAATCGCGCACATCGCGCAGGCCCGGTCACGGCGGCGTTCCGCCCGCCCGCGCGGATAACGGGCTCAGATCTGGACCCGGCGCCAACCGGAAGGAACCAACGTCATGCAGCCCTCGCTCGGACTGACGCAGGCACGGCAGATCGCGGACGAGGCGGTCACAAGACGCAGACGGTCATCCTGACCGGGAAGGCCACGCTGGAGTTCGGCCGGCACCTCCGCGAGGATCTCGGCGAAGAGCCCGAGCTCTTCCACGGGATGATCGCCCGGCGGGATCTCGTGCCGTTCGGGGGCGGCGTTCCGCTGCTCATCGCCGGCCGGCTGGCCGGTGCCGTCGCCGTGTCCGGGGCGACCAGCATCCAGGACCACGAGATCGCCCAGCGGGCCGCGTCGCTGCTGGGTGGCTAACCAGGGCCCTGGGGCCGGTGTGCGGTCAGGGACACACCGCGCCAACCCCAGCGCCAGCCCGCCGAGGACGCCTCCGGAGGTACCCGCGGCGGGCGAGGCAGGGGACCTGGGCTGGCGGCAGGCTGCCGATTAAAGACGGTGAACGGGCGGAGATTTAGAGTTAGCGGTTACGGCACTTCGCCGCGGCTTCAGGGCTCCGGTGATTGACCTTGCAGTTGTCGTGATGCCAGACGCCGGGGCATGGTCAGCCACCTCGACGGCCTCCGGCGCTGCTGCCTGTGCCACCGCTTGCTCCGGGTGTGTGGCACGCCGCATGCCCCGCGGAACGGGCAGCCGGGAAAAGAAACCCATAATTATCTCCCCTAAGTGAACGATCCCAGCCGAAGGGTACGACGGCCGCCGGTACTCCGCTGAGAAACCGGCCGACTGCGACAAACTCGGTATTTTCGGCTTGGCATAAGGACGCGGGCGCGAC
>VBDR01000024.1 GCA_005882135.1 Chloroflexota bacterium
AGGCGCACCATCACGCAGATTCAGGCGCCGCTGAAGTATTTCGCCAGGCCTGCTCGCAGCGCAACCGCAATCCGCTGTTGACCCGCCGGATCGCTTGCCACCCGCGCCTCTGCCGGGTTGGTGAGGAACAGCGGCTCGACCAGTGCCCCCGGCATCTTGCTCGGGCTGTCGACCCAGCCGGTCGCCGCCGGTCCGAGCTCGATCAGGTGGCCGTACAGGCTGCCCGCTGCGGTCAGGGTGGGCGCGGCCAGCTGATCGTCCGTCCACACGCCCCGGTCTGAAGTCCCCATCGCCCTGACGACGGCGGTCTGCAGGTCCTTGGCCAGGCGCTTGTTCTCCGACGCGAACGGGCGAGCAGCGTCATAGAAGGTTTCGGTCCCCCCCACCGACGGATCGTCGAAGGCGTCGAAGTGGATCGAAACCAGGGCCGAGGCGGCGGCCGCGTTGGCGCAAAGCGTTCGCGTCACCAGGTCCCGGTGTTCGGCGGATGCGGTCAGGGCGCCCGCCACCGAGTCAGTCGCCGAGAGCTTGGTCACCGACGAGTCGCCGGTGCGCGACATCACGACTCGATAGCCGTCGGCCCGCAAGAGCGTGGCCAGGCGGGTCGCGACAGCCAGGGTGACGTCCTTCTCCAGCACCTGCCTTCCGCCGGCAAGCCCGACCACGCCGGGATCGAGGCCGCCGTGCCCAGGATCGAGGAACACAGTCTTGCCGGCGCCTGCTGAGCTGGGTTCCAGGCTCATACACGCGCCTGTCTGGAGGCCGCTCATCGGCAGTTGGCTCGCCGCGGCCTGCGCCGGGCCGGATGGTCCGACGTGCGGAGCCAAACCGGAACGCGCGGCAGCCAGGAAAACGGGGGTCGCCATGGCGCAGACAGCGGCCAGCGCCAGGATGAGCGCTGCACGGAGCAAGACGGGAGATCCCTGCCGGCGCCGAGAGCGGGCTGTGACGTTGGCGGCTTTTGCGATCGGCCGCGTCATTCTAGAGGCCCCGCCGCCCCCCTCATGTAATGGGAACTATTTCGAGAGCGCCGTCTACTTGATCCGGTCGTTCTCCGAGCTGGCGACTTTCTTGGCCGCCGTGGCGTCGATGTTCAGGACCGCGAGGATGACCATGAACACCTTCTTCTGCCAGACCGCGATGAAGTAGGTCTGGTTCGCGATTGCGGTGTTGAGGACGATCGAATTGGCGGAGAGTCCCGTCTTGGCGCCCTCGACGACAGGTTGGCCGCTGTTCTTCAACTCGGACGCGCTGATTTTGAAGACGCCCTCGGTCGTATAGCCCTTGGCGGCGCTGGCCTCGTCTTTGAACTGGATGACGAAGTTGACCACCAGCCTGTAGGTTGCGGCGCCCAGGTCCGGGGTCTTGCCTTTGATGGCATCGCACCGGGTTGCGCTGTCGGTGTAGATGGCCACGTAGGCGGATGTGGCGCCTTTGGACCTGGCGTCATCCCATTCGGTCTTGGTCGACTGATATGTAGACGGATCGGCCGTCTTCTCCTTGCTCAGGAAGCTGTCGATGTCGCCCGAGATATTGCACTTCACAGTGCCGCTCGGCAGATCGCCCGGCTGAACCGCCACGTCCGCCGCTGTCGGTCCCAAAGGCGTTGATGAGGGACCTCCGCACGCGACAACAGACAACGCTGCGATGAGGGCGGCGATCCAAGCTCGGGTCATGAATGCAGGCTAACAGCGGCAGCGGCCGCTCCGCCCCGGCTTAAAAGAAGACCGTCTGGCGTCGCGGCAGCAGCTGGTACACCGTCGCCTGGATCCATTCCCGGACCTGCTCACTGAGCTCGAGCACGAGCCGTGCGTCGCCGGCCGCATCGGCGCCGTATCGCGCGACGTCAATCGGCTTGCCGAACGCGATGAGCCACTTCGAGGGCAGCGGGATCAACCCGCCGAGGCCAAGCCAGGGAAACGTCGGTGTGATGGGAATGGTCGGCAGGCCGAGAAGTCGCGCCAGAGGCTGCAGGTCCGTCATCACGGGGTGGATCTCCTCCGAACCAACCACAGCGACCGGGATGATCGGCGCACCTGTGCGGAGGGCCACCTGGACGAAGCCGCCGCGTCCCAGCCGCCGTATGCGATAGCGGTCGCGGTACGACTTCGAGGCCCCCTTCACGCCTTCAGGAAAGACGCCGACCAGCTCATCGCGCTCGAGCAGCGCGGTGGCGTTGTCGGGGTGGGCGAGCACATTGCCGGTCTTGACCAGGAGCATGTTTGTGAACGGCATCGCGAACGCCCAATCCACCACGAGCATGCGAGCGTGGCGCGGATGCGGATGTTCAGCGAGGATGGCGGTCCGAATCATCGCGCCGTCATACGGAATGATGCCCGCGTGATTCGCGACCAGCAGCGCACGTCCGCGCGCCGGCACGTTTTCCACGCCATCGACTTCAACCCGCCAGTACTTGCGATAGAACCACAGCGCGACGTTTTTCACGCGCTCGGTGAATTCGGGGTCAAAGCCGAAGCCATCGCTTTGGAGTTCCAGCTCTCGGCTGGGACTCACTACGCGGAGGGCCCCCACCTCCGGTCAATTATCATGTGCCCGGCCTCGTTATGCCACTCGCCCTGCAGGCCGCTGCGCATGAATATCTCGGCTGGCTACAACTTGAAGCCAACCGCAGCCCGAACACGGTTCGGGCGTATGACTCCGAGATTCGCAAGCTGCTCGAATTCCTTGCTTCCAAGGGCCACTCGCTCGGCGTCGATGAGCTGACACATGACGACCTGCGCGCATACCAACGACATCTCGCCACCCGTCTCAAGAGTCCCGCCTCGCGTGCGCGCGCGCTGGTGGCGATCCGCTCGTGGCTGCGCTGGACCGCGCGCGAGGGTTTGATCGAGCGCGACCTCTCCAACGGCATCACCCTGCCGAAGCTCGAGCAGCGGCTGCCCAAGCCGATCGACCCGGACGAGCTGACGCGGCTGCTGTCAGCCCTGCCGCGCGAGACGCTGCCGGAAAAACGCGACCGCGCCCTGGTGCAGTTCCTTGTGAGCACGGGCTGCCGAATCTCAGAAGTGCTGGCACTCGATCGGACCGACTTTCCGCGCTCAGGCAATCGTCTCGTCGTCACCGGGAAGGGCGCCAAACAGCGCAGCGTGTATCTGACCGCGGATGCGCGCGGCGCGATGGAGGAGTACCTGACCGCACGCGAGGACGCGTGCCTGGCGATGTTCGTCAACTTCGACCGCTCGGTGGGCGACGACCGCGAGCGGCGGCTGACCTCGGCCGGGGCGCGCTACATCGTGAAGCAGATTCGCAAACAGGTTGGGGCCTGGTCGTTCAAATCGCCGCACGTGGCCCGCCACACCGCGGCGACGACCCTGCTCGAGGTGACCGGCGGCGACGTGCGCCTGGTGCAAGAGGTCCTCGGGCACGCCAACCTCAACACTTTGCAGGGCTACACAAAGATCGTCGACAGCCGTAAGCAGGAGGCGTATCGCCTTTACCAGGCATTCCTGGACGGCAAGAAGAAGGAGTAAGAAGTCGTAACGCCGGGCGTGCGGCGCTGTTGCAACTTACTGTGAGGCGCCGTCATTTGCTGCTGGTCGGCTTCGGGCTCGGGGCCTTGACGGTCATCGCGATAACCGCGATCGTCAACAGCAAGCGCTGCTGACGCCGACCAACACCGCCGGTACCACGGCCGCCGTTTCCTCGCCGTCCCTTCGACCGAGCCCGACGCTGACCCAATCGCCGGCCGCCCCGGACCGCGGGCCGGCGCCGCGTGCGCCTGAACGACACGTGGACGTGGGACGGGACGACCTGGGCGACGTGACCGGCCAGGTCGTCCTCCACGGCGGGTCGTTCGACCAGCCGCAGCCTTTCGCGGAGACGTCGGTCTGGGACGGCTCGAAGTGGTCCTTGTGGAGTCCCACGGCGGGCGCATAGTATTCGGGCGTGGTGGAGATCAAGCAGGCGAAGCTGTTCCAGGGCCTACCGGACTCCGAGGTCCGCTCGATCGAGAAGCAGCTCAAGGTCGTCAAGCACCCCGCCGGGCACGATATCGTGGTGCGAGGCGAGGGTGGGGTCGGCTTCATGATCATCACGGACGGCACTGTGACCGTCAACACCGCTAGCGGCCGCAAGCGAAAGCTGGGTCCGGGCGACTCGTTCGGCGAGATGGCGCTGCTAGACCAGGAGGGTCGCAGCGCGACCGTCAAGGCGGACACGGACGTCACGCTGGCGACGATCCCGGAGTGGAACTTCAAGCCGTTTCTGCACGAGCACCCCGAGGTGGCTTACCGCCTGCTTCAGACGCTCAGCCGCCGCATCCGCCAGGCCGAATCCCCGGAGTAGAGGGGGCCGGGCCCATTCGGGAAGTCGGGCTAGGTGATTTGGCGCTGATAGCGGATGTTCGCAAGGTCCTCTTTGCGGCCGCACGGGTCGTCATTCAAGGGACTGAGGAGGAGAACACCGGCAGAGACTGTCCAGCGATAGCGACCGACGCCGCCCGGCAGCGAGATCTTGCATTGGTCCCCGTTGTAGAAATCGATCTCGTCACCATTCACCACCACGCTTCCAAACGCCGGAGCGCCGAACGTGGGATTGCTTATCCCTCTGAGGACGTACTGCTCCCCATTGAGCGAGAGTTGAACCCAACCGTCGTCACGGTGAAAGAACCAATCACCCTGCAGCTGAGTGGGCACCGGCCCACCCGGCGGAGGTGACAAGCCAGGGGTCGGGCTGGGGCTTGGCAAGCTGGGGGATTTGCTGCTCGCGGCGGGCGAACCTCCGCAGCCCGCGCCCATCAGCGAACCCGCGATCAAGACCACCGAAACGGCCGTGCGGCCGGCCAGCCAGATTCGCGCCATTTGCACTGGCGCAACGATAGGCGTGACGCTGGGGCACCGCATGGTCGCCGAACGCCCCCGAGGTCGCTTATCGCGTTGTCCGGACTCTCAGGCGCGACCTGGCCGTTTCGTGACCAGGCCGATGATCTGGGCCGCGGCGTTGAAGTTACTCGCAAGTCGATTCTTCGTCATGGCGAACGCAATACCCGTCGCCGCGTCGCCGAAGGCAAAGCTGCCACCAACGCCGCCGACGCCAAACGCCGTCTGCGTCTCTTGAGGCGACGTCCCCGGGACGCCGATCGAGTATCCGAGCGCCCAGGTCGTCGGCATCCCGAAGACTTCGTCGACTCCGCTCACTGGCTTGGTCGTCGCCTCCCGCAAGCGGTCTGGTGAGAGCAGGCGCACGCCATCGACCTCACCCAGAATGGCGGCGTACATGCGGGCGATGGCTCGTGCAGACGTCTTGCCACCGGCCGGGATGTCAGCGGCCAGAGTGTCCGGACGATTGCCGAACGCCGCGTCAGGCATCAAAGACATGGGCGCGGCCTTGAACATCGGGAGATCGGGCGGCATCGCGGGCATCTGGAAATCGGGCGGCATCGGCGCGTCTTCGAGCACGGCCAATCTCTGGTGCTCCGACCGCGGCATGCCGAAGTAGAGCTCCTTCTCGACGCCCAGAGGGCCCGAAAGCTCCTCGCGCAGCAACTGCGAGATGGGCTTGCCCGTAACGCGGCGGATGATCTCGCCAACGATGTAGCCAAAGGTGTAGGCGTGGTAGCCGATCTTGGTTCCTGGCTCCCACCAAAGCTCGGCGTGAGCGATGGCCGAGCACATCTTGTCCCAGTCGCAAAGATCTTCGATCGTCGTCGTCAAGGGGATGCCAGGCACCCCCGCGGTGTGGTTCAGGACGTGGCGAACGGTCACACGCTCCTTGCCGTGAGCAGCGAACTCGGGCCAGACCTCCGCGACCCTGGTCTCGTAGCCGAAGGCACCGCGCTCGGCCAGCATGTGGACCAGGGTCGAGGCCGCCGCCTTGCAGACCGAGTAGCAGTAGACCGGCGTCTCCGAGGCATACAACCGCCCGCTTGCCGGGTCAGCGACGCCCGCCACCGCGTCGACGATCTGCTCGCCGCCTTGATACACGGCGACCTGGAGACCCCGCTCGGCTCCCGAATCGACCAAATCGTCGATGGCCCGCTGGACTTGCGTTTGGACGCTGCGCGTCTTGGTTTCGCTCATGTCACTGAGACGATTCAGACAGCGCCAACTCATCGCTGCACGGCAATGAAAGAGCCGGGCCCGCAAGAGGCCCAGCTCTTCGTATCGTCAGTTGGTCGGGACTACTCGTCCTCGATCTGGTTGTACATGAGGCTGTCCTGGATCTCGTACAGAGCATCCATCGCCTCCATCACCGAGGCAGGCTTCGCCTGGGCCAGCACGGTGACCTCCGGCGACTCCTCGATGACCTTGTTGATCGCCACCGAAAGCACGGGCGGCATCTGCCGCTGGTCGGCCAGGTTCAGCATCTCGAGCTCGTTGAGGAGCTTGTCGATGTAGCGCATCTTGTTTCGGCGGGCATACTTCGCCCTCTGGATCCGGCGCTCGCGAGCCGTCATGTGCTCGATAGCGCGGCTTGCCTGCTTGATCATTGGCATTGCCTCTATCTCCTCCGCATATCAAGTTTAAGTGGCGGAAGGCTTTTGTCAAGGACCACCTGTAATAAATCGATTTGGCGAGTTTGGCCTGTGCTAGCATCGCCAACAAGCGACCGGATGTGCCCCCCATGATCGCCGGCCGTTCGACCCGCATGGAAGTCCTGGAGCTGCTTCGGCGCAAGGGCAGATCGAGCGCGGAAACTATCGCCAACGACCTCGGCGTGACGCCGAACGCCGTCCGCCAGCACCTCACCAACCTCGAGCGCGACGGCCTTGTCGTGAGCCAGCCCGAGCGGAGCGGCCGCGGCCGCCCCTCCCTCCTCTTCGCCCTTACCGAGCGCGCCGACTCCGTGTTCCCGAAGCGCTACGGCCAGCTGGCGACGATGGTGCTCCAGGAGGTGCAGGAGATGGGCGGGCCCGAGGCCCTGGACGAGGTTTTTGCCCGCGTGGCGGCAAGGCACGCCGGCGCGATCGAAAAGGATCTGGAGGGGCTTGAGTTCGACGACAAGCTCCGCAAGGTGGTGAGCTGGATCGGCCGTGCCGGGACGCTTGTCGAGCAGTCCGAGAGCGCCGAGGGGGTCAGGGTGACCATCCACAACTGCCCGTTCCGCAACACCGCGCTCAAGTTCCCCCAGGTCTGCACCATCACCCCTCAGCTCATCTCGCGGCTGACCGGCGCGGCCGTCTCGCAATCGGACTCGATCCACCGCCGCGATCCCTACTGCTCATTTGTCGTCCAGCGCCCCACCGACGCTTAGCAGCCGCCAGGTCAGAGAGGTCGACACGCTCTCGGAGCAACGCTTCGGCGTGTCTGTCGAATGGTTGATGGAAGCCGCGGGATGGGCGATCGCGCGCTCGTGCGAAGAGCGTGCTGTGGTCGTATGCGGGGTGGGCAACAACGCCGGCGACGGCCTGGCCGCGGCGAGGCACCTGCTGCGCTGGGGGAAGCTGGCGGGCGTCTGCTGTGTTGACGCGGAGCGACTCAAGGGGGCGGCGGGCCGGGAGCTCGAGGCGCTGCGGAAAATCGGCGTCGACGTTGCGGACGAGCTGCAACTCGAGGGCGGGCGACTCGTGGTGGACGCCATCTTCGGCACCGGGCTCTCGCGCGCACCAGAAGGACCTTTTGCCGCCTGGATCGAGGCGATCAACGCGTCCGGCCTGAAGGTGCTCGCACTCGATATACCGTCCGGGCTCGACGCCGACACCGGCGTCGCCTACGCTCCTTGTGTGCGCGCCGAGATCACCGTCACGCTGGGTCTGCCCAAGGTCGGGCTTCTGCAAGCGGATGGACCCAGCGTGGCCGGAGAGGTCTGGGTGGCCGACATCGGCGTGCCTTTCGAGGCGTACGCGGCGGTGGGCGTGCAGGTGCCTCGCAACCTTTTTGCTTCGGGAGACCGCGTCCGTCTATGACCCGAGAGGTCGTCTGGGACCACGGCGTCGCGCTTCCGGGCTACCGGATGTGGCTCGACCCGTTGGTGGTGCGCAGCTTCGCATTCATCTCGCATGCGCACACAGACCACGCACGCCGTCACAAGGAGGCGCTGCTGACCCCGCAGACTCTTGCCCTGATCCCAGAGGCGCGTCGGCCCCGCGGCTGGCGCATGCTCGGTTTTGGCGAGACCATGCGGCGAGGCGAGGGGACGGTCACGCTTCATCCCGCCGGCCACATGCTCGGCTCAGCCCAACTGCATTTCGAGCACCAGGGAACATCTCTCCTGTACACGGGCGACATCAAGCTGCGGCAACCCAGCGGCATCCCGCCAACTTTCGTGCCGAGGGCCGACGTGCTCATCCTCGAGAGCACTTACGGGCGGCCCCATTTTCGCTTCGGCGACCCCGACTCCACGATCGAGGCGATCGCCATGTGGTGCCGCCGCGCGCTGGACAGCCGCGTCACCCCGGTCCTGCTCTGCCACGCGCTCGGCAAGACCGAGGAGGTCATGCTCGCGCTCGCCCCGTATGGGTTTGAATTTGCCCTCGAGAAACGCTGCGCGCCATGCGCGCGCGATTACGCCGGGGCCGGTCGCTCGCTCCCAGCCTGGGTCGAGCTGGATGGAGAGCCCGTCAATGGCCGCGTGGTGATCGCGCCACCTGTCGGCAAGGACGAGATCCGCCGCCTCGGCCGTTATCGGACGGCGCTGGTTTCCGGCTGGGCCAAGGACGCGGAGTTCGCGCGCCTGTTCGGGGCTGACGCGACGTTTGATCTCTCCGACCACTGCGATTTCGACGAGCTCATCGAAGTCGTCGAGCGATCAGGCGCTGACCAGGTGTACACCGTGCACGGCTATACCGAGGACTTCGCCCGGTACCTGCGCAAGCGGGGCATCCGAGCCTGGGCCCTGGAAGCGAACGAGCAGCTGGTGTTGGCGCTTTAGCGCAGAGCCCAGCCGGAGCGGAGAACCGCGCGGCGCAGGTCGTGGTCTTTCGCGGCCGCGTCGCTGAGCTTGGTCAGGAGCAGGTCGACCCATGCCGCGAGCTCGACGGGCGGGGCCAACTCGAGCGCCTCGTTCTTGACCCTGGCTCGGAAGCTGCGTCCGTCGACATCGATGGCGACCTCGGTGATCGGCCCTCGATTCAGATGCCCACGCTTGGCCTGTGCGATGGGAAGCCGCTCGACCAGGTAATCCAACAGTTCCGACGGTTCGTCGCGCTCGACCAGAGGCGCGTGACAGAACACGCAGGCCTCATCGATCGGCAGCGCCGGGGCGGAGCAAACTGGGCAGTTCATTTGTGTGGCGGGTAGAAGTTGGGTTCTAGTCGGTGTAGCGGGTAATTGTGCGGTCCTCGCGCCCCTTTTCAGCCTGGTATAACGGGCAATCCTCGAAATTCCGCACGCAGATGGGCGGGCTGTCGCTCAGCGCGTACTTCCGCTTGGAGCGGTGGTCGACGTGGCAGTCGGCGCGGTAGACACGCAGCATGGCGTGCTGGTCTTTGACCAACTCCTCTAGGTAAGGGCAGCGCCGCATCCCGACTTACGATAGGCCTCCGTGCTTGATTTCGCCCGAGCAGGAGCCGCGGTCGGCGCGACGCCGGCCACGCTGGAGAAGACGCGGATCCTCGGCGCGTATTTCCGCAGGCTGGGCGAGGACGACCTCAGGCGGGCGGCGGTCTACATGAGCGGGCGCGCGTTTCCACCTTCCAGGCGGCGGACGCTTGGCCTTGGCTGGTCGACGCTGAGCAAGGTCGTCTCGTCCGTTTCGCGCCGCGACGAGGCTGAGCTCGGGCAAATCTTCCGCAAGCACTCTGACCTCGGCGACTGGGCCGGCGAGGCGCTCGATGGACGCACCCAACCCGAAGTGGTCACCCTCCAGGAAGTCGAGGTCACGCTCGACGCGATCAGGACCGCGCGCGGCACGGCCAAGGCGGCGCCGCTGGAGTCGATGCTCCGGCGCCTGGATCCGGAGGCGGCGCGGTTCTTCATCAAGATCATCTCGGGCGAGATGCGCATCGGATTGAGTGAGGGCCTGGTCGAGGCGGCGATCGCCGAAGCGTTCGGGGCGCCGATCACGCAGGTCAAACGGGTTCACCTGGTGACTGGCGACATCGGTGAGACCGCTGTGCGATGCAAGCGCGGAGAGTTCGAGGCCAGCACGATCACGCTGTTCCAGCCCGTGCGCTTCATGCTCGCGAGCCCGGTCGAGACGCCAGGCGAGGCCTTCGAGCGCATGGCTGCGGGCACGGTCTGGACGGAGGAGAAATACGACGGGGTGCGCTGTCAGCTGCATCGCCAGGCGTCTCGGGTGGAGCTGTTCTCGCGCGACCTCAAAGAGACGACCGGCGCATTTCCCGAGCTCACCGAGGCTGCGCCCTCGATCGGTCACGACGTGCTCTTCGACGGCGAGGTCCTTGCGCACCGCGATGGCCGCGTGCTCCGGTTCTTTGAGCTGCAGCGGCGGCTAGGGCGCAAGCAGGTCGACGCCGTCTTGCGGCGCGATGTGCCGGTGGTGCTCGTCATCTTCGACGTGCTGTGGCTCGACGGCCGCACCCTGCTCGACGAGCCGCTCACGACACGGCGCAAGCTGCTAGAAGGTCTCGGCCTCGAGCATCCGTTTCTGCTGGCGCGGCTCGAGGAGGCGACCGACCCGCAGCACCTCGACCGCATCTTTGCCGAGACGCGAGAACGTGGCAATGAGGGGTTGATGGTCAAGGATCCAATCAGTCCGTACACGCCAGGACGGCGCGGCCTGGCATGGCTGAAGCTGAAGCGGCCTCTCGCGACACTCGACGTCGTCGTGACTGCGGTCGAGTGGGGCCACGGCAAGCGGAAGGGCGTGCTGTCCGATTACACGTTTGCGGTCAAGGACACGCGGACGGGCCGGCTCGTCAACGTCGGCAAGGCGTACACCGGGCTGACTGATGCTGAAATCGCGACTTTCACTGAGCGCTTTCTGGCGATGACGGTCGAGGACATGGGCCATGTGCGGATGGTGCGGCCGGAGGTGGTGCTCGAAGTCGCGTTCGACTCCATCCAGCACTCGGGGCGGCACCTGAGCGGTTTCGCGCTTCGCTTTCCGCGCATCGTGCGCATCCGCGACGACAAGCCGGTGGATGAGATCGACACGCTCGAGCGTGTGGCCGGGCTCTACGACCGGTATTTCGGTGAGAAATCAGAGGTGCCATTGTCCGAGGTCGCGGAGACTTGACTCTTCCCACCCGGCGGCTGCGCCGCCGACCTCCCCACATGGTGGGGAGGTGAATTAGCTTCTCGTGCGTCTCACTTTCATGGGGACGGCTGGGGCTCGCTTCATGGTTGCCAGGCAGGTTGCCGCGTCCGGTGGTCTTTTCATCGAGGACGGGAACACTCGGATCAGCCTTGATCCGGGTCCTGGCGCGGTGGTGCAGTACGCGCAGCGAAAGATCGACCTCACGACACTCGACGCGATCGTGGTCAGCCACCGGCACCTCGACCACGTCGGCGACGTGAACGTGATGATCGAAGCCATGACCGACGGCGGTTTCTCGCACCGAGGGCGGCTCTTCTGTCCCTCCGACGCGCTCGATGAGGACCCGGTCGTGCTCAAGTACCTGCGCCGGTTCCCGCAGGAGATCGTCCGCCTTGCACCCGAAACCTCCTACTCGGTCAATGGGCTGACGTTCACAACCAGCGGCCGCCACGTGCACCAGGTCGAGACGTACGGTTTTCGTTTCGGCCACCGGCTCGGTTGGATCACCGACTCCGCTTACTACGAGGGCATCGCCGAGCAGCACCAAGCCGATGTGATGCTGATCCACACCATCCTGATGCACTGCAGGCCGGATCTTCCGCACCTCTGCATTGACGACGCGGAGCGCATCATCCGCGAGGCGAAACCGCGGCTCGCCATCCTGACGCACTATGGGATGGCGGTCTGGCAAGCGAACCCGCAGGAGATCGCCGCCGACCTTACGCATCGGATCGGGACCGAGGTCCAGGCTGCGCGAGACGGGATGTCGCTAGAGCTGTGAACACCCCGCTTTGACATGAACGAGCGATGGCGATGGCGCGGCTCGGTCGCGATGCTGGCGGTCGCGCTGGCGTTTTTCCTCTATCCGCTGCTGCCGAACGACGACGTCATCAACTCCGACTGGCCCGCGTTTGCGACAGGGGCCCGTCTCATCATTTCCGACCCGGGTCATCTGTACGACCTCCACGCCCAGCAGCGCGTCCAGCTCGAGGTGACCGGCGGCCGCACCCTCGTCACCCTCGGTATCCACGGCATCCTGCCCTTCCTCGCCCCGGCCTGGGTCGCCCTGCTCGCGGTCCCATTCGAGCGGCTGGGCACCGACCTCGGAGGACGGGTCTGGATTCTGTTCGGCCTCGTCTGCCTGGCGGGCGGCCTATACCTGGCGACCCGCACCCATCCTTCGGAGGGGCTGCGCCGGAGGGGCGCGACCGAAATGCTGCCGGGCTTCGCCGCCGTGCCCACCGCGCTGATGCTTCTCAACGCCCAGCTCGACGGGATCGTGGCCCTTGGTGTGGGGGCCGCCATCGCGCTACGGTCGCGGCCGTATCTCGCCGGCCTCGCGCTCGGCCTGACCTTGATGAAGCCTCAGCTGATGCTGCCGCTCGCGGTAGCCGTGATCCTGGCGAGGCGCTGGCAGGTGCTTGCCGGGTGGGCTGCCGCCGGTGCCGGGCTGTTGGCGACCACCGCGATCCTCAACCCGCGATGGGTGCTGGACTGGCTGGGCCAGACCCGCGCCACCGTCGCGCCGGCCAGCCGCGAGGTCGACCTGCCCCACCTCGGCGTCCTGCTGCCAGGCCAGGCGCAGACCATCGCTGTGGCGGTGCTGACCCTGGTCGCGATCGCGCTCGTGGTGTACCTCGCGAGACGCCGGCGGGACGACTTTCGGGCCACCGCCGCCGTGCTGGTCGCCGGCGGCGTGCTCGCGGCGCCGCACGCGCTGCCGGCGGACCTGGTCCTGGTCGCGGTGGCCATGGCCGTCTGGGGGCGCGCGCGATGGTTCGACTGGCTGGGCCTTTCGGTGGCGGCGTTGGTGGCGGCGCTCACCCCCGCGCCCGTGCCGGCTGTGGTCGGGATTGCCCTTATCGGCTGGGTGTGCGTGCGGGCCGCAGGCGTGGCTAGCCGGCGGTCGATAGAACCGGTACCCGCTTCTGCTCGATGATGCCGTCGATCAGTCCGTACTCGACGGCCTCCAGCGGCGACAGGAAGTAGTCGCGGTCGGTGTCCCGCTCGACCCGGTCCAGCGGCTGACCGGTGTGCTTGGCGATGAGCTCGTTGAGCACCGTCCGGATCCGGATGATCTCTCGGGCGTGGATGTCGAGGTCGCTCGCTTGACCCTGAAGGCCCTTGCCGCCGATCAGCGGCTGATGCATGTGGATGGTCGCGCTCGGCAGCGAGTACCGCTTGCCTTTCGCTCCGGCCATCAGCACCACGGTGCCGAAGCTTGCCGCACGCCCGATGCAAACCGTCGAGATGGGTGCCCGGACGTATTGCATGGTGTCGTAGATCGCAAGCCCAGCGGTGACCGCGCCCCCCGGAGAGTTGATGTAGATCTGGATCTCCTTGTCGGGGTCGTCAGCCGCCAGGTACATGAGCTGAGCGACGACGAGGTTGGCGACCACGTCGTCGATCGGGCGCCCGATCAGGATGATTCGGTCTCTGAGCAGCCGCGAGTAGATATCGAAAGTCCGCTCGCGGTTGCCGCCCTCGTTCTCGACGACGGTGGGGATGTACGCCAATCTGGATGGCAGCTTACGAGAAACATTCGCGGGTGAGCCAGGCCTCCCCCGCGGGCCCCCTCCATGGCATGCCATGCCTGGGAGGCGTTTGGAGGTTACGCTCGAGGGACGGCCGGAATAAATCCGGCCTACATCCCACCTCGTCTACCCCTAATGTTGCTGTCGCCATCTGACTTCTTTGTCCGGCTGCGGAAGGCGTTGAAACATAGCCTGCCGGCAGCCATGCACGACTTCCGCACCATCCGCGGCCGGGGACGGCTCATGAAAGTGCACTTCGGCGAGCCGGCCTTCCACTACGAGGCATGGCACCACGCCGGCGTGGGCAGGCTGGAGGTCGGGTTGCATTTCGAGGCGTCGGCCGGCGAGAACCAGGCGGCCTTTGACTTCTTTCGCTCGCGTATGGTCGAGGTCAAGGCGAGCCTGCCGCGGGCCGAGCTCGAGCCATGGGATCGCGGCTGGTCCAGGCTGTACGAGACCGTGCCGGCCGGGCGGCTGGATGACGTCGTGCTCGACCACACGGTCGCGTGCATGACCGAATATGTGGTCACCCTCCAGCCCCTTCTCGATCAGTTCTTGAGGAGTCGCGATGAGAACAGTTGAAGTGACCGATGAGCTGCAGGCATACCTGGACGGCCTGGTGCCCAAGCGCGACCAGGTGCTGGCGCGGATGGAGGAAGAGGCCCATCGCGAAAACATCCCGATCGTCGATCCGCACGAGGGGATGCTGCTGTACCTGTTGGTCAAGATCGCAGGCGCCAAGCGGGTGCTGGAGCTGGGCACCGCGACCGGCTACAGCGGGATCTGGCTCCTGCGTGGCACCGATGGCGGATCGCTGACGACGTTCGAGGTCGATCACAAGCGCGCGGAACGTGCCCGGGCGAACTTCTCCGACGCCGGCCTCGGCAAGCAGGCCCTGGTCCTAGAGCAGGACGCGGTGGCCGGCCTGGAAAAGGTCGATCAGAGGTTTGACGCCTGCTTCATCGATCTGCTCAACGGCTTTCCATCCGAGGACGTGACGCGGCGGGCGCTCGAGCTGTGCCTACAGCGGCTCGAAGGCGGCGCGCTTCTGATGGCCGACAACGCGCTGCGGCAGGGCGAGGTCGCGCGACCGAAAAACCAGCAGGCGCGGAACGTCGCCCACTACAACGAGCTGGTGGCGAAGCATCCGCGCCTGGAGAGCGTCGTGATCCCGATCCGTGACGGTCTGTCTGTGGCCCGGGTCAGAGACTGAACCCGCGCCAGTTCCGGGGCCGGTCCGGCCCCGGAACCTGCACCCAAGGCGATCAGCATGCCTTGACGTCGCCGACGAAGACGCACGGGCTGTCGTACGCGGCTGAAGACTGGGAGTCGACGACGAGAACCTTGCCCGGGGTGGTGATGACCGTCGCCGCCTTCAGCGCGTAACCAAGCTGAAGCCCGATCAGCAACGCCGCCAGGACCCCGAACGCGATCAGAATGGGCGCCACCGGAAACCTTTGAATCTCGAGTCTTGCCTGCATCTGTCGAACCTCCTTGGGGGTGGAATCTGATGCAGGCAGCGTCCCTCGAATCCAACACCCAAACATCGGAGGAACTACCTAAATCAGACGGCCCGGGTACCCGAATTACGCTCAGGCCTGCTTGGCTTCGTCCCCCTCGATCCAGTACGTACCGTCGGCGGCGTGCTCTTTCTTCCAGATCGGCACGGTCTCTTTGAGCCGGTCGATGCCCCACTTGCAAGCCGCGATCGCCTCCGCCCGGTGGGGGCACGAAACCGAGACCACGACCGACGCATCGCCGATCTGCAGCTTGCCGGTGCGGTGAGCCATCGCCACCCTCGCCTCAGGCCACTGCTCGGCGATCTCGTCGCCGATCTTGCGCATCTGCGCGGTCGCCATCTCGGTGTACGCCTCGTAGTCGAGCTCGGTTACCGAATGTCCGCGTGAGTTGTCGCGCACGACGCCCGTGAACGTGCAGATCGCGCCCGCGCCCGCATGCGCCACGGCTGCTTCGAGCCGGCGAGCGTCGATCGGATCGGCGGTCAGCTCGAAGAGGATCCCGACCCTGTGCGCGCCCCCGCTGACGGGCGGGATGAAGGCCACCTCATCGCCATCCGACACCTTGATGGTCCAGTCGGCAAACTCCTGGTTAAGCGCGGCCCGCACCCCTTCGCGCTCGGGGAGGGCTGGGTGTGCGCGCCGAGAGACGTCGTAGACGTCGGCCAGCGTCGAGCCGGGCGGCATCTGGCGTGGTTCGATCTCGACTCCCGCTTGTTCGCGCAGCCGAGCGAAAAACCGCACCCGTACGGCGACCGCTATCGCCATGACGGCATCTTACTAACCGACGAAAACGTGGACCTCCTTGCCGGAGTCGAGGGCTCGCTCGACCGTGGTTCGGGTGCCTTTCGAGCTCCCGTCCCAGAAAGCGACGAGCACGTCGCAAGCATCGACAAGGCGCTGGTTGCGGGCGGCCGACCTGGCAGGGTCCGCCAGCTCATCAAATGAAGCCGGAAGCACCTGAACCGGTACCCCTTTCTCCCGCGCGGCGCGTGTCGCCGCGGCGTCGACTCCGCTCGCGCTGCCGGTGATGATCGACGCCCGCGGTGGCAGGGATTTGACGTAATCGTCGACGCGTGCGGGGTCGGAAAAGTGCCTGCTGCCGACGATCGCGACTCTCAACTAACCGGCGGTCGAGGCGCTCTTGCCGATCATGTGGATATTGCTTTCGAACATGGCGCGCAGCTTGGCGGCCTGGCGGTCGTAGTCCTCGGGGTTCGGCCAGCTGTCCCGGGTGTCGAGCACCTCACGCGGCACGCCCGGGACGCGGTTGGGTATGTGCAGCCCGAACACCGGATCGACATGCGTCGAGACGCCACGAAGGTCGCCTTCCAGCACCGCGCGAACGATCGCCCGCGTGTGCGCGATCGACATCCGCTCGCCGACACCAAATGGGCCGCCGACCCAGCCCGTGTTCAGCATCCAGACGTCGACGTGGTGCCGCTTGACGCGCTCGATCAGCATGTCCGCGTATCGCTCCGGGGGCAGGACGAGGAACGGCGCGGCGAAGCACGTGCTGAAGATCGGCTCCGGCTCGGTGACACCCCGCTCGGTGCCGGCGACCTTGGCCGTGTATCCGCTCAGAAAGTAGTGGCGGACCTGCTCCTCGTCCAGGCGGGCGACCGGCGGAAGCACGCCGTACGCATCCGCGGAGAGGAACATCACGTTATGGGGATGGCTTCCCATGCCCGCCAGCACGGCGTTGGGGATCAGGTCGATCGGGTAGGCCGCGCGTGTGTTCTCGGTCTTCTCATCCGAGTCGTAATCCGGCACCCGCGTGCGCTCGTCGTAGACGACGTTTTCGAGGATGGTGCCGAAGCTCTCGGTGGCGGCGTAGATCTCGGGCTCCGACTCCTTGTGGATGCGGATCGTCTTCGCGTAGCAGCCGCCTTCGAAGTTGAAGACCCCGCGGTCGCTCCATCCATGCTCGTCGTCACCGATCAGGCGTCGCGAGGGCTCGGCGGACAAGGTGGTCTTCCCGGTCCCGCTGAGGCCGAAGAAAAGCGCGACGTCGGAGCCGTCCGCGTTCGTGTTGGCCGAGCAATGCATTGGGAACACGCCCTGCGCCGGGAGCAGGTAGTTGAGCGCGGTGAAGATCGACTTCTTGATCTCGCCCGCATATCCCGTGCCGCCGATGATCACGATCCGCCGGCCCAGGTTGACGAGGATAAAGGTCTCACTGCGCGTGCCGTCGGGCTGAGGATCGGCCTTCACCGAAGGCAGCGCCATCACCGTGAAGTCCGGTTCGAAGTTCATCAGCTCGTCGGCGTTGGGGCGGATGAACAGGTTGCGCGCGAACAGGCTGTGCCAGGCAAGCTCGGTCACCACGCGCACGCGCAGCCGGTAGCGCGGGTCGGCGCAGGCGAAGACGTCCTGGGTGAACACCTCGTGCGTCGCCGCGAACTCTTCCGTGCGGGCCAGAAGCTGGTCGAACTTCGCCGAGGCGATCGGCTGGTTGCCCGGATGCCACCAGATCGCGTCCTGGCTCGTCGGCTCCTTGACGAAAAATTTGTCCTTGGGTGACCGGCCGGTGTGCTTGCCAGTCTCCGCGGTCAGGGCGCCGGTGGAAACGATCGCCGCCTCATCGCGTCGGATCGCGTGCTCGTAAAGCGCGGCCGGACTCAGGTTGCGGCGCCCGACGGCTACCTGGTTGGTCGTGGCCACGGTTTCAGGATAAGGAACGAGGCCGGGGTCACTCTTACGCGATGCGCGCGCGGCGGGTGCTGGCGCGGCGGCGCTGCTTCCCGCTGACGTAGTCGACAAGGATGTACTCGCCGAGCCGGTCCGGCGAGACGAAGAAGGCTCGTCCCTTGTTGATCCGCGTCATCTGGTTGATGAACTCGGTCAGGTACGGCCCGCGCTCGAGCATGAAAGTGTTGATGACGATGCGGTCGCGGGTGCAGCGTTTGACCTCGCTCAGCGTCTGCTGGATCGTCTTGTAGGTCGGGGGGTACGCGAAGGACGCACGGCCGTTTTCCTCGAGGTGGGCGGTCGGCTCCCCGTCCGTGATCATGATCACTTGGCGGTTGCCCCGATGCTTGGCCAGCAGCGACCGCGCGAGCTGAAAGCCGTGCTGCATGTTGGTCCCGTAGACGTAGTCGTTGAGCGCCAGCTGCGGCAGCGTCTGCGGCTTCAGCTCGACCGCGTAGTTGGAGAAGCCGACCACGTACAGGGAGTCGCGCGGGTACTGGCTGCGGATCAGCGAGTCGAGCGCGATCGCAACCTTCTTGGCGGCCAGGAAGCAGCCGCGAAGGAACATCGATCGGCTCATGTCGATCATCAGCACCGTCGAGGCCTGCGTCATGTGCTCCGTGCGGTGGACGACGAAGTCCTGCGCGGCCATCTTGACGGGCACCCGGGGCCCTTCCCGGACGATCGAGTTGAAGAGCGTTTCCTTCATCTCGAGCAGGAATGGATCGCCGTATTCGTAAGCCTTGAGCTCGTCTGACGCGTCCGTGCCGACCCCGCCGCGCCAGAGCTGGTGCTGGCCCATGCGCGTCTTCTTCAGCTGGTCGAAGATGTCGTGCAGCGCCGACTGGCCGATCCGCCGCATGCCGCGCGGCGTGAGCTCCAGGCGACGGCCTTTGCGCTCCACGTAGCCGGCCTTCTCGAGCACGTCGGTCACCTGGCGCAGCTGATCCAGCGCCTGCCTCGCGTCTGGCCCGAGCAGCTCCTGGGCGAGCGAGCGGTCGACGTCGTCGGGCCGGAAGCTGCCGCGCTCGAGCTGGGACTCGAGGCGGTCCATCTGCTGCAGCCTCTCCATCAGTCCCATCGCCTCGCCCATGCTCAGCGGGTCTTCGCCGAAGAACGGGTAGCGTTCACTGAGCTCCGACGGCGGCATCATCGCCTGCATGAAGCCCCCCAGGCGCGCCAGCTCGAGCCGCAGCGAGTCGTCCTGGAGCAGGGCGTCCATCATCTGGCGCAGCTCCTCGCGGGCCTCGGGGCTCATGCTCTGGAGCAGCGACTGCATCTGCGCCATCTGCCGCTGCAGATGCTCGAGCAGCTCGTCCAGGCTGTTGATGCCCGGCGGGAACATGTCGCCGAAACGCTGCATGAACCCGTTGAAGTCGGGCGTGCGGCCTTCCATGCGCTGCTCGAGCATCTTGTTCAGCTCGCGCACCATGTCTCGAACTCGCGAGAGGTCCTGTCCCTGCATTTGCTGAAGCGAGCCTTTGATGCCCTGGAACATCTGGTCCAGGATCTGTTTCTGAAGCTCCTGCATCAGCTCTTCGAATTTCTGCCGCGCCGCATCGTCGACGAACTCGTAGTTGCGCAGTCCCTTGACACGCCCGCCGAGGTCGTCCGGGAGGCGGTCGAGCTGGTCGTTGCGCTGTCGCGCTATGCGGTCGAGCAGCTTGCGCGCCTCGGGCGTCGCGTCCTTCAATCGCTGCTCGATCCCGGTCCGCTCGGTGTCGATCACGTCCTGCACCTTCTGCCGGAGCTGTTCCACAGTCGAGTCGAGGTTGTAGCGGCCTAGCTCCTTCTCACGCGCTTCGCGAAGCTGCTTCAGGAGCTGCTCCAAGCCCTGCATGTTCGGCGAGCCCCAGCGGAGGAATCGCTGCAGGGCGGCGTTGAGGTCGCCGTAGTTCATGAGATCGTCGGAGAGCGCGTCGAGCACATCGCCGGCGTCGAGCTCGTCGAGCTTCTGCGTCCCGTCCCAGCGTGAGTAGCGAAACCTCACCCGACCACGCTAGCAGGACGCCAGCCGCCCAGCGCCCGTTCGATAGCTCGCGCCGCGCGCAGCGCCACATCGTCATGCCAGTTGCGTGCCACGACCTGCACACCGATCGGAAGGTTCTCCGGCGAGGTCCCGGCGCGGACGACGACGCACGGGTTTCCAGACAGGCTGTAGGGGATCGTGTACGTGTACTGATGGTCCGGCGATCCCCTCGCTTTGTAGAGGGGCGCCACGGTTGGCGAGACCGGGCTGAGGACGATGTCGAAGCGGGTCATGAATTCCAGGATCGTCGAGCGGAACACGTCCCAGCGGCTGTAGAGACGCTCGTGGCTCATGTGCTTCTTGCCCCAGTAGCCGAGGGTGACCAGCTGCGCCTCGGGCAGGCTTGGTGGACGTTCCTCGATGACCGTGCATCCCTCATCCGCGAGGGCCCGAGCCGCGGCCCGGACCGCCGCCGCGACCGCGGGAGCCGGCTTCATGATGCCGTCGTCGGCGTACCAGGCCACCCGGAGCCCGGGCAGCTTCGGCGTGCGCTTCGCCAGCGGGACGGGCACCACGCCGGAATCGATGCCATCCGGTCCGACCAGCACCGGCAGGGTGAGCGCGAGGTCGGAGACAAATCGCGCCATCGGACCGACCTGGCTGCGCGGGTCGCTGAGTCCCCCCGGAAGGGCGTAGGCGCCGGTCACTGGCACGAGGCCGGCGGTCGGCTTGAGGGCGGCGATGCCGCAGTAGTTGGCCGGCATCCGGATGCTGCCGCCCGAGTCGCTGCCGATCCCGAGCGGGGAGCCGCCGGCGGCGATGATCGACGCCTCGCCGCTGCTGCTCCCTCCGGGCGAGCGGTTGACGTCATATGGGTTGCGGGTCCCGCCGTGGAGCGGGTTCCAGCTGTCGCTGCCCATGCCGCCTGGCGGGCAGTTCGTCTTGCCGATCAGGATCGCGCCCGCACGCCGCATCCGGGCGATTACGGTGGCGTCGCGGGTGGGGATGTTGGTGCGCAGCATGCGCAGCCCGGCGGTGGTCGGCAGCCCGGCGGTGTTGAAGATGTCCTTGGCCGTGAACGGGACGCCATGCAGAGGGCCGAGGACGCTCTTGCGAGTGTTGTGACGGTCGGCTGCGCGGGCTTCCTTGATCGCGCTTTCCGCGGTCGCGAACACGACCGCGTTCAGCCGCGGATTGACGGTGTGGATGTGCTCGAGGTGGGCCCGGACGACCTCGACCGATGACACCTTCTTGTCCCGGATGGCGCGCGCCAGCCAGGCGGCCGGGGCGCCGATGACATCGCGCATCCGCGCGAGCTTAGACGCTCGTGGCCGGCTTTTCGCCTCTTAGACGGTGTCTCCGGGCTTGATGTCCAGGACCTTGATCCCCGGCCCGACCAGCTCCTGGAGCTGGCTCGGCCGTCCGTCCAGGATCGGGAAGGTCGCAAAGTGCATGGGCACGACCGTCTTCACGCCCAGCAGCTGCACCGCCTTGGCGGCGCGCTCCGGGCCCATGGTGTAGAAGTCTCCGATGGGCAGGAACGCGACGTCGAACTTGCTCAGCTCGGCGATCAGCGCCATGTCGCCGAACACGTCCGTGTCGCCGGCGAAGTAGATCGTGAAGCCATTCTCGAACTCGATCACGAAGCCGCACGCCTCGCCGCCGTAGACCAGGTGCCCGTCGTCTTCCGTGATGCCACACGAATGCTCGGCGTGGACGAGGGTCACTTTGACGCCTTCGGCCTCGATGGTGCCGCCCTGGTTGCCCGCGACGATCTTTTCGCCATCGATGCCCTTGGAGCCCAGCCACACGCCGATCTCGTGGTTGGTCACGATCGTCGGCTTGGTCCGGCGCGCGATCTCGAGGGCGTCATGGATGTGGTCGAAATGACCATGCGTGATCAGCATCAGGTCGCATTTGTCGACGGTCTTCAACGTCTCGGGCGCGGCCGGGTTGTTCATGACCCAGGGGTCGATGAGGATCTCCTTCCCCTTGGCGCTCCGAACCTTCCATGTCCCGTGACCGACCCAGGTGAAGCTGACGTCAGCATTGAGCGCCATGCTTACTCCCCCTTTGTTCCACGCCAGCGCGGAAAAGCCGATTCTCCCACAGGGCCAGGACGAAGATTCCGATCCCCGCGATCGTCCACAGGTTCGGGAAGAACAGCTCGCATGGCTGACGTACGAACCCCAACAGAAAGACGCCCATGAGGACCAGCGTGATCCAACGGCGTCGTTCGATCCCGCGCACGATGACGATCAGCGCAAGCGGGAGCAGCGGCAGCCACTGGTAGGGCCAGACCTCATTGGGAACGAGCGCGCCGAGGGCGAAGCCGAGTGACATTCCGTACGCGGCATTCCAGCCGCTGCGCCAGGCCGCCCACGCCGCGCCCACCGCGAACGCCACCGCGCTGGCGTAAGAAATGAACAGCGCGGCAGCCGAGAAGTGGAGCGGGGAGCTCACGATCTCGTATCCGGTTGCCGACGGGACGGCAAACGGCTCGCCACCGATGGTGCGCATGAACAGCGTGCGCACCGAGTCGTACGCGCAGTCCGGGTTGTAGGAGCCGAGTGACGGCACCAGGACGTGCTGGTAGTAGAAGAGGGCGCCGCCGAGGCCCAGCGGGATGAACGTGGCCGCGGTCACGAGCGCCGCCACCACACCCAGCACGATCGCGTATCGGATCCGATGCCCAGGCCGCGGCCCGATGATCATCGCGGCGGGGTAGTACTTGATCGCCGCCGCCAGGCCGCCGACCGCGCCCGCAAGGGCCGGCCGCTTGCGCTCGAACCAGATCGAGGCCATGGCCAGCCCGAGCATCACGCCGCCACGCTGGCCCGCGCTCACGTCCGCAAAGAGGGGCGGGAAGTACGCCGCGGCGACCCAGAAGATGGGGCGAGCCAGCCGGTTTTGCGTTGCGAGCACGCGATCAAGCAGGATCAAGGCCAGGAGAAGGGCGGCCGCATCGATCGCGGTCCAAACCTGGACCCCGACGCTCCTGGGCAGGAGGGCGACCGGGATCGCGAGCACCGCAACCGGCGGCGGGCTGACGAACGCGTCGAGCCCACCCGGTGGCGCGATGATGTGCAGCCGCGACAGGTAATTTGCAGCAGCGTCGTACATGTGCGGCGGATTCACCAGGTAAGCGCGTGCGCCCTCCCACATGCCTTCGGCGTCATAGCGGCGCGGCGTGGCAAGGGTCAGGAAAATCCCCCGCAGGGCGAAAACGATCGCGAGCACCCAGTAAAAAGCCGGCCGCGACAGCACGTCGGCGGCGGCGCGCTGCAGGCGGTGGATCAATCCGTCGGAGGGCGGACGCGACCGCGCGAGCCGTTGCGCGAGACCCAGCTCGTGTCTTTGAGGAACTCGATGAACGCGTGCACCGACGCAGGCAGCTTCCGCCTGCGCAGGTGGACGATGTGCCAGTCGCGGCGGATCGGAAAGCCCTGGACGTCCAGCTCGACCAGGCGGCCGGTCGAGAATTCGAGCGCGCACGCATAGCGAGATATCACCGCAAGGCCAAGCCCCGATTCGACCGCGTGCTTGATGGCGCCATTGGACCCGAGCTCCATCGCGACCATCAGCTTGACGCCCGCCCTGCGCGCGGCCTTTTCCAGCGACCAGCGGCTTCCAGAGGCAGCCTCGCGCATGACGAAAGGCTGGTCCGACACGTCTTTGAGGCTGAGACCGCGCCTATCCGCCAGCACATGCCCGGCGGGCGCGATCACGACCAGCTCATCGGTGAGAAACGGGATGATCGCGAGCTCCGGGTCTTTCGAGGCCGGACCAACCACCGCGAGGTCGAGCTCGTTGTTGAGGACCTGCTCCTGCACGCGGGCGCGGGTTCCGATCTCGAGCGAGATGACGAGTCCGGGGTGCAACTTCTTGAAGGCGCCGAGAGCCGCGGGCAGCAGGTAGATGCCGACCGTCGTGCTGGCCCCGACGCGCAGGCTGCCGCGCTTGATGCCGCGCATCTCCTCGATCGCAACCGTCGCGTCGTCGAGCACGTCGAGCATCCGGCGCGCGTAGCCGTAGAGGAGCGATCCCGCCTCCGTCAGCTGCACGCGCTTGCCCAAGCGGTCCAGCAGCGGCAGTCCGAGCGTCTCTTCCAGCTCTTTCACCTGGTACGAGACCGACGGCTGGCTGAGCTTGAGGCGCTGTGCGGCGAGGCTGAAGCTGTTCAAGTCGGCGACCGTCTTGAACGTGCGGAGCTGCCGCAAAGTGACCGCCCTGTCCAGGTCGAGCTGAGATTGAGCTTGCGGCACGGCGCCTACGATATGCGCTATGGCGGCGAGGAAACCCAGGTCTCTTTCACCAGTGCGCCGAACCACTCCGAGCCTCGAAGGCGTCGAGGCTCCGCAGCGAGAGGCGACCACCGTTTCGGAACAGAAGATCAACCAGTACCGCAAGCGCCGCTACCAGGCTCTGCACACCGACACCGACGCCGCGAACAAGCGTCGGGCGGCGGGCAAAGCGACCGCCCGCGATCGCATCGAGATGCTGCTCGACGAGGGCTCGTTCGTCGAGCTCGACGTCTTTGCGACGCATCGCGCGCACGGCTTCGGGATGGAGGACCGCAAGATCGCCGGCGACGGCGTGGTCGCAGGGTTCGGCGAGATCGACCGCCGGCCCATCGCCGTCTACGCGTACGACGCCACGGTCTTCGGCGGCTCGCTCGGAGAGGTGACCGCGGAAAAGATCGTCAAGGTCCAGGAGCTCGCGCTCCGCAACCGCGTGCCCATCATCGGCATCAACGACTCGGGCGGGGCCCGTATCCAGGAAGGCGTGGTCGCGCTGGCCGGTTACGCGGACATCTTCTTTCGCAACGTGCGGTCCTCGGGCGTCATCCCGCAGCTCAGCGTCATCGCCGGGCCATGCACGGGCGGGGCGGTCTACTCGCCGGCCATCACTGACTTCATCTTCATCGTCGCCGGCCAGGGCTACATGTTCATCACCGGCCCGGAGGTGATCAAAGTCGTCACCGGCGAGGCGGTGTCGTTCGATGAGCTCGGCGGCGGCCACGTCCACAACGCGACGTCCGGCGTCGCCCACTTCCTGCCTCAGACGGAGCAGGACTGCGCCGCGGGCGTGCGCAAGCTGCTGTCGTACCTGCCGTCATCGAACGCGGAGCGACCGCCGTTCGTGCCGACCACCGACGACGTCGAGCGAGCCGACGTCGAGCTGCAAACCATCGTGCCGGAGCTGCCGAACAAGCCGTATGACATGCGAGAGGTCGTCTCCCGTGTCCTCGACGGGCGCGAGTTCTTCGAGGTGCAGCCCTTCTTCGCCCAGAACATCGTGGTCGGCCTCGGCCGGCTCGGTGGCCACGTCGTCGGTATCGTCGGCAACCAGCCCAAGGTGCTCGCGGGCGCGATCGACATCAACGCCTCGGTCAAGGCGGCCCGGTTCATCCGCTTCTGCGATGCCTTCGGCATTCCGATCATCTCCTTCGTGGACGTGCCCGGCTACCTGCCAGGGCGCGACCAGGAGCACGGCGGGATCATCCGGCACGGCGCCAAGCTGCTGTACGCCTACGCGGAAGCGACGGTGCCGAAGCTCGCCGTGATCACGCGCAAGAACTACGGCGGCGCGTACACCGTGATGTCGCCGAAGCAGATGGGCGCCGACCTCAACCTGGCCTGGCCGACGGCAGAGATCGCGGTGATGGGCCCGCAGGCGGCGGTCAACATCATCTACAAGCGGGATCTGGCCACGGCGCGCGACCCCGTGGCGCGACGCAAGGAGCTCGTCGCCGAGTACACGGCGCGCTTTGCCAATCCGTACGTGGCGGCGGAGCGCGGGTACATCGACGATGTCATCGAGCCGAGCCAGACGCGTCGCGAGCTGGTGCGCGCCCTTCAGCTGTGCCTGCGCAAAACCGTCGAGCGCCCGCCGCGCAAGCACGGGAACATCCCGCTTTAAAGCGCGGGGGAGGCAGGCCTCCCCCGCGGGCCCCCTCCGTTGCCCGCTACGTCTGGCGGCGTTTGGCATACAACGCGGGGTGACGGCCGGAGTAAATCCGGCCTTCGGCTCCACTTCGTCTAGATCGGCCCGTCCGGCGCCCCGCGCAGCAAGTCCGCCCTGCGGCAGTACTCGTCCACGGTGACGATGAACTCGGCGTGCGACCAGGTCAGCGGCGAAACCGAGAGCGGAGCCCCCGTGTGCGGGTCGAGCTGCTCCGACAGCAGCCCGCCGGGCATCTGGTGCCGGACGGCCCAATCGATCATCTCCCGCGCCGGCTTCAGGTCCGGCTCGCTCTTGGCGGTGGCGATGTACCACTGGGCGAGCCACAGGGTGGACAGGAA
Source organism: Chloroflexota bacterium (assembly GCA_005882135.1). Lineage (GTDB taxonomy): Bacteria > Chloroflexota > Dormibacteria > Dormibacterales > Dormibacteraceae > 40CM-4-65-16. The sequence goes on from VBDR01000024.1 coordinate 26,135, forward strand.
CCACGGGTTGCCCGGCACGTTCGTCGTGTCCGGCTCGACCCTGAAGTAATAGTCGTCCGTGTAGCGGGCGATGCCTCCGGCTTCGGCCTTGTTGGAGAGCTGGTCGGCGATCGCCTTCATCGTGTCCGCGATTCGCTGATCCTCCGGCGGGTACATGCCGAACCGCCAGAGACCATGGATCGCGCTGTCGAGAACCGTGTCGACGGTCACCGATTCGTCGTCCTCGACAGTGATCCGGCGCGGGAAGCGTCCCAGCTCGGAGCTGTACAGGTTGGTGTCGGATGCCTCGCGCAGCCGCTCGGCGGCGTCCCGGTAGCGCGCATAAGCCGGGACGTCGCCGAACATGTCCGCGAAGCTGCGCGCCGCGTCGAGACCGCCCCACACCGATCCGACCGTGAACGCGTGCACGCCCCAGCGCTCCTCCCACAGGTCCCACGACGGGATGGGAAGGCCGTTGCGCTGGTCGACGTAGCTCACCATCCAGTCCGCCGCCGGCACGATGAGGGCCGTGTAAAGGTCCACGACGAAGTCGAGGTTGCGGTGGATGCGGTAGTGCTGCCACAGCGACCACAGCACCAGCCCTGTCTCGTCCTCCTGGATCGGCAGCGTGCGAGCACCGTGTGAGTCGACCCAGGGCAACCACGAGCTGCCCGGTTGGCCGTAGGGCGTGTACTTGTGCAGGAAGAACCCTTCCTCGACCAGAGTCTGCTGGCAGAAAAGGAAGAACTGGCGCGTGACGTCCTCATGTCCGCAGCGATCGAGCGCGTTCGCGACCAGGGCGCCGTCGCGAGGCCAGGCGTACGCGTAGGTGTCGCGGGCGAACTTGGTGATGTCGAAATCGCTGGAGGCGATGACGGCGCCGCGGTTGTCGACGTGAGTCCGCGCGGTCAGAACGCTGCGCCGATAAAGGTCGGTCACCTCCTCACCGAGCTCTTCGTCGATGTGGCGGTGGTCTTTTTCCGACCACACCTTCCAGTAGGTCAACGTGCGGCTGCGATAGGTGTCCGGACCCTTGCCTACGATCAGCTCCTGGCCGTAAGTCGTGACGTCGCTCAGGCGCGAGCCCATGCACAGCCAGTGCGTCAGCCTGCGTGGCTGATTGGGGCCGACCGAGCCCATGTCGAAGCCGATGGTGCAGTCGACGGAGCCCTGCTCGATCGGGTTCTTGCCGAGCACGCCGTCTTCGGCGTCGACCCAGGTCCCAGCCAGACCATTGCCCTTCTTGCCGTTCGCCCACGTGCTGACTCCGTACTCGGCGTCGCACTGGCCGCCGACCAGGAAATAGCGGTTGGCCTTGTAGGCGATGACACCGCGATGGCGGGGGTCGTACAGCACCGTGTTGCCGATATCGGAACCCTCGATGTACCAGTCGTAATGCAAGAAGACGCGGCCCACCGTGAACCCGACCGCGGAAGTGACGCTGAGGTTGCGGATGAACCAGTTCCGGGCAAGGTCGATGTAGTCCTCGAACCGGACACTGATGCCGAGGCCAGGATGGCTGACCGTGACGTCGCTCACCAGCGAGTCCTCCGCGTAGCCGAGCTTTCGGTCCCATGCGCGTTCGTCGAGCCACGCGAACTTGCGATCGATGTAGAAGCCGACGCGGCAGAGATTGCCCATCGTGTGATTGGCGTCGCCCACGCGCGGATAGAAGATGTCGCGGATCGAATACGTGGCGTCGAAACCGATCAGCGTGTTGCCGTTGCCGAGGACGAGGCTTCTGGGCAAATTCTTTTGCGCGGAATCCTACGCCGGTACAATCCGGCCAGCGCCACCACCAAACGGAGCACACGTCTTGGAATCGAACCCAGATCCGCATCTTCTACCGGTTCGCGTAATCACCTCGCGCAAGCGGCGGCGCACCGTGGCGGCTCGCCTGCGCTCAGGGGTGTTGGAGCTGCTCGTCCCCGCGACCATGCCGCACGCCGAACGCGAGCACTGGGCGCAGGTGATGAGCCGCCGGCTGCAGCGGCGGGCGGAGCGGTCGCGGCCGTCGGACGAGCGGCTGCTGGACCGGGCCCGAAAGCTCAATCAACGCCACTTCGAAGGCAGGTTGCGATGGACGTCGATCGGATTCGCCGACATGGAGCGCTTGTGGGGAAGCTGCACCTTTACCGAAGGCGCCGTTCGCATCGCGCGCCGTGCGGCATCCCTGCCCGACTGGGTGCTCGACTATCTGCTCATGCACGAGCTCGCGCATCTGGTGCACAGCGACCACGGGGCCGATTTTCACGAGCTGGAAAACCGCTACCCGCTGACCGAACGCGCCAAGGGCTACCTGCTCGCGCTCGATGCAATGGCGTAACCCCACCTCACCCGCGCGTTTGCGCCAAACCGTACGCAGCGGGCTGACTATGGAGTCAGGACTATCTTCGTCGCTTCGCGGGCGTCGAACATCCGGTAAGCCTCTTCGGCGTCTTCCAGCTTCATCCGGTGGCTGATGATCTTTTCCGGGTGCAGCCGGCCGGCGGCGACCAGGTCGAGCAGCGGTCGCATGTAGGCCTGCACGTTGCACCACCCGGCTCGAAAGCTCAACGACTTGAGCCACATGCGCATGTACGGAAAGTCTCCCAGCACCGCGCTGGGTACTCCGACCATCGAGATCGTGCCGCCTCCGCGCACACACTGGATGGCCGTGTCCACCGCCGGCAGGAGCCCAACACATTCGATGCTGGAATCAGCGCCGATACCGTCGGTTTCGGCCTCGATGGCTTGCACAGGATGAACGCGCTTGGAGTTGATGGGGATCCCGCCCAGCTCCTCAGCGATCTCCAGGCGCGAGTCGACCATGTCGATCACGAATGTCCGCGCCGGCCCAAACAGCTGGGCGCACATCGTCGCCATCAGTCCCACCGGCCCGGCGCCGACCACGGCGATGACGTCGCCCGGCTTGATCTCGGCGCGCTCGGCGCCGAAGTAGCCGGTCGACAGGATGTCGCCGACAAAGATCGCCTGCTCGTCGGCCATCGAGGCGGGAATCGACTCCATGGTGTGATCCGCGTTCGGCACCACGACGTATTCGGCCTGACCCCCGCCGAGTCCGCCGAAGTATTCGCCGTGCCCGAACGTGGCCTTGTCGACACACTGGTTGAACCATCCCTTGCGGCACAGGGTGCAGTGACCGCAGGCGGTGAAAAAGCTGGACACGACCCGATCGCCGGCTTGGAACCGTTTGACCTCGCTGCCCACGTCCTCCACCACGCCGACGAACTCGTGCCCGAGAACCGCCCCTGCATTCATCGGGGTATGCCCGTGGAGGATGTGAAGGTCGGAGCCGCAAACCGATCCGAGGGTGACCCTGACCAGCGCGTCGCCGGAGCCTTTGATGGCCGGCTTGGGAACGTCCATGACTTTGACGTCGCCCGCGCCCTGAAACGTCAACGCTTTCATCGCAGTGGTCGGATTCTACGGCCGACCATAAGCTAGCCATGTGCGGCTCAAGGGAGCGGTCGTGGTGGTCACGGGCGCGTCGAGCGGAATCGGCGAGGCGACCGCGATCGCATTCGCGCGTCGGGGCGCACGGCTCGAGCTCGGGGCGCGCAGGCTGGAAAAGCTCAATTCCGTCGCCCAAAGGTGCCGCCAGGCCGGCTCTCCAGACGTCAACGTCAGGCTCCTGGACGTCGGCCAGAGGGCCTCCGCGCGAGCCTTCATCGCCGCCACGCTGCGCGACCACGAACGGCTCGACGTGTTGATCAACAACGCGGGCGTCGGCTGGGCGGGCCGTGTGCACGATATGACCGAGGAGAAGGTGGACGAGCTCATCGCCACCAACCTGAAGGGGGTCATCAATACGACCCAGGCCACGCTGCCCTGGATGCTTGAACGCCGGCGGGGCGTGATCATCAACGTCGCCTCGGTGGTCGGCTTCCGGCCTTCCCCCTACTCCGCCCTCTACTCCGCGACCAAGCATGCGGTGGTGGGTTTCTCGCACGCGCTTCGCGGTGAGCTTTCCGGAACCGGCGTCAAGGTCTGCGTGGTCTACCCCGGGGTGACCGGTGGAACGGAGTTCTTCAAGGACCCCGACCGCCCGATCGGGTTCCAGTATCCGGCGTCATGGGTGGCAAACCTGATCGTGCGTACGGCTCGCTATCCGCGGCGCGATGCGATGGTGCTGCCGCTGCGTCTGGCCCACCTGGCGGAGCCTGTGCTCGGCGGGTTGATGGACCACGCCATCGGCGAGATCAGGCGCCGCAACCTGCAGGACTGAGGATCACTTCTGCCACGCCTCCAGCAGCCTCTCCAGCTGCTGCGCGTTCTTGACCGAGTAGTTCGAATAGTTGTTGTTCATGAGGGCGTGGACCTTGCCTGCGGAGCGCTCCATCTCCTTGATGCGCGGCACCCAATCGACCAGCTCCCGATCGCTGTAGTCGTAGCGAAACCGCACGTTTGGCGGTGCGCCCCTGAGATCCCACGTTTCGTGATTGCGGCCGTGAAAGCGAACCACCGCCAGCTTTGACGAGGTGACGTCGTGGGCAGGCGGCATGCTGGTTCGGTGCCCTTCGGGCACGTCGACCGCGACATACGGGATGTCGCGCGTACCCAGGAAGGCCATGGTGCCCTCGCGATGCCGCGCATCGAGCCACTCCGGCTTGCGAAACTCGACCGCGATCTGAAAGCCGAACATGCGCTCCTGGACCTGCTCGACGTAGGCGAGCGAGCGTGATGAGGGCAGAAACCACGGCGGAAACTGGAAGAAGACCGCGCCCAGCTTCCCCGCCGCCCGCAGCGGTTCCAGCGCCGCCCGGAACCGCGCCCAGGCCTCGTCCACGAGCTCCTCCGGCATGCGTTCGAGGTAGATGTTCTTGTCCCGAAGGTCCGCGGGCAGGTCCTCCCGTATGTCCGGCGGCAGCGACATCGGCTTGGTCGGGTGGTTGGTGAAGAGCGAGAAGGACTTGACGTCGAAAGTGAATCCAGCAGGCGTCTGAGCCGCCCAGGCTTCGGCGCTCTCGGGCTTCGGAATCCCGTAATAGGTCGAATCGACCTCGACCAGTGAAAACTGCGTCGCGTAGAAGCGCAAGCGGTCGCCTGAGGTCTTGACCGAGAGTGGGTAGAAGAGCTTGGAGTCGATGAGCGACTTGTCGACCCAGCCGGCGATTCCGCAGAGAACGGTCATTGCTAGCGATATGATCCCTCCGCCTTTGGGCCGCTACATCCGCTACTGGTACACGTACCGCACCGCAGTCGCGGTCCTGATCGCGCTCGTCTTGACAGGTTCGATGTACTGGCTGTACGGGCAGCAGCTCACCTGCGACGCGCACGAAACCGGTTGCTTCGCGAACGTCTCGGTCCACCCCGAGGACCGCTTTGCCAACCAGTACGACCCGGGCAAGCCGATCGACGGGGTGGTGATTGTCGGCATCGACGACGCCAGCGTGCGGGCGATCGGCAAATACCCGCTGCCGCGCGATCGCTATGCGGACGCCCTGCTCAACCTGGAAAAGGCAGGCGCCCAGGTGGTCGCTTTCGACGTCGGATTCACGGACCCGAGCGGAGCCGACAAGAAGCTGGCCGAGACTCTCGCCTCGGCCTCGGTGCCGGTGGTGCTTGCCTATGGGGGCACGACCGAGGTCGCCAGCGGAAAGGTCGTGCAGAAGGGTGTCGACCAGATCCCGCTGAAAGCATTCCGTTGCGCGGACGCCAACGACGACTCGGGCATTGCTTGCGCTCAGCCGTATCGCAACGTCGTCCTTGCCTCCACCGACCTCGTCCTCGATCGCGACGGCGTGGTCAGGCGCGTCCCGCTCACCGTGGAGCCCGCCTGCTTCATGAGGGTGTCGTGCAGCACGCCGCTCCTCGACACATTCGGTTTCGCCGCCTATCGGCCCTACCAGCTGGGCGGGGATTTTCAGAGCGGGCCCGACCTCGAGGTCTCCAACGGGACCGCGCGCTTTGGCCAGGCGTGGAGCACCCCGATCGACGGGTCCGGCTCGATCCTCATCAACTTCTCGGGCCCGCCCGGCAATTTCGAGAAGTACGGTCATTACATCAGCTTCGACAAGGTCGTGGACGGGACCTTTGACGCCGGCCAGGTCAAAGACAAGATCGTGCTCGTGGGCTACTACGGATTGACCGGCGTCAACGATGAGCAGCTTGTAACGACGAGCTTCGGCAGCAACCAGACGCTGGCCATGCCCGGGGTCGAGATCCACGCCAACGTCGTTCAGATGATGCTGAACGCGGTCGCCACGCCCCAGACAGCTTCCCGATTTCTAACCGCGGAGCCGCCATGGGTCCTGCTCGTGCTGATCCTGCTGATCGGGTTGGCAACCGCGTTCGGCGTGTCTCGCGTGAGCGTCTTGTGGGGCCTGGCCGGGACCGCGATCGCTCTCGTCATTTTCACACTCGGGATGTCAGCGCTCTCGGCCTTCAACAACTGGGTGCCAGACCTCTTCCACCCATGGCTTGGGATCGCCCTCACATATTCCGGCGTGACTGCATACAGGTTCCTCTATGAGGACCGCGAGAAGCGAAAGGTCACAGCTCTGTTCGGCCAGTACCTGAAGCCCGAGATTGTTGCGCAGCTCGCCAAGACCAGAGGCGGCGTGGATGACATCCTCCGCGGCGGCGAGCGTCGCGACGTCACGCTGATGTTCGTCGACATCCGCGGCTTCACCTCGATGTCGGAGTCGATGGCTGCCGGCGATGTGACCGAGCTCGTCCAGATGTACCTGGACCACCTTAGCGGCGTCATCTTTACCTGGGACGGCACCATCGACAAGTACGTCGGGGACGAGATCATGGCTTTCTGGAACGCCCCGCGGTTGCAGGACAACCACGCGCTGCTGGCGATCCGCTGCGCCTACGACCTCATCAACCGCGCGCCCGAGCTGCAGCAGAAGCTGCTCGCGAAGGGACTGCCACCGATCCGCTGGGGCATCGGGATCAACTCCGGTCCAGCCGTGGTCGGCATGATGGGGTCCCGAAGTCGACTCCAGTACACGGCGTTGGGGGATACGGTCAACACCGCGGCCCGTTTCTGCGCGCACGCGCCCGCCTTTCACGTCCTGATCGGCCAGACGACCTACGAGATGTGCCGCGACTACATCGCCGTCGACCTGGTTCCGGGTGTGCAGCTGAAAGGAAAGTCCGCCGAGACCTTCCGGATCTACGAGGTGACCGCAATCCGCGAGGCGCCCGATGCGCCCTGGGTGCAATTCCCGACGCAGATGGCCGCCCAGGCACACCACACCTTCACGACGCAATACACGCAGCAGACCGTGATCGCAGCGGGCAACTCGGGTTCGAGCGACATCCTGGTCGGCGAGGCGGCTGAGGAAATCCTCGCCCGCCGGCCGCAGTCCCCCAACTAGCGGAGGTAGCCCGCCGCCAGAACTCCGACCGCAGCCGACATCAACACCAGCAATCCCACCAGGCTCAAACAGCTCATCGACTTTTTCGCCACCGGCTTGACAGGCGGCGTCGGGTTGTAGACCACGTGAGGCTGGGGCATGGCCGCCGCAGGTTGCGAGATCGCGATACCGATCGGGGTTGCAGGGAGCGCGTTGGGCGGCGTCGTGTTGGGGACCATGCGCGACAGGTCGGCGCCAGGCTCGAGGCTGTGTTCCCAGCCCGGGCACATCTCGTCGGCGACGCGCGACATCGCGCGGTCGAACTCTTGTCCGGTCTGGAACCTGTCCTCGGGTCGCTTTGAAAGCGCCTTCAGGATCAGCTGCTCGAGCTCGGGATTGAGCCCCGGACGAAAAACCGACGGAGGTTTCGGCGGCGCCTGGACGTGCTTCGCCATGAGCGTGAAAGGACCATCCGCATCCGACGCGGTGAATGGAGGCTGGCCCGCGACGAGCTCGTAGAAGATGATCCCTGCCGAATAGAGGTCGCTCCGTCCGTCGACCTTGCTTGAAGCCGCCTGCTCGGGGGACATGTACTGCGGCGTGCCGACGGTGGTCCCGGTCTTGGTTGTGGTGCCACCTAGCCCCGTGTCGTCCATGAGCCGCGCGATCCCGAAATCAGCGACCTTGACCATGCCCTCGTCGGAGATGAGCACGTTCTCCGGCTTCATATCGCGGTGGACGATGGCGTGGCGGTGCGCGTAATCAAGCGCTTGCAGGACCCCGTGCATGACCGCGAAGACCTGCGGCGGGGGCAGCGGCGTCTGATTCATCCAGTCGCGCAGCGACCGGCCCCGGACGAACTCCAGGACGAGGTAGTTGATGTCGCCCATCAGCTCCATGTCGTGGACCTGGACGAGATTGGGGTGGCTCGTCCGCGCCATCACCTGGGCCTCCTGCAGGAAGCGTCGCAGCGAGACCGGGTCGGCCGACTGGATGAGCTCTTTGATCGCGACCTCGCGGTCGAGACCTGGTTGCTCGGCCAGGTACACAGCGCCCATGCCCCCGCGACCGAGCACGCTTTTGACCCTGTACTTGCCGATGTAGCGCTCGCCCGGGACCTGGGGGGGCGTGTTGATCGCGGCGACCGGCGGCGGGGGTGTTGCCGGCGGCGGCACAGGGATCAGGCGCATCGTTGCGGCGATATCGGGTGGTGCGCCGGCTGGCGGCGGCAGAGAAGACTCGGCCTCTGGCGACGGCGCCGATCCCGGGACCGGCGGGTGGGGCGGAGTCTTTGGCGGCTGACCGGAATCGGTCATCTCGCCGCGAGCCTAACAGAGTACGTTCCAGCCGGTGCCCGTCCGCTAACCCTGGCGGGGCTATGGCGTTTTCGGGTCATTGCACCCATAATCTGGCCCGCAACAGCCACCCAACAGGAGGAGATTGATCCATGTCTCAGATGCCCCCACCGCCGCCCAGCCAGCCGGCACCCGTGGGCGGAACACCGAGCACAGCTGGAAGCAACAAGAAGACCTACACGATCCTGGCGTATGTCCTGGGTTGGCTTGGTGGCCTGATCTTTCTGTTCGTGGGCAAGGACGACCCCGACGTCAAGTGGAATGCCGCCAACTCCCTGCTCATCTTTGGCGGGCTGAGCGTGGTCATGATCGTGCTGAGCTTCATTCCACCCGTGTTCTTCCTCGTCTACGTCCTCTGGCTGGTCGGTCTTGTTTACTGGGTGATCTTTCTCGTCAAGGCTTTGCAGGGCAACGGTGAGCGCATCCCGGCGCCTGGGATCAGCAATTTTCTGAGCCCGTACGTCGATCAGGTGGCGAACGCCGTCAAGTAGTCAGGATTTCGCTCCAGGGCCCCGCCTTCAGGCGGGGCCTTTTCTTTTACTCGGCGGCCAATCGCTGGACCGCACGCTCGATGCCCGCTCGAAGCTCGTCGCGCTCTTCACGAAGCTGATTCGCCTCGGCCCGCGCCGACGCGAGCTGGTAGCGAAGTCGCTCGATCTCGTCCTGCAGCTCGCGGACGCGTGGGTCGGGCCCGCCGGCATTGGACTGGGCGTCCGCGAGATCGAGCTTGAGACGTTCCACGGCGACCTTCAGCTCGCGTCTTTCCGCGAGCAGATCCTGGACGAGCGACTCAGACGGCCTGGTCTGCTCTTTTGACATAGCGACATAGTCCGGGCTGGAACTCGCGGAGACGAAGATGTTCCATCTCGCCGCGAAGGTAGCGGGCCTTGATGTCAAGGCTCGCGATGCCTTTTGCCGCTTCGAAGGGAAAACGGTAGAGCTTGCCCGAGTCGACAAGCATGCAGAGAGAAAGCTGCTCGCCGTCCTTCTCCAGGACGTGTTTGTAGCAGGGCACGGTCCGGCGGGCGATCTCCATCTTCTTGAGGCCGGCGACCTTGCCGGCCAGCACATCGATGGGACTGCGCATGCGTTGAATGCTAATTCAGCAGGGTCAACTGTTCGGGTTCTGGCGGCGGTTTGAGAATGACGCGGCGCCGGTCCGAGACCCCGTGGTGGGAGCGAAGGCGCGCGACCTCATGCATCGTCTTCTCGCCAAACGACGGCGGAAGGTATGCGCGATCCCGGTACGCCTGCTCATAACGCGGCACCAGCTCCGGCCAGTGCCGGTTGAGCACCGACATGAAGTGCTCGCGCGTCCCATCCTTCAGGTGCAGCATGCCCGCCCAGAGGCCGGTGGCGCCCGCCGCCCGTGCGGCCTTGACCACCGCCTCGAGCTGGTCTGGCCGGTCGGTGAGCCCGGGGAGGATGGGCGCCATGCCGACTCCGACGTCGATGCCGGCCGCGACGAGCCTTTCGATCGCGCGTAGGCGCTGTCGCGGGTGCGCGGTGCCAGGCTCTGTTTTCCGCCAGATCTCATCGTCCAGGGTTGGGATGCTGAAGGTGATGTGCACCTCGGCGCGCCGCGCGAGCGCCGACAGCACGTCGATGTCGCGAACGATCATCGGGCCGCGCGTGATCATCGCCGCGGGATTTGCAAAGTCGCGCAGCGTCTCGAGGCACTGGCGCGTCAGCCGGTACCTGCCTTCGGCCGGCTGATAGGGGTCGGTGGCGGCGCCGATGACCACGGTCTCTTTGCGCCATGAGCGACGCGAGAGCTCGCTGCGGAGGACTGCGGCGACGTTCGTTTTGATGCGTACGGTGCGGCCGTAGCGGTCGTCAGAGGGGCGGTCGGCCCGGAGCTCGAAGGCGCGCACATAGCAGAAGGCGCATCGGTGCTCGCATCCCGTATAGGGGTTCAGAGACCAGGAGAAGCCCATGTTCTTGACCGGGTTGAGCGCCGACTTGCACTCGACCTCGAGGTAGTCGACTTCGACCAGCCTGGGCTCCGGAGCCGCCACCAGGTAATGTTAGAACAAATGTTCGAGCCTTAACAACCTGAGTTGTAGGCGCCCCCCTTGTGCGGTTGGATGCCCGTCAGGCTGGCCGGTTGGGGGTGGGCACCGGCCGGGAGGAGGGTGGGCCCGCGATAGATGCAGCGGGTGCCGGGCGGCGGCGCTTGGGGCGCACCAGGGAGGACGGGCAGAAATCGTTGAGCACGCACTCTTCGCACCTCGGCCGGCGCGCCACGCAGACCCGGCGCCCGTGGAGGATCAGCCGCAGCGAGAGCCCGGTCCATTCCTCTTTGGGCACCGTCGAGCAGACCTGGTACTCGATCTTCACCGGGTCCTTGGTCGCGACCAGCCCCAGCCGGTTGGTCAGGCGGATCACGTGGGTGTCGACGGCAAACCCCGGCACGCCAAAACCCGCGCCCAGGATGACGTTGGCCGTCTTGCGGCCGATGCCCGGGATCTTGACGAGGTCTTCCATCTTGTTTGGCACCTCGCCGCCGAACAGCTCGACCAGCTTGCGGCTCGCGGCGATGATGCGCTTCGTCTTGGCGCGAAAGAAGCCGGTTGGCTTGATCAGGGTCTCGACGACGGCCGGATCGGCCGCAGCCAGGTCTTCCGCGGTCGGATAACGCCGAAACAGCTCTGGGCTGACGAGGTTCACCGACCGGTCCGTCGTCTGCGCCGAAAGGATGGTGGCGATGAGGAGCTGAAACGGATTCTCATGCGAGAGCTCGGTGGCCGCCGGATAGAGGTCGCGCAGCCGCTCGACCGTCAGCCTGGCCCGCGTCCGGGCGCCGCGCGGGGGCGGCGGCACCATCCACGACTTCTTGGTCTTAGGAGCCAAGCAGCCTGCGCGCTACCGCCGCGACCTGGGTTCCGTCCGCCCTGCCGGCCAGGCGCGCGGTGGCGGCTTTCATCACGAGCCCGAATCCCTTCGGGCCGTCAGGCTTGACCTCAGCGATCACCGCTCGCACCTCCGCCTCGATCTCCTGCTCGCTCAGTGCGGCCGGAAGAAAGCCTCGGAGCACCCCCATCTCCGCCTCTTCGCGCCGCGCGGACTCTTCGCGGCCCGCTTTGCGGTAGACGGCGATCGCCTCTTCCCGGCGCTTGACCTCTTTGCGAGCGACGCGGACAACGAGCTCGTCGTTGATGTTTCCAGCGCCCGGACCTTCCTTGCTCGCACGCACCAACTCGCTCTTGAGAAGCGAAAGCGTGCCCAGGGCGACATCGTCGCGGCGCCTGCGCGCTTCGACCATTTCAGCCTGAATCCGGTCGTAAAACGTCACCGTCGGGATTGTCACACATGGGGGACCGATCCCCGATAATCGGCAGCCTATGGCGTACCTCCTGGCCGGTCCCCTGGTCGCGATCGTCGGCATCGTGGCCGTCTTTTTCGTGCTGCGACGCAAATCGGTCGAGAAGCGCTCCATGTATTCGGCGCGGCGCTCCCAGATCGAACACAAGGTACGAGCCGCGCGGCAGCGCACCCTGACGCCTCGAGGTCATGCGGAGAAGCTGGCCGAACCAGCTCCGGGCGCCGCCTCACCGTTCGCCCAAACACAGGTTCAGCCGACCGTCGCCTACCAGGCTCCCGCCTACGAGGCGCCGCCGGTCGCCCCGCCGTCTGCCCCCCCGCCGCCAAGACCGGAGCAGGCTCCCAGCTCACCTCCATGGGAGCAGCCGAGCATTCCGCCACCGGCGCCGAGCACGTTCGACTTCCCGCACGCAGCACCCGAGGCTTACCCGCCGGCGCCGGCGGAGCCGTTCCGGCCCACGCCCGAGCCCACACCCATTCCCGCCTCGAGCGAGCCTGCGTGGACGCCCGCTCCGCGCGCTGCCGAACCGGCGGCCGCGCCGGAACCGGTCGCGCCGGCCGCTTCCGCCGCCACGTCCACCTCGGCCGCGGGGTCGTGGTCGGTCGTCAACTCCAGCAAGGAGCCTGAGCTCAGCGCCGAGCCCGACTCGAAGCGCAAGAGGAAGGATGCTGGCGGGCCGACTTCGGCTTGGCAGCTGGCGTCAGGCGAGGCCCCCGGCCTCGAGTCAGACGAGCCCGAGGCCAAGCGCTCGAGCGGAACCATCATGGCGGTCGCTCAGTACGCGGTGCTGGTGGTCGGCCTGGTCATGGTCTTGATCGGCGTCCTGGTCATGGTCGCCAACTCACGCCCGACTTAGTCTCAAGACAGACTCGGCCAGCCCGCGCCCGCCGTCACGCATGATCGTGTCGCGGATGATCGTGCGGTAACCAAGATCTTCGATCGCGCCGGCGAGGTTGCGATCGCGCTCGTCGAGCACGAAGCCCGTCGCCACGCCTCGATACATGCGCGCAACTTCCACCGGGTCGGGATCGTGGCCGAGTGCTCGCATCATCTCGACCGTGGGCCCTTTCAAGGCGGCGCCGCCGACGATTGGCGTCACGGCGATGGTGCGGTCGGGACGAATCAGGTCGGCGGCGAGCTGCAGGATCGGAGCGATCGAGATCAGTGGGTTCGAAGGACCGATGATCACGAGATCAGCCTCGCCCAACGTGCTCGCCACCTCGGCCGACGGCCTGGCCGCCTTGGCGCCTGCGAATTCGACGCCCAGGAGCCGGGGCTGCAGACGCTCGCGCACGTAGTACTGCTGGAAAGAGAGCTCACCTTGGTCGGTGCTGAACCGGGTTCGCACCGGGTCATCCGTCATGGGAAGCACTCGTCCTGCGATGCCGAACCGCCGGCACAGCGCGAGCGTGATCGCGGTCAGCGTACCGCCTCGCCGCAGCATGTCGGTGCGCAGGACATGCATGGCGAAGTCCCTGTCGCCGATGTGAAACCAGGTCTCCTCGCCGGCTTCGGCAAGACTCTCGAGTACGTGGAACGTGTCGCCTTCGACCCCGTATCCGGCTTTCTGGTTGAAGACCCCGGCCAGGCGGTAGATGACCGCATCGATGTCGGGACAGACCAGAAGGCCCCAGAACTCGTCGTCGTCGGCGGTGTTGGCGATCACCGTCAGGTCGTCATCGGGGGCGATGTCCTGGATTCCCGCCGCCAGCGCGGCGCCCCCGGTGCCACCCGCGAGCACGACCACCTTCAGCGGAAGAGATCCTCGGCCTGCGGACGGATGAGATCGCGCCCGCTACCGCTGCCCCTCAGCTCGAGGCCACGCACGATGACCGCGGGAGTGCGGTTGGTCTTTCCCATCACGAGCCCGGCGCCGGCCGCGATATCGTCCGCGATCGCAAGCACGGTCGCACGCAGCGGCTCGCCATCGTCATCCAGCGTGCCGCGAAGATCGACTGTGGCCGGCATCCCGGCGACGCCGAGGGCAACGTTCACGATGCCAAGCCTCCACGGGCGGCCGAAGGTGTCGGAGATGATGACGCCGACCTCAACACCGGTGAGCTCCTGCAGGCGCACCCGCAGGCGCTTGGCGCTGGCATCCGGGTCGACTGGCAGCAGCGTCAGCTTGTCGTGGCCTCCGACATTCGAATGGTCCACTCCAGCGTTGGCGCTTACATAACCCTGTCGGGTTTCGGTGATGAGCACGCGTTCCGACCGCAGCACACGCACGCTCTCGTCGAGCACGACCTGGACCATGCGCGGATCCGGGTTCGCGATCAGGCCGCCTGCGATCCGCACCGCGTCTTCGCCGGCGACGACAGCGGCAAGATCGATGAGCCGGCCCTCGGCCTTGGACACCACCTTCTGGGCCATGACGAGGACGTCGCCCGGCTGGAACTTCGCGTGTGCGCTCAACAGTTGAGCCAGGTCGTCGCCAGACCGCACCTCAGGCAGGCCCTCGACGCCGATCAGCTCGAGGGATTTCACACCGCGCGGCTGAGACGTGCCAGGTCGGAAGGCTCGTCGAGGTCGAGCGCCAACGGGTCCGAATGATGGACCGCGAAACGCACGCCTTTTGCCTCAGCCTCCGCACGGAACCTGGCCAGTGAGTCGTCGCCGAAATGCATGGCGATCGCGCCGGGCGGGCGCAGGTAGAGGGCGTTGGTCCCGCCGCGGCCGATGGCAGGCACGGCGATGGCGATCGGGGGCTTGAGCCTCGCCGCCGAGTCGAGCAGCTTGCGAACCGCGGCCTCGGTCACGAGGGGCAGGTCGCTGGACAGCAGGAGCACCGCGCCGGCGCCCGCCTCCACGGCTCGTTTCAGGCCGCGCTCGGCGGCGATGTTCTGGCCTTCTTCGCGTGGTTCGAGCAGAACATCGGCGCCCCACGACGCCGCTATCTCCGACACCTCCTCGCCGCCCGCGACGACGAGCACGTGGTCGCCCGCGGCGGCGGCACGCACCGCAAGCTGAGCGTTCCTCCGAGCGAGTGCGCGGCGAGACTTGATCCCCATCGCGGGGCGCAGGCGTTGCTTGGCCGAGTCGAAGTCCTTGACCAGGACGACGACCCAGGTTGTTACTGCCACTGCTTGCGAATCCTCGGCAGGATCTGCGATCCATAGAGCTCGATGAAACGCGTCTGGCCGTCACCCGGCGCATGAAAGACCAGGTGCGTGAAACCAAGCTCCAGGTATGGCCTCAGCTGTTCGATGTGCTCGTCGGGGTCGCTGGCGACGAGCCAACGGCGGTCGGCCACGTCCTCCACCGTCTTGGCGAGCCGTTCCATCTCTCGCGGGTCGTCGATGCCGGACTTGGCTTCGGCCGGCAACGCCAGCGCGGCCCAGATCTTGGTGTCCTCCCGGGCCCGGTTGCCATCCGTATCGAACGAAACCTTGACCTCGATCATCCTGTCGAGATCACGGGCCGCCCTGCCGGATTCTTGCGCGCCATCGCTGAACGACGGGAGCAACTGCTGGGAGTACAGCTCCATTCCCTTGCCGGAGGTGCAGATCAGCCCGTCGCCCGCCCGCCCTGCGTATTTCGCCACCTGTGGGCCACCGGCCCCGATGTAGACCGGCACCGGCTTTTCCGGACGGTCGTAGATGGTCGCGTTTCGCGTGTGGTAGTAGTCGCCGTCAAAGGTCACGGACTGATCGGTCCACAGCATGCGGATCAGCCGCACCGCTTCCCGCAGGCGGGCGAAACGCTCGCGGTTGTCGGGCCACTCGATGCCGAGCGCACCTTCGTTGAGGTGCTCGCCCGTGCCCACGCCAAGGATCATTCGCTCGGGGTAGAGCGAGCCGAGCGTTCCGAACGCCTGGGCGACGATCGCGGGGTGATAGCGAAAAGTGGGCGTTACGACCGATGTCCCAAGCAGGATTCGCTTCGTACGCTCGCCGGCCGCGGCCAGCCATGCGAACGCAAATGGCGCGTGGCCGTCGGAGTGGCGCCAGGGCTGAAAGTGATCGCTGACGAAAACCGAGTCGAAGCCGTTCGCCTCCGCGGCTACCGCAAAGTCGAGCAGCTCACGGGGTCCGAACTGCTCGGCCGAGGCTTTGTAACCAAGTTGCAGCTTGGGCCCCAATCAGTTGCGCCTGCCGTAGCGCTTCCAGCTAAAGGCGGCACCGCTGATCGCGGCCGCGACGATCACCACCACAAGCGCGATCAGGCTGTGGCTGTCGAAGTTGGCGATGCCCGCCGCGGTTAGCAGCACGAGAGCGCCCACCGCCACCAGCATCATCACGAGAAGGACGACCGCGCGGTGGATCTTCATGGACTCGGTTAGCTTACCGACCGTGGGTAAATCACAAGTCGTGCGCCTGGACTCGGTGACGTCGACGCAAGACGCCGCGCGCGACATGGCGATCGGCTCGATCGTGATCGCAAACCACCAGACGGCAGGTCGAGGTCGCCTCGAGCGGCGCTGGGAGGCGCCACCCGGAACGGCTCTGCTGGCGTCCTTCGTGCTGCACCCGAATCCGCTCCTCAGCCTTGCCGCGGGCGTCGCCGCGGCCGAGGCCTGCGGTGAGGCCGTCCGTCTGAAATGGCCGAACGACCTCCTGCTGGCGGGCCTGAAGCTTGGTGGCGTTCTGGTCGAGGCAAAGCAAGGCAAGGCGATCTGTGGCATCGGTATCAACCTGACGTGGGCGCCAGTGGGCGCCGCGAAGTTGGACCTGCCGGCCGACGAGCTTCTCGACCGATTGCGGGAAAGGATTGAAGTGTGGACCGCGGCCCCGCCCGACACCGTGCTCGACCGCTGGCGCCGGCTGTCTGCAACCCTTGGACGGCGGGTGCGACTCGAGCTTTCGGGCAAGACCACCGAGGGTCTTGCTGAGGACGTCGGGCCCAATGGCGAGCTGATCGTGGACGGAGTGCCGTTCTTCGCCGGTAGCGTCACCCACTTATGAGTCGGCCGATCTCGGGGAGCACCTCGCCCGAGCGGCCATGAATGACGACCTCGGCGAAGCGGTCGAACGGCGTCGGTTCGGCGTTGACCACGATCATCAGGGCGCCTGACTGCACCGCCAGCAGCGGAACTTCCGCGGCCGGGTAGACGACCAGCGATGACCCGACCACGAGCATCACGTCTGTTTGGCGTGCCAGCTCGAACGCCTCATTGAGGGCGGCCGCCGGCATCGGCTCGCCGAACAGGACCACGGTCGGCTTCAAAAAGATGCTTCCGCAGCTGCGGCAGTGCGGCGGCATCTCAGTGTCCAGTCTGCGCTGAACGTCCGCCCTCGCCTCGCGACTGCCGCACTCGAGGCACTGCACCATCCGCCCCGAACCATGCAGCTCGATCACGTGCGTGCTTCCCGAGTCCTGATGGAGGCCATCGGTGTTCTGGGTCACGATCGCGGCCAGGCGCCCCGCGGCCTCCATGGCCGCCAGCGCCTCGTGTCCCGGATTGGGGCGGGCGGCCAGGGCGATCGAACCGCGCTCTTTCGAGACCCGCCAATAGGCGGCGGGGTCGGCGAGGAAGCTTTCGATCGAGGATACCTTCACCGGGTCGTACTTGGTCCACAGGCCACCCTCGCCCCGGAAGGTCGGAATCCCGCTTTCGGCCGAGACGCCGGCACCGGTCAGGGCGAGGCCTTGGCGCGCGGTCGCCAGGAGCTCCGCGGCGCGTCTGACTGTCAAATGAACAATGACTGCCTGGCGTACAGCTGCTGGCTTGCGCTGTACGCACTGGCGGCCGCGTCGGTCGGCATCGGCACCCAGGGCGAACCCGGTTCTTCGCGGATCGCGGTCACCTTGAAGATGCGGAATTTTTCCGCGCTCTTGCCTTTGAGCTGAATGCCGGGGACCTCATCGATCGCGATGTAGTCGGAGCATGCCTGGTAGGTCGCCAGCCCGATCAAAACCTCAAACGCGGGAGCCGCGCTGCAGAAGCGGGCGCCTGTGTTCACGGTGTCGCCGAGCGCGGTGTACTGGAGGCGGTCCTGGCTGCCCATGTTGCCGACGACCGCCGGCCCGGTGTTGACGCCGATGCCCCAACCGATGGGCGGCAGTCCGCGCGTGGCGAGCTTGGCCTGCAGCGCTGGGGCATTGCTGACCAGGTCGTATGCGCAGCGAATCGCGAGCAGCGCATGGTTCGCCTGTTCGAGTGGGACGTTCCAGAGCGCCATGATCTCGTCGCCGACATACTTGTCGATAAGGCCATCCCACTTGAGGATGAGCTTGCTCATCTCATCAAGGTAGTCCTGGATTACAGCGAGAACGTCATCCGCACGCATCGATTCGGACATCGATGTGAAGCCCCTTATGTCCATGAACAGCACGGTGAGGTCGCGGCGCTCGCCTTTCGAGATCAGATCTTCAACCGAGCGCGTCGCAGCAAGCTGACGAGCGACACGCGGGTCGATGTAGTGGCCGAAGATGCGCTCGACCTTGCGGCGCTCGCGTTCCTCGAGCACATAGCGCGCGCCAAGCGAGAAGGTCGCGGCCAGGACGATGGCGGTCGGCGCGTATAGGGGATCGGCCAGGTAACCGTTCTGACCGATCAGATAGATGCCAAGGTAGTACGCCAAGAGGAGGCTCGCGGTGAGGAGCATCCCCACGCGAAACGAAAGCAGGTAGACGATGAGGCCGACGATCGCGGCCAGCAGCAGCACGGCGAGCTGGGTCGACACTGGCGGCTGAGTGCGGAGGTATCGATCCCGCAGCACCGTGCCTATGGCGTCGCCCTCGATTCGGTAGCCGTAGTTCTGGCTGTCCAGCATGCAGCGCGGCCGGTGGACTGGACAGAAGCTGGCATCGTGGGGGAAGGAAACGGCCTGGCCGTAGATGTCACCGGCATCGATCAGCTTGGTGCCGACCACGACGATGTGATCAGTGATGAGATCGGGTTGCGGGCACGCACTGTTGAAGGCGTCGACGTAAGAGCAGCTCGGACTCGATCCGCGGGAGAAATTGATCAGCATCTGACCCTGCTCGACCGGAATCCGGTGAGTCCCAAATGTGGCAACAGAGTCGCGCACCGTGAGGGGTGCGGTGATCTTCTCGGAGATTCGTAATGCCAGCAAAAAGGCGGGCTCGTCGGTCTCGTTCTCGGCGCAGGTCGCGTCCGGGGCCGGCCTCAGGATCAAGCCACGGACTGCGTTGGCACGATCCGCAACCCCGAGTCCGCGATCACCAACCGCGGCGGCGACGGTTGAAAACTCTGGCCGCGGAGCCGATTCGGCGTTGCATACGAGAACTACATTTCCCGCTGCCCGGATCGCCTGCGTCAACTGCGGGTCGGTCGCCTCGAAGGGCGGTTCCACGCTGTTGCCAGTCAGGTGGTCCAGCACGATGTCAAAGAGGATCGCCTTCGGGTGAAGGCCGGCCAGGTAGTTGATCACCTGCGCGTGATAGGAGTTGTTCCAGGGATAGGCACCGAGGGTCCGCTGGCTTCGTGAATCCAGCGCCACGAATGTGATCTGGGGATCCGGTGAAGGCGCGGGGAACAGCGTGTCCTGGCCCGCATCGAATGTCCCGGCTGTGACGCCGGTTTGAGCAAGAGTGATCACAAGCAGGCCGGCCACAATTCCCGCGAGAGCGAAGCGCCAGGCCAGGCGCCAGTCGCCAACTCTCTCGCGGACCATGTCGCCGGTATGTTAGGCAGGGTGACCCAGGCCGTCCCCGAATCTCGCCGCATGCTCTTTCTGTACGTGGCCGCCGGAGCGGTATTCGCCACCATCGCGGCCCGTGGCGTGACCGTGCCCCTGTACGCGCACGACCTCGGCGCAAGTCGATTCGAGGTCGGCGCGCTCTTCTCGGTGGCGACGATTGCCGCGGCGCTGCTCTCGCTTCCCTCTGGCGTGCTGGTCGATCGTTTCGGTGCCCGAACCCTGCTCGGCCTGTCGCTCGGCGCCACCGCCCTCTCGCAGATCGCCACGGCATTCACGGTGAGCGTGGCTCCCCTGTTCCTGTGGCAGATCGTGGGCGGGCTCGCCGCCGGCGCGCAGCAGTCCGCGATCTTCAGCGCCGTCACCGAGTCGGTGTCGAGAGGGCGGCTGGGCCGCGCGATGGGCTGGCTGACGCTTTCAATGCAGGTCGGCTTCACGCTCGGCCCCGCCATCGCCGGTCTCGCGCTGAAGTGGATCGACCTGCGCACCGACATCGGGGTCACGACCGTGCTGTTGATCTTCACCATTCCGGGCGCGCTCGCAGTGAGCCAGACGCGGCAGCACACAGGACAGGGGCTCGCGCTGCGGGAACCGCTGAAAGCCCTGGCCCGCCAGGTCGCTTTCGTGCCGGTGACGATCGGCCTGGTCAGCATGACCCTGATCTGGGGCACCTTCGGCGCCTTCGTCCCCATCTTCGCCAGGGAGGCGCTCGGCCTGCCTAGTTTTCAGGTCGGCCTGCTGCTCGGGTTGCAGGCGATCTTCAACGCTGGTTCGCGGCCCGTGGCCGGACGGATCGTGGATCGGGCCCGGCGCCGATGGCCGATCGTGCTGGTCGGTGTGATCGTGTGGTCCGCGGCGATGGTGGTGGTCGGTCACCTCACCGGCTTCTTGCTGCCGGCGATCGTGATCGCCATCGGCACGCCTTTCATAGCGGCGGCTTTCGTTGCCATCGGCGTCGTCTTCGGTGACCTGTCGAGCGCGTCCACGCGCGGGGTGACGATGGGCATTTACGGCACCGTGCTCTTCCTTGGCCTTTCCGCCGGACCGCTGATCTTCGGGCCGATCGTCCAGGGTTATGGCTACGCGGCGGGGTTCACCGTCTGCGCCGTGGTCGCGGTGGTGTTGGTGCTGGTGATGGCGGCGATGCAGGTGGAGCCGGCGCGGCGGCGGTCAGAGGTGCCGGTCCCGCCAACGCCTGGGACCTGAGGTAACCGTCCAGCACCGCCCGGTGGCTTGGAAACGCGATCGGCGGTAGGTCGTCCGGCGCGAAGGTGCCCAGCTCGAGCATCTCCGGTCCGGCGCTCATGACGGCGCCGCCGGCGAGCCGGCCGCGGTAGGCGATCCCGACGATGCTTGAAGCCGTGGTCTTGCCTATGTGATAGATGCCGATCAGCCCAGTGAGCTCGACCACCGCGTTGATCTCTTCCATGCACTCCCGGACGGCGGCCTGCGCGGGGTCTTCATCGTCGTTCACGAAGCCACCGGGCAGGCACCAGAGGCCGTAGCCGGGCTCGATGCTGCGGCGGCCGAGCACGATTCCACCATCGGCTTCGACGACGACGGCGGCCGCGACCTTGGGATCGCGCCACAGCACGTAACCGTCGTTCGGACACACCTCGAGCTCGCGGTTCTCGATCAGCTTCACGATGAGCGGCCCGCCGCAGTTGACGCAGAAGTGCCCCACGTTGGGGAGATTAGACGGGTTCGGCCTCCGGCTTCGTGGGATGCGGCTTGGGCGCCGGGCCCTTCATGTCGGCGACGCGAACCTGGTTCCGCCCGCCTTGTTTGGCCGTGTACAGGGCCTGGTCGGCGCGGTCGATGAGCTGCGTGAACAGCGTGGGCTCACCGGTCGCGGCCACACCGATGCTGATGGTGAGCTTGAGGCCACCGGGAAACGTCGCCGCGGCGACTTTGGCGCGAATGCGCTCGGCGAGAGTTCGAGCGCCGGGCTCGGTGGTTTCGTGGAGGATGAGCGCGAATTCTTCGCCTCCGTAGCGGGCGCAGACGTCGGATTCGCGCGCACCCGTTTTCAGGATTTGGGCGAGCTCTGCAAGCACCGCGTCGCCGTTCAGGTGCCCGTACGTGTCGTTGACCTGCTTGAAGTGGTCCAGGTCGATCATCAAGAAAGCGATCGCGTTGTGGTGGCGGCGCGCCCGCTGCATCTCCTTCAGGAACTCCTGGGCAAGCGCGCGCCGGTTGGGCAGCTTGGTGAGCTCGTCGGTGAGGGCGTTCTCCTCCTGGGCTTGAAACAGCTGCGCATGGCGGATGGCGATCGCGGCCTGCGAAGCGACTCCGTTGAGGAGGTCGGCCTGGTCCTCCGTCAGCTCGCGCCAGGCATTGAGGTAGAGCTCCATCGCGCCCATGAGCTGTCCTGATCGCACGATCGGCACGACCAGCGCGTGCTGCGGGTGTCCGCCTGCCTCCAGTCCTGGCGCCGTGCGCTCATCGAGGTTGACCACGAGCGGCCGCATCACTGAAAGCACGGTTTGCAGCGGCTCCTCGTCGATCTTTCGCACACCGCCGCGAGCCCGGTTGGTCAGGTTGTAGGAGGCTTCGCGGTACATCTCGGCCTTCCCAATCCGAACCAGGTACATGGCACCGGCGACCGCGCCCATGATCCGGCCGGCGTGGGTCAGAGCGACGTTGAGCACCTCTTCCAGCGCCAGCGACGAGTTGACCGCGGATGCGATGGCGAGCAGCAGAGCGGCCCGGTCACGCGCGCCGCTCTCGTCGGCCAGCGCGGCCTCGAGCTCTTGGGCGGTGCCGCGCAGACGCATCAAGGAGACGGTGAGGAGGATGAAAGCAATGACAAGGAGAACCGAAGTGACGAGTAGAACGCCGGCGAGCTCCACCGAGGGACCTCCTGGTTCGGATCGAGAGTTGCCATAGGTTAACGCCCCGAACTTGCAGTTGAGTCGCAAGACCGCGGAGGGAGAAGGACAGGCTTCCTGCCTCGCGGGCTATACTCGGCCCGATCTGGAGCCGCTTTCTTTCGACGACCTTCCCCTCGGCGGCGAGTGGACGACGCGCCGCCGCACCGTCTCCGAAGCCGAGATAGCACTGTTTGCCGGCGTCGCCGGCGACCTGTCGCCGCTGACGATCGAGGCGGCGGGTGACGGCCGGCGTGCCGCGCCGCCCGCGTTGATCGTGGCCATGGCAGTTGGGCTGGGCTCAGTCGACATGCCAGTGCCCTCCGTCGCCGAGTGGGAGTGGCTGAACTGGAAATTTCCCCGTTCGGTGCATGCAGGTGACACGATCTACGCCCGGTGGACGCTGACTCAGAAGCGGCCCCCGTTGCCCAGCGCGCCTTCCTCGATCGTCGTCTGGAGGGTCGACGTCCACACCGCCGATGGCGCCCTTTGCGCCGAGGGCGAGATCGGCGCCAAGGTCAAACGCAGCGTGGCGATTGCCCGCCAGCGGGCCCCTGAGCAAGCGGTCGCCGCGGTCGCCGCTCCCGCCGCACCGAGACGGCGACGCCGCCGGTCCCGGACCAATGGAGCCCTCCCAGAGCCGCCGGCCGTGGCCGCGCCGCCGGCATCCGCCGCCAAGCCTGAACGAGCGTCCGGCCCGTCGCGCCGGAGGCGGCGCCGGCGCGCGTCCGGCTCCGCCGCCCGCGAAGAGGAGCACGAGCCCCGCGCCGCCCACGTGCCTGAGACCGCTCCGCCACCGGCTGCCAGCTCGACCGCTCCCGCCGGATCCACCCGACCTGCCGGGCGAAGAGGCCTTGGAGGCGTCCTCCGCCGCCTGCGAGGAACCTAGGCGGGGGCTTCCAGTGCCTCGAGGTACTCGATCACCCGGCGCGTGAGCTGGGTCGGGGTCGAGGCGCCGCTCGTCACGCCGACCTTCTTGGCCCCCCTGAACCAGGCCAGGTCGAGCTCCCCGAGATCATCGACGAGATAGGCGGGCTTGTGGCCCAGCTTCTTGACCACCTCGACCAGGCGCAGCGAGTTGGAGGAGCGCGTGCTGCCCACGACGATGACGAGGTCGACCTCCTTGGCCGCCTCGACCGCCGCCTCCTGGCGCTCCTGGGTGGCGCGGCAGATCTCGTTGTAGACCTCCGCCTGCGGGTAACGCGCCTTCACGCGACCGATCAGGTCCTCGGTGTCCCAGACCGACAACGTGGTCTGGCAGGTGACCGCGATCCGATCGCCGTTGAGCTCCAGAGCGTCGATGTCTTCCGGATCCTGGACCAGGTGCACGTTGTCGGGCGCCTCGCCCATCACCCCTTCGGGCTCCGGGTGTCCTTTACGTCCGATGTAGACGACCTGGTAGCCCTTGCGGGCCAGGTCCGCGACGAGCTCGTGGGTGCGCACGACGTCGGAGCACGTCGCGTCCACCGGCGTCAGGCCAAGCTCCACCGCGCGCTGCTTGACCTGGGGCGAAACGCCGTGCGCGGTGAAGATCACGGTGCCTTCTTTGACCTGCTCCAGCCCGGCGAGCCGGTTGGGTTGGTCGACGAGCGCGACCCCCTGGCGCTGCAGGTCGTCCGTGGCATGGGTGTTGTGGACCAGCATGCCGAGCATGTGGACCGGGCCGTCGGTCTCCTCGCGAACCCTCTTGGCGATGCGGAACG
Organism: Chloroflexota bacterium; assembly: GCA_005882135.1. Lineage (GTDB taxonomy): Bacteria > Chloroflexota > Dormibacteria > Dormibacterales > Dormibacteraceae > 40CM-4-65-16. The sequence continues at coordinate 50,281 of VBDR01000024.1, forward strand.
CATCCACCACCCCGTGGCAGTAACCGCGCGGCGTGATCTTGAGAACTTCCATACCGGCGGCTTGAGTCTACGAGAGGGGCGTCACTCGATCCCCGCGAAAAGATCGTCTTCCGGGAGCGAAAGGCCCGGTTTGCCCCGGGCCAGCTGGTAGTACTCGGTCCCGAACGCAAGCTCGTAGACCTGGCTGGCCATCGTCATGAACCATGAGTTGGGGTCGTTCTGGCTCACATGGGCGCGGAACGCGTCGCGCTTGCGCTCCACGTAATCGTGGACATCGACGCGAGTCGTGACGAGCTCGTCCGGCGTACCGGCGATCCTCATGTTGCCGCCCATCGCACGCTGCGCCTCCTCCGGCATCTGCTGGACGAACGCTTCCATCATCGAGCGGGGGATGGCCGTGTAGTAGAGCTTTCGCGCCGGCGACCCCTCCCGTTGGACGATGTCGAGCGCAGCGTTCGTCACGTGATGGGCCTTGATGTGGTCGGGGTGGCCGTAAACGCCGTCTTCGGCATACGTCACGACGACATCCGGCCGCTCTTCGCGAATAAAAACAGCCAGCTTGCCGGCCGCGTCCTCGAGCTTGGCCTGATGGAATGAACGTGGGTCCTTGTTGTCGGGGGTGTCGACCATGCCGGAGTCTCGGTAGCCGAGGAATTCGAGGCGATCGACACCCAGGATCTCTGCCGCCGACTTCAACTCTTCGGTCCGGATCTCGCCGAGTCTCGGTCGCGACGCCTCCTCGTCCATGTTGTAGATCTCGCCGGCTTCGCCACGAGTGGCGGTGACGAGTACCACGCGGTGGCCGTGCGCCTTGGCCTTCATCATCACGCCGCCGGTCGAGATCGCCTCGTCGTCAGGGTGCGCGTGAACCAGCGCCAGAGTTCCCATCTATGAGAGCAACGTGTCGGCCAGCTGCTGGATTCCACCGTGGCCAGGGCCGGGGATGGTTCGGTCGGCGGCGGCGATGACCTCAGGCGGCGACCCCTCGACCGCGATCCCGAGGCCCGCCCAGGCGATCATCGACGCGTCGTTGCGCCCATCGCCGACCGCCGCCACCTCCGACTGCGCGATCCCCAGCCGTTCCGTCACGAAGCGGAGCGCCGACGCCTTGTCGCTTTCCACGCTCGTGAACTCGAGGTAGTCGGGTGTCGACGTGGCTGCGTTGAGCCTGCCGGCCCACCTTCGCCGAACGTCCGGCAGCAGCTCCTCGAGCATGGCAGGCGTGGAGACGATGACGAGCTTGGGCGTCGTCGGGCCCATCGCCAGATCGAGGTCGGCGACGACGTGGATCTCCATGCCGGCGTGCTCTGCGTACTTGTGGGCTTCGGGCCGCTCGTGTTCAACCATCAGCCGGTCGTCGCGATACGCCTGGACATGGAGGTTGCGCTCGCGCGCGTAGCGAATCACCTCCATCGCGAGGTCATGAGGTACGCCGTGGTCGAGCAAGACGCCGCCCTCGGGCGTCCTGACCTCCGCGCCCTGGTAGCAGACGATCGGTCCTTGGAGTCCGAGCCGCGTTACCCACGGCACCGCGCCCGGGAAAGGGCGGCCGGTGCACGCCACCACGGCCACCCCGGCCGACACGATGCGGCCCAGCGCCGCGACGTCGCGGGGGTCGAGACGGAGCTGCATGTCGAGGATGGTCCCGTCCAGGTCAAGGGCCAGAAGGCGATAACGCGTCGTTATCGAGGAGGCGATCGGAGGATCTCCGATTCCGTCCCCACTATTTCTTGACCTCCGGGTTGACGAGGTTCGGCGGCCGGCCGCCTCGCACTGCTGTCGCCATGTTTCGCGCCGCCATCGCCGACATTTCCGAGCGCGTGCGCACGGTAGCGCTCGCGATGTGCGGGGCAAGCACAACGTTGGGCATGGGAGTGAGGCCCGGATGAACGGCCGGTTCGCGCTCGTACACGTCAAGTCCCGCGCCCGCGAGCTTTCGCCCTTTGAGGGCCTCGACGAGCGCCGCCTCATCGACGACGGGGCCGCGAGAGGTGTTGACCAGGACCGCATTTCTTTTCATCTGGTTGAACTGCTGCGTGCTGAACAGGTGGTGAGTCTCCTGGGTTAGAGGCACATGGATCGAGATGAAATCGGACTCCGCGATCAGCCTGCCCAGGTCGACGCGAGTGGCGCCGAGCTGCTCCTCAGCCTCGCGCGGAAGCGGCTGCGGGTCGTAGTAGAGGACGCGCATGTTGAAGCCCTTGGCCCGGTGGGCCACACCGCGTCCGATGCGGCCGACACCCACGATCCCGAGCGTGGCCCCGAAAATGTCCTGGCCAAGCATCATGTCGATGGCCCAGCCGCGGAAGCGCCCTGAGCGCGTGAAGCTGTCGGCCTCGACGATGCGGCGCGCGGTCGCCATCAGAAGGGTGAACGCGAAGTCGGCCGTCGAGTCGTCGAGCACGCCCGGCGTGTTGGTGACCATCACCTTGTGCGACGTGGCCGCGGCCACGTCGACATTGTCAAAGCCCACCGCGACGTTGCTGACGCACTTGAGTCCGGGCGTGGACAGGACGGTCTCCCGGATGGGATCCATCAGCTGGCTCACGATCCCGACGCAGCCTTCGGCCGCCTGCCGGATGCTGGCCTCGTCGAGCGGTCGGTTGGGCGGATAAGCCAGGACCTCGGCCGCCTCGGCCAGGATCGCGGGGCCGGGGTCGAGGATGGGATGCATCAACAGGACTCGGGGCCGCCCGCCGGTGCTCATGGGTTCAGTCCCAGCTCCTGTGCTATCGGCTTCAGGGCATCGCGGACGAACTCCACGTGCTCGTCGAAGGGTATACCGAGCACCTCGGCGCCTGCGACCAGCTCGTCCCGATGCACGCCGCGCGCAAAGGCCTTGTCCTTCATCTTCTTGCGCACGGTGCTCGCCTCGACCGAGCTCAATGCTTGGTCAGGCTTCACAAGCGCGCACGCGATGATGAAACCGCACATCTCGTCGACCGCGTAGAGGGCCCTGCGCGCGTTGGTGTCGCGCGGGACGTTGAGGTAGTCGGCGTGCGAGGCGATGTCCTCGAGAATGTCTTCAGGCCAACCCTTCTCGCGCAGCATCTCGATGCCGCGCATCGGATGCAGCTCCGCCGTCGGCCCGGACTCGTAGTCCCAGTCATGGATCAACCCCAGGACGGCCCACCGCTCCTCGTCCTCGCCGAAACGCCTTGCGTACGCGCGCATGGCCGCCTCGACACTTCGCATGTGGCGGCGGAGCTGGTCTGATTTGGTCATCGAGGTGACGAGCTCCCACGCTTCGCTCCTGGTCGGTGTGGTGGTCACAAAACCTCCTTCAGCGCTGCCAGCAGTCGCTCGTTCTGATCGCGGGTGCCGATCGTGATCCGGATCCAGCCCGCGATCGGCTCACGATCGTAATGGCGGACCAGGATCTTGCGCTCGCGCAGCGCAGCGACGACGCCGGCTGCAGCCTTCGGCGGCCTGGCAAAGATGAAGTTCGTCGCCGACGGCACCAGGTCGAATCCCATCCCGGCCAGAGCTCCAGCCAGCTCGCCGCGATTGTTGACGACTTCGTCGACGAGCCGGCGGTGATGCTCCTCATCCTCGATCGCGGCCACCGCGCCGACGATGGCCAGGCGGTCGACGTTGTAGGAGTCCTTGACCGAGCTCAGCGCCTCGATCACGTCGCGCGGCCCCAGCGCGAAACCGATGCGGAGGCCCGCCAGCCCGTAGGACTTCGAGAAGGTGCGCAGGAGCACGACATTCTGGTGACGCTCTAGCAAGGGCAGGCACGAATGGGGAGCGAAGTCGACATACGCCTCGTCGATGGCGACCAACCCGGATGACGCGGCGACTGCCGCCTCGACGGCGGGCGTCGGAAAGAGCGCGCCGGTGGGCGAGTTTGGGTTGACGATGAACTTCAGGGGAGCCGGGTCGGGACCGAGGCTGGGAGGCAGCTCCCAAGGCAGCTCGGTGGGATGCGGCGACGGCTCGGCCTCATGGATCCTGCAGAGCGGCTCCAGGAGCGGATAGGTCGGTGTCGGATAGGCGACGGTGTCGCCCGCGCCGGCGAAGGCGCGGAAGCACATCTCGATCAGCTCGTCGCCCCCGTTGCCGATCACCACCTGCGAAGGATCGAGACTGAACCGGCCGGCGATCGCTTCCCGCGCAGGGGCGGCCGTTGGGCTCGGATAAAGTCGCAGCGCGTCGTTCGCCGCGTCCTTGATGGCCTGCAGGACTCTTGGCGATGGGGGCAGTGGCGACTCGTTCGTGTTGAGCTTGACCCAGCCCTCGGCGTCGGGCGGCTGCTCGCCGGGGATGTAGGGCTGGAAGCCATCGAGGGCTTTCCTTACGAGGCTTTTCGGCATTCGAGCAGGAAAGTTTCGAGCGCCAGCCGCGGGCTGACGTTTTGCTCGAGGTAGCCGAGCGTGTCATACGAGAGCTCCAGCAGCCGCGCCCACCGTCCCTGCTCGCGGCCGCGGCTCGCCAGCATGCGCCGCCGCAGCTCGATCTGCCAGCTTGCGATGGCGAACAGCGCCGGGTCCTCCTCATCGCCTTCACTGCGCCGCCACCCCATCTGCTCCGAATCGAGCTGGGCCGCGACGTGCAGCGGCACGTCAACCGGCGCGCCGAAGATCTCCTGCAGGCGCTGGGTCCACGTGTGATGAAGCGCGATCACGCTCTGGTCGTCCGCCCTTCGCATCGCCCAGCCTGGCCGGCCTCCGGACAGCTCGGCCAGCAGCCTGGCGCGCTTGGTCTCCACGCCGCGTGATGCCAACCGCGTCTCGATCTCGGGAGCCGGAACAGGGTGAAAGAAAAGCCGCTGGCAGCGTGAGACCACCGTCGGCAGAACGACGAACGGATTGAGGCTGGGCGTCGTGAGGACGATCACGCGGTGCGGGTGAGGCTCCTCCAGCGTCTTCAGCAGCACCCCCTGGTCCTGGTCGCGGAGGCGACCGACGTTGACAACGACCGCGACCCGTCGCGCCCCGACCGCGGGTTTGAGATTGAGGAATGCCTGCAGCGACAGCTCGTGAAACTCAGGCGGCTTGTCCGGCAAGAGCCGTATCTCGTTGATCGAAAGCGGCTTGATCCGGTCGTCTTCCCAGTAGTCGGGATGTCGCGTCAGCGGCGCCTCGGGCAAGAGAGCCGACGCCAGCGCCCGGGCGGTCGTGGACTTGCCGAGACCGGTTTCGCCGACGAAGAGGTACGCGTGTGCGAGCCGGTCGGTGTTGATCTGCGAGCGCAGCTGATCCAGTGCCTGCGAATGGCCGACGACGCTGTGGAACGGATCGGTCACTGGGCCTGATGCGGCGCGGCGCGGCGCGCCTTCAACTCGCGCTCACGCTCAAGGCGTTGGGCCCGGCCCTGGAGCCATACCTCGCGGATACGCTGCAAGGCCGTGATGTTGGTGACAATCGCGAGGAGAAACACGACGCCGTAGAGGACATACCCGCCGACCAGGAGCCCGATCACGGTCACGACGACACGTTCTGGCCGCTGGAACAGACCTGTCTTGCAAACGAACCCGAGACTCTGGGCGCGCGCACGAACGTAGCTGACGAGGAACGAACCCGCCAGGGCAGAGAGCGTGGACAAGACAAGCCACTCCTGCAGCGGCGGATCGATCGTGACGAAGTACGCCGCGAGCCCGAGGTACACGGCCCCTTCGGAGTAGCGGTCAAGAGTTGAATCTAGAAAGGCGCCGTAGGGATAGCTCGCGTTGGTCGAGCGCGCCAGAGCGCCATCGAGGATGTCGCAGGTGCCGGCGAAGATCAGGACGACGCCCGCCCAGCGCAGCTGCCCAAACGCGGCGAGCCCGGCCGCTAGAAACGTGAGCGCCAGTCCCACCACCGTGACCTGGTTCGGGGTCAGTGGAGTGCGCCCAAGCGCGGTCATCAAAGCCTCTGCGTGCCGGCGGACCCAGGCCTCAAACCGCGTGGTGAACACTGGTCACCTCCAGCGCTTTTGCGGGTCGGATGGCCAGCGCCTTGCGAGCCTCCTGGTAGACCTCGACGACCTCGGAAGCAACCAGCTCCCACGAGTAACGGCTCGCCTTCTGCCGCCCGTAGTCGGCGAGCCGGCGACGGAGCTCCGCATCGCGCGCGAGGATCACCAGCGACGCAGCGAGCTCGCGCCAGTTCTTCGGCTGCACGGTGATGCTGTCGCGGCCAGGCTCGAGCACGGACATGTAACCGGGCACCTCCGTCGCGACCACGGGCAGCCCCGACGCCAGCGCCTCGAGGAGCACGATGCCGAAACTCTCGGCGCCTGTCGCCGGAGCACAGAAGATGTCCGCGCTGTTGTAGTAGCGGGGCTTCACGCTTTCAGGTACGTAACCGGCAAGCACCACATTTGGAAGCCGGTACCGAGCGACGTAAGACTCGACCCTGCCGCGCAGCGGACCGTCGCCGACGATGATCAGGCGCGCTTGCGGGACGCGTGATTTCATCGCCCGATAGGCCCTCAGCAGATCGCCGAGCCCCTTGCGTTTTTCCAGCCTGCCGACGAACAGGATGTTCAGGTTGTCGTCGCGAAGGTGCCGGATCGGGGCCAGGCCGGGCCGGAAGACCTCGAGGTCGACGCCATTGGGGATCACCCGCATCGGGAAGTCCTGGAAGTAGCGGTTGACGAACGCGCGCGCGGGCTCGCTGACGGCAATCGCGCGATGCAGGTGAGCCAGGTAGGGCTGAAGCAGGGGGCGACCGTAGTAGTAACCGACGTTCGACCGAGCGAACGCGTGAAAGGTTCCGACATTGGCGGTCGCCGACATCCGCAGCATCGTCATCGGCAGCGCGGGCATCAGCGGCTCATGAAAATGAAGGACGTCAAAACCCTCGTCGGCGATGATCGCAGCGACCTGGTTGGCGAGGTGGAAGCTGAGCGTGATGCGCGCCACCGAATCGTTGACGGGGATGGCTATGGGCGTGCCGATCCGGTAAAAACGCGCGCTGTCGAAGTCGACATCGGCGCGACTCGACGGCGCAAAGATCCGCGTTTCATGACCGAGCTGCTGCAGACACACGGCAAGGTGGCGGACGTGGTCGTTGACGCCTCCAGGCGAGGCGAAGTCGTAGGGCGAGACCAGGCCTACCCTCATCTCGAGGCCCCGCGCTTGTCACGCCTCATACCGAGCCTGCCCAGATGCGATGCGGGACGTGCCACTGGTCGGGATGCTGCTGGATGAATCCTTCGATATGGCGAAGCAGGTCCTGCGTGGCCGTCACCTGGTCCGCGCGCGGGTTGCCCGTCGACCTGGCGTACACGAGCGGCCCGGCCTCGGCCACATAGGTATCGTCGGGCAACCTGTAGACGCACACGGGTAAAAGAGGCGTGCCGAGCCGGAGCGCAATCGAGGCGGGGCCCAGCGGGATCGGCGCCAGCCTGCCGAAGAACGGCATCAGGTAGCCCGTGCCAGTGACGTCGCGGTCGATCGCCGTGATCACCATCTCCTGTTCGCGCAGCGCCTCGATCACCTTGCGAATGCCGCCGTGGTCGAGGGTCAGCACGCTGATCCCCAGCCGAGCCCGGGTGTCGCGGTACCACTCGAACAGGGCCCGCGGCTCCAGCTCCTCGGCGAAGAAGCTCACCGGCGCCAGTGTCGCCGACCAGATCGCGGCCACCACCTCGTACGAACCCATGTGACACGAGACGGCCAGGACGCCCTTGCCGAGGCTGCGCGCCTCCTCCAGGTATTCCAGCCCCTGGACTTTCAGCTGAGAGCTCATCGCCTCGACCCGGGTGCGCGGTAGCTGCATGAGGTCGGCGTACGCCTTGGCGTGGTTGCGAAAGTTCAAGAAGGAGACGCGTCTCAACCCCGCCTTGTCGTTCTCCAGCTCCGGGCATGCGACCTTGAGGTTGTACTCGAGCCGCGGGCGCGCCAGGGGCGAGAACCACCAGGCGAATCGTGCAGCCATCACCGCAAGCGCGTACGCCCACGACCGGGGCAAGCGTTCGACCAGGGACTGCACGACTTTGAATGCTCTCCATGTCCATTCGCCCATGCCTCAGCGGCTGAACATCGGCCGAAATGCGTACCACTGGTCGGGACGCTCCTTGATGAAGTCCTCGAATCGCTCCACCACCCGCTGCATGAGGTTTTCTTTCGTGTCGCCCTCGACAACGCTTAGCGCCGGATCAAGGTGCACCTCGTACCGGCCGCCGGAGGTTGAGTACTGACAGGCCGGCAGCAGCGCCGCGCCCGTTTTCAGCGCGAAGGCTGCCGGCCCGCCCGGCACGATCGCGCGGCGGCCAAAAAAACGTACGGCCGGCCCCGGGCCCTGCTCGAGATCGCACAGCAACGCGACGATGTGGTTGGCCGCCAGGGCTTCAGTCACCCCTCTCACCGCGGGCCGCCCCAGCGTGATCACGTCCAGCCCGAAACGCTGACGGGTGGCCACGACGGCCTCGTTGAGGGAGCCGGGGAAACGTTCGGCGACGGCGGAGATCCGGTAGCCGAGCGCCCCCGCGTACGAGCCGGCCATGTCCCACGAGCCCATGTGGGGCACGGCCATGATCACGCCGCGGCCCCGCGCAAGCGCTGCGTCGAGGTGCTCGCGGCCATCCACCGACATGCGCGCGATCAGCTCGCGCGGGGTCAGGCTGCCCAGGAGAAGGAAGTCCATCAGCATCCGGCCATAGTTCTGAAAGGCCCGCCTGGCCACGCGAGCGACCTCTGGGTCCGACCGGTCCTTGCCCAACGCGGCCGCGTAGTTGTCGAGGGCGGCGTTGCGCTGCGCGAGGCTGAGCCAGAACCACGCCGTGCCGCCGGGCGCCGCCGCCGCATGCCGCAGCCCGGCCGGCACCGCGCGTAAGGCGCGCGCTCCGGCGCCGTAGCTAGCGGCGAGCAGTCGCGGTCGCCGGCTTGGCGCGGGCGGCGCGGCGGTCGCGTCCGTTGCGCCCATTGACTCCCGCCTTATCACCTTCGATGAACTCCTCCACCAACCGCTTGGCCTCGTTGTCGCTGTACTGCACCGGCGGCGACTTCATGAAGTAAGAGCTCGGACCCTCGAGCGCACCGCCGATGCCGCGGTCGAGCGCCAGCTTGGCGCAGCGCACGGCGTCGATGACGATGCCGGCCGAGTTGGGCGAGTCGACGACCTCGAGCTTCAGCTCGACGTTGAGCGGTACATCACCAAATGAGCGACCTTCCAGCCGGATGTACGCCCACTTGCGGTCGTTCAGCCAGGGCACGTAGTCGGACGGGCCGATGTGGACGTTGTCCTTGCCCACGTCGTAGTCGAGCTGCGAGGTGACAGACCGGGTCTTGGAGATCTTCTTCGACATCAGCCGATCGCGCTCGAGCATGTTCAAGAAGTCGGTGTTGCCGCCGAAGTTGAGCTGGTAGGTGCGCTCGACCTTGACGCCTCGGTCACGGAAGAGGCGCGTCAGGACTCGGTGGATGATCGTGGCGCCGACCTGCGACTTGATGTCGTCGCCGATGATCGGCAGGTTTTTGTCGAGGAAGCGCTTCTGCCAGTAAGGCTCGCGCGCGATGAAGACTGGGATGCAGTTGACGAAGCCTACCCCCGCCGTCAGCGCCTGTTCGACGTACCACTTGGTCGCCTCCTCGGAGCCGACCGGTAGATAGCTGACGAGCACATCCGCCCTCGTCTTCTTCAGGATGCCGACGACATCGGACGTCTCGCCCGGCGCCTTCTGCACCACCTCGGCAAGGTACTTGCCGATGCCGTCGTGGGTCATGCCGCGCTGGACCTTCACGCCGGTGCGCGGCACGTCGGCGAACTTCACGGTGTTGTTGGGCTTGGTGAAGATCGCTTCCGAGAGGTCGAGCCCCACCTTGTTCTTGTCGATGTCGAACGCGGCCACGAACTCGATGTCCCGAATGTGATAGCCACCGAGGTCGACGTGCATGAGTCCAGGCACTGAGTCTTTCGGCGACGCGTCCCGGTAGTAGTGCACGCCCTGGACGAGCGAGGAGGCGCAATTGCCCACCCCCACGATGGCCACGCGCACTTTCTTGTCGTTTGCGTTGCGATGACCGTCCCTGTGATTGGCGCTCATGCCCCAACCTCCTCGCGAACTTTCAATTTCTGCGTCATTCCGAGCATCTGGTCCAGGCGCTCGCGGTAACGCCTGATGTTCTCCACGTCGAGCGAGCAGTACACCTGCCGGCCTTCCCGCCGGGTCCGGATCACGCCACCGACGCGCAGCATCCGCAGGTGCCAGGAGATGCGCGGCTGGCTCATGTGCAGGTAGACGGCCAGGTCGTTGACGTTGACCTCGCCGGCCTGGGCCAGGCGCTCCAGGATGCGCAGGCGTGTGGGGTTGGCAAAGGCCAGGAAATGGTCCGGAAGCTCGTTGCGCGGGTTCTGGACAAACATAAAGGTTGCTTTATACGCCAGTCTAAAGCATAAAGACTCGTTTATGTATGAGGACCCAGGGGTGGCCGGCAACGGGCCGGCGTCTAGCTCGGCCGGTGGACCAGGTCCAGGAACTCCGCCCTGGTGCGCGGATCGCGGCGGAAGGTGCCGAGCATGCAGGACGTGATCATCCGCCCGCCCGGCGTCTCCACGCCGCGCATCTCCATGCAGAGATGCCTCGCCTCCACGACGACGCCAACGCCCCTCGGTTCCAGGGTGCCGTTCAGAGCCTCGGCGATCGCCTTCGTCATCTGCTCCTGGAGCTGGAGCCGGTGCGCGTAGACCTCGACCAGGCGGGGGATCTTGCTCAGGCCTACCACCTTGCCTTTCGGCAGGTACCCGACGTGGACGTGGCCGAAGAAGGGCAGCATGTGGTGCTCGCAGAGGCTGTAGAAGGCGATGTCTTTGACGACGACCATCTCGTCGTAGTCCTGGTCGAAGATCGCGTCAGCGATGACATCTTCCGGCTTGACGCCGTAGCCATCGGTCAGCTCGCGCATCGCCCGCGCCACCCGCTCTGGGGTCGAGGTCAGGCCCTGGCGACGTGGGTCCTCGCCGAGCTCGACCAGCAGCGCCTCGACGAGCTCGGCGATCGGATCGCCCTGTTTGGGCTTTGCCTGCACCATGTCCAGATCCTCACACAATTGTGCTGGTGGATGCGCTTGCTGCCGCTCAGGTTCTGTCGGAGATCGGGTATCTCCTCCGGCAAGACCCGGACGAGAGGTTTCGAGCCAAGGCCTTCTCCGCGGCGGCATGGTCGCTCGCGCTTCAGCGGCCGGACCTCGTCTCCCTGCAGCGGACTGAGAACCTGACCTCGATCGAAGGAGTCGGCGAGGGCATCGCCAGGGTGCTTTCCGACCTGATCAAGTCGGGCGAGAGTCGGTATCTGAATCGCCTGCGCGAGCAGTTCAAGCAACCCGCCCGCGTCGATGAGTCCGACCTCGATTTCAGCGCCTACCAGGGCGACGTGCACTCGCATACCGGCTGGAGCGACGGCAGGGCGACGATGCTCGAGATGGCGGAGGGGGCGCAGGCGCTGGGCTACGCCTACCTCGGCATCACCGACCACTCGCCGCGCATCACCGTGGTGCACGGCCTCAACGCTGAGCGCCTGGTCGCCCAGTCGCGCGAGATGGCCGAGGTGCAAAAGCAAATGGACGGCCTGACCCTCCTGCAGGGCATCGAGGTCGACATCCTCGAGGACGGTTCGCTGGACCTGCCCGACTCCGTGCTCGAGATCCTGGATGTCGTCATCGCGTCGCCGCACGTGAAGCTGCGCCAGGAACCCGGGGCGATGACCGAGCGAATGCTGCGTGCCGTCTCGCATCCACATGTCGACGTGATCGGCCATCCCACCGGCCGTCGCCCCGGCTCGCGAGAAGGCGCCAGCTATGACTTCGAGGCCGTCTTCAAGGAAGCCGCCAAGCACGAAGTCGCCCTCGAGATCGACTGTGACCCGGCACGCATGGACCTATCACCGGAGATGGCGCGGCTGGCTTATGAATGCGGATGCAGCTTTGCGGTCGACGCCGACGCCCACGCACCCGCTGAGTTCGCGTACGTGCCGATGGCGTTGTGGATGGCGCGCCGCGCCGGCATCCCGCAAGATCGCATCCTCAACTTCCGACCCCTAGATGAACTTACGATGGCTCGCTAGTGGCGAAGGTCGGAATCATGATCGAGGGCCAGGAAGGTCTCAGCTGGGACCGCTGGCGCAGGATCTGCCAGGACGCCGACCGCCTCGGTTTCGCGTCGCTTCGGCGCAGCGACCACTTCGTCTCCCTGAACGGCCGCCCGGAGCTGGACTGCATCGAATGCTGGATCTCGCTGGCGCTGGCCGCGGAGTGGACGAAGACCATCGAGTTCGGCCCGATGGTCAGCCCGATGACCTTTCGACCGCCCGCGCTGCTCGCTCGGATGGCGGCGGCTGTCGACGTGCTCGCGGGCGGCCGGTTGATCCTCGGCGTGGGCGCCGGCTGGAACGAGCCCGAGCACACAGAGTTCAAGATTCACTTTCCCACCCAGCGGGAGCGCTTCGACATGCTCGAGGCCGGCATTCAGACCATCCGCGACAGCTGGCAGAAATCGAATCCCAAGCCGGCGCGGAATCCGATCCCCCTCCTGATCGGTGGCAAGGGGGCAAAGCGGACGCTGCCGCTCGTCGCGCGGGAGGCTTCGGAGTGGAACCTGTCGAGGCTTGACGCGGACCTCTACCGCCAGCTGCGCGACGTGCTCGAACACCTGTGCCGCGAAGTGCGGCGCGACCCTGAGAGCATCCGCCACTCGGTGATGACCGCTTTCATCGTCGGCCGGAACCGGTCCGAGCTGCTCGAGCGGGCGGCGCTGGTCAGCGAGGTCGTCGACGACCTCAACGGTCTGAGCCCCGAGGAAGTCCTTGAAAACCGCAAGGAGGCATGGTTTGTCGGCACCCCCGATGAGATCGCGGAGAGGATGCGTGAGTTCGAACGCCTCGGGATCGACCTGTTCATGCTCCAGCACTTCTTGCTCGACGACGCGGATGCATTGGAGCTCCTGGCGAAAGAGGTGATTCCGGCTATCGCGTGAGGGGGCGGGGCTAAGGTATTGACGTGGACTTCGAGCTGAGCTCGGCGGAGAAGGCGTTTCGCGACGAAGTCCGCGCCTGGCTGAAGACCAATGCTCCGCGCGACGATGGCGACCTGGAGACAAGCGAGTTCATCGACAACCGGCGCGCGTGGCAGAAGAAGCTCCATGAAGCCGGCTACGTCGGCATCACCTGGCCGAAGGAATATGGCGGCCGGGGCGGCAACTTGATGGAGCAGCTCATCTTCAACGACGAGATGATCCAGGCCCACGCACCGGAGCCGATCAACGTCATCGGCCTTGGCATGGGCGGCCCGGTCGTGATGGCCCATGGGACGGAGGAGCAGAAGAAGCGGTATCTGCCGCCGCTGCTTTCCGGGGATGAGATCTGGTGCCAGGGTTTCAGCGAGCCCAACGCCGGCAGTGACCTGTCAGGGCTGCAGACCCGCGCCGAAGACCGGGGCGACCACTACGTCGTCAACGGACAGAAGGTCTGGACGACGCTCGCCCACGTCGCGAAGTGGTGCATGCTCATCGCCCGCGAACGCAAGGAGTCCAATCCGCGCGAGGGCCTCACCTATCTCGTGGTCGACATGGAGAGCCCTGGCGTCGAGGTGCGGCCGTTGGTCCAGATCACCGGCGACGCCGAGTTCAATGAGATCTTCTTCAAGGACGTCAAGGTTCCGAAATCACAGATCCTCGGCGAGGCCGGAGAGGGATGGGCGGTCGCCATGACGACTCTGCTCCACGAGCGGGGCACGCTCGGCCTTGCCCTCGCCACCCGCGCCCAGATCACGGCGTCCGAGCTGGCCGAACACGCGCGCAAGCTCGGCCGCGGTTCCGACCCGCTGGTCCGACAGAAGATCGCCCAGCACACCATCGAGGCGCGCGCGCTTCAGCTCAACGGATATCGCGCCGTGACGGCCGTCAAGCGCAACGGCATCCCTGGACCGGAGGGATCGATCCTGAAGCTGATGTGGTCCGAGCTCAACCAGCGCATGACCGAGACCGCCATGGATATCGCCGGGCCCGCCTCTCAGGTCGGCGCCGGCGCGGGCTGGAAGCACCAGTTCCTTCGTTCGCGGGCCAACACCATCGAGGCCGGCACTTCGGAGGTCCTGCGCAACATCCTTGCGGAACGGGTGCTGGGCCTGCCTCGATCCCGGTAGGCCGAAATCGCCGCTAGCGGCTTGTCTTGTGGCGGCCCGAAGGACAGAATTCCGCACGTGAACCAGGCGGAGAGTCAGGAACAGCGGCTGATCTGGGCTTTCTGGCTCGCGGCCGGGTTGGCGGTGCTCGCGGGGGTGCTCCCGGTTTTGATCGGCGGCACCTCGAGCCGCGTCGCGACAGTGATCGTCCCGTTCGGTGTGGGCGCCGCCGCGTTCGCCGGATGCGCGGTTCTCCATTCGCAGGGGCGAGGGGTGACCTCGGCCCTCTACTTTTTGGCCGGCCTTGCGCTCGTCTACGGGATGCTCGCGATGTTCTCCCTACCCCTTCAGCTGGCCGTGCTCGGAACATGTCCTGCCCCGCCCGCCGCCTGCACCGATGGCCTGCAGCGACCGCTGACCGTGGCTGAGAACACGGGGATGGGAGTGGCGGCCGCCTTCGCGATCACTTCCATCTTCGTCGGATTCTTTGGCCTGGTGGTGCTGTTTCGACGGCCGGGCCTGCCCGCCTACACGCCGCCGGTGCGCAAGATTCCGCCGATCGCGGCGCCGGCTCCAGCGGATCCGTTCGCCGCGGCGTCACCTGCAAAAGCAACAGGGCCGGAGAACGGCTCGGCGCCGCCACCCGATGAGCCTGAGCTGCCTGCGCACCATGAGGAGGAGCGGCCGGAGCTGCCGCCCCACGAGTCGACTCCGCCCACAACCTAGACTCTCGCTTCGTGGACTTTGCGTTCTCCGAGGAGCAGGAGATGCTCCGTCGCTCCGCGCGCGAGTTCCTGGCCAAAGAGTGCAGCCCCAAGGTCGTGCGCAGGCTGATGGAGAGCGCCGACGCCTACGACGCAGGCTTGTGGAAGAAGCTCGCCGACCTCGGGTGGACCTCGCTCGGCATCCCGGAGCAGTACGGTGGGGTTGGCACCTTCCTCGACCTCATCGTCGTGCTGGAAGAAGCAGGCCGTACGCTGCTCCCGGGTCCGTTCTTCTCGACCATGGGCCTGGCGGTCCCGGTCATCATCGAGGCTGGTACCGAGGCCCAGAAGAAGGAGGCGCTAAGTGCCATCGCGTCAGGCTCCGCCCGGGCGACGCTCGCCTTCACCGAGCCGTCCGGCCGTTGGGACGCGTCCGGCGTCGGGCTCAGCGCCAAGCAGAAGGCGGGCGGCTGGCAGCTTGACGGGGTGAAGCTCTTCGTGCCTGACGCCGAGGCCGCCGACTACACCGTCGTCGTCGCGCGAAGCCGCGGCGAAGGCGAGGAAGGAGTCACGCTTTTCCTGGTCAAGGGCAGGCCCAAAGGAATGACGGTCAAGCCGCTCGAGACGCTGGACATGACCCGACGGTGGAGCGAGGTCCGTTTCGACGCCGTGCAGCTCAACGCGGATGCGGTCATGGGCGGGCCGGACAAAGGGTGGCCGGCGTTGAAGCGCGCCCTCGAGTGGGCGACCGCCGCACTCTGCGCCGAGATGGTCGGCGGCGTCCAGAAGGTCCTCGAGACATCGACCGAGTACGCCAAGACGCGCCAGCAGTTCGGCAAGCCGATCGGGATCTACCAGGCCGTTTCGCACAAGCTGGCAGACATGCTGGTGCTATCCGAAAGCGGGAGGTCCGCCACGTACTACGCCGCCTGGGCGGTCGAAGCCGACGCCCCCGACCGCTCGCTTGCATCGTCGATGGCGAAGGCATACGTGTCCGATGCTTACAGGAAGGTGGCGGGCGACGGTATCCAGGTGCACGGTGGCATCGGTTTCACGTGGGAGCACGATATGCATCTGTACTTCAAGCGCGCGAAGTCGTCGGAGGTGACGCTCGGCGACGCCACGTATCACCGCGAGCTGGTCGCGCAAGCCCTCGATCTCTAGGCCCGCCGTCATGCCATGGGTGCTGCTTGGAGCGGCGATCACCACCGAAGTCGCCAGCACGCTTGCGCTGCGGGGCTCGGAAGGTTTCAGCAGGCTCGTGCCGTCGATCATCACCATCGTCGGATACGTTGCGAGCTTCGTCCTGCTTGCGATCGTGCTCAAGTCGCTGCCGGTCGGGATCGTCTACGCGATCTGGTCCGCGGTCGGCATCGCGCTGGTTGCCGTCTTCGGCAAGCTGATCTTCGATGACCCGGTTCCGCCGCTCGCGATGTTCGGCATGGCCCTCATCATCGGCGGCGTGGTGCTGGTCGGCGCATCAGGGGCGACTCGCACCTAACCCGCCGCAAGCAGCCGGAAGACCACCAACCCAAACAGGGCGCAGGCGGGTATGACCAGGCCCCGGAACAGCGCCCAATAGTTCGACCAGGCTTCCCGCAGCCGGTCCAGGCGGCGGCCGGCTCCGAACGCCAGCGACCAGTAGATCGGGAGCGCTGCCCCGGTGTTGAGTGCTAGCGCGAACAGGGCCAGGCCGCCGGCGCCCGCCAGCCAGATCCCCAGCGGGCCGGCCGACCCAAAGCCCAGCTGCACTCCCCACACCACGGACGCGGCAACCAGCGCAGCCACAGCCGGAAAGCCGAGCAGAAAGAACGCGGCGAAGCTGAGCCCGACAAGGAGAAGCATCAGTCCGAGCGTCGCCACGATCCCGGACAGCCCGGCGGCGGCCACGGTCACGCCATTCGCCTGACCCGGCGCATCGTGGCTCATCATGGCTACCGGCGTCGGATCGGTCGGCCCACCGCTCGCCGCGGCCCGCACATCCGACCAGGAATGCCAGTGACCATTCGCGCTGATGGTGGCCGCGATCGCGGCGGGCGCCGCCGCCAGCACGAGCCCCGCGGCGACCGCGGCGATGTTCCGGCGCAGCACCCCGACCGGCAGCCATGCCCGTTTGCGCCGGATCCGTGTCAGGCCGGTCTCCATCAACCTTTCGCGATCGAAGGTCCCGCCGCAGAGGATGGTGAGCGCGATGCACGCGGTGATGGGGAGCAGCAGCGAGGCCGGCGCCAACGGAGAGCGAAAGACGAACAGAGCCAGTGGCAAGTCTGCCACGGCCGCCGAAACGGGTGAGAGCAAGAACGACCAGGCGCCGCCTGCCGCGCCCTCGCGGGGGAACAGCATGAAGCCGAGCATCCTCCCCATCGCCGCCCAGTACGAGGTGGCAGCAGCGACAAAGGCGAAGACCGGAAGCAGGTCCCAGGGCGCGGCCTCGCCGAACAGGCTGAGGAGCGCCAAGCCGGCCGCCGTCCAGACCGTGACCCACGCCGTGCTGACGATTGCGCCCGGCAGCACCTCGAGCCAGATGAGCGATGGGTCGTCGACCGGGGTGTAGAGCAAGACCTCGAGCGAGCCCTGCGCCTTCTCCCACCAGATCCCAATCGAGCTCTTGATCGATTCGAGCAGCGCAAAGGAAAGGAAAAACAGAGGCAGCAGCAGGCCGGCCTGCAGCGCTTGCCCGCCCGCGAAACGCTGAGCCACCTGGCCGGCGACACCGGGAAGCTGCCCGAACAACGATGTGCCGACGACCAGGAGCAACACGAACGCGTTGAGGTACATCACCCAGCTGAGGTCGCCGCGGCGCCACCACGAGCTCACATAAAAAGGAAGGGCATGGCGCAGCAGGCTTCCCTGGTTCCGAAGCGAGCGGAACATCCGCGGCGCGCGGATCCCTTCACCTCCGCACCTTGTGGGGAGGTCGGCGCGCAGCGCCGGGTGGGGAGGTCCATCCGGCGCAGCCATCGCCTCGAGGTAGACCGACTCGAGAGAGGTCTCCTCTTCCTCGAGCTCGTGAAAGGGCGCGCCCTGCTCCGCGAGGAGAGCTTGAAGTCGGGCCGCGAAGTCTGCCCGCTCCCCCGCGCCGGACTGCCAGGGCAACGTGTAATGCAGACGATCGCCGTCGATGCTGTGATCCAGGGCGTGCTCGCCCAGCCAGCTCGACACCGGTTCTGGGTCCGGGACCCCTCGCGCGAGGTGGGCGATGAAGCGCCGGCCCCGCCCCGCCTGTTGGCGAAGCTCATCCAAAGCTCCATGGGTGACGACGACCCCGCTCCGCATGATCGCGATCCGGTCCGCCATCAGCTCGGCTTCG
This sequence comes from Chloroflexota bacterium, assembly GCA_005882135.1. Classification (GTDB taxonomy): domain Bacteria; phylum Chloroflexota; class Dormibacteria; order Dormibacterales; family Dormibacteraceae; genus 40CM-4-65-16. Next base: position 68,336 of record VBDR01000024.1, read on the forward strand.
CTCAGGACGTGCGTGGTGACGATCAGGGCCGCGCCGCGGAGCTTCTGCTCGTCGAGGTACCGGCGCATGTCGGCCGCGGCCACGGGATCGAGGCCGGCTGTCGGCTCGTCGCAAAAGATCCAGTCCGGATCGTGGAGCGTCGCGCGGATCAGCGCCACCTTCTGGGCCATGCCACGGGAATACGCGGCCAGGACGGTGTTCTTCCGGTCCGCGAGCTCGAAACGCTCGAGCAGAGTCGCGATGCGCCGGCGGCGGATCGGCGCCGGAACGCCATACAGGTATCCGAAGTGGTCGAGGTACTCGGGCGCGGTGTTGCGGCCATATATTCGCGCCTGGTCCGGCACCACGCCGAGCCGGGCACGAACCGAGTCGAGACTCTCCGGCAGGCGGAGCCCATCCAGCTCGATGAGGCCACCGTCCGGCCGCAGGATGCCGCCGAGGCATCTCAGCGTTGTCGACTTGCCGGCGCCGTTCTGTCCGAGGAGCACAAGAATCTCGCCCCGTTCGACCTCCAGGTCGACGCCGGCGACGGCCCGTACATCGCCAAAGCTCTTGCGCAGGCCTTCGACCCGAATCATGTGGACCGTGGACTCCTGGATTCCGTGGCGATCAGAGCGGGAGGCTCAAATCTTCTCGAGCGAGTCCACCGGCACCACGAAGACTGTTGCCCCGCTCACCTGGACCTCGACCGGGTAAGACATGAAGACCTTTCCCGAGCGGAGGTTCCTCACCCTGCAAGACCGCGACGATGAGCTTCACCGCGCCCCGTCGAGCAGCGGTTGGAGCCGATCCCGGACCTCGAACTGGATCTTGTCGCGCGACCCCGTCGCGTCGATGCGGACGAAACGCTCAGGCTCCGCGGCCGCCAGGCGGTCATACGCCTCGGCGACCTTGCGGTGAAACTCGATGGATTCCCGCTCCATGCGGTCCTTGTTCTTGCCCGCCTCCTCGTGGCGGCCGAGTCCGGTCTCGACGGGTCCTTCGAGCAGGTAGGTGATATCTGGCCGCGGGAACGTCGGCGGCCACACGGTCGGCAGCCCGCGGGCGCCGCCCTGGTAGGCGAGCGTCGAGTCGTGGTAGCGGTCGGCGATGACGATCTGACCCGCCGCCAGCGCGGGCACGATGACCTCGGCGATCAGCTGGCGGCGGGAGGCCATGAACAGGTACATCTCGGCCTCGGCGTCGATCTCGAGGCCCTTGTAGAGCAGCACGTCCCGGATCTGCTCGCCCAGCTCGGTGCCGCCGGGCTCCCGCACGACCACGGGGTCGCGTTTGGCGAGCCACCCGCCCAGCAGCTCGGCCTGGGTCGTTTTGCCCGAGCCTTCGGTGCCCTCGAACGTGATGAACAGCCCGCGCCGGCTCATGTGCGCGAACTCTAGCTAAGCGGGTTGTTCAGGCGACGGCGTAATGCGAAGGCGACGCTGCGGCTCCTTTCCCGTGCTGCGGGCCGAAAGCTCGTTCTCGGCCACGAGCTGGTGCTGCAGACGCCTCAGGTACGCGTTCTGGGGCGAGATCTCGACCGGCCGCAGCGTGGTCTTGACCTGGCGGATGGCCGCGGCGGCCTCCGCCAGCGCTCGAGTCGTGGTCTCGTCCTGCTTGTCGACGCCGTAGATCCGGGAGAGCGCGTCGCGCACCTGGCTCGCAGAGTTGCTCTTGAGGATGTGGATGGGCAGACCCCGGCTCTCCGCCTGGCGCAGGCTGTCGGGGCGCCGGCGGTAGTGGTTCTTCAGCGTGAGCACCGCGCCCGCGCCGTCGAGGTTGCCCAGCACCCTCACCGGGAGATCGAGCTCGCGGATCGATTGCTCGACGTGGTGCCGGCTCACGCCGTACGGGAAGATGCCGAGCGGTTTGGTGGCTGACGCCGAGCCGGCCGGCTCGGATGCGACCACGACCGGCGTGTCGACGTTCGAGATCACGCGTCCCTCGCGCGTGCGGACCCGGATCTTGGGCGTTTGCATCGGTCCGCGCAGCGCGGTGTCGACGACATCCGCGAGCGGGACGTGGATGGCGACGCGGTCGCGGTCCTGGATCTCGACCAGGACGTCGAATGTCGGAGGGGCCTTGCGCTCGAGGACCGACTTCTGTGTGCCGCGCCGGCGAGCCTCCTCGTCCGACAGGGTCACGCTCTGGATGCCGCCCAGCAGGTCGTTGAGGGTAGGGTTGACAAGCAGGTTCTCGAGCGTCTGGCCGTGAGCCGTCGCGATCAGCTGCACGCCGCGCTCGGCGATGGTGCGCGCGGCGGCGGCCTCGAGCTCAGTGCCGATCTCGTCGATGACGATCACCTCCGGCATGTGGTTCTCGACCGCCTCGATCATCACCGCGTGCTGCAGCAAAGGTGTCCTCACCTGCATGCGCCGAGCCCGGCCGATTCCGGGATGCGGGATGTCACCGTCGCCGCCGATCTCGTTTGACGTGTCGACAATGACGACGCGCTTGCGCAACTCGTCGGCGAGCAGGCGCGCGCACTCGCGCAGCATGGTGGTCTTGCCGATGCCCGGGCGGCCGAGGAGCAAGATGCTCTGGCCGCTGACCACGATGTCGCGGATGATCTCGCCGGTGCCGGTGACCGCCCGGCCGACGCGCATCGTTAGGCCGACGATTCGGCCCGAGCGATTGCGAATGGCCGAGACACGATGCAGCGTGCGCTCGATGCCGGCGCGGTTGTCGTCGCCGAACTGACCGACGTTGTTGGCGACGTGCTCCAGGTCGGACGCGGAAACCGGGTGGTCCGCGAGCAGCACCTCGCGCCCGGGCACGCGCGCCTCCGGCTCACGACCCAGATCCAGGACGATCTCGAGCAGCTCGCCCGGGTCTATGCGCTCATGCAGCGCGCGGGCCAGGTCGGGCGGCAGGGCGCGCGCGAGCAGCTCGATCTCTTCGTCCCAGTTGGCGGCGCGAGCTTGGCGCCGTGCTTCAGCCATTTAACCGAACGAGGGCACCAGTCCTTTTTCCCGCACCGGCTTGGGCACGCGCAGCGCCAGTTCTTTGACCAGCAGCAGCTGCGTCAGCAAGACGGTAAACCCACGCCCGCGAAGGGCGTCGATCATGTGCGAATCATAGTGACGGAGGCTCGACCAGGCCGGAGCCGCCGAGTCGCCGAGCAGCGAGATGCCGAAGTCCGCCAGCTCCGCCGGCAGCGGGCTCTCGGGCAGGGCCATGAACTGGAGGGTGTCGGGCCGCGCGCCGCTGCCTCGCTGCATCCTGACCCAGCCGACGACCTCGACCCGATCCACGACATGCTCCTGCTTGTCCGCTCCGCGCGGACCCAAGGCGCCTGTCCACTCGCTGGGATGGAGCGCCTTCCACTCCCGGTACGTGGGAGCCTCGAGCTGGGAAACGCCCTGTGGCGTCACCTTGCGGTAGAGCTGGTACACCTTGCGGTCGTCGCCGCGCTTCACCGGCCGCAAACCCTCGGGATAGTGGTCGGAGCGCTGCCGTGGCTTTTCCGCGTAGACGACCTGCTCGGTGGCGTACTGGCGGAACCCCTGGACGCGGAAGGCCGGCAGCAGCGGATCGCGATCCGGGAGACGGACGAAGAGCCGCAGAGCTCCTCGCTCCAGCGCCTGGTTGCACAGGTGCTGCACCAGGGCGGGCGCAACCTCATCCGAGTCCGACCCGTCGGCGACCTGCAGATTGAGCACCTGCAGGACGCGGGCGCGGCGCAGGTCCAGGCCGAGGGGCTGCCCGGAAGCCTGGATGAATCCGACGACTTTCCCGTTTTCCTCCGCCACGTACATGAGCGTCTCCTGCGACAGCGGGAGCAGCGCGGACAGCGTCGAGCTGAGGAGGGTCCACAGGCGCGCAGCCGGGGGCGCGGCTTCGCTCAGCTTGATATCGGAGGAGCGATGCATCTCTTCGATGCGTGCCAGGTCGAGCAGTCCGGCGGCCCGAATCTTCATGCGTGCTGACCGGCGAGGCGCACGAATTCGCGGTGCAGACGCAAGTCGGTCGTGAGCTCGGGGTGAAAACAGAGCGCGAGGATGCGGTCCTTCTGGACCGCGACCGGGTGACCCTGATAGGTCGCGATCACCTTCACGTCACCGGTCCTCTCCACGAGCGGCGAACGGATGAACACGCCTGGAAATTCGTGTCCATTCATCCCGTCGATCTTCAGGGACGCCTCGAAGCTCTCGGCCTGCCGGCCGTAACCGTTGCGGCGTACAGAGACGTCGAGCAAGCCGAGTCCCTGTTGGTCCGACATGCCGTCGGTGATGTCGCTCGCGAGGACGATCAAGCCGGCGCACGTGGCCAAGGTGGCGAGGCCGCTCTGGATAGCCTTGCGGACCGGCTCCAGGAGGCCGACGCGCTCCATGAGCATGGTCATGGTCGTGCTCTCACCGCCGGGAAGCACGATGCCGTCGAGGCCGCTGAGGTCATCTCGCGTGCGCACCAGACGGGTGCGGGCGCCCACCGCGTCGAGTGCGTGCACATGCTCGGCGAAAGCTCCCTGCATCGCGAGGACCCCGATGAGGGGCGTCTTGCTCCGTCTGGGAGCTGAGCTACCAGCCTCGGGCAGCGAGCAGCTCGTCCTTCGGGATGGCCGGGATCTCGAGGCCGTGCATCGCTTTGCCCAGCCCCGCGGAGACTTCGGCCAGGACCTCTGGCTTGTCGTAGTAGGTGGTCGCGGCAACGATCGCCTGGGCACGCTTCAAGGGATCCTCGGACTTGAAGATGCCGGACCCGACGAAGACGCCGTCGACGCCGAGCTGCATCATCAGCGCCGCGTCGGCGGGGGTGGCGATGCCGCCGGCCGCGAAGTTGACGACGGGCAGACGGCCAAGCTTGTGGCAATCGACCAGCACTTCGACCGGAGCGCCGATCAGTTTGGCCTCGTGCACGAGCTCGGCGTGGTTCATGCCCTGCAGCTTGCGGATGCCGGCGTTGACGGCGCGGGCGTGGCGAACAGCCTCGACCACGTTGCCGGTTCCGGCCTCGCCCTTGGTCCGGATCATGGCCGCCCCTTCGGCGATCCGGCGGGCCGCCTCACCCAGGTCGCGGCAGCCGCAGACGAACGGAATCTTGAAGGGGTGCTTGTCGATGTGGTTCTCCTCATCCGCGGGCGTGAGAACCTCGGACTCGTCGATGTAGTCGACGCCGAGTGCCTCGAGGATCTGCGCCTCGACGAAGTGTCCGATCCGGCATTTGGCCATGACCGGGATCGTCACCGCGGCCATGATCGACTTGATCAGCTCGGGGTCGGACATTCGCGCCACGCCGCCCTCCTTGCGGATGTCGGCGGGAACCCGCTCCAACGCCATCACCGCGCACGCGCCTGCCTCCTGCGCGATCCGGGCGTGCTCGGCTGTGACGACGTCCATGATCACGCCGCCCTTCAGCATCTGGGCGAGCCCGGCTTTGACCTTGAAAGAACCCTTCACCGAGCCGTTGCCATGACGAGCACCGTTGCCTTCGGCCACGATCGAAATTCTACGCGGCCGCTCAGCCCCTCCGGCCCCCTCCGGTGCCTCCGGCGCCACCTCCCCGTTAATAGGGAGGAGGTCTTCCAGGGCTAGAGCCTCTCCAGCACCAGCGTCCGCTTGGACGCGTACTCGTGGTCGGACAGCAGACCGTCCCGGTGCAGCCGGGTCAGCATGTCCATCTCCTCCAGCACGTCGAGCAGGGGCGCCATGGTCCGCCGCGCCAGGTAAGCGTCGGAGGCGGTCCCTGCCTCCTCGCCACGCGCGTCGAACTCGCGCACGAAAAACAACGCCTTGACCGCGGAAAACGGGATCCCGAGCTTGCGAATCGGGCTGTCGCTCTGCTCCGCGTGCAGGTGCAGGACGACGCCGTAACGGTGGCGCTCCAGGGTTCCGTCGAGGTGGCCTCGCAGGACTTCGCCGTCCAGGAACCGGATCGCGACCTTGCGGGTGGGCGTGTCGGCCAGCTCCTTGTCGCGTTGGAGCTCGACCCATTTGACCGCCGTCAGGGGGATCCAGGCCGTCTCGTTGTTCTCCAACCCGCCGGCGTCGTCGACCTCGACGAGGAAGTCCGGCTCGTCAAAATCAAGATCGCGAGCCGTTCCCTCGACCGTCTCGTCGTCGAAGAAGCGGACGACTACCCGGGCCATGTCATACCTACTGTACTAACCATCATTTCTCGACACTCCTGCGCTGGTCTTTGAGACGTCGCCGCCCGATCCTGCGGGCGCATTTGGTACATGTGGCGATGTGGTCGCGAACCGCATCGGCCTGCGGTCGCCGCAGCTTGCCGGCCAGGTATGGCGCCAGCAGCGGCACCGCCTCCTCGTGGCTCAGCTCGCCCTCGCGCTGCGAGGCCAGGTATTCCTCTTTGAACCGCAGACGAGCTCGGTAGAGCAAGGTTTCGACCGCGCTTTCAGACATCTTGAGGGTGCGGGCGATCTGGCGGTAGCTCATGTCTTGGAGCTCGCGCAGCGTGAGCACCAGCCGGTACTTCTCCGGCAGCCGCTGGGCGACGTGCCAGACCTGGCGACGGGTCTCGTTCGATTCCTGCTGAAGCACCGGGTCGAAGGCGCGGGCTGTGGAAGGCAGGTTCGCCATCATCTCGGCGTCTTCCTCCTCCGTCGGGCCGTCGGCGCGTAGGTCGCGCTGGCGGCGGCGCAGCTCGTCGTAGCAGAGGTTTCGCGCCACCGTGTGAACCCAGCCCCCGAAGTTGAACGACTCGTCGACCCGGTCCATCATCCGCAGGGCTTTCATGAAGGTCTCCTGGGCGATGTCTTCGGCGAGGAGTGCGTCACCCAGCTTCCGGCGGACGAGCCTGTAAATCGACGCCACGTAGCGGCGGTGGAGCTCCTCGAAGGCGCGTACATCGCCGGCCCGGTAAGCCCTGACGAGATCAACGTCCGACGGCCCGGCGGCCTCCTTGCCGGGAGGAGTCTCCTCTAGTTCGTCGTCCATTGATGCCTGCGGCAGGCTACTACGGCGGCCTGCGTAAGCATCCGCTCTGGCTCATTTAAAGCCTGCTCCAGGTCCACTCCTTCCTCAGTCAGCGCCACCACAGAGGTGACGCCTAACGTGCTCAACGCCTCCCAGCCGGCGCCCTTGCTTCCGGCCAGAAGCAGCACGGGGATCCGGGCCGCCTGCGCTCGTTGGGCGACCTCGCCCGGGGCCTTCCCGTAGGCGGTCTGAGCGTCGACCTGGCCCTCCCCGGTGATGACGAGGTCGGCGCCTTCGAGTTTGGAGTCAAAGCCGCTGGCCGAGACGATCAAAGGCGCTCCGCGAACGAGGCTTGCGTCCAGGAACGCCATCAGGCCTGCGCCCGTGCCGCCGGCTGCGCCGGCGCCCGGCACGTCGGCCACACGCTTCCCCAGGTCGCGCTCGACGACGTCCGCGAACCGGGCCAACGCAGCGTCCAGCTCGCGCACCGCCGCCTCGTCAGCCCCCTTCTGCGGCCCGTAAACCGCGCTCGCGCCCTGGGGGCCGGTCAGCGGGTTGGTCACGTCGCATGCCACCCTCACCTTCACCGCTGGGGCCCACGACTCAAAACCAGAGGCGTCGATGCGTTCGAGCCGGGCCAACGCCGCGCCACCTCGGGGCAGATCCCGGTCATCAACATCCAGCAGGCGGTAGCCGAGAGCCTGCGCCATCCCGGCCCCGCCATCGTTGGTGGCCGAGCCCCCGATCCCGACGATGAATTCCACGGTCCCGGGCGCGCGGGCGGCTTGGAGGAGCTGGCCGAAGCCGTATGTCGACGTCTTGCGAGGGTCGCGCCGGGAGTGTGGGACCAGCGCCAGCCCGCTGGCCGCGGCGAGCTCCAGGACCGTGCCGCCCTTCCCGATCAAACCGTACGTTGCCTTGACGGGATCACCGAGCGGGCCTTCTACCTCCGCTGTGCGGTACTGGCCGTGGTTGGCCGAGACGAGCGCTTCGACCGTCCCGTCGCCGCCGTCGGCGACCGGCACCTCGACCACCTCGGCGTCAGGAAAGACCTCGCGCACCCCGCGCGCGATCGCGGCGGCCGCCTGGGATGCGGTGAGCGTTCCCTTGAACGCGTTGGGCGCGATGACAACTTTTAGCACGGGGGAGGCAGGCCTCCCCCGTGGAGCCCCCTCCGAGTTACATGTTGTCTGGCGGCGTTTGGAAGGTTCACGTCTGGTGACGGCCGGAATCAATCCGGCCTGCAGCTCACCTCCCTCTTTAGTAGACCGGGATCGTCCAGTCCTTGTACTTCGGGGTTTCGCCGCGCACGGCCCCGAAGTAGATGTTCTGCAGCTCCTGGGTGAACTCGCCGACCTTGCCATCGCCGACCGGTCGCCGGTCGACCTCGATCACGGGCGAGATCTGCGCTCCCGTCCCGCACAGAAGCAGCTCGTCGCACGTGTAGAGCTCCGTGCGGTCGATGCTTCGCTCCAGCACCGGCAGATTGAGCTCCTCGTTGATCATCTTCATGAGCAGCTGGCGGGTGATCCCTTCCAGGATGTCGTCGGTCACCGGCGGCGTGATAAACGCACCGTCTTTGAGCATGAAGAGGTTTTCCGCTGAACCCTCGGAAACGTGTCCGTCGACCGAGAGCACGATCGCCTCGTCGAAACCGTTTTCCACCGCCTCCGATTTGGCGAGCGCAGCCTGCGCGTATGAGCCCGTGATCTTCGCTCGCGCCGGCAATGCCTGGTCGGGAACCCGACGCCAGCTGCTGACGGTGCACCTGATGCCGGCCTCGATCTCGACGTAGTTGCCGAACGGGACCGCGTAGATGAAGAAGGCCCGGTTCAAGTTGTGCAGGCGAACGCCTATCTCCTCGCTTGACGTGTAGAGCAGCGGGCGGACGTAGACGTCGGACTTGAACTCGTTGCGGCGCAGCAGCTCGAGGGTGAAGTTGACGAGCTCCTCGGTCGAGTGGGGCAGCGTCATCCGCATCACGTTGGCGGAGCGCTTCATTCGCTCGTAATGGGCGGCCGGCGCCAGCAGGTACAGCTGCCCCTTCTTGTCGTTCCAGTACGCGCGAATGCCCTCGAAGACCGCGGTTCCATAGTGGAGCGCGTGAGTCATGAGGCCAAGCTTCACGTCGTTGTAGCGCGCGAAATCGCCCTCGAAGAAGACCCACGTGTTGGGATGAGCCGCCGGTTTTTTCACCGCGGCCTTGGCCCCGGTGTCCACACCCATTGAATTAAGTGTATTGCCCGGTGAGGTACCGACCTCTGCACAAGCCCTCCAGCTTCTGTTATGAATCCCGACGTGAGCCTGTACGGCATCATCGCCGACCTGCGCCGCGAGCATCCGACCCCGGCCGCGATGCAGACGCTCGATATGGTGGTGGCCGAGCTGGGCCGCACCCGAGACAACCTCAAAGAGGCTGTGGCCAACGTCGAGGGCAAGCCGCTGCCGCCAGGTGGCAAACCGGTGCTCGACGAGCTCGTCGAGCGGGCGCGACGGGACGGCGTGTACGACCTGGACTATGGACCAGACCCGTATGACAAGCCGCCGCCGGAGCCGCTGGACGAAGGCACCGCCGGGATCGGGGCGCTGCTGGCCATCTCGTCGGTCGCGGGGGTCGCGCTCGCGATCGTCGCCGTGATCGTCGGCCTCAACGCGATCTTCAGCTCGGGCAGTGGCTGAGTACTCGTTCGACGTCGTTTCCGAGTACAACCCCGCCGAGCTGACCAACGCCATCGACCAGGCTCGCCGGGAGGTCAGCACGCGCTATGACTTCAAAGACACGCAGACCGCCTACGACCACCGCGGCGACGTCATCATCATCGAGTCGGCCACCGAAGACCGCGCCAGGGCCGCGCTCCAGGTCTTGCGCGAGAAAGCTGCGCGGCGCCAGCTCTCACCCAAGCTGTTCCAGGCGGGCGATCCGAAGACGATCGGCAAAGGCCGCGGCCAGATCGATGTGAGCCTGAACGCCGGCATCACGGACGATCTCGCCCGTGACCTCCGCAAGCGGATCCAGAACGTGTCGCCGAAGCTTCAGGTTCGGATCCAGGGCGATCAGCTCCGCGTCGTCAGCAAGGACAAAGACACCCTGCAGCTGGTGATCAAGTCTCTGCGGGAGGCGGAAGACATCCCCGTCCCTCTCCAGTTCACCAATTACCGCTAGCCGCTTCCCGACCGGCGCACCATGAGTGGCGTGGTCGTGATCCCCGCCATCGACATTCTCGGGGGGCGGTGCGTGCGCCTCACACAGGGCGACTACAGTCACCCGAAGGTCTACGCCGACGACCCGGTCGAGGTGGCGGGGATCTTTGCCGCCGCCGGCGCGCAGCGCGTCCACGTGGTCGACCTCGACGCGGCTCGCGGCTCCGGCGACAACCGCAGTGTGGTCACGGCCATGCTCCGCCATCCGAAGATCAAGCTTCAGGTCGCGGGCGGGGTGCGCAGCATGGAAGCTGTGGACACTCTGCTGGAGAGCGGCGCCGACTGGGTCGTGATGGGCACCGCGGCGGTGCAGAATCCGGGCTTGTTCGAGCGCTGCGCGCGGCGACACCCAGCGCGGGTGCTCGCCGCGCTCGACATCAGGGAAGGCAAAGCGGCGGTGGGCGGCTGGATGCACACCGCGCCGGTGCTGGTCGGCGCCCTGGTGGGCAGATGGGACGCGCTACCGCTCGCGGGCATGATCCTGACCTGTATCGACCGCGACGGGACCATGTCGGGCCCAGACGTGGAAACGCTTGCCCGGGTGCGACGGATGACCGGGCTCGAGCTCCAGTACTCGGGTGGGATCTCCTCTGTGGAGGACATCAGCCGGGTGGCGGGCGCGGGCGCCCAGGCCGTGGTCCTGGGCAAGGCCCTTTACGAAGGTCGGATCACGCTGGAGCAGGCACTGGCGGGATGAGCAAGCTCGGCCTATGTGCCGTCGCCCTGCTGGTGCTGTCGTGCGGAGGCCGCGAGTCCGCCGACGATCAGAGCCTGCACCAGGACATCGAGAACAACACCAGCGGCGCGGAGGTGACCTTCGATGGCACGGTCGCGACCGATCCGGTGCAGAGCGGCGACCACGAACGCTTCGAGGTCAAGACCACAACTGGCGAGGTCCTCGAGGTGGATCACAACACCAGCCTCGCGCAGCAGGTGCCCGTGCACAAGGGCGACGGGGTCGTGATCCACGGCGAGCTATACATCGATCCCGGCCCCCGATACGGCGTCCACTGCACGCACGTGCACACATCGAGCGGCTGCCCGAATCCAGGGTGGATCGAGTACAACAACAACTATTACGAGTAAGCCGCGCCGGCGAACATCGTTTCAAGCCACGTTTCAGTTCTTTGGCAACCTGCTGGCCGGTGATCACAGCCCGGCGGAGCGGGTGCGCATGATCGCCGGCAACATGCGCCGAAGGGGTGGCGGGCACGGCTGCTGCGGACACTACGGCGATCCTGGTTGTTGAATGACGAAAGATGAGGCCCGTGCGGCCGGTTTGATCAAATAGGAGCCCTTGATGCACGCGGTGGTGTTCGAACGCAACGGCGGGCCTGAGGTCCTCGACTACAAAGAGGTGCCTGATCCATCTCCACGCGACGGCCAGGTACTGGTGGACGTGGAGGCGGTCGGCATCAACTTTCGGGACGTTTACGAGCGTGAAGGCCGCGATTACGGCTCCAGGCCGCCGGCGATCATCGGCGTCGAGGGTGCGGGCACGGTGGTCGGGACCGGTGAGCGCGTGGCGTGGATCAACGTTCTACAGAGCTACGCGGAGCGGGTGGCTGCCGATCGCGACCAGCTGGTCCCCATTCCCGATGGCGTCTCGTCCGAGGTTGCGGCCGCCGTCCTGCTCCAGGGGATCACCGCCCATTACCTCGCGTCCGACTCCTATCCGATCCAGAAAGGCGACTGGGTCATCGTCCACGCCGCCGCCGGCGGCGTCGGCCTGCTGCTGACACAGATGGCGAAGCTGTTGGGCGCTCACGTCATTGGCACCACGTCCTCCGAGGAGAAGGCCAAGCTGGCGCGCGAGGCGGGGGCCGATGAGATCCTCGGTTATGAAGGCTTCGCCCATGCCGCCCGCGAGATCGCCGGCCGCGAAGGCGTGGCCGCCGTTTACGACGGCGTTGGCAAGACCACCTTTTATGAGGGCCTCGAGGCGATCCGGCCGCTGGGCCGGATGATCGTGTATGGGGCCGCCAGCGGCCAGCCCGACCCGCTGCCTGTCCTGGTGCTTTCGAAGCACGGCTCGCTTTACGTCCAGCGACCGACCATCCAGACATATATCCGCACTCCGGAGCTACTTCGCGAGCGGGCGAGCCGCATCTTCGAGCTGGTCCAGGAAGGCAAGCTGAGAGTGCGGATCGGTGCGCGCTATCCGCTCGCGCAGGCGCGGCAAGCGCACATCGACTTGCAGGCTCGCCAGACCACCGGAAAGGTCTTGCTGCTGCCTTAGGACTTTCGGCGGGCGGGCTTCCGCGCGACCACCGATACCGTCGCCTGCGCCACGGGCCGGATCACGATCTCGTCGATGTCCACGTGGGCTGGCCGGGTCACGGCGAACACAATGCAATCCGCGACGTCCTCGGCGGCGAGCGGCTTGAGGCCCTCGTACACCGCTTTGGCCGCCTTGCGGTCGCCATGGAACCGGACGACGCTGAACTCGGTCTCGACCAGCCCCGGCGCGATCTCGGTGACGCGTATCGGCTCCCCGTTCAGCTCGAGTCGCAGCGTCTTGGTGATGGCACGGACGGCGTGCTTGGCGGCGGTGTAACCCGCGCCACCTCTGTAGGTCTCGAAACCGGCGATGGAGCCGATGTTCACGATGTGGCCGTGCTTGGCCTTGCGCAGCAGCGGCAAGCTCGCGCGCGTCATCCACATCAGTCCGAGTACGTTGGTCTTCCACATGCCGATCCACTCGTCATCGACAGCCTTCTCGATCGAGTTGAGTCCCAGCGCGCCGCCGGCATTGTTGACCAGGACGTCGATCCGGCCAAATCGCCTCGAGACCTCGCGCACGAAGTCCTTGACGCTGTCCTCGTCGGTCACGTCGAGTCGCATCGCGAGTCCGTCCTCGCCGGCCACGCGCGCGAGCCGGTCCACGCGGCGGGCCCCGACGACGATCCGGTAGCCATGCCGCCCCAGGGCGATCGCGGTCGCCGCGCCAATTCCTGAGGACGCTCCCGTGATGACTGCAACTGGAGTCACGTTCTTAGCCCCCGCTGTCAAACGATGCCAAACCGATGCCGCCCAAGCGTACCCTAGGGAAGAATGCTGGACGCGGTAGTCGCAGTCATCGTCGTCCTCCTGGTCGGAACCGGTCTCCTGGTCATGCTCGGACCGCGCAATGTCGCTCGGCGAATCGCCTCGCTCCGCCGCCCGAACAAGATCGCGGCGCTGTTCGAGCCGCGCCGGCCGCGAGAGGTAGTGCCGCCCGCGTTGAACCCAAAAACGCAGCGGGTGCTCGTCGCCGCGGCCCGGCTTGCGAACTGGCTGCGCACGCATGGCCATGAGGAGGTAGCGCGCGAGATTCGCAATGCCGCCGCGCGCATGACAGGCAACGAGCCGGCCGGCCTGTACGCGCTGCAGACGACGCTCCGCCGCATCCGCGTCGTCAACGTCTCGGACAGCCCCTCGCAGGAGCGTTTGAAGGCGCTCGTGAGCGAGCTCCGCACCGCCGTCCAGGACCGCTTCGAGCAGCTGGAGCTGCTTCCGTTCCGAAGATCCTGAGCGCTCGGCAAAGGGTCAGCTCCGGCTCCCCGTTCGAAAAGACCATCGGGTTTTGCCGCGCCGTGCGAGTAGGGGATCGGGTGTTGGTCTCTGGCACCGCGCCGATCTGGCCCGACGGCGCGGTTGATGCGGATCCCTACGCGCAGGCCATGCGTTGTTTCGAGATCATCGCAGCCGCGCTGGCCGAAGCCGGCGCCTCGCTGGATCACGTCGTGCGGACGCGCATGTTCATCACCGACCCGTCCTTCAGCGACGCCGTCGGCAAGGCGCATGGCGAGGCGATGGCCGGCGCGCGACCCGCGGCGACGATGGTCGTGGTCAAGGCGCTTCTCGACGAACGCTGGAAGGTCGAGATCGAGGCTGAGGCTCTTATTTCTTAGCCTTGGGGCCCCTGCCTGATTCGATGTAGTTCTTCAGCGACTGCATGTTCGTGCGTATGCCCGCGGCATATTGAGATCCGAGCCAGCTCCCAGCGAAGCGCAGCAAGCCGGTCAGCTCGTAGTCCATCTCATAGACCAGCCGGGTCGAGCCGTCCTTGTGCTGCGTGTAGGTGTAGGACCAGGTTCCTTTTAGCGGACCTTGGATGAACTTGCCGGAACATTTCTTCGGCTTGGCGTAGACCGTCTGCTCGACCTCGAGCTTTTCTTTGTGCCCGCCGAGGTCGAGGTGGTAGCGATACCGCGTACCCCTTCCAGGCGGCCCGTCGTCGAGCTTTTCCACCTTGTCCAGGTTGGACGTCCATTTGGGTGCGTTCGTAACGTCCTCCGCGACCACGGCCCACACGCGTTCCGACAGCGCGTCGATATCGACCGATTCGCGGATCCTGGCCACACTGCGATCATCGCATTGGATGAGTGAGGTCGCGTCGAGTCGCATGTTGGGTGCCCTTCGGCACCGCAATTACCGGCTCTTCTTCATCGGGCAGATCATCTCGACAGTCGGCACATGGATGCAGAGCGTTGCCATGCCATGGCTTGCGCTGCAGCTGACGCATAGCGGGCTCCTCGTCGGCCTGGTGCTTGCAGCCCAGTTCACGCCGGTCTTGCTCGGCGGCCAGTTCGGAGGGGTGATCGCAGACCGGTACCGAAAGCGCAGCGTCCTGCTCGCGACCCAGTCGCTGTTCATGGTTCCATCGTTCACGCTCTTCGTGGTCAGCGCGAGCGGCCATGCCCACTACTGGATGGTCGTCATCGCCGCGCTTGCGGTGGGCACCATCAACCTCTTCGACGTTCCGGCGCGCCAGGCGTTCATCGTCGAGATGGTCGGCAAGCAAGACCTCATGAACGCGATCGCCCTCAACTCGTCGGTGTTCAACGGCGCCGCGGTCGTCGGTCCCTCGGTCGCCGGCGTCCTGATCGCCGTCGTCGGCGTGCCGTTGTGCTTTCTTGCCAACTCCCTCAGCTACCTCGGCGCCGTGGCGGCTTTGCTCCTCATGCGCGACCTACCGGCTCTTGCGCGGGACCACGCCGACCAGCCGTGGCTGGCCCGGCTGCTGCAGGGCATCTCGTATGCGCGGCGTGAACCCGTGGTCGGCATGCTGCTGCTCCTGGTCGCGGTTTTCTCGCTCTTCGCGATGAACCGCCTGACGCTGATTCCCCTGTTCGCCGACCAGGTCCTGTACGTCGGGGCGCAGGGCTTCGGCTTCCTCGTTGGGGCCATGGGCCTGGGCGCCATGACCGGTGCGTTGATGCTTGCGTTCTTTCCCCAGCTGGGGGCCGATCCGCGCCGCCAGCTGTGGATGGCCGCGATCTGGGTGGCTGCGCTGCTCGAGTTTTCGATCTCCCGTGTGTTCTTGATCTCGCTGGTCACGCTCTTCGTGGCCGGGTATGCGCAGATCTCGTTCCTGGCCGCCACCAACAACCGCATCCAGACCATCGCGCCAGACCACCTGCGTGGTCGCGTGATGGGCTTGTACGGACAGGCCCTGATCGGGGTCGGGCCGCTCGGCGCCACGCAGGCCGGCTTGCTGGCGACCCTTTTCGGAGCGCCCTGGGCGATGGCGATCGGGGCGGCGGTCGCTGGATCCGTCGTGCTTGCGGTCTGGCTATTGAGGCCTGCTGTGTTCGGTCATCCGAGCCAGACTTCGAGCACCGCCGCCACGGCCAGCGCCGGCACCAGCCAGCGCAGCGCGCGCACGTAGTCGGCAAGCGCCTTCAGCACGCGGGCGCTCCAACCACCGCTCGCGTCCATGTGGATGGTGGTCGCTCCCACCTGGATGGCCAGACCGCCGGCGATGATCGCGGCGGGGATCTCCACCAAACCGTTGGGCACTATCCCCGTCAGCGCGACCGTCCAGGAGGTGAGGGCGGCGGCGAAGCCGAGGAGGAAGCCCGGCGCAAACGTGAGCAGAAACCCGCTCAGACCCACGGTCAGGATCGCGAGTACAGCGACGAAGATGAGCGCGAGGACGTTGTGGGCAAAGATCGCAATTGCCTCTTCGAACGCGCCGCCCGACCCCGCAGACCTCACCAGGCTCGAGAGGACCGGGCGCACGACGACCGCCGGGACGGCGCCGGTCGATCCCGCGAGGTAGCCGGCCAGGGCGCCGATCGGAAAACCCAGCGCCGCCAGCAGCATCGGGATCCGGCGCATCCAGACCAGGCGCGGGAACGCGGGGCGTTGATCGAAGCTTGCACGCACGGCGCCGATCGCACGCCGCAGCGGATGCCGCAGGCCGACGTCTCGCGCCAGCAGCGTCTCGCGGGAGAAACCGCTGAACCCCATGCGCAGGAGGACGACCGCGACCACCGTCATCAGGAGCGCAAAGCACCACAGAAACTCGGCGCGCCCAAGCAAGATCAGCGCCGCCTCGAGCTGCAGCACGAGCGACATCGGCAGGATGATGAAGGAGGCCATGACGTTGGCCGCGCGCATGGTGCGCGCGTTGAGGCTGATGATCACCGCGCCGCTGACCATCGCCGCCACCTGGCAGATCGTCGACAGAGCGAGCGCGAGCAGGATCCCGATCGGAAAGTAGCCGAGCCCCGGAAACGCGACCAGGCAGTAGACGATCAGGCCGCCATAACACAGCGTGAGCGCGACGGCCAGCACCGCGACCACCTTGCCCGCATAGATCTCGGCCTCGCGCAGCGGAGTCGACAGCAGCACCTCCAGGGTCGTGCGTTCGCGCTCGCCGACGAACGACTCCAGCGCGAGCACCAGGGAAAAGCTGGCGGGAATGAAGACGACGAAAAATGCGCCGACCAGGGACAGACGGTTCACGACGGCGGTGCCACCTCCGAATGCCGCGAGCGCCCTCACACCCGACCCCGCGCCGATCGGAATCGCAAGCGTCAAGGCGACCATCGCCGCGATCAACCGCAGCTCGCTGATCGCATCCCGCAGATCGCGCGCCGCTACCAGAGCCGCCTTACGCCGTTCGAGTTTCGGCCAGCTCATGGGGGCTCTCCAGGTGGTTCCCGACGATGGCGAGATAGATGTCCTGCAGCGTTGGCAGCTCGCGCACTTCCTGGCGCGTCTTCAGGCCCGATCGGCGGCGGAGCTCGATCATGTCGCCGATCGCGAGCGCTCGTCCGGCGGACATGATTCCGATCTGGCCCGAGAGGTGCTCGGCCTCCTCCATGCTGTGGGTGCAGATGACGAGCGCGCAACCCTCCTTCTGCAGGTCCTGGAGATAGATCCAGGCGCGCCGCGCGCTGTCCGGGTCGAGGGCAGACGTCGGCTCGTCGGCGAGCACGAGCCTTGGCCGGTGCAGCGTCGCCCGGATCAGGGCGACCTTCTGCCGCATGCCTTTGGAGAAGGTGCCCAGCCACCGGTCGCCGGCGTCGGTGAGCTCGAAGATCTCGAGCAGGTCGTCGATGCGGCGGCGCCGCACCGAGGGCTCGATGTCGTAGATGGCGCCGAAGTGGTCCAGGTAGGCGCGAGCCGACATCCGCTCATAGAGGCCGGGGACCTCGGGCATGAGTCCGACCCGGGCTCGAACCGCAGCCGGATCGTCCCCGGCGTCGATGCCGTCGACTTTGACCGAGCCCGCCGTGGGCAGCAGGACGCCAGCCATGCAGCGTAAGGCCGTCGTCTTTCCGGCTCCGTTGCGGCCGAGCAAGACCAGGCACTGCCCTTCCTCGACATTGACGGTGAGGTCTTGGAGGGCAAGCACGTCGCCGTAGCGCTTGGCAAGGCCTTCAACTTCCAGCACGGCTAGAGGATTGTGACGGGACGCGATGCCTAGAGTTGCGGTTTAGGTGGCGACGGGAACCGAGTCTCGATGCCTGGCCCGTACCTCCGAAACGAGCGGCGGCCCGAGCGCATGATCGCCGCCAGCGACGCGACGAACGCTGCCGCGCCGGCGAGCAGGACTCCGTAGACGGGCGCTCCAAAACCCTGGGCGGCGAGAGCGCCGATGGCCCCTCCAACCGAGGCCACGATCACACCCAGCATGCCGGGGAGAGTGACGAACGCGTGAAACATCGTGCCCACGGTGGGCGCGCTCACAGGGTCCAGGCCGAGCGTCTTCAGGGCTCCGGCGAGGTCGTCATATGAGCTGGTGATGAAGTTCGGCTCAAGCTCGGGATGCAACTCCAGGTATCCGTGGCGGAGCCGGTTCATCCCGACCACCCACTTGTAGTCGTCGCGGTTGAGCATCAGGAGGCGCCGAATGGTGGCGATGCCGGTGAAGAAGACGACGGTAAGCATGAAGATGGCGACGGTCACGAACGTCGGCCCGAAGCGGTCCGCCTGCGCGACGAGCGCCAGTGCGATCACAGCACCCGAGAGGATGGTCAGGAACATGTTCACGCGCCCGAGCGACTCCTGGTAGGTGAGGGCGCGCGTGGCGAGCAGGCTCCAGTGCTCAGTGGCCAGGATCTGCAGCACTTCGCTGTCGCGTCGGGTCGGAGGCAGCTCGGTCGACATCTAATCCCGTGGAAGGTAGCGCGGAAGCGAAGACAACGACGAAAACCCCCTCGAGTCGAGGAAGGCGGCGATGCCATCGTGGACCTCGGCGATCGCGTTCGGGTTGACGAAAGTGGCCGTGCCGACCTGGACCGCCGCGCAGCCCGCGACCAGAAATTCAAGCGCGTCCTCGGCTCGCATGATGCCGCCGATCCCGATCACCGGGATGTCCACCGCCCGCGCGGCCTGGTGCGCGAGATGGATCGCGAGGGGCCTGATCGCGGGCCCGGACAAGCCGCCGGTGCGGAAGCTGAGGCGCGGGCGGTACGCGTTGAGGTCGATCGACATCCCGACGAACGTGTTGATCGCGCACAGGGCGTCGGCACCCGCCGATTCCACGGCCCGAGCGATGACGCCGATATCGCTCACCATCGGCGTCAGCTTGACCCACACCGGCAGCTTGGTCCGCTTGCGTACCGCCTCGGTGACGGCGGCCGCCGCGCGTGGATCGTTGCCGAAGTACAGGCCTCCTTGCTCGACGTTGGGGCAGGAGATGTTGATCTCGAAGCCGGCGACGCCTGGGATCCCGTCCAGGCGCGCGGTCAGCTCCCCGTACTCGGACGCAGACTCGCCGTTGATGTTGACCAGCACGGGAAAGTCCCACTCCGCCCACCTCGGCGCGTAATCGCTGATCAGCGCGTCGGCTCCCGGGCCCTGGAGGCCGATCGCGTTGAGCATCCCGCTCGGCGTTTCGGCGATGCGCGGGGGCGCCGTGCCCTCGCGGGCGCGGAGGAAGATGCCTTTCGAAACCATCGCGCCGAGCGCGCGCCGCTCGAGCAGAGGCACCTCGGTCCCGTAGCCGAAGGTGCCGGATGCGGCGAGCACCGGCCCGCGCAGCCTCATCCCGCCGATGACCACCGACATCTCAGCGGTCACGCCGTCACCGCGTACGAGAGGTGGGTCGGGAGCGCCGACCAGTCGACGTCGGCGGCGCGGTAGACCGGGCCTTCCTTGCAGGCGCGGTCGAAACCGCCACCCTTGAGCGGCACCGCGCAGCCCAGGCAGACGCCGGTTCCGCAACCCATGTAGGTCTCGAGGGCAACCTGGGCCGCGGGCCAGCGCTCGGCGAGCGCGGCGAGCATCCTGTTCGGCCCGCACCCGAGCACGACCTCCGCGTCCGGCGCCGCTGCCACCGCGGTCCCCGCGGTCCCCTGGGAACCATCGTCCGTGGCCCAGATCACGGTTTCACCGTCCGTCTCCGCGCACAGCTCGGCGGCGGTCCGTGCTCCGTGCACCCAGGTGACCCGCATTCCGGCTGCCCTCGCGTCCCTGGCCGCCAGAGGCATTGGCGCGACTCCCAGCCCGCCGCTGACGAGCACTGCCGTCTGCGGCCCCGCGGCCAGCTCGAATCCCCGACCGAGCGGCCCGAGGCAGCTGGCGCGGTCGCCGGGCTCCAGCGCCAGCAGCTGGGCGGTACCCGCGCCCACCGCCTTCAACACGATCTCGATGTGGTCGGCGCTGGCTCGATAGACCGAAAACGGACGCCGCAGCAAGGGACCTGGTGAGAGGGCGAGATTGACGAACTGGCCGGCGCGAACCGAGTTCGCGATCTCAGGCGCGTGCAAGCCGATCACGAACATCCCGCGGGCGACCTGGCGCTTGCTGGTTATCGGAGCGTCAAGCAGGAACAAGTTCACGCCACTCGCCGATCGTGCGCACCTCCATCTCGTCTGGAGCTGCGACCGCCGACTCGAGAAGTGCGGTGGCGGTGTCCAGCGAGGTGAGGCACGGGATCCGGCGCTCCACGGCCGCGCGGCGGATCTCGAAACCGTCTTTGAAGACGGGGTTGCCGTCACCCGGGTCTTCGTAGATGTTAGACATCGTGTTGATCACAAGCTGGACCTCGCCGCGGACGATGACGTCGACGACCGTCGGTCCTTCCTCGCCGATCTTTGCCACCACGCGAGGCGAGAAACCGGCCGTGCGCAATGCACGCGCGGTGCCGTCGGTCGCGACGAGCCGGCATCCGAGCTCGACGAGCCGCGAGACGATCGGGAACAGCTCCGGCTTGTCGGCGTCGGCGATGGTGAGCAGCGCCGCGCTGCCGCGCTCGACATGCATGCCCGAGGCCGCGAATGCCTTGCGCAGCGCTTCATTCAGCGTGCGGGCGATGCCGATCGCCTCGCCCGTGGACTTCATCTCCGGCCCAAGATACGAATCGACCGCCGGCAGCTTGTTCATCGAGAAGACCGGCGCCTTCACCGCGACGAGGTCGCGCGGCGGCACCAGCCCGGTCGCCCAGCCGAGATCCGCCAGCTTTTCGCCCAGCATCACGCCTGTGGCCAGCTTCACCATCGGCACGCCTGTGACCTTGGAGAGGAATGGCACGGTGCGTGAGGAGCGCGGGTTTACCTCCAGCACGTAGACGTGACCGCGGTGGACGACGTACTGCACGTTCACCAGGCCGCGCAGGCGCAGGTGACGCGCGATGCGGACCGTGTAATCGACGATGTGGTCGAGCTCGCGCCGCTCCAGACCCGGCGCTGGATAGACCGCGTACGAGTCGCCGGAGTGGACCCCAGCTCGCTCGACATGCTGCATCACGCCGGGAATGACGACCGTCTCCCCATCCGAGATCGCGTCCACCTCGACCTCCAGTCCCTGGAGGTACTTGTCAACCAGGACCTGGCCGCGCGGCATGGCGCCGATCGCCCAGCCCATGTACCGCCGCAGCTCGTCGCGGTTGCGCACGATCTCCATCGCGCGCCCGCCCAGCACATACGACGGCCGCACCAGCACCGGGTAGCCGGCGCGTTCGGCGATGGCCTCGGCCTCCGCGACGGTGGTGGTCGTGCCGCCCACGGGCTGCGGGACGCCGATCGCGTCGAGCGAGCGGGCAAAGGCTCGGCGGTCTTCCGCGAGGTCGATGGCCTCGACGCTCGAGCCCATGATGGCGATGGATGCGTGGTCGAGGGGCTCGGCGAGGTTGATCGCCGTCTGGCCGCCGAACTGCACCAGCGCGCCGGCGACACGTTCGGCCTGTGCTACATGAAGGGCGCCGTCGAGGTCGAGCGGTTCGAAGTAGAGGCGGTCCGAGGCGTCGAAGTCGGTCGAGACCGTTTCTGGGTTGGAGTTGACCATCACAGCCCGCACGCGGGCCTCACGCAGCGCCCACGCGGCGTGGACCGAGCAGTAATCGAACTCGATGCCCTGGCCGATTCGAATCGGTCCGGACCCGATGACCAGCACGGTGCGCACATCAACGGGATTGCTTTCGGTCTCTTCCTCCCAGCATGAGTAGTAGTAAGGCGTCGCCGCCTCGAATTCGCCGGCGCACGTGTCGACGAGCTTGTAGGTGGGCTTGCCCGGCTCCACGGTTTCCCCGCGCAGGGCGGTGATCATCGAGTCGGAAAACCCGGCTCGCCTCAGCTCGCGGACGTCGCCCTCGACCTCCAGTCGCGCGATGTTGGCGAGCCGGTCGATGAACCACCTGTCGACGCCGCTCCGCTCCGCGAGCGACTCGGGTCCCGTGCCGTTGCGCAAGGCACTGAGCAGCGCAAAGAGGCGCCGGTCGTTCGGCTGATCGATCGTCTCGGGGCCTAGCTCCCACGCCGCGGGGGGCGTCTGCTCGAGCGACCGCATCGCCTTCACGAGCGCGGCCTCGAATGTGCGCTCGAGCGCCATCACCTCGCCGGTCGATGCCATCTGCGTCCCAAGCCTGCGGTCGCCCGCCGGGAACTTGTCGAATGGCCAGCGCGGAATCTTCACTACGCAGTAGTCGAGCGCGGGCTCGAACGCCGCGAACGTGCGGCCCGTGATCTCGTTGCGAATCTCCTCCAGCCGCCTGCCCACCGCGACCTTTGCGGCCACCCGTGCGATGGGATAACCCGTCGCCTTGGACGCGAGCGCTGACGAACGGCTGACCCGAGGGTTGACCTCGATCACGTAGTACTGCGAGCTCTTGGGGTCCAGCGCGAACTGGACGTTGCAGCCGCCCTCGATTCCGAGTGCCCGGATGATGCGGATCGCCGACGACCGCAGCATCTGGTGGTCGCGGTCGGAGAGCGTCTGCGCCGGAGCGACCACGATCGAGTCGCCCGTGTGCACGCCCATCGGGTCGAGGTTCTCCATGTTGCAGACCGTGATGCACGTGTCCGCGCCGTCGCGCATCACCTCGTACTCGATCTCTTTCCATCCCCACAGCGACCTCTCGATGAGCACCTGGTGGATGGGCGACGCGGCAAGCCCGCGCGCGGCCACGCGGTCGAGATCGGCGTCCGTGGTCACGAAGCCTCCCCCTGTCCCGCCAAGCGTGTAGGCCGGACGGATGACGAGCGGAAGACCGGTTGCCGCGGCGAAGTCCTTGACCGCCTCCATCGACTCGCACACGCGCGAGACGGGAACCGGCTCGCCGATCTCCTCCAGCATCTGTTTGAAGGCCTGCCGGTCCTCGGCTTTGCGAATCGTCTCGATCGTGGCGCCGAGCATGCGCACCCGGTGGCGATCGAGCACGCCCGCGTTCGCAAGGTCGGTCGCGAGATTGAGCCCGGTCTGGCCACCCAGCGTGGGCAGCATGGCGTCGGGTTTCTCGCGCGCGATGATCCGCTCCACGGCTTCGACGGTGAGCGGCTCGAGGTAGACGCGGTCGGCCACCTCCTCGTCGGTCATGATCGTCGCCGGGTTGGAGTTGACAAGCACCGTCTCGATGCCCTCTTCGCGCAGCGCCTTGCAGGCCTGAGTCCCCGCGTAATCGAACTCGGCCGCCTGACCGATGACGATCGGGCCGGAACCCAAGATCAGGACCTTGCGCGGCCGCCGCTGTTCCGCACCTCCCCCGGCCACGGCCCTCGCCACCGGCGCCCTGCTGCGCACCATATCGATGAACCGGTCGTACAGGTGCTGGTTGTCCTGCGGCCCAGGGCAGCCTTCGGGGTGGTACTGGACGCTGAACACAGGCAGCGTGCGGTGACCGAGCCCTTCGACCGATCCATCGTTCAGGTTGCGCTGCGAGACGTAGAAGTCGCCGGCGGGGATCGAGGCCGCATCGACCTGGAACTCGTGGTTCTGGCTGGTGATGTGCACACGGCCGGTGTCGAAGTCCTTGACCGGATGGTTGGCGCCGTGGTGGCCGTACGGTAGACGCGAGGTGGTCGCGCCCGCGGCGCGCCCGAGAACCTGGTGGCCGAGGCAGATGCCGAAGATCGGGAGGTGGCCGAGCGCTTGCCGCGCCAGCTCGACCGGGCCGTCCAGCACCGCCGGGTCGCCGGGACCGTTCGATAGAACCAGGCCGTCCGCGCCCGTGGCCTGCACATCTGCCCAGGTGGCAGTGTGGGGCAGGACGACGACATGGCAGCCGCGCTCGCGCAGCGAGCGCAGGATGTTGGACTTGACGCCGTAGTCGACGACCGCCGCCAGCAGGCCGGCGCCGTCGCTCCGCCACCGCATCCTGAGCTCCGGCGGCAGCGGCTCCAGCCACTCCTCTTGTCTTGTGCGCGAGGCCTGGGCGACCAGGTCTTGCTCCGCCAGGGGTGTCACGCGGCGTGCGGCCACGGCGAGCTCGGCGAGCCGCGCCTCCGACGGCGCTGAGGGCTCGTGGACCAGCAGCGCGCGCAACGCACCATGGGTCCGGATGTGCCGCGTCAGCGCGCGGGTGTCGATCTCCGCGATCGCCGGGACGTTCCACCGCCGCAGGTATTCGTCGAGTGACGCCTCGCTGGAGTGATGGCTTGGCGAGGGGCAGGCCCATCTCACGACCAGCGCCCGCGCCCAGGGCCGGGCCGACTCCGCATCCGCGTCACGCACGCCGTAGTTGCCTTGGAGCGGATACGTCATGCAGACCATCTGTCCCGCGTACGAGGGATCGGTCAGGACTTCCTGGTAGCCGGTCATCGCGGTGTTGAAGACAACCTCACCCTCGCCCACCACGTCGGCACCGAGCGGCGCGCCCACGAAGGCTCGGCCATCCTCCAGGACGAGCGCGGCGAACAATTTCTCAGCCGGCAACGATCACCGCCTGGTCGATGCCGTCCTCTTCCGCCATCAGGACCTCGATGCGCTCAGAGTCGGCCGTCGGCACGTTCTTGCCCACGTAATCAGGACGGATCGGAAGCTCGCGGTGACCGCGGTCCAGGAGCACCGCCAGCTGGATCGCCCGCGGCCGGCCGAAATCCATCAGCGCATCCATCGCGGCGCGTGCAGTGCGGCCGTGGTGGATCACGTCGTCGACCAGCACCACCACCTTGCCGCCGATGTCCGGCAGCTCGCTGCCCGGCCGGTGGCCGTCGGGCGGCCGGAGGTGGAGATCGTCGCGATGGAGCGTCACGTCAAGGCGTCCGAACGGCACGGTGGCTTTCTCGAGCTTGGAGAGGGCGGTGGCCAGCCGTCGCGCCAGGACGTCGCCCTTGCTGACGATGCCGACCAGCACGACGTCCTCGACGCCGCGATTGCGCTCCACGATCTCGTGCGCGATGCGGGAGAGCGAGCGGCGGATCTGGTCCGCATCCATCACCGTCGCCTTCAGCCGGCCTTCGGCGATGCTCATGAAAGCAGCCTGTCCAGGAGCGCCATGCGAACGTGGAGGCCGTTGCGCGCCTGACGGAAATAGGCCGCGCGCGGGTCTTCGTCGACTTCGGGCGCGATCTCGTCGACCCGCGGCAGCGGGTGCATCAAGATCGCGTACTTGCGCATCAGCGCCATTGATCTTCTGTCGATTCTGTAGACGCCCTTGACTGCGTTGTACGTCTCAGGGTCGGTGAAGCGCTCCTTCTGGATTCGGGTCATGTAGACGACGTCGACCTCAGGCAGAACCGCGTCGAGGTCCTGCGTCTCGACCCAAGGCAGCTGGTGCTCGTCGAGGTGCGTTTTCAAGTCATCGTGCATCGCCACCTGAGGGGGCGCCACAAACCAGAACTTGATTTCCTTGAACTTGCTCAACAGGTAGGTCAGCGAGCGCACGGTGCGGCCGTTGGCGAGATCGCCGACCATGGCGACGCGGACGGTGTCGATCCGGCCGAGCTCGTCGCGGATCGTGTACAGGTCGAGCAGCGCCTGCGTCGGGTGCTGGCCCGGACCGTCGCCGGCGTTGATGATCGGCACCGTGCTGACGGCGGCGGCCCGCCTGGCCGCGCCTTCTTCGTTGTGGCGGAGCACGATCACATCCGCGTAGCCGCTGACGATGCGGATCGTGTCCTCGAGCGTCTCGCCTTTCGAGGCCGACGAGAACTCACGCGCGTTGTCGGTCCCCATCGTCGTGCCGCCAAGCCGCAGCATCGCCGCCTCGAAAGAAAGGCGTGTCCTCGTCGAAGGCTCATAGAAGAGCGCGGCCATCACCTGCCCCGCCAGCCGTCCCACGAAACGATGCGGTTCGCCCTTCATCTCTTCAGAGCGTGCGAAGAGATCTTCGAGGAGGGTCCGGGAAAACTGCTGGCTTTCGATCACATGGCCCATTCGCGAGGTGATGGCCACGGCTAAAAGCCAGCCTGCAGGCGCTTTCTTGTGCGCCCTGCGCACGCTCGGCGTACGTGCCGCATCCGCAACGTGATGGCCATGAAAAAATCTCCTTCCCGGGCTCACTGGTCCGGACTTAAAGGACTTCGCGCGAAAGTCTAGCAACAACCGGTAATGTCTGCGGGCGGTGAACAAGCGACCTGGGCACGTGACGGTCACAGTCGAAACGGGCTACTGCTCGTTCTGCGGTCGCCCGCGCAACCTGCGGCGCGAGGAACATCAACTCGGCACGCTGGTGCGGTCGATCGTGACCTGCGAGACCTGCCACCGGACCCTGACGAGCTCGATCGGCGTGGCAGCGGTCGAGGCCGCTGCGGAGGAAATATCCGGCGAGGCCCCGGCGCCGGTCCCGGCCCCGGCTGCGGCAGAGGCGGTGAAACCCACGCCTGCACCCGCCAAGCGCGCAACCACGACCGCAGCCAAGGCCGCCGCAGCATCGGCCAAGGCCAAGGCCCCATCCACAGCCAAGAGCGCGGCCAAGACCGCGTCCAAAGCCAAGGCGCCTGCCACAAGCAAGCCTCCGGCCAGGCGGAGCACCGCCAAGAAGAAGTGAGCCCGGCGGCGGTCAGGGTCGACCGCCTCGAAAAGACACTGGGTCCGAACAAGGTGCTGCGCGGCATCTCCTTCGACGCGCAGCCCGGCGAGATCTTCGGGCTGCTGGGACCGAATGGCGCGGGCAAGACGACGACCCTGCGCATCATCTGCACGCTGCTGGCCCCCGATGCCGGATCTGTCGAGGTGCTCGGATTCGACACGCGCGTCGCACCGCAGGAGGTGCGCCGGCGCGTAGGCGTGGTCACGGCGGAGATCGGCATCTACCCACGCCTCTCCGCGCGCGAGAACATCACCTACTTCGCGGAGTTGAGCGGCGTCCTCGATGGTGAGCTCCTCCGCAGGGTCGATGGCGTGATCGAACGCCTCGACATGGGCTCGTTCGCCCAGCAGCGAGCCGAGAGCCTTTCGTCGGGCCAGAAGCAGAAGGTCGCGATCGCCCGCGCCATCGTCCATGACCCGCCGGTCCTGATGTTCGACGAGCCCACCTCGAACCTGGACGTGCTCGCATCGCGCGAGATCCGCGACTTCATGGTCGAGTCGAGAGGACGCGGCAAGTGCGTCATCTTCTCGACGCATGTGCTGCACGACGCCGAGCGGCTGTGCGACCGGGTGACGATCATCCACCAGGGCCGCGTCGTGGCCAGCGGCACCACCGCCGAGGTGCGCGGCAATTTCCGCGAGCTGGAGGATTCTTTCTTGTCTCTGGTCGAGGCCGCGCCATGAGCTCGGTCGCCATCGTGTTCTGGAAGGAGCTCCGCGAGATCCTTCGCGACCGCCGCACGCTGGTCGCGATCGCGCTCGCCGCGCTTGCAACCCCGATCGTGCTCTTCGTGATCTCCCAGGTCTCCACCCGCACCGCCGCCCAGACGTACACGGCGGGGTACTCAGGTGACATTCCCGCCGGCCTCGGCATCCTGTTCAACGCCACCGGGCTGAAGCTCGAGCGCGTCGCCGACCCGGCGGCGGCGGCAAAGCAGGAGGTGGACATCGGCATTGTGTTCACGTCCAGCGGGATCGAGGAGTACTACGACCCCTCCCGGCAGAGCGCGCAGATCGCCGACATCCGGCTGCAGACGTTGCTGGGTCGCTACGACGCCGCCAGGATCGCAGCCTCCCTGCAGCAGAAGGGGGTTGATCCGTCTGTGCTGAACCCGCTACCGGTCACCCTGCACCCGCTGAGCTCGCCGACACAG
>VBDR01000020.1 GCA_005882135.1 Chloroflexota bacterium
GTGCTTGTACAGCGCCATCGGCACGACTCCAAGCTCCTCAGCAAGCTTTCGCATGCTGAGCGACTCGATCCCGGCGTCGTCGGCAAGGGCGACGGCGGCTCGCAGCACGCGGCCCCTGCTCAGGGGGACCCGGCGCGGAGCCTCGATCTGCTGTGCCATCTGGACCACCTTTCCTTGTGACAGGCCGCTGAAGTCCACAGTCCTCTTGACAAGTGTATGCCGTACACCTAGACTGCCACGAGGTGTACGGCGTACACCCGGTTAGCGGCCAACCCCTTGCGTCAGCCGTTGGATGTGGAGGAGCAGAGAAATGAAGGCGATCGCACACGAGGAGTTCGGCTCGGCGGACGTTCTTGAACTCAAGGAAGTTCGCAAACCCGACGTCGAGCGTGACGAGGTTCTTGTACGCGTCCGCGCAGCTTCACCGAATCCCTGGGACTGGCACTTCATGAGGGGCCTGCCCTACATCGCTCGCCTAGCGGGAGCGGGAGTGCGCAAACCGAAGAACTCGGTTCTCGGCAGCGACATGGCGGGCGATGTTGAGGCGGTCGGCAACGAAGTGACGCGGTTCCGGCCCGGCGACGAGGTCTTCGGCTTTGTCCGGGTAGGTACCTTCGCGGAGTACGTATCTGCCCCGGAGGAACTCCTGGCGTTGAAGCCCGCGAACCTGAGCTTCCAGCAAGCGGCCACCGTCCCTCTCGCAGCGTTGACCGCCCTGCAAGGCCTTCGTGATGTCGGAGAGATACGGTCAGGGCAGAGGGTTCTGATCGTCGGTGCGTCGGGAGGCGTTGGGACGTTCGCGGTGCAGATCGCGAAATGGTTCGGCGCGGATGTGACCGGAGTGTGCAGCACGAGGAATCTGGAAATGGTCCGCTCGATCGGCGCCGATAGCGTCATCGACTACACCCGAGAGGACTTCACGCGGCGTGGTCAAAAGTACGACCTGATCTTTCAGCTCGCGGGCACCGCCTCACCGTCTGCCTGCCGACGCGTACTCACCCCTAAGGGCAGGCTCGTACTAAGCAGCGGTGACTCCCCAGGTCGCTTCATCGGGCCAGTCGACCGGATCATCAAGGCCGTCCTCTTGTCGCTGTTCACCGGCCAGACCTTGAGTCCGCTTGACACGAAGCCAAGTAGCAAGGACCTGAAATTCCTAAGGGAACTGATTGAGGCCGGCAGCGTCACGCCGGTCATTGACAGGACGTATCCGCTCCGCGAAGCAGCAGACGCCATCCGCTATCTCGAGACCGGGCGCGCACGAGGCAAGGTCGTCATATCCGTGTCGGCCGCACCAACTACGTCTAAGGCAGCACCATGGAAACCGCGGGCGCAGATTGCACCGGAGAACAGATGACTACAAGGAAATACGCCCCCAGGCTTCTAGGCGCAGCGTTCCTGATTGTTGCTTTCACGAGCGTGGGCAGTAGTTTGCTGCTCATGTCAGCTGTTGGATCCGGGAGCATCTCCGACATCCTGGTTGATATTTCACATCGGCTTACCCTGATGCGGCTCTTCATCCTTGGTGATCTGGTAACTAGTCTTGGAATTATTGTCCTGGCAGTCCTGCTCTACGTCGTCCTGAACAAACAGAACAAGATCATTGCCATTGTTGCCCTAGGATGCTGGCTAATAGAAGCAATGGCTCTGGCCATAAGCAAATTTGGGGCTTCTGCGCTGATACCTCTAAGCCAGGAATTTGTTCAGGCGGGGGCTCCGGACCATTCCTACTATCAAACGTTGGGCGCAGTTCTCTACAGCGGTGTTGTCGTGCAGCTGGGCCAAACGACAGAGTTGCTTTTCTATTGCTTCGGGGGAATGCTTTGGTATTACCTGTTTTACAAATCGCGGTATGTCCCGCGCGTCATATCTCTCGTAGGTCTCACGGCCGTGTCCGTAGCTTTAGTTGGGCTCGCGTTCCAATTCCTCGGCCATGATGTCTCGATTTTTGTATTCCTTCCGATCCTCCCGTTTGAATTGACCATTGGAGCATGGCTAATGCTCAGAGGCATAAAGGACGAGGTTCCCGTGGTCGTTGATCGGGCGGAGTGACCAGGCCGGCCAGGCTCGTCTCGATGGCCTGAACCGATTTACCTGGGTAGCATTCTGTGTAGTAGTTCATGTAGTAATTCTGGTGACACTAGTGGCCAAAACTGGCCTCAATCGCCTCGTCAGATTTCCGACTTGCCTCAAATCCCTCGATATCGACCTCGGTGGACGAGACCGCCTAGATTTCGGGACCGTGAGGCCCCCGGGTTCAAATCCCGGGCCCCCGACCAATTTCTGAATACGATCCTTGCATCACGCTTGGTGTTAGGTAGGGCGCAGTATCACAGCCGTATCACAATTTCCCGGGAAGTAATCCAGAGATGGCCTCTTGGGACACCATCCAGATCGTCCGGCCGTAAGTGGCCAGTCGGTGGAGAGGCCACCCAAATAGCTCGCGACCTTTAGGGACGCTCGGACGTGACTCTGCAGATGCCTTCGCTTACTTCGTAGCACGTCCGCCCTTATTCCAGCGGATCGACGGGAGGAAGGTGCCATACGACCAGAAGACCATCAAGGCCTCGAGTGCAGTTTGCTCATCGGCGGCGGCTCCTTTGGGCCAACTCGTATATGGCAGGAGGGCGCGCCGGCTCGTCGCTCCGCTCTCGTAGACGAGGGAGCGCGTCCGTTGCTGCTTGGTGTAAGTAAGCGTCCCTCCGCCACGGCGGTAAACCTTGGCAACGACTCTGCGCCGCCCGCGAAGGCGCTCGATGGTCTCGATAAAGCGATTGGGATCCGGGCGGCCAACCCAGCTGTCGATTGGCACAATCCTCTCGTCTATGTAGAGGCACCTAAACCGCAGTTGAGCCCACATTTGCCGAGGCAGACGAGGCTTCAGCAGGTAGTCGTCCCACCGGGCGCTCGCAATGTGTCCAAGTGATCGACTGCCATTGTTGCGGGTGGGAGCGATCTCGCCGAGGAACAGAAATGGATCGCGCGGCTTCGGTTGACCGAGCAGAAGTGTTCCTCGAGGGATTGACAGGGTAACCTTCCACTTGGGCCGTTTGGCCGGATCGCCGGGAAGCTGCACCTCGCGCCGGATCATGTCTGGAGTGAGAATCTGCCAGCGTTCCGTAGACAAGCCGGCGAACACGTAGGCGGTCCCGCCTCCAATCGCGAGATCTCCGCTCCACTTGAGAACAACCGCGCTCGCAAGAGAGTCCAGGATCCGGCTACGTGCGTAGGATTGATACAACTTGAGCTCGGTGGCTCTGGTCATATGCGATCCCCTTTAGGAAGTCGTTGCAGTCGCCTGTTGCGAGCCAGGCAATCTCGTGTGGTCGGTCAATCGGCGCAATTTGGCCATCCACGATCTCGCGAGCTAGTTGGCTCGCCCGTTTAATGGCAGCGTCGCACGGTGTTCGGTTGAAGGGTTGCCGCCCATCAGGTTAGGAGCGCAAATTCAGGGTCGCTCGGCGGAATCTCTCTTGCCTCCGTCGCTCGCTTGATCTGCGCGAGCAACCGGCGCCGCTGATTCAGCCCGAAGAGGAAGTTGCCCCCAGCTCCGAAGACAACGACAAACGCAAGCAAGAACCAAGGCAAAGGAAACCCGGCGGCAACCATGAACGCCCAAACCAATGGCGCGAGAACGATCGACGCGCCCAAGGTCATGAGTGGCCACCTCTTGAAGGTCATTAAGAGTCGGATCCCGGTTGTGCCTCCGACCCTGCCGAACCGACCGACTGCATAAACCATTTGCGATTGGGGGCCTGACATTTCCACGCGAAACTCGGTCGTTGAAACCTGGCCTCTCAGTCCCTGTGATGTGGCGAACAACGACCACGCTGAGCGTGGCGGCGGTGTCAGCAGCCGCGCCACGCAGGCCTCTGGGGATAGCGCCGTCTGCAGCCCGACCACTCTTGAAAGGGGATAGGGCAGCGGAGAACGCTCCATCACTTCGTCTCGTGGCGCTATATCGAGGTTGACCCGCCCGCTCCGTATCCCATCGACCTGGTATCCGATCAGAGTCCCGAATCCAAAGAAGATCAGCTCATGCCCGCTGAACAGGCGGGCCGCGTGCATCATCGCCATCCGGTAGGCGTCGAGACCGATCGGAATCAGACTGCCATGGTCATTGAAGTAGAAGTTCGAACCGTCCTGCTCGGGTTGACCTGGAAGCACCCGCATCATCAGGAAGAAATCCACAAAGACATAAAGGAGCACCGCTCCGCCGACTACGTAGACGAGGACCGGCAGGCCGGCCATAAGTCTCTCCACGGGTATCCGAGCGAAGGCAACTACCACGACCACAGGTCCGAAGACCAGGAAGACGATCGGGAATAGCGCCAGGGCCAAGTTCATAAGCGTCGGTCCGATCTGATCCGGGCCATAACTCGATAGGTGCACACTGAGAGCAGCGACCGTCATCAATCCGGCGAACCCCAGGAAGCCCTTTGTCAGCACGGATGGGAGCTTTCGGACGTCCATCCTTGATACCCCGAGCGAGTTTAACTAGCCCGGGCCCATTCTCAGCACGGCTGCGGCGATCTTGTTCATCCGCGTAATCGGAGCGCTCGTACGTACTGCCCCGGCCCGATTGATCCGACCGGTCCGGGATGGAAGGCGCTGGCCCACAAACGACAAGCGCCACAGAGGATTTCGGGAATCGCTTCAGGTGGAGCGAAGGTCGACAACATTGGGCGGGCTAACACGATTTGGCCTTCGTCCCGTTATACAGAATGTGACGTGGCTCCAGGCTGGTACCCGGATCCCTTCGCTAGTGGCCCGTTGCGCTGGTGGGATGGGGTGTGGACAAGCCACACGGCAATTCGTCGATCTCGAACGGCCTCAACCAACGCCTTGATCCTGGGGATTGTGGCTTTCGTGCTGATCTGTTTCCCTATCGTTGGCGTTGCCGTCTCGGTGATTGCCACAGCCTTGGCCGTGCGGGCAGTCCGTAGAGACTTAGACAACTATTTCGCAGTCTCAGTGCTGAGCTTCAACCTCGTAACGCTGTCCTTGAGCCTGGCCGGACTTGCTTATAGCCTTTGGCTCGGTATGTATGGCATCGTGCTCTCGCCATGGCCGGCCTAGGGTTCGATGAGCGGCCGATCTCGGGGATGATCATCCGGCCTCCGGGTTGGTACCTGGCGCTCTACGGCAGCTCCTTCATTGCTTGTGTGCTGATAGGCCTGATTGCTGTATTTGCTTTGCGTAGTACGACAGGCTTTGTGTTCGGCGGCATGTTCTTGCTGTTCGCCGCAGTATTTCTGGCAATCTCAGTCGCGTCGGTGACGCGGCGGCTTGAGCTTCGCGACGACCGACTGTACGAGGTTCTCGTTACAGGGACGAATATGGTCGCGGTCGGTGAGATCGGCTCGATGCGGCTCTCATTAGCCGGCAATGGCCTATCGCGCTGCGGTTTCTTTCGCCGCGATGGGAGCGCAGCCTTCGGCCCTGCTCGCGGCACATGGCCAACAGCTGACCTCCTGCGCCTCGCGAAGGTTATCAATGTTCCCGTCCAGTCGATTTGACGGCGATGCGGCGCGGCGGGATGGGTTAGCTGATCAGAGATCGAAGAGTCGCCTTAGAGTGCTCACTAGGGAATTGCCTGAGGCAGACTAGCCCGTACAAGTGAGCCCCACCGTAGGTCTCGTTATCTTCCTGATGCTCTACGCGCTGCTGGGAGCCGCATTCGCATTCAACATACGGGGCGTCTCGGATCGAGCAGCTGAAGCCTATCGAGGTAAGCCGTGGCTTCTGCGCCAGATCGGCCGTGATAACGCCGCCGCTTGGCGGGCTGGTGGACTGATCATGGTCGCATTCGGAGTGGCGATGATCGCCGGAATCTTGCTCATAGGCCTTTGGAATCCTCCCGGCATCAGCGTGACGGCAGCGATTGTCATCCTGATCGCTGCCGCCGTCGTCTCGACCGTAATGCTCGTGCGTTCGAGGCAGAACCGCCAGCCTCATCAGTCGCCGGAGGGGCGGTAGCGGTGATGAAGAGCCTCACCATGGAGGAACCTGACAACCTGTTCCCTGCACGCCGTGACGCCGTGCTTTACCTGATTGGACTGGGCGGTTTTTGGGGTGGCGTCGCTGTGCTTCTCATCGCGGCCGACGCGGCCCTCCCATCATTCGTCGTCGTTGTGTTCTCTGGGCTTGCAATCGCCTGCGCTTTCTTGCACATGAGCACGACACGCAAGTTCGAGGGCCGACTGACTGGTCGGCCGGTGCGCCCGTGGCCATTCGGCTATGCCAGTTTCCGAACTCAGGTGATTGCGACCCTGCCCTCGACGGTCATGGCTGCAGCGCAAAGGTTGAAGTGGAACGCGATTGTTGTGACGGCAGCAACGTATTCCATGCTGGTGATCGGGTTGATCGCGCTCATCGCTTGGCCGACCACGCGGTGAATCCTCTACTGGGCGATGGAGAGACGCGCGTGCTGAAGGCAAGCCGCTTCAAATGGGCCGTGCTCCTCTTCGCTGGAGCGGTCTTCACGATGGTTGGCGTCCTCATCTTCTTCGCGGCTCCGGGCGGACGCGTCGGCGGGATTGTCGTATTCGTCTTTTTTGGACTGTGCGCCGCTGTTGCAGCCATCCAGCTTGTATTCCGTTCGACTCTGACGCTGACCACGGGAGGATTCATGTTCACAGGACTAGGGCGCCGGGTGACTCGGCGCTGGAAGGACATCGATTCGTTTGTCGTCGTGCGTACATCGGCCCTGAGCGGACTAGTGGGCATCAGGCTTTCCGTCTCGCCGGAGCAGACGTCAAATGTGCGTAGGGCCGCGAAAGCCATTGCCGGCTACGACGGCGGTGCGTTGCCCGATACGTACGGCATGACGGCTGTCGAACTTACAGCGCTAATGAACGACTGGCGTAACCGCTACGCGAATCAACCATAGAAGGGCGAGGCTCAGATTTGCCAAAGTTCGCTCCAGCTTTCGGCTACGAGCACCATGGCTCGGGCAATCCGAATCCGAAACGGGTGAAGGGATGAGCCAACCTGGCGCGGAGTTGACCGCCGACGTGATGGCCTACTTCTCACCGCTTGGATGGTTCTCGTTCGCCCAACCCCCCGCTTTGAGCGCGACTTGAAGGACTGGCGTGGGGTGAGACTAGGTATCGAGGTGCCACTTCAACGTGCACGAGTGATCTGGAAAGGCGCCCGGGAGCCGCGCCTCATATGTCCCCGGGGCGA
Organism: Chloroflexota bacterium; assembly: GCA_005882135.1. GTDB lineage: Bacteria > Chloroflexota > Dormibacteria > Dormibacterales > Dormibacteraceae > 40CM-4-65-16. Next base: position 7,186 of record VBDR01000020.1, read on the forward strand.
AGCGTTTGCGGACGCGATCATCGATGCCGACAACCACTGATGAAGGAGAAGGGGAGGCATGTCTACACAAACTGATCGTGGCTGGGTGGCGCGGATCCTTGGCGTTGCGGCCGGCGACCTTCCGCTCGAGGGCACGATCGGCTCGTTCGACGGCGCCACCGCGTGGCTCAACTCGGCGCCGTTGACGCCGGCTTCCCTCCGAGGGCACGTCGTGGTCGTGCAGTTCTGGACCTACACCTGCATCAACTGGCTCCGCACGCAGGCGTACTTCCGAGCTTGGGGACAGAGGTACCTGGATCATGGGCTGATCACAATCGGCGTCCACACGCCAGAGTTCAAGTTCGAGCACGATCTCGACAACGTGCGCTGGGCGGTAGAGGCGAGAAAGATCGACTATCCGGTCGCGATCGACAACGACTTCGCCGTCTGGCGTGCCTTCGCCAACAACTACTGGCCCGCCCTCTACTTCGTCGACGCGCAGGGTCAGATCAGGCATCACCGTTTCGGCGAAGGCGACTACGAGCGATCGGAGATGGTCATCCGGCAACTCCTCGCTGATGCGGGCGTCGAAGACCAACGGCCCGGGTTGGCTTCGGTCGAACCGAACGGGGACGAAGTTCAGGCCGACTGGGAGAACCTCGGGTCGCCTGAGAGCTACCTCGGCTACGACCAGGCCACCGGATTCGATGCGGGCGGCCGTGCAGTGTGGGACAAACCGCACACCTATACGGCGCCGGAGCCCCTCCGGCTCAACCGTTGGGGACTCATGGGAGACTGGACCGTCCGCTCCGACGCGAGCGCGCTCAACGGCACGAACGGCCGAGTCGCGTACCAGTTCCACGCGCGCGACGTGAACCTCGTGATGGGGCCGGCGAGAAAGGGAGCGAGCGTGAGATTTCGCGTGCTTCTCGACGGTGAGAGCGCCGCGGCGGCCCACGGAGCTGATGTCGACGCCGACGGGAATGGCACGGTTGTGCAGCAGCGGATGTATCAGCTGATCCGTCAGCCCGGACCGATCCGCGACCGCCGTTTTGAGATCGAGTTCCTCGACGGCGGCGCCGAAGCCTTCTGCTTCACCTTCGGATGATCCGCGATGAAATTGAAGACATTGCTCGAAGAGTTCGTCCGCAGCATGGCGTCCCTCGACCCATGGTGCATCCTGACCCAGACACGAGTGGATGGCGCGACGAACCTCCGGGCCCAAAACATCCTGTCCGGAAAGAATCCAGACTCTCCAGTGAGTCGTGATCATGCCCCGGATCTCGATGCTCAGATGGAATCCATTCTGGAGGCGGTCTCCCTCGAAGAGCTGAGATGGCGTTTGAAGGCTTGAGTTGGTCCTTCGTCCGGTTTGGGGCTACGTCTGTTGACCCTGAAGTCCATCGGCGTGATAGGAGACTGAGATGCTGACACGAGAGGACCTTGACCACTTCCGGGAGCGTCTCGAGTCCGAACGCGACGTCATCAAATCGCGCATGGCGGAGCGAAGCCGCGACAGCAAGGAGACCGTACGAGAGGACTCAGGCGTCGGTGACTCAGGCGACGAGGCGATCCGTCTGAATGATCTGGAGGTCGAAGCGGATGAAAACCAGATCGACCGAGGCACGCTGGCACAAATCAGCAGAGCCCTCGGTCGGATCGACGATGGCACTTACGGAGTGAGCGAATTCTCCGGCAAGCCGATTCCGCGGGCGCGACTCGAAGCGGTTCCCTACGCGACGACGCTCGTCGAAGAACCGTCACCCGAGCCGGGCCAATGACCATCGCCATGAGCTACAAGATTGATCTGGCAACGAACGACAGATGGCACCAACCGCACGATCGGCAAGGACTCAAACTCACCAACTTCGCGCCCGAGCGGCTAGGAGCGAGATGAACGAGAACATCAGCCTGGGCCGAATCGCCGGGATCCATGTCGGTTTCAACTGGAGCCTGTTGGTAATTGCCGCCCTTATCGCCTGGAGCCTGGCAACCAGCTTCCTGCCGTCGACCGCTCCTGGCCACACATCCGGCGCCTATTGGGCCGCCGGCGTGATTTCGGCTTTGGTATTCCTGGCGTCCCTGCTGGCGCATGAACTCGCTCACTCCATCGTTGCGATGCGCCGCGGCGTGAAGGTCGAAGGGATCACGCTCTGGTTGTTCGGCGGCGTGTCACGATTCAGCAGCGACACCAATTCTCCCGGTACCCAGGCCCTGTTCACGTTTGTGGGTCCTCTCACGAGCCTGGTGCTGGGCGTTCTTTTCTATGTCATCTCAATCGCGGCAGGCGGTGGCGCACATCCGGGCCTTGTGGCCGCCACTTTGTTATGGCTGGGCTACATAAATATCTCGCTCGGCGTGTTCAACCTGGTTCCCGCCTTCCCACTGGATGGAGGCAGGCTTCTGCAGTCCTTGATCTGGCTTCGCACAGGTGATCGTTTCCGAGCAACCAGAATCGCCGCTCGCATCGGCATGGGCTTCGCTTACCTTTTGATTGCATACGGCCTCGCCACCTTCGTTTTCGCGGGCAGCTTGATCGGAGGCGTGTGGTCCGTCTTTCTCGGTTGGTTCCTACTCAGCGCAGCGCGTTCGGAAGAGGCGGGCGGCCTCATCCGTCAGGCGTTGTCCGGGATCAGTGTGCGCGAGGTGATGACCCCCAATCCCGTGTAGGCTCCAGAAACAATCACCGTGGAGGATGCGCTTCATGGCTACGTGTTGGCCTCTCGGCACTCGACCTTTCCAACCCACGACTCAGGCGGACGGTTGAGCGGGCTGTTGACCCTGGCAGCTCTGAAGAACGTTGCGCCAGAGGCTCGAACTACGACTCTCGTCAAAGACGTCGCCTGTCCGCTCGATAGCGTGTCTACGGCCAGTCCGGCTGACCCGGTCACCAACCTACTTGGCGTCTCTGACGGCTGCAGTGAAGGCCGCACGCTGGCCGTCGACGGTGGCCGGCTGGTCGGAATCATTTCTCCGAGCGACCTCTCTAAGCTGCTGCAAAGGTCGCTAACGGATGGTCCCTTAGCGCGTGCATGAAACAGTTCGACTACGTGCCAAGCTTGAGCGACTGGCTGGGCACGTTGAACTGGAATTCAGGGCAGTTCATCGGGTCTTCATGCGAGACGACCTCTCGCTAATGCGCCTCGGCGATGCCCACGCCGGATCACAGCCGTATCACGCATTCCCGGCACCAGACGGCACTAGGAAGTCACGCGAGGACACGACGGAGGCGGTATTTGAGATCAGGAGGGCCCTTGGGGAGCCGCCGGGACACCCGAGGACATGCAATCAAGACGGTTCGGGACCGTGAGGCCCCGGGTTCAAATCCCGGGCCCCGACCAATCTCATGTCTCAGGTGTTAGCGGACCGCTGTCTCACCTGATGCCGGACCAGTGTAGGCGCGGCTGACCGCTGGTAGTCGCGGCTGGGATCCAGGGTTAGTTCGCGCAGCAGAGCGCCGTCTTCGGCGATGACGCGCACGGGGTCGCCCGCGACCAATAGCATGACTGGCTGACCGCGGTGCTTGTAGCTGACTTGGAAGTGGCGCAACCGGCTGAGATAGCGGAGAGTGACGCGGCCGCCGGCATCGAGGCGGTCGCGGCGGATGCGGTAATCGACCGCAGGCTGCGCCAGGGAAGGTGAGGCTTTGAGACGAGCGTGGAAAGCCTGCAGCGGGGTGCGGCCATCGAGAGCGCGATGCGGTCGGTGCTGGTTGTAGATGGTCCGGAAGGCGTCGAGCTGCAGTTGGAGGTGAGCCAGCGAGTCAGCGGGAGCCTGCTTGGCGAGGAAGAGCTTGAGGGTCTGGTGGAAGCGTTCCACCTTGCCGCAGGTCTGGGGGTGATAAGGGGTCGAGTGCACGCACTGAATGCCCAGACGGTCGAGCTCTGACTCGAGGGCAACCCGACCGCGTCGCGACTTGCCGCTGAAAACAGCAGCGTCGTCGCTGAGAAACCTGGTCGGCAACCCGAACTCCTCGGCGGCTGAATAGAAGGTCTGGAGGGCGTCCGCCGCCTTCACGGTTCGGACGGCGACCGAGCCAAGACAGAGACGCGAGTGGTCGTCGATGAGGTTGAGGATCTCGACCTTGCTGGAATCGGCGAGGTGCCACTCGGTGGCATCGGTTTGCCAGAGCTCATTGGGCAGCTGAGCCTCGAAGCGAGTGAACGAGGCCTTGGGCCGTTTGTGTGGCTCAGGTGTGATCAGACCATTGCGCTTGAGGGTGCGCCAGATGGTGACCCGCGCTGGAGTGGTCGGGAAGCGGCCGCGAGATGATGGCGGATGGTTTGCGGACCGGCATCGAGTCCGGCCGCCAAGAGCTGCTTGCGGAGCTCGAGGATGGCATCGACCGAGGCCTGGTCGACCTGGTGCGGACAAGATCGCGGGCGGTGAGACCTCGGCTCTAGGGCAGCAGGTCCGTCGCGACGGTAGCGAGCGAGCAGTTCAAGAAACAGCTGCGCGAGATCGGGTGTTCACGAACGAGCTGATTGGGGCTCTGTTTGCCTAGGACGACCGCCTCGACCAAGAACCGGGCCAGCTGCATGCCGCCACCTCCAGTGGCGGTCCGGTATCACCTGAAAAATGCTATGGCCGATCGGTCCGGTAACTACTGAACTCTCACAAGGGGCCGCCCGACCAGTTTGTCGAGGGGACCGACAGCGTGAGGATTGCGCGCCCTCGTGTCCACTGCCGACGGTGAGGTCGAGATCATCGGCGAGATCGCGATCCTGGTCAACGAGAGGTCCGGCCTTTTATATCGCCAAGGAGTGCGACGAACCGGGGGTGGGGGAACCTGAAGGACCGCGGCCTGCAGTAGTGAACGGAGGACGCGATTGGCAAATGAGCCCGAGTCGTTTCGAGGTCGCCTACCTTCAGGCGCCGCAGACTGGGCCGTTGTACGGCCACGGGATGCAGAGCTGAGGTGCAAGCGCCGACCACAGTGTCAGCGCCCCGATGATCGCGAGGCCGGCAATCCAGATCGTGCCTGTGATGACGTTTCGCTTTGGAGCGGGCCATTCACGCCAGCCAAGCCGTCGCGCGATGCCCGGACCGAGCCGGATGTCGAGCAGCGGCCAGAAGATGAGCGCGAGGACCAGACCCACCGGGACGAGGATCGTCGTGATTAGTGCCGGACCGACCTTGGCGAACTGAAAGAGCGCGAAGAAATACCACTCGGGTAGCGGGATGATCGCAGCGCGCGGATCGGCAGGCTGTCCGGGTTGCAGCAGAGGCTGCCCGATCAGCGCCATCAAACCGAGCCCGATCAGGACCGCCATCGCGAGAACCGGGTAGGGCCAGACTTGGTCGGGAAAGTAGGGGTGAGTCCTGTTCTCGGGCATGTCGTCACTGACCTGATGGCCGATGGGGCCAAACATCAGGCCGACGAGCGCGTAAAGAATCAAGATCGGATAGAGGGCATGCCGGCGTGTGATGGGCATCCGGTCGGAGCTCGATCTAGGCGCCATCACGCCGGTTGAGCCGGACCCTGCTTGCGACCGAGCCGGAAGTGGATGTAGAGGATCAAGGCCATCAACCCCGGCAGCAGGAATACGTGGGCCATGAAAAAGCGCAGCAAAGTCGCCGGCCCCACCAGGGGGCCACCCTGCACCGCGTATTTGATGAACTCGCTCACACCTGCGGGGAGCACTCCGCTGCCCGAGATGATCGACATCTCACGAGCCCGCGACAGGTACTCGTTGGCGTCCCACGGCAACAGCGAACCCGTAAAGCTGAAGAGGATGATGACCAGGAAGACAAGCACTCCGGCCATCCAGTTCAGCTCCCGCGGGGGGCGATAACCCCCGTTCCAGAAGATGAAGGTCATGTGCAGCAGCGCAACCACGATCAGCAGGTTGGCGCCCCAGAAATGCATTCCGCGGACGAGCCACCCCAGATACGCGGTGTGCTGGATGAAGACGACGCTGGTGTAGGCTGGGGCGGGGTTGCCCGCACCGTCTGGAACGTAGTAGAGGCCAAGCAGAAAACCGGTAATGAACTCGACCGTGACCAGGATCACCGCAACACCGCCGAGATAACGGTAGCCGGCGGACGCGTAGTTCGGAACCCGGCGATAGAGCTCGGCGTCAACCGCAGCCGTGAGCTCCAAGCGCTCGTCGAGCCAATTGACGATGGCGGTTTGCAATCCCATCGGCGCTAATCCGGCGCCTGGTGGCGCTCTGCACTGACGTCGAGCCTGATCGGCGGCTCCCGAAGCAGAAACAGCGCAGCCCAGTTGATCAGCGCCGTGAAACGGGCCCGAAGCGTGTCGACAATCAAGATGTGATAGGTCAGCCAGAACAGCCAACCGATCAACCCGCGCAATCGAAACGGCCCGATTTGAGCAATTCCCGAGCCGCGTCCGACGATCGCCATGATGCCAGGATCTTTGTAGACAAAGGGTTCCGGTTCACGATCCAACATCAGGCTGTGGATGGCTTTCGCAACGTATTCGCCTTCCTCGATCGCGGGCCGGGCCAGCATTGGCAGATCTGCATGCGCGGCCAGGTCGCCGATCACAAATACGTTCGGGAGTGACCTGACCCGGAGGCTGGGCGTGACCGGCACCCGTGCCTGACTCGTGAGCGGGACGCCGAGCGTGCCGCCCAACGGCGACGCCTTGACTCCCGCCGCCCAGATCACTGTTCCCGTTTCGATCCTGCTGCCGTCCGCGAGCTCGACCACGGCCTGGTCGATGGCCTTCAGCGCGGTTCCGGTTCGGACATCCACGCCCAGCTTCTGCAGCGAACGCGCCGCAGAAGCAGCCAGTCGCTCATCGAACAGCGGCAGGATCCGGGGACCGGCCTCCAGCAGCACGACCTTCGCCTCGAGCTCTGCTTCTCGAAAATCTTTGCGCAGCACCGCGCGCAGCAGCTCAATCACCGCGCCCGCGTACTCCACCCCCACCGGCCCTCCGCCCACAACCACGAATGTGCTGAGGATCCGCCTTTGTTCCGGGTCTTCCGCCCAGCGCGCGCGCTCGAGGGCTTCCATCACGGCGTTGCGAATGCCGAGCGCGTCGGGCAGAGTCTTGAGGCTGTACGCAAGGTTCCTCACGGTGACGTTGCCAAAATCGTTGGTCACGCTCCCGGGCGCCAGGACCAGGTAGTCGTAAGAAATCGAGCCGTGGTCGGTTAGGACTCGCGAGTTCTGAGCGTCGATGCCGATCACCTCGGCCTTGAGGAAGTTCGCGTTTCCGAACGAGCGAATCAGCTTGCGTACCGAAGGAGCAACGTCGCCCGCAGAAAGGATGCCCGCTGCGACCTGGTAAACGAACGGGCTGAACAGGTGATAGTTGTTGCGGTCGATCAGCGTCACATCCACAGGGACCGACCGCAGCTTCCGCGCCAGGGTAAGGCCGCCGAAGCCTGCCCCAACAATCAAGACCTGTGGCCGTCGCCGAGCCATCCGCTCGACTGCTTGAAGTTCCCCGTAAGGAGTTGCCGCTCCGGTTCTCTGTACTGCAGGATCTGGCAACATCCTTATCCTCCGTCCAGTCCTCTGTTGCCGCCTTCTCTCCCAATACAACGCTGGATCCGGGGCCGAGATTCCCAACGACCAATCATTTGATTAGGCTCCGGGCCGCAGTGCGGACAGACCTACCCGCGCCCGACGCGGGTCACGAGGGGACCTGGCGTCAAGGCTCAGCAGAGTGAGCATCGCGACCCCGGCTCGTGTAGTAGTACATGTAGCAATTCGGCGGAAGAACAGGTCAAATCAGGACGATGCCGTGGCAATTGGCTGAAATCTCGAATAGAAATTGATCGTTTCGGCGGTTTCTGGACGAGAGTCCTCAGAGTTCGGGACCGTGAGGCCCCGGGTTCAAATCCCGGGCCCCCGACCATTTGTCGAATACGAATCTGACATCGATCTTTGCGTCTAGCGTGAGCCCGCCTCGCCGAATGTAGTAACCATGTAGTAAGCCGGCCCGAACGAGAGCACGTCTGAATGGTTGTGACTATCGCTGATGGCCCCGAGCTCACTTGGCGATGGGTCGGCTGCCTCTATCGACGAAGCGGTTCACCCAGTCGTACGTGAAGAAGTGGAGGTCTGCGTCCCACGTGGCAAGGACAGCCGGCCCGGGACGCTGGTCGTCGATGCGGGGAGTCGGCCCCAGAGTGAACTAACCGTCTACGGTTGGTCGCCGCAGGAAATCATCGGCTACCTTACAGGCACGAACTCAACACGGGGAGGTGACCGATGAGGGCGATTGTGGTGACGGATCAGGCTGCGGGAACGGCCGGGATGAAGTTAGTGGAGCGGCCCGAGCCACAGGGGGCGTCGCTCGCCAGCCTCTCGGGCGCGAACTACGGCGATGTCGTTGTTCAGGTTCATGCGTCGGGATTCACCGGGAATGAGCTGTCGTGGCCCTCGACCTGGATCGACCGCCTAGGCCGTGACCGCACGCCTTCGATCCCTGGCCACGAGCTGGCCGGAGTGGTCACCGCCCTCAGCTATGGAACGACGGGGCTGTCGGTGGGGCAGCGGGTGTTCGGCCTCACGGACTGGACTCGCGACGGCACGCTGGCGGAGTATGTAGCCGTCGAGGCACGCAACCTCGCACCGCTGCCGGGCGATGTTGACTTCACGTTGGGCGCGGCCCTTGTGATGTCGGGCCTGACCGCGTGGCAAGGGCTGTTCGAGCACGGCCGCCTTCGTGCGGGGCAGAGCGTCCTTGTGCACGGTGCGGCCGGCGTAGTCGGTTCGATGGCGACCCAGCTCGCACGTGAGGCCGGCGCGTACGTCATCGGCACCGGGCGCGCTGCCGGCCGTCAGACGGCTCTCGACTTCGGCGCGCAGGAGTTCGTCGACCTCGATAGCGACGCCCTGGAAGATGTCGGCGGGGTCGATCTGGTTTTCGATGTCCTCGGCGGCGACATCGCGAAGCGGTCTGCGGGCATGATTC
>VBDR01000025.1 GCA_005882135.1 Chloroflexota bacterium
CCACGCCTCGGCGTACCGGAACCCTCGACCGTTTGCCGGTCGCAGCGTGTTGGTGGTTGGGTCGGGAAATTCCGCCGCCGATATTGCCGTCGATCTGGTGCAAGGCGGTGCGTCGAAGGTCTGGAACTCAATTCGCACGCCGCCCCAGATCGTGCCGCGGACGGTTGGTGGGATTCCCATGCAGACCGTTGCGATCGTCACTCGATCACTTCCGGCCTGGGTCGGCGACGCCGTCGTCCGCTCGGTGCAAATACTGGTCCACGGCGACCTTTCCCCCTACGGCCTGCCATCACCGCGCGAGGGGGTGTCGGCTCAGTTTCGCCGCGCCGACGTCGTCCCCGTGATCGATGTCGCGTTTGTGCACACTCTCAAGCGTGGCGAAGTCGAAGTGGTGGCTGCGGTCAGCGCCTTCGAAGGTGAACGCGTCCTGCTCGCGGACGGCTCGAGCCTGCAGCCCGACGTGGTGGTCGCAGCCACGGGATACAGGCGCGGCCTGGAACGGTTGGTCGGCAATCTCGGCGTTCTCGGTGAACGTGGCCGGCCGATCACGAGCGGGGCTGAGAGTCCGGACGGCCTGTCAGGGCTCTACTTCGCCGGTTACACCAACCCGCTGAGCGGCAACCTCCGTGAGCTGGGGATTCATGCGCGCCAAATCGCCGATCAGATCGCAACGTCGCCGCGATCCGCGCAGCAACGAGCGCGGCCAACGGCCGATCTCGACCCGCACTCCGCACCACACAACGAATCTGAATCGCGATTTCTGAACAGCACCCAGGGATCTGTCAACCGCAAGGCTTCCCAATCCAAGGCGGCTCGTTAGATTTTTACGACCAGCTTGCCCAGGTGGGCGTCCTGAACGATTAGCTGGAACGCCTCGCTGGCCTTCTCGAGGGAGAAGGTCTGGATGTGGGGCGCTTTCAACTTTCCGTCCGCCGCGAGCCTGGCCAGGTGATCCAGACGTTCCCTGGTCACCTGCGTCCCGACGTTGACCCCCTTGATACCGCGCTTGGCGAGGTCTTCGACCGCCGCTGCTCCCTTCATCGAGGTCACCGTTCCACCTTTGCGCACCGTCTCGCTCAATTCAGCCAGCCCAGCAGCGTCGCTGCCCGTGTCGATGATCGCCGCCACCCCACCGCGGTGCTTGGCCTTGAGTGCTTTGATGACGTCGCCGGAGGCGCGATCGATCACCTCGTGGGCGCCCAGGCTTTTCACGTATTCGGTCTTGGCTTTGCTCGTGACGCCGATTACGCGAGCGCCAGTGGCGGCTGCCAGCTGGACGGCGTAGCTTCCGATTCCTCCCGAGGCTCCGACGATCACGACAACATCGTTGGGCCTCGGTGCGGCCGCCTCGACTGACATCAGCGCAGAGACGCCGGCCAGGGGCAGCGCCGCCGCCTCGACCTCACTGAGCGCGGCAGGACGCTTTGCGATTGTGCTCGTCGACGCCGTCGCGAACTCGGCCAGCGTGCCTTCTCCCAAGACCATCTTCCCAGTAACGCCGAAAACTGAATCGCCGATCGCGACCCCGTCCACGCCCGCGCCGAGCGCATCGACAGTGCCGGCGAGGTCGCCACAGGGAACGAGAGGAAACCGGTGTTCCATTCGACCGCTGAGGTATCCCTGGAGCACGGCGTTGTCGAACGGGTTGATGGAAGCCGCGGTCACGCGCACACGCACCTCTTTTTCAGCGGGCTCGGGATCGGGCAGATCGTGAATCGAACCAGGTTGACCGAAGGCGTCGAGAGCAAAAGCACGCATCGATGACTCCTTGGCTTGGTGAATCGGTGACCTCTTCATTCCATCCAACGGAATGCGGCCGACAACTATTTCCTGCAGCACGGCGCGCGATGCTGGATGCGATTGAGTCCATTCGCGTAATGCACTTGCGAGCGAGGAGAAAGGTTCGAAGAGCGTCCACCAAGGGGAGCACGTATTGAATTTCAAGATGGCGCTCGAATGTCAGTCGCGGAGGGGGATGCTCGAGAACTTGCGGCGATCTCATGGCAGTTCAAACCGGGCCGCTCAGACCGCCCTGAGCTCACACAGTGCGAGTCCCTGTCCCTGAGCCAGTTTTTCGCATACAAAATTCGCGTGCGAGCGGCCTTCGAGGCGACTATCGTGAGCCGGTGACCCAGGCCCACATCAATCACGTCAGCGTCGGTGCGAAAGACCTGCGAGATTCGGTGCAGTTCTACACCCAGATCTTCGGGGCGAAGATGATCGACACACCCAACTTCGGGTTCCCGGTGCAGTGGCTGCGTGTGGGCGACCTGCAGCTCCATCTGTTCGAAAGGCCGGGCGCCGCCCCGAGCTATCACCACTTCGCGCTTGCAGTCGACGACTTCGAGGCAGTTTTCCGAGCCACGCGCGCGCGGGGCCTTCACGATGCCGAAACGATGGGGTCGCACTTCAACGAGCTGCCCAGCGGGCAGGTCCAGCTCTACATCCGCGACCCGGGCGGAAATCTTGTTGAGGTCAACTGGCCGGATGCCCGCTCGCTCAGCGCTGAGATACGGCTGGAAATGGTGCGCCTGGAAGATCGCGAGCCCCAAAACGAGTCGAACCGCCGAGCCGTGCTCTATCTCACCGCACCTCAAGTTGAGCGCCCCTGAACCAGCCTCTGTGTGGGGCGATCTTGCCGGAGCCGAGGATTGAAGGCGGTTAGGGCGCACGGATGGCGGGCTTGGTGATGCTGACTGTGCGAGCGAGTGATGCGGACTCGCTCGTGACGCGGCTCTTTCGCAAGAGCGGTGCGCCGCCAAGCCATGCGAACGTCGTCGCGCGTCACCTGGTTGAGAGCAGCCAGCTCGGAGTGCACTCGCATGGGCTGATTCGGGTACCCCAGTACGTCCACGAGATTCGATCCGGTCACCTCGATCCTCGCGCCAAACCCCGTCGCCTTGGCAGGCATGGCGCAGTCTCATGGGTTTCAGGTAACTCTGGGTTTGGTCAAGTTGGCGCGATCTACTCTGCCCTCGCAGCCACGGCTTCAGCACGTAGGTACGGTGTTGGCCTCGTCATCGCCAAGAATCTGGGCCACACCGGCCGTCTCGGAGCATATGCGGAGCTGGTAGCTAACGAACGCTGCGTCGCAGTGCTTTTCGGCAATGGACCGCCAAGCAGTCACCTGGTGGCGCCGTTTGGGGGCATCGACGGCCGGCTGGCGACAAACCCCATTGCATTCGCGATTCCAAACGGACCTACTCCGGTGGTCGCCGACTTCTCGACCAGTGCAATGCCTGAGGGCAAACTGCGAGTGGCCCGAAACGTGGGTGGGCGTCTGCCCCCAGGCGTTTTGCAGGATCCCTTCGGCAACGCCACGGATGATCCCGGCGTGCTTTATGGAAAGCCGCGCGGGACGCTGTTGCCTCTCGGCGGGCCCACATTTGGGCACAAGGGCTACGCACTCGCCATCCTGGTTGAAGCCATGTCCACGCTTCTCGCCGGCGATGAGACGGATGACCGGTCACGGGTGAGGGCAAACCTGGCGATCCTCGCCATCGCGACCGGGGGCGGCTTCGAGCAAGCCGCGGAAGGAATGGCCAGGTACCTTCGTTCGGCGCGGCCGGCCGATCCGCAAAGGCCCGTGTTGGTTCCTGGCGATCCCGAGCGCCTTGCGCGAGAGCATTCGTTGGTTTCCGTGGATAGGCGCGCATGGAACGAGATTGGGAGCCTCGCCCGAGAGCTACACGTCGACGTGCCCGTTCCCGTCGACGAGTGACTTGGTTCGTCAAACGTCGCCCGGGATCAGCTCCCTGGCGGCGGCGACGATACGCGCCGAGGCGGCCTCCAACAGCCTGGTGTCGCTTTGGAGCGCAAGCATGACGAAGCCGATTCGGTACCACTGGAGCGCGACATCGGCCGAGCCGCACATGATCCCTGCCGCGACGCCACTGGCGCGTGCCGCCTCGATGATCTCCTCGATGAGCCGGCGATGCTTCGGATCGCTGGCTTCGTAGCTCGAGTCCAGACCGGCCGACACCGCAAGGTCATTAGGCCCGACGAACACCGCGTCGATGCCAGGCACGGCCAGGATCTCGCGAGCGCGGGCGACCGCCTCCACAGTCTCGATCATCACCACGCAAATGGGCTGCCGCCATTCGCTGTCGACCGCGCGCGCTCGGATCGGACCCATGCTTCGAATGCCGGTTGGCGGGTAGCGGCAAGCGGCCACCGCCATCTTGGCCTCGCCGACCGAGTTGACCATCGGCACGATGATGCCGCCAGCTCCCGCATCGAGCGCCTTCATGATCGAGCCAGGCTCATTCCAGGGCACCCGAACAAGTGACGGAACGCCGCCCGCGGAGATGGCCTGGAGCATGGGCAGCATGACGTCGTAGCCGATCAGGCCATGTTGGGTATCGATGCAGACCCAGTCGTGGCCAGACCGGGCCGCGACTTCGGCGGTCCACGAGCTTGGGATCGTGCACCATGCGCCAAATGTCGCTTTGCCCGCCGTCCAACGCTCGCGAAGCGAGCTCACCGCACGCTCGCAAGGTCGGCATCGGCCCAGGCGGCCGCAACCTCGGGCTGAGCAGGCGGTGCGGGCAACAACACAACGTCGACTCGATGGCGGCCCAAGAACATGGCGCGTACAGTGCCTTCGTCGAAGGGGCTGAGGCACGCGACGCGGGCCTGCATTCGATTCGAAGGCTAGCACCCTCGGGGTCTGCAATAACCGTTTCGCCGGCGCGGGATCGCCGGCGCATCAAAGTTGCTGTTCTGAGAGAGAGAGGTAAACCAAGAAATGAGTTCGAAAACGCCCGTCGAGGTCATCCCTGAGACCTTCAGCTACGTCTTCAGCCCTTATCGCGAGCCGATCGCCCGGGTGTCTCAAGGTCAACGGGTCATCATCCACTGCGAGGACGCATTCGAAAGCCGGATTTTGTCGACCCAGGACTTACCAAGCCATTCACTCGCCAACGCAAAGTTCCTGAACCCTCAGACCGGCCCGATCTATGTCGAGGGCGCCGAACCAGGCGACGTGCTGGCGGTGAGCATCGAGGACATCGAGCCGACACGAGACTTCGCCGTCAGCTGCCTGATTCCGTTCTTTGGAGGACTCACGTCGACCACGCTCACCCGCACGCTGCAGCCGTCGCTCGCAGAGAAGGTCTGGGTCTGGCGCCTCCTCGAGGGCGAGCTCGTTAACGACGACCTCGGCCTTTCTCTCCCGTGGCAACCTTTCATGGGGACGCTCGCGGTGGCGCCTGACCTGGAAGCGATCACTGCTCTGTCACCCGGCCCCTTCGGGGGGAACATGGACGTTCCTGACGTGTGTCCCGGAAACACGGTTTACCTTCCGGTCTGGAATGAAGGGGCGCTGTTTTACACGGGTGACACTCACGCCCGGCAGGGGCAGGGCGAGCTGTGTGGGGTGGCGCTCGAGATCACCTCGAAAGTTACGGTCGTCTTCACGGTCTTAAAGGGACGTCAGATCTCATGGCCCAGGATCGAATCTGCCGATCGGATCATGACGGTCGGAAGCGCCCGACCGATGGAGGATGCCGCTCGCATCGCCTACGCCGAGCTGGTCGGGTGGCTAGCCAGCGACTACGGATGGCACGCTGCAGACGCCTACCAACTCCTCACTCAGGCGGGCGGCCTCTACGTTGGCAACATGGTCGACACCACATACTCTCTCGTGGCCTCGGTTGAAAAGCGCTACCTCGGCCGGAAAGAGCTCACGTAACGCAGCCGGCTTGGAAACAAAAGTGCGGAGGAACGAGTCAAGCGTGCCCCAGACGTCGTCGAAGGCTGTTGTCTTCACAGGACCTCAAATGGTCGAGGTGCGTGAAGTTGCCGTACCGACTCCAGGCCGCGACGAGGTACAGATCGAAACGATGTTTTCTGGCATCAGCGCGGGCACGGAGATGAACGTCTACCGCGGTCGCGCTCCGCAGTGGGAACTGCGCCGTGACCCATCGACCAAGCTCTTTGCTCGCGCGGCTGTTCCCGAGTGGAGTTATCCGCTCCCATACGGCTACGCGAATGTGGGTCGGGTCCTTGCGGTGGGGGACGACGTCAGCTCGCCTTCGGTGGGCGATGTGGTTTTCAGCTACACGCCGCACCAGAGCGTGGTTGTGGTGGCAGCAGTTGGCACCATCCCTGTGCCCAAGGGCATCGATCCGAAGCACGGCGTGCTGAATGCCAACCTGAACACAGCTTTGAACGGGGTGCTTGATGCCCGACCGTCGCTTGGCGATGTTGTCGTGATATCGGGCCTGGGAGTCATCGGTCTGCTCGTCACCCAGCTCGCGCGACGTGCCGGTGCAGGCCTGGTCGTCGGGGTGGATCGAATCGATTCGCGTCGAGCGCTGGCGATGCGCAGCGGCGCGCATATTGTCATTGATCCAGGGGAGCCCGTCGCCGAGCAAGTCCGGGCGCTGACGAATAACCGCGGAGCGGATGTTGTGATTGAAGTCTCCGGCGCATCGGCCGCCTTGAATGAAGCCATCCGGACGGTGGGATTCGGTGGACGCGTCGTCGCGATGAGTTGGTATGCCGGCACATTCGAGAACCTGAGCCTCGCCGGCGAATTTCATCACAACCGTCCGCGAATCATTTCGTCGCAAGTCGGGGCTGTCAACCCAGACCTCGGCCCGCTTTGGGACACATCCCGGCGTCAGCAGCTCGTAACCGAGCTGCTGACCCAACTGGACCTGGCGCCGCTCTTCACGCACGAATTCCCCATAAGCAGAGCTCGAGAGGCTTATGCGGCGGTCGACCATGGCGCGGACGGCCTGGTCCAGTGCGTTTTCACATACGACACGTGAGGCTGACGAAGAGGGCGGCCTGAGCCGAGTTCTGTCGCCTTGCATCGAGTGGCTCTTCGCAGACGGCGGTCGCCCGTTTTCCGAGCGAGTCCATGTTGCCGCCGCCGCGGGCTTCACTCGAATTGAGTTCTGGACCGTCAGAGACAGGGACGTCACGGAGCTCGAGCGTGCGATTCGAAAGACGCATGTCACAGTCACTGCCTTTGTCTCCGAGCCAACCGGCCAATTGGTCGATCCGTCGACTCATGCCGAGTTCCTTGCCGGAGTTGAGCGCTCATCTGCGCTCGCGTCGCGTCTCAACGCCAAGAACCTGATCGTAGTCTCTGGCGACGCCCGACGAGGGATCGACGAGAAACTCCAGCACGACGCAATAGCTAGCGCCCTCCGGCTCGCAGCTCCCATCGCGTCACAAGCCGGGATAGGCCTCTTGTTGGAGCCGCTCAATAGTCGCGTTGATCACCAAGGCCACTACCTTGACTCGACTGTCGAGGCGCTAGCCCTGATTCGTGAAGTCAATCATCCGGCAGTGAGATTGCTCTATGACATGTACCACTCGATCGTGATGGATGAGGATCCCGGCCAGGTGCTCTCCGGCGCCGGCGCCCTGGTCGGGCATGTCCACATTGCGGACGTGCCTGGGCGCCACGAGCCCGGAACGGGGGGAGTCGATTGGACCCGCCAATTGGTGGCGCTGGGCTCGGCAGGCTATTCCGGCCCCCTGGGCCTCGAGTACATGCCAAGTCGAGAGACCGAGTCGAGCCTCACGTTCATACGTGAGGTTGTCGAGGGCGAGGAAGCGTGATCCCGGCCCAGCTCCACGCGTAACCGGCCGGCTGCCGGCTGACATTTTCTGGCTGACGCATATCGACCAGGTCGCCAGTACGGAAAGGCGGCGTTAAGATGGGCCTTGCAACGAGCTAAGCGGTTGATCCGGGGGGTAACGGCTATGCGCAGATGGGCCCTGCTGGCAGCGGTGGCCATAGCGGCAATCGCTTGTGGGGGAAGCACCACCGGCGGACCAACGACCGGCTCGACGATCGTCCTCGGAGCCCCTCTTGGGCTCACCGGGTCCCTGACCAAGGAATCCATCCTCACCCAGCAGGGCTACAACCTGTGGCAGGACTGGATCAACGCCCGGGGCGGCATCGTCGTGAACAACGTCAAACACCCGGTCACCATCAAGTACTACGACGACACCAGCAACGCCAACCAGTCGGCGGTGCTGATGCAGAAGTTGATCACGGAGGACAAGGCGAACTTCTTGCTCGGGCCCTACGGCAGCGCGGCCACGGCGACTGACGCCGCCATCGCCGAGCAGAACGAGATCCCGATGGTCGAGGCCAACGGAGCGGCGCAGTCGATCTTCAACCAGGGTTACAAGTACACCTTTGGCGTGCTGAGCCCCGCCAACAAGTACCTCCAGGGTGTGATCGACATGGCGGCCACGCTCAGCCCCAAGCCGACGACGATCGCGATGCTGAGCGCGGATGACAACTTCAGTCTCGAGGTGGCGGAGGGGGTCAATACCTATGCGGCGACCAAGGGTCTGAATGTCGTCCTGTACAAGAAATACAAGAACGGCGCGACCAATCTCTCAGCCGAGGTTCAGGCGGCCAAGGCTGCCAACGCCGACATCGTGCTCAACTCCGGTCATCTGCAGGAGGCGATCGCCATCAACAAGGCGGCGAAGGAGCAGAAGGTCAACGCGAAGATCTTCGCCTACTCGGTGGGTCCGTCCACGCCCGACTTCATCACCGCCCTGGGCAAGGATGCCGACTACGTCTACGGCGGCTCGCAATGGACGCCGCAGGTCAAGTACACCCCGGCCTTCTACCTGAGCGTGGCTGAGTACGTGGCCGCGTACAAGGCAAAGTATCCGGGGCTGGGCGATCCCGACTACCACGTTGCGGAATCGACGGCGGCGTGCCTTGCCCTGCAGCGCGCGATCGAAAAGGCCGGGTCGCTCGATCCGAAGAAGGTGCGTGATGCGCTCGCGGCGTTGGACGTGACAGTGTTCTTCGGGCAGGTCAAGTTCGACAGCCGCGGGATCAACATCTACAAGCCGATGGTGGTGGAGCAGATCCAGAACGGCGCCCACCACACCGTTTTCCCCGACAGCGTCGCGGACGCAAAGCCCCAGTACCCGACCCCCGCATGGGACCAGCGCTGATCGCTACGAGACACTAGATTTTGGCCGCCTTCGTCCAGCTGGTCATTCTCGGCCTGCTGGCCGGAGGCGTCTATGTTGCGGTGGGCGTGGGCTTCGGCCTCGTATGGGGCGTCCTCAACATCGTCAACCTCGCGCACGGGGCGCTCGTGATCGTCGGCGGCTACATCACTTGGCAGCTTTTCACTGCTTTCGGCCTCGATCCCTTCCTCACCCTGCCGGTGGACGCCGTAGCCCTGTTCGTGCTGGGCTACGCACTGCAACGCGGCGTGATCAACCGGATCATTCGCGCCCCGCTGCTTTTCACCTTTCTGCTGACGTTCGGGTTGAACCTCGTCATCGTCAACATCCTGCTCCTGATCTTCGGGTCTGACTTTCGCTCGGTCACGCCCACTTATTCGGGTCAGGGTTTTGAGATCGGCGGCATCGTCGTCCCATACGTCCGGCTCACGTCTTTGGGCGCGGCGATCCTGTTGTCGGCGGGGCTCGCGTTCTTGCTGAGCAGGACGCGCATCGGCCTTGCGATCCACGCGATCGCCGCCGACCGTGACGCCGCGCAGCTCGTCGGCATCGACCTCCGTCACGCGTATGCCGTCACTTATGGTCTTGGCGCGGCATGCGCGGGCGTCGCCGGCGGACTCATCGCAATGATCCAGGCAATCACCCCGACCGCCGGAGAGCCATACACGCTGCAGGCGTTCGTGGTCGTGATCCTGGGCGGGCTGGGCCGGGTCAGCGCAACGGTGGTGGGAGGCCTGGCCTTTGGCCTGGTCGAGGCTTTCGGGCAGTCCATCCCTGGCTCGGGTTCCGTGTTCGCCAACGCGATCGCTTTCGGTCTCATGGTGCTGGTCCTGGTCACGCGGCCGCAGGGTCTGATGGGCCGGCTGCGGTGATCGCGACCGCCGATTCGCAACGCCGCTGGCGCCGGCTCTTCCTGATCGTCGGCGCGATCGTTGCCGCCTATGCGCTGCTTGCTCCGCTGACCTCGCTCGACGCCGCCCAGTCAGCCAACGTCCCGCTCCTGGCAGACAAGTTCTGGTTCCGGATCGCGACCTACGTCGTGATGTTCGTCGTGATGGCGACGGCCTGGAACATCATCGGGGGAATCACCGGGTATGCCGCATTCGGAAATGTGGCCTTTTTCGGCATCGGCGCCTACACGACGGGCATGTTGATCGCCAAGGCGAAGTGGCCGTTTCTCGTCGCCCTGCCGCTAGCGCCTATTCTGGCGGCCCTTTTCGCAGCGCTGGTGGGACTTCCACTGCTCAGGCTGCGCGGTCATTACTTCGCCGTCGCAAGCCTTGGGGTCGGCGTGGCTGTTGGCGAGCTGGTGCAGAACATCGATTACAACGGCCAGCCGGTGTTTGGCGGAGCCAGCGGCTTGTTCCTGCCTATTTATGCGGTCGGCCACCGCGGCCTGTTCTTCTTCTACTTGATGTGTGGCGCGGCGGCGATCGCGATCGCGGTCACGTGGTGGGTGCTGCGCAGCCGGTTCGGTTACGGCCTGATCGCCATCCGCGAAAACGAAGAGGCCGCGGCGGTTCTCGGCGTCAACACGACGGCGTACAAGGTTGGGGCGTTCGCGCTCGCCGCCGCCCTCACCGGGCTTGCAGGAGGAATCTTCTCCCAGTGGAACGTCTTCATCAACCAGGACAACGCGTTCCCCATCGAATACAACGTTCAGATGATCCTGATGGCGTTGCTCGGGGGCACGGGTACAGTGTTCGGCCCGGCGGCGGGGGCCGTCCTGCTTCAGCTGCTGATCCAGTTTCTCGGCGGCAGCCTGCCGATCTCGATTGACCTCCCCTTCGTCTCGACCGAGGCTCGGCCGATCGTCGCCCAGGTCATCCTCGGCCTGCTCCTGGTGGTCGTCGTCATCTTCGTCCCGCGCGGGGTGATCGACTTCTTCGGGGGTCGCACCCGTCTGAGCCTGTCCTACCTCCGCCGGTCGCTTCGTGACACATCACTGTGAGCACTACGGCGGAGCCGCAGCTCGAGCTGCGAGGCGTCACCAAACGGTTCGGAGGCGTGGGCGCGGTCGATGGCGTCACCTTTCAGGTCGAAAGGGGCGAGATCCTCGGCATCATCGGCCCGAACGGCGCCGGCAAGACGACCCTTCTGAACTGCATCAGCGGCGTGCATCGGGTCGACGGCGGAGACATCCGCTGGGAGGGAAGATCGATCACCGGCATGGCGCCGCACCGGGTTGCACGGCTCGGCATCGGCCGCACCTTCCAGATCGTCCGGCCGTTCGGGTCCATGACCGTGCGCGAGAACGCCGCCGTCGGCGCTCTGTTCGGTAGCTCTGCCGCGCGGCGCGGACCGAAGCAGGCGTTCGAGATTGCCGACCAGGTCCTGGAGCTTGTCGGACTGAAGGCCAAGGCCGGCCAACCTGTTTCCGCCCTGACCATTCCCGACCGTAAGCGGCTCGAGGTGGCTCGGGCGGTCGCGACCAGGCCCCAGCTCCTTTTGCTGGATGAGGTCATGGCCGGGCTGAACAACGTCGAGATCGACGAAGCGCTCGAGATGGTGAGGGCGGTGCACGCCACGGGCGTGACGGTGCTCCTGATCGAGCATGTCATGCGTGTCATCGTCGGCATCTGCCGGCGCGCGATCGTCCTCGACTTCGGCCACGTGCTGGCGGAGGGTGAGCCCGAGGTCGTCCTGCGCGACGAAAGGGTGATCAAGGCCTACCTGGGTGAGCGCTACGCCAAGCGGCTGCGCACCGAACGCGGGCAGGACAGCCCTTCTTGATCGCCGCCGGTGAGCCTTTGCTCAAAGTCCGCGGCCTCACGGCGGGCTTCGACGCCGGACCGGTGCTGTTCGGGATCGACCTCGATGTCGGTCCGGCCGAGCTGATCGCGCTCGTCGGGGCAAACGGCGCGGGGAAATCGACTTTCCTGGGTGTCGTGAGCGGCCTCGTTCGCGCCAGCTCGGGCACCATCACGCTCGCCGGCGAGGACGTCACGAATGTCCGCCCAGAGGCTCTCGTGCGCAAAGGCGTGGCTCACGTGCCGCAGGGCCGGCGTTTGTTCGGGACGATATCGGTCGAGAGGAATCTGCTTCTTGGGGCCTACCTCCGGCGCGATCGAGAGGTCAGCGACGATGTCACACGAGTGCTCGACCACTTCCCGGCCCTCAAGAACAAGCTGCCTCGCGACGCGGGCACGCTGTCGGGCGGCGAGCAGCAGATGGTCGCCATCGCGCGGGGCATGATGGCGCGGCCGAAGCTCCTGCTGATCGACGAGCTGTCGCTCGGCCTGGCACCCAATGTCGTCGATCGCCTGATCGACGTCGTGCAGCAGATCAACCGCGAGGGAACCGCGCTCATCCTGGTGGAGCAGGACGTGCTGGTCGCGCTGGACGTAGCGCACCGCGCCTACGTGCTGGAGAACGGGGCGGTCGCCTTGAGCGGGCCGGCTGCCGAGGTGCGGGACGACCGGGGCGTCCGGCGAGCGTACCTGGGACTCTGACCAACCGAACCGGCTCGATGGATCGGCTGCAGGTCACGACCGAGATCCGAGTTGCACCACCTCTCAGCCGTTTTCAGGCCATCGCGGGCGTGTCGAGGGACGGAGATTGGGCCGGAACATGGCTCATCGCGTGTTCGGCCAGCGCGGTGATCGTGAGCGCGGGATTGACCCCCAGGTTGACTGGGACCGCCGATCCGTCGACCACGTACAGGTTCGGGTGGCCGAAAACTCGACCGCGGTCGTCGCATACTCCGTCCTCTGGGCCGCTGCCGATGACCGCCCCGCCCAGGATGTGTGCGGTCGACGGAATATCGAACAGCACCTCGTTGATCGAGCTCGAGGGCCAGCCCCCAATCTTCTCTGCCACTCTCCGCGCCATATCGTTGGCGATGGGAATGTAGGAAGGGTTGCGGGCTTCTTTCGGCGCCCGGTTCCGCGAGTCCAGGCGAGTGTTGAAAGGCCAGTACCATCGTCGCTTCAGGACCAGCTCCAGGTGGTTGTCGGTGACTTGCATGACCAACAACAGGATCGACTTGCGCGCCCAGCCGAGCGGCACGATCGAACGGATGAAGTCGTCCGGCCTCCTGACGCAGTTGATCAGGAAACGCAACGGGCGCGGGAGCCCGGATCCGCCATCCGTGAGCGGCTTGGACAGGAGACCGATCAGGTCGGAGCCGCGCGGGTACCGCACCGGCTGGATGTGCGTCACCTCATCTGGGTAGATGCCTGACGTGATGGCCACGCCATCGGTGAAGTCAACGTTCCCATTGCGCGAGGTCGCGCCAACGATGGCCTCACTGTTGGTGCGAACAAGGCGACCGACTGCCGGTGAAAGATTCGGCAAGGTTCGGTTTTCTCGCGCGCGAAGCAGCAGGTCTACGGTGCCGAGGACACCGGCCGCCAGGACGACGATCGGGGCGTGCCACAGCTGTCGAGCGCGAGGCACGACGGATGTGCTGCGCAAAGTGACGAGGCGGTAGCCGCCGTCTGGCGCCTGCTCGATTGCATCTACGCGCGTTTCGGGGAAGATCTCAGCCCCCAGCTTCTCCGCGAGGTAGAGATAGTTCTTGTCCAGGGTGTTCTTGGCGTTGTGCCGGCATCCGACCATGCAGCCGCCGCAAAAGACACAACCCGACCGCGCGGGTCCCGCGCCCCCAAAGTACGGATCCCGGACCAGCTCTCCGGGGGCACCGAAAAAGACCGCCACGTCGGTGGGCTTGAAGGTCCCGCCCTTATTGATCTCCTCCGCGCACTCCCTCAAAACCCGATCCGCCTCGGTCAGCCTTGGATTCGTGGCGGCTCCAAGCATCCGCCGGGCGGTGACGTAATGAGGCGCCAGTGCTTTCTCCCAGTCCTGGCCCGCCGGCCACTCAGGGCGCTTGAAGACGGCAGGCCGCGGAGTGGGGAGGGTGTTCGCGTACACGAGGCTGCCGCCGCCGACGCCGGCCCCGGAGCCGACGAGGACGTCGGACAGCAGCGTCAATCGCAAAATGCCGTGGCAGAAGAGCTTCGGCATCCACAGGAAACGCCATACCTTCCAGTTGGTGTCAGCAAAGTCTTCGGACCCGAAGCGCTTGCCCGCTTCGAGCACGGCGACTCGATAACCCTTCTCGGCAAGGCGCAGTGCGGCGACCGAGCCACCGAACCCAGAGCCGACGATCAGAACGTCATATTTGTCGACGGCCTGCAACGGTATCTAGGCCTTGGATTTATCGGGTAACCGCGGTGGCTTGGCGTGAGTCGCCCCAATCGTGCGGGTAGGGCGCGCGACGATCCAGCGGGCTGCGACGGTATTCGATCCGGCGGAGTGCTGTCCTGCGCTCCCGAGCGGCGGCAGAATTGGCACGAGCAAGGATCCTGGGCCCCATGTGGAGCTCCGCTCGGCGCTCACTTCCGCGCCGATCACGTTCGGATCGCCTTGATGTCGACCTCTTGTTGTCCGTTCCGGCCTCCTCGGCTTCCCCTCCCCTTTTGTCAATGTGACCCTACTTTCTGTTCGAGTCAAGTGCCGTGCGCCAGGCCGGACGCCGGCTGAATGCCAAACTTGGCGTGGATGTGCCCCAGCAGGCTCGAAAGCGAGATGTCTAACTCTGTTTCGCCGAGAGAGATCGGCGGTGCCTGACGCGCTGGCGCCAGACGGCTCGGAAATCCATTTCCGAGTGGTTGATGCTGCGCGGGCCAGCCTGGTCGAAGTCATTTTGGCGCCCGGACGCACAAGTCGCCCGGTGCGTCACCGGACGGTGGAGGAGATCTGGTATTTCCTCGCCGGTTCAGGCGAGGTATGGCTGCGATCGCCCGACGGCGCGAACACGAAAATTCATCGAGTGAGTGAGCGATCGACGGTGACGATTCCGACCAGCTGGGACTTTCAGTTTCGCTCAGATGGTCCGGACTCGCTTCGATTCCTGTGCTTCACCACGCCGGCGTGGCCCGGCGCCGGCGAGGCGATCTCGGTGGCTGAAGGCGGCCTCGGCAAGGCGAACGTTTGAGCCGGCGGAGCTCGTTTCACGTTCCTAACCGCCGTGAGCAGCAGGATTGACGGACCCGGCGCGATAAGCAGTATGAGGACCGTGCGCCTGTACCACCCCACGAAGCATGCGGCTGAGATTCTGCGCGACGGCTTTGGGGAGACCAGCGGGACATATCTGACTGAGACTGACCATAGTGGCGTGTGGTTATTTGATCGACCGCTTGACTACGTGGGTCAAGACGAGCCGGACGTGATGCTCGAACTCGAGATGCCCGAGTCCGTTGTCGCTCCGTTCGAGTGGTTTGCCGACCGACCCTACCGCATGTTCTTGATGCCGGCGGCGCTCGTCAATCTGTACGGGCCGCCGAGCGTCAGTGAGCGGCCTCCCATTTAGTCCTACTCGTCTGCGGTCCACTCCGTCGACGAATTGGTGGGCTCGGCGCGACTTACAGCACGCCACGCAATGCGGAGCGCGCCCAAAGCCACCGCGGCCACGATCACTAGTGTTCGCATGCCGCCATCGTCTCGGACCCAAGGGGGTCAGGGCATCGTGTGGAGCAACCGTAAGATCCCGCGGCACTTCGTGCTCCACTCACGCCAGTGTCGGCGCCAACCAAGGCCCGGCGGTCAGTCTGCCCTTCGGCCGACAAATCAAATGGCAGAATGAGGGACTAGGGACATGGGCCATCTCGAGGAGAGAGATCTCCGGAGCCTGGAACGGAGGAGCATGTACTCGATCTTCGCTCCGCTGGAAGGCGACGACGGCCTGTCGCTGGAGCTCGCTCTCGACGATAAGTCAAATCCAACCCGGTCGGGCGAGCTCGCGGTTTGGGGATTCCTGCGCCGTCGGGTTCGCCGCCGTCCGTCCGCTGACGAGCAATGGGTGCCGGCGATGTTCATGTTCGTCCGGCGGTTCTCCTAAGCGAAGAGCAAATCGGGGCCGCCGTCTGGTGTCAGCCTGCTCGTAGGTCCCGATCACAACGCCGGTGGTTGCGCTCTTGCTGTCCGCGAGCCGCAAGAGACCGGTGGACCGCCGTCAGGCGAACTGATCAAGCAACGGGATCGAGCAGGGCGCCGGCGGCCAGCAGACAGTCTCGCAGCGAGCTCGCGCCCAGCGACCGCGGCGTGATTCCCGCCGCGAACGACATGGCCGCCGCGGTCCCGGCCGCCTGGCCCATCGCCATGCAGGTCGCCATCGAGCGCGCGGACGCGTGCGCATCATGAGTGGCCGAAAAGCAACGGCCGGCCACAAGCATTCCTTCGACATCGGCCGGCAGCAGGCACCGATAGGGAATCCCGTAAACGCCGCTCTCGGGCACATATGACCACCTGGTGTCGGCATGTGGGCTGTGGTCCTCGATCGGGGCCCCGCACAACGCGATCTCGTCATCGAAGCGCCGGGCCCCGAGCACATCATCACGCGTCAGCCTGTAGTCGCCGATGACGCGCCTGCTCTCCCGCACGCCGATCGCGGGACTGGTGGCGACCAGAACGGAGTGTTCGAAGCCAGGCACGCGGTCGCGCAGAAAACGGTGATACTCATGGACCTGGCGCCGCCCTTCGATCTCGGCTCGAGTCAGCTGCTGCGGATCGGTGGCGTCCACATTTGGAATGCGCGTCATGTGCACGGTGATGACGCCCGGATGCGGGGTGCGATGCCACGAACCTTCGAGGCGTGGTAGCCGGTACTCGCCACTCTCGGCGGCGCGCCGCATCATCGCCCAGAGCTCCGTCTTGGGCAGCGCCGCGGCCTTGTCGATGTCCACGTTTGCCACGCGGAAGATCGTCGAGAGGGACTGCAGGTTGGGTGTGGATCTCGCGTCCTCATATGCAACGCCGGCCATCGCGCACAGATCCGCGTCGCCCGATGCATCGACGATCACGCCCGCATCGATGAAAGACTCGCCACCCTTGTTCCAGGTGCGGATGGCCACGACGCGCTTGTCGCGTACCTCCACGCCTGTGGCCCACGTATGCAAAAGAACCTCGACCTGTGCCTCCTCAGCCATGCGTTCCCACAGCGTCTTCAGGACCTCCGGGTCGTACGTGACACCGGTTCCTGCGCCGTAAGTGTTGGGTCGCTCGAACGCAACGCCGGCTGATTTGAGCCGTTCGGCGACCTCCCAACCGATGCCGCCGACGACCCGGCGAGGCTTTTCACCGGGCGTATAGAAGGCGTAGAAGGTGTCCAGGACCGCGGTCGAAGTTCCGCCCAAGAAAGGCAGGCGGTCGAGCAGCAGAGTTCGGGCCCCGACCCGCGCCGCGCTGATCGCAGCCGAGCTCCCGGCCGACCCGCTGCCAACGACCACGACGTCAAACCGCTGGCGCATCTGGCAGCCAGGTAAAGGCATCTGCGGGGTTGTCGACCAGGATCGTCTCTTCGGCTGGAAATCCAAGTCTGCTGCGAAGCCGGGGCGCGAAGGTCTCGAGGAGGTAATTCAGTCCAGGTCCGCCGCCGTAGGCGCGAAAGTAGTCGCGCTGACCGAGGTCGAGTCCAAGCATCAGCGCCTGATGATGCCCGCTCTCGACCATCGCATCGATGAGGTCCAGAAGCTGGCTGTCGGGGCGGTACTTGATGCGCCCCGGCGTGTCGTACTCGAGCCATACGCCACGGTCGGCCAGCTCGCGGTGAAGCTCGACGTCCGGATTGCGGTCGAGATGGGCCAGGATGATGCGATTGGCGCGAACTCCCTCGCGCATCAGCAGGTCGACGATCTCGTGTCCGCAGGTGCCGATCTCCGTGTGCACAAGGATCGGGGCTCCCGTCTCCTGGCTGCCGGCGGCCGCGGCGACCAGGCGTCGCTCCTCCAGACGGCTGATGTGCTGGTAGGACGCGCCCGCCTTGATGACCCCTGCCAGGGCAGCGTCGAGGGGCGCTTCAACCATCCAGTCGGCCGGGTGCATGCCTTGCCGGAGATCGATCAGGATGCGCTCTGCCAGCTGCTCAACCGTTGATCCGCGCACCCAGTGGTCTGCTGGGTAGTGGGCGTCGCGGTGGTACCCGGTGGCGGCGATGATATGCACGCCGGTCGCCTGGGCCACCGCTCGCAAGCCGGCCGGATTGCGTCCGAGACCGATGGGAGTCACCTCGACGATCGCGCGCAGCCCGCCGCTCGCCGCGTGGGTCACCTCCTCGACCGCGCGATCGATGTCATCGAAGTCCTGGCCCGGAAGCGCAGGGCTGCGAAGGAACAGGTGGTCGTGCGCGTCGGTTATTCCGAGCTCGTCCGGCCGGATCGGACCCAGAACTGTCACGATCTCACCCACACGCGACCCGTTCACCAGCGGCACTATAAGCGCCATGTCTCGACACCTCGGTCTCGACCTGGGCGGGACGAACTTGAAGTGGGCCGTCGTGGAACGCGACACCCAGCCGCGTCTTCTCCAAACGGGTCGAGTAGCGACGGACACCGGCGGCGGCGAGCAGGCCGTCGTGCGGCAGCTGATCGAAGTGGCCCGCGCGGTACTTCGCGACACTCACCACATCGACTCGATCGGAGTTGGCATGCCCGGGGTCCTCGACCCGGGCTCGGGCATCACCCGCTTCATTCCCAACATTCCAGGCAACTGGGCCGGCGTGCCGGTGATCGCCGAGATGAGCAAAGCCGTCCAATCGCCG
Organism: Chloroflexota bacterium; assembly: GCA_005882135.1. Taxonomy (GTDB): domain Bacteria; phylum Chloroflexota; class Dormibacteria; order Dormibacterales; family Dormibacteraceae; genus 40CM-4-65-16. Next base: position 18,506 of record VBDR01000025.1, read on the forward strand.
GCGCGCCTGATCAACGACGCGCGCGCTTTCGCGCTTGCCGAGCACCGCCTGGGAGCGGGGCGCGGCGCCACGTCACTGCTTGGCATCACCCTCGGCACCGGCGTTGGAGGCGGATTGATCCTGGGCGGACAGCTTTACCTGGGTCGCGACGGGACGGCCGGCGAGTTCGGGCACCAGACGATCCTCCCGGACGGTCCGCGGTGCAACTGCGGCAACAACGGCTGCCTGGAGTCACTGGCCCGAGCCGATGCGATCGCCGCCGCTTGCGGCCAGCCAGGCGCTGAGGAATCGGTGGCGGCTGCTCGAGCCGGAGACCCTCGCGCGCAGCAAGGGCTGATCGAAGTCGGACGGTACCTTGGGATCGGCGCCAGCAACGTGGTCGTCCTGGTCGGCGTAGACCGAATCGTCGTCGGCGGCGGGATTGCGGCCGCCGGCGACATCCTGCTAGACCCGCTTCGGCAGGAGCTCGCGCGTCGCGTCCATGTCGCGGATGTCGATCGGGTCCAGGTCGTCGGCGCCGAGCTCGGCATCTGGGCCGGCGCAATCGGGGCGGCCCTGTTCGCGGCGGATCCGATCGACCCCCACTTGCATTTTGTCTAGATAGCTATACATTTACCGGTCGATGGTCATGGCGGATCTTTCGGGCGCGGAGACTTTCACCCCGCGCTATCGCGAGATCGAGCAGGCGATGCGGCAGCGTCTCGCAAAACTGATGCCCGGCGCCGAGTTACCGTCTGACGCCGAGCTATGCGAGGAGTTCGGGGTCAGCCGGATGACCGCCCGCCACGCGATGAATCGCCTCGCCGGCGACGGACTGGTGTTCCGCGTGCGCGGCAGGGGCACGTTCGTGGGCGACCCGCCGACCCACCGCCGCGCCAACAGCCTGCTCAGCTTCTCCAACGAGATGCGCCGGCAGGGCAGGGTGCCGACGTCGCAGGTCCTCGGTCGAGGGCTGCGCGCCCCCACCCGAGAGGAGGCGGCGCGCCTCCGGCTCAAGAAGGGCGAGAAGGTGCTGTGGCTGAAACGGATCCGGCTCGCGGACGGCGAGCCGGTCGCGCTGGAGTCGACGCGTCTCCATCCGGCAACCGCCGTCGCGGTGCTCCGGGGCGCCCTCGAGAGGGAATCGCTCCACGCGGTGTTGGTGCGCGCCGGATTTCCGCCGACCAGTGGTCGGGCCACCATCAGCGCCGAGCCCGCGGATGCAGACGATGCGCGCTGGTTGAAGATGCGCAAGGGCGGGGCCATGCTCGTCGAACAGCGTGTGATCGTCGATCATCGAGGCCGGCCTCTCGAGTTCACAGAGTCGCGCTACCCGGCTGACCGTTACGCCCTGGACGTCGATTTTGTGGTCGAAGGCCAGGCTGCACAGTGAGGGGGAGTTGATGGGCTCGTTTTTCGACCAGCTCAGCTACGCGGACGTCGCCAAGACGATCGACCATTCTCTTCTCAAGCCGGAGCTCGACGATTCATCGGTCGAGGCAGGCTGCGAGCTCGCCGCCCGCTATGACGTCGCGTCGGTCTGCGTTCGGCCGCGCGATGTCGAGCGCGCGCATCGCCTCCTGGCGAACACCAAGGTTGCGGTCGGCACGGTGGTCGGATTCCCGCACGGCAGCTCGCGTACCGAAACCAAGGTGTTCGAGTCGCGGCTCGCGCTGCAGAACGGCGCACGGGAGCTGGACATGGTCATCGACATCGGCGCGCTCATCTCGGGCAACGAGCTTTATGTGCGCGAGCAGATCGCCGCCGTCGTGGGGGCCGCCCACGCTGAAGGCGCCCTGGTCAAAGTCATCCTCGAGAACGCCTACCTGACCGACGAACAGAAGGCGCGCGGCTGCCAGCTAGTCGAGGCGGCGGGCGCGGACTTCGTCAAGACGTCGACCGGCTTCGCGCCGACCGGCGCTACCGTCGAAGACCTGAGGCTGATGCGCCGCTCCGTTTCGCCGCACATCGGCGTCAAGGCGGCGCATGGGATCAGGACGCTCGACGCATTGCTCGAGGTGCTCGAGATCGGCGTCACCCGGGTTGGGGCGACCCAGACCGCGGCCATGCTCGATGAGTTCAAGGCGCGAAAGGCCAGCCCTGCTCCGGCGGCAAGCCCCTCGGCTGCCTTCGACGCCACCTCCCCACTAAGTGGGGAGGAGTGATGAATCATCGGATCGTGCGCATCGGGATGCTCGGCTCGGGCTTTGTCGCCGATTTCTACATGGATGGCTTGCGTGACGTCCCGGGTACCGAAGTGGTGGCCAACTACTCGCGGTCGGAGGAACGGGCCAACGAATTCGGGCGGCGTCACGGGGTGGCGCGGCAGTACACGACCATGGAGGACCTCTGCGCGGACCGCGAGGTCGAGATGGTGGTGATCGGCCTTCCCAACCACCTCCACCTCCCGGCTGTCCGCGCCGCCGCTGCCGAGCGCAAAGCGATCGTCTGCACCAAACCGCTGGCTCGCAACGGCCACGAGGCTGCCGACATGGTGAACCTGGCTCGCGATGCCGGTGTAATGCACGCATATGCGGAGACCGAGGTTTTCTCCCCCGATGTGATGCGCGCACGACAGATGATCGAGAGCGGTGCGATCGGCGACGTGCTCACCGTGCGCGCTCGCGAGGCCCATTCCGGCCCGCACGCCCAACACTTCTGGGACGCGGAGACCGCCGGCGGTGGCGCACTGCTGGACATGGGGTGCCACACGGTCGAGGCCGCGCGCTACTTCTTCGGCAAGGAGCACCGGATCAAAGACGTTTTCGCGTGGGGAGCCACGATGGTGCACAACGACCGGACCACAGGCGAGGACAACGCAGTTCTACTGCTCCGCCTGGAAGACGGCCGGACATCCCTAACCGAAGCTTCGTGGACGGCGAAGGGCGGCATGGAGCTGCGCAACGAGATCTACGGCACGATGGGGCGGATCGTGACCGACACCAGCTCGACGCGCCTACGGGCCTTCATCCAGCAGCCTGCGGGCTACCTCATGGAAAAAGCGGATGCTGAGGTCGGCTGGGTGTTTCCCATCCCGGATGAGGCGCGCGTGTACGGCTACCACGAAGAGATGCGCCACTTCGTCGACTGCTTCGTGAAAGGAGAGCAGCCCCGTGAGGACTTCATCGACGGCTACATCGTCAACTCCGTGCTGGATGCCGCTTACAAGTCGATGAAGAGCGGCCACTGGGAAGCGGTGCACATCGACACCAAGGTCGCCGACGGATGAAAGCGGGTTCGGACTGGATCGACGCGGGGATAGCAGTCCTGGAAAGGATCCGCGACACTCAATCGCGCGCCATCGAGCGGGCGAGCCAGGTCTGCGCGGACGCGATCGGCGCCGGAGGTTTTGTCCACCTGTTCGGAACGGGACACTCTCGCATCCCGGTCGAGGAGATGTTTCCGCGCTATGGCTCGTATCCCGGGTTCCATCCCATCGTCGAGCTGTCGATGACCTTTCACACGCAGGTCGTCGGGGCCAACGGCCAGGGTCAGGCGATGTTCATCGAGCGCATGCCAGGTCTGGCCGAGGTCATACTGTCCAACTTCCATTTCGAGCCGAAGGACGCGGTGATGGTTTTCTCGGCCAGCGGCCTTGGCGCCGTAGTCGTGGAGTTCGCGCGCGGCGCCCGGAAAAGGGGACTCCCCGTGGTCGCCGTCACCTCGATCGCACAGTCGAAGGCAGGCGAAGTCGAGAAGGGGGCCGGCGCCCGCCTGATGGACGAGGCCGACATCGTCATCGACCTCTGCACGCCCGTGGGAGACGCGCTTTGCCGGCTCGACGGCTTGCCGGAGACCCCGATCGGACCGGGGTCGACGCTCGCCGCCGTTGCTGTTGCCGATGCGATCAAAGTACGGACCGCGGAGCTGCTGCTCGCCAACGGCAAGCTGCCTCCGGTGATCACCAGCGTCGCCGAGGTGGGACGCCTGCGTTCGAATGAGCTGTTCGAGGCGGCTTACCGGGACCACGCGCGCCGGGCGGCGCGCAGCCTCGCTACTTGACAGGAGGTGGAGACTGGTGCATTTCGGGAGGCAATCGAAGGCGGTAGGGGTCCAACGGGACCGCATGGAAAACAGGAGGTGATCGTCTGTGATGCATCGTGAACAGCCGCTGGCGGCAGGTCGTTGGGTGGCGGCCTTGCTGGTCGCCGGGTTCGCCCTGGTCGCATGTGGCGGCAGCCCGTCGAATGGTGGCAGCACCGCCACCAAATACACAGTCGGCGTATCCAACACGCTGACCGGCAACGGTTGGCGCGAAGAGATGATCTGCTCGATCAAGGCTCAGGCCAAAGCATCGGGCGTTGTCTCCAAGGTGATCATCGCCAACCGCACCACGGATGCGGCGGGCCAGATCGCCGACATCCGCAACCTGATCTCCTCAGGCGCCAACGTGATCGTGATCAACCCCTCCGACCGCGACGCGTTGAACTCGGTCATCAAGCAGGCGACCGACAAGGGAATCGTCGTTGTTGCGGTCGACCAGGCCGTGTCCGAGCCGAGCGCGTACGTGGTGACGAATGACCAGGTCGCATACGGGAACCTCGGCGCCGACTGGCTCGCCAAGAAGCTCGGCGGGAAGGGCAACATCATCGAGATGCGCGGCATCAACGGCGTTCCGGCCGACACGGACCGGCACCAGGGCCTGACGGCCGCGCTGGCCAAGTACCCCAACATCAAAGTGGTCAAGCAGACCTTCACCAACTGGTCGCTCGACCCCGCCGCCCAGCAGATGAAGGACATCTTCAGCTCGGGCATCAAGTTCGACGGGATCTGGACGTCAGGCATCGACTCGACCGTGGTCGACCAGTTCCAGTCCTCGAACAAACCCTTCGTGCCCATCGTGGGCGCTGACAACAACAAGTTCGTGCAGGAGCTCGCTACCTTGAAGGACAAGGGCCTGACCGGCGCCGCGGTGACCAACCCGCCGCCGATCGGTGGCGCGGGCCTCGCGGTGGGTCTTGCAACGCTGCAGAAGTCGCACAGCTACGACCACGTGATCCACCTCACGCCGCAGGTGTGGGACAACACGACCGCTGACGGCGCCGCCAAGCTGGCGCAAACCTACGATTCGACCCTCGACCCGTACTACAGCGTCGCGTTCGACGTCAAGCCGTACACGACCTACACCAAGCAGGACCTGATCGCCTGCCAGGGTCCCGGCTAATCTGCATCGCAACGGGGCGAGGGCTCTCTGCCCTCGCCCCACACTCCGATGGCAGCGGATCCTAAAGACACTCCAGTAACCGACTCGGCCGGCCTGCTCGAAGCGAGCGGGCTGGTCAAGCATTTCGGACCCGTCGTCGCCCTCCGTTCGGCCGACCTGCGCGTGCGCGGCGGTGAGATTCACGCGCTGATGGGGGCCAACGGAGCGGGCAAGAGCACGCTCGTCAAGATCCTGACCGGCGCGTTGACGGCTGATGCCGGAACCATCACCCTTGGCGGCCGGACAAGGTCGTTTCATACGACGTCTGAGGCGCGCAAGGCCGGACTCGTCTGCGTCTACCAGGATCCATCGCTGCTGCCCGACCTCACCGTGCTGCAGAACCTCAAGCTCACGGCGACCCCCCTGTCGACCTTCAAGAGGTACCTCGTCGAGCTTGGCCTCGAGGGGTTCGACCTCCAGACAATGCCGCGGGAGTTGGCTCGGCCGACCCTCAGCCTGCTGGACCTCGCCCGCGCGCTGGCCATCGAGCCGCAGCTCTTGCTGCTCGATGAGATCACAGCGTCGCTTCCTGCCGACCTGACGGTTCGCGTCTTCAACGTCGCGCGACAGCTCCGCGCGGAGGGACGCTCGGTCATATTCATCTCGCACCGCCTGGCGGAGGTGTCGGCGCTGTGCGACCGCGCCACCGTGTTGCGGGACGGCAAAACGGTGGGCGTGGTCGAGCCGGCCCAGGGCGGCGAGGAGCGCATCGTCAAGTTGATGCTCGGTCCGGTGGCCGATCTGGTGGCGGCCGAGGCCGCGTCGCCGACAGCGCCGGCAACCGGAGCTGTCGCCGTCGAGGTGCGCAACCTCAAGGCGGGCACCCTGAACGACGTCACATTCACGCTGCGCTTCGGCGAGGTGCTCGGTGTCGCCGCGCTCGAAGGTCAGGGCCAGCAAGAGCTGTTCGACTGCCTGGCCGGGGTGCGCAGGCCGGAGGCCGGCCAGATCGTGGTCGGCGGCAAGGCGCGCACTTTTCGTCACCCGGCCGACGCGATACGCGCCGGAATGGTGCTCATCCCGGCCGACCGGCTGCAGGCTCTCCTCCGTCAAAGATCCGTGCGGGAGAACATCGCGCTGCCCCTCGTCAGCCGCTTCTCGAGATGGGGTCCGATCAATCCCCGGCGCGAGAAGCGCCAGGTCGAGAAGGCGGTCAAGCGGTTGCAGATCGACACGCGCGTGCAGTCCGAGGTTCGCCGGCTGTCCGGGGGCAACCAGCAGAAGGTCGGCATCGCCCGCTGGCTCGTCGGTGGATTCCAGACACTGCTCTGCTTCGATCCCACGCGCGGCATCGACATCGGAACCAAGCGCCAGATCTACGGGCTGGTCAAGGAGCTGGCGGCCAATGGCTCGGCGGTCCTGCTGTTCACGTCCGAGCTGCCGGAGATCCAGCTCGCCTGCAACCGCGTCATGGTGCTTTTCGGCGGCAACCTCGTCGACGAGATGCCCGCCGCCGAAGCCGACGAGCAGGCCTTGCTTCGTGCGGCCCATGGGTTGCCTGCCGAAGCCGACGTCGAACGAGAGGCGTAGTGGCGACCACCGCCGTGGCCGAGGCGCCGCGGATGGCCGGCATGCGTTTCGGCCGGGCCGCGAGACGCTATGGCTGGACGGTCGCGGTGTACGCGCTTTTAGCGGTTCTGATGGTGACCACGATCATCATCAAGCCCGACTACGGGGCGTTCGAGTGGAACACACTCACCCTGGCGGCGCTGCCGCTCGCATTTGCGGCGGCGGCGCAGACCATGGTCGTCCTCAGCGGCGGCATCGATCTCTCGGTCGGCCCTCTGATGGCGCTGGCAAACGTGCTCGCACTGCGTGCGATGCTCGGCCACGACCTCAACTACTCGCTGGGTGTTGCACTGATCGTCCTGCTCGAGGTCACGCTGGCCGGGGCGCTGAACGGCGCCATCATCGTCCTGACTCGCGTCCCGGACATCGTCGTGACGTTGGCCACGTCCTTCATCTGGGCAGGGCTGGCTTTGCTGGTGCTGGCCAAACCCACACCGGGGATCCCGCTCGATGTCCAGAACCTGGCCCAGGGCTCGGCGCTGTCGCCGTGGGTGCCCAACGCCCTGCTTCTGCTCCTGGTGGTTCCGCTGGTCTGGATCCCGTTGCGCCGCAGCCGCGCGGGGCTGGCCATCTACGCCGTGGGCAGCGACCGTAACGCTGCCTTCCGTTCGGGCGTCAACCTCGGATTGAGCCGCGTGCTCGCCTATTCCGTGGGTGGATTCTTCGCCGCCTGCGGCGGCCTGGCGTTATCCATGACCACCGGCGTCGGCTCGCCGCTGGCGGGAACCTATTACACCCTGAGCGCGGTCTCCGCCATCGTGCTCGGCGGGGTCAGCCTGGCCGGCGGACGCGGCGGCATCCTCGGCGTGGTCGCAGCCGCTTACATCCTGTCGCTCATCCCCGCGGTGTTCATATACCTGGGCATCGACCCCAATTACGGCCAGATGATCCAGGGCGTCCTGATCGTGATCGTGGTCATGATCGGCGGCCTTGGCGCCGTGCTGAGGCGGGTATGAGCACCAGGGCCGTGACGACGGTTCGCCTCGTGCAGCAGCATTCGATCCTGGTCCTGATCGCTCTGCTGGTTGCCCTCGCGGGCCTGATCGAGATCATTCGCCCCGGCGCGGTCAATGCGAACTGGGTATCGAACATCCTGGAATTCGCCGCTCCTCTTGGCATCCTCGCCGCGGGCCAGACGCTGGTCGTCATCACAGGTGGGATCGACCTCTCCGTCGCGAACGTAGCCACCGCCGCCGCTTACATCATGGCCAGCCAGGCGCCATATGGAGTCACGCGGGGCATCGTTTTGGGCCTCCTCGTCGGAGTCGCGGTCGGGCTCGTCAACGGGGTGGGCGTGGCGGTCTTCAGAGTGCAGCCGCTGATCATGACGCTGGCGATGGGGCTGGTCGTGACGGGAAGCCTCAACGTGTACAGCCAGGCCGCCATCCGCAGCGTGCCAGGCGTGCCGGCGGTGATTCACGCGATGGGCTCGGCCACGGTTCTCGGCTACGTGCCTGTCAGCCTCTTCTTGTGGGCGCCGCTGGCGGCTCTGCTCATCGTTGGCCTGCGGAGCACCGGGTTCGGGCGACTGCTGTACGCGGTCGGTGACAACCTGGAGGCGACGCGCCTGGCCGGCGTTCGCGGGTGGCAGGTCTTGCTTGCGAACTACGCCGCCTGCGGATTCCTCAGCGCGGTGGCAGGTCTCGTGCTGGCGGGCACCGTCAACGCTGCGGACCTGAGCCTCGCCAACATCTTGCTGCTGCCGTCGGTCGCGGCGGTCGTGATCGGAGGGACGTCGATCTTCGGGGGAAGCGGTACCTATTCGGGAACCGTGGTGGGGGCGTTGATCCTCACCGTCCTCAACAGCGTGTTGACGCTGCTCGATGTGCCCGACGCGGTCAAGCAGATCCTCTACGGGGCGATCATCGTGCTCCTTGCCGCCGCCTACACCCGCGTTCTGAGCCCCGAGTAGAGACCCTGGACCAATTTACTTTCATCGGGGTGAGCACGCAGCAGTCTGCCGCAATGCGGCTGTTTCCCGCGTGGGCGACAGAGCTTGGCCTGCGTGATGTGCGCCTGGTCGGATGCGACCTGCCGATCCACGCCGAGCGCGAGCGATATCGAGAGATCGTGGAGCAGATCAGGATCGGCAAGCGCGAGCGGGGCGCTCTGGTCACGACGCACAAGATCAGCCTGTTCGAAGCATGTCGCGACCTGTTCGATGGGGTGGACGAATACGCAGCGCTCTGCGGAGAGACGTCGTGTCTAGCCAAGCGCAACGGGCGGCTGTACGCGTGGGCGACGGATCCGATCTCATCGGGCAGGGCCCTGGCCGAGTTTTATCCCACGGCGGGCGACAGCGAGGTGCTTTGCCTGGGCGGAGGCGGATCCGCGGTGGCCATCACGGTGCACCTGCTCAAGCACAGCACCCGGTCACGGATCACGGTCGTCAACCGAACCGCCGGCAGGCTCGAGGCAATGCGTGCCATCCACTCCCAGCTCGCCCCGGCGGCGGAGGTCCGGTACGTCGAGAACAGTGATCCGCGCACCAACGACCGGTTGATAGGCGATCTGCCGCCCCGATCTCTGGTCATCAACGCGACCGGGATGGGCAAGGACCGGCCAGGATCACCGATCACCGACGCCGCGGTCTTTCCGGAAGGGGCTTACGCATGGGAGTTGAATTACCGAGGGAAGCTGGAATTTCTCCACCAGGCGCTTCGCCAAGCCGGAGGCGGGGGCATGCATGTGGAGGATGGATGGCGGTACTTCATCCATGGATGGGCTGTCGTCATGGAGCATGTTTTCGAAATCGCCATCGACGGCCCGAAGTTGGATCGCCTGGCGGCGGTCTCGGAATCGGAGCGTCCCAGACGCATCCTCAGCTAGCTCTGGATCTGTACGCACACACCAGTGTTGCCGAAGCGGTGCCTGCGAGGATGTAGAAATCCCGCAGGTTGCTCGCGACTGTCTGGTAGGGCACGTGCGCTCCTGGCGATCAGGACATCGCGGGGACTCTGGGCAGCTCCTCGATGGCGGCATCGATCCGCGACTGCGAAAGCTCGATGTCCTCCAGCTTGCCGGCGAAGTACGCGTCATACGCCGACATGTCGAAGTGGCCATGCCCCGACAGGCCAAAGAGGATGGTCCGCTTCTCACCAGCCTCTCGAGCGGCGGCCGCTTCCTGAGCCACGGCCCGCAATGCATGCGCCGACTCGGGAGCAGGTAGGAAGCCCTCGCAGCGGGCGAACCGCACGGCCTCGGCGAAGCATTCGTTCTGTTTGTAGGCCCGCGCCTCGACGACCTTATGGTCGACCAGCATGCAGAGTGACGGTGCATCTCCGTGGTAGCGAAGGCCGCCCGAATGAATCCGATCCGGAACGAAGCTGTGGCCGAGCGTGAACATCTTCACGACCGGGCCCATGCCAACCGCGTCGCCGAAGTCAAATGCGTAGACGCCGCGGGTGAGCGTTGGACAAGCGGCCGGCTCCGCCGCAATGAAACGCGTGTGTGGGTGGCGGCCTTTCAGCCTGTCGCCGATGAAGGGGTAGGTCAAACCGGCGAAGTTGGAGCCTCCCCCGACGCATGCGATCACCACATCCGGGTACTCGCCCGCCATCTCCATCTGCTTTTTGGCCTCCTGCCCCATCACCGTCTGGTGAAGCAGGACGTGGTTGACCACCGACCCAAGCGAGTACTTGGCGTCGTCGTGCGTGGCGGCGTCCTCGACCGCTTCCGAGATCGCGATGCCAAGGCTGCCGGGCGAGTCCGGGTCGTCCTTCAAGATCCCGCGCCCAGCGTTGGTGAGGTTGGTCGGGGAGGCGTACACGGTCGCTCCCCAGGTCTCCATCATCGCCCGGCGGTAGGGCTTCTGCTCGAACGACACCTTGACCATGTAGACCGTGATCTCGAGGCCGAACAGGGCGCCTGCAAACGCGAGCGCCGAGCCCCACTGGCCGGCTCCGGTTTCCGTGGTCAGCCGCTTCACACCCTCCTGGGCGTTGTAGTAGGCCTGCGCCACAGCGGTGTTCGGCTTGTGCGAACCCGCGGGCGAGACGCCTTCGTATTTGAAGTAGATGTGCGCCGGCGTGTCGAGCGCCTTTTCGAGGCGATCGGCCCGGTAGACCGGGCTCGGGCGCCAGATGCGGTAGATCTCGCGCACCTGGTCCGGGATCTCGATCCAGGGCTCCGCCGAGACCTCCTGGGCGATGATCGCCTGCGGGAAGATCGGCGCCAGGTCGGCGGGACCCATCGGCTGCAGCGTCTGCGGATTCAGGTACGGCGCCGGCGGCGCCGGCATATCGGGCAGGATGTTGTACCAGCGCTCGGGGATATCGCTCTCGTCGAGAACAATCTTCTTGGTCACGGCTCCCAGCCTCCTGAATCAGTGCCGAACGTTCCCGGGCTGAAAGCGTAGCTCTAGCGGGTTGCCTGTGGCCGCCATCGCAGGTGGCGGCCGCGCACGGCTCCGCCGCGGATCAACTCCAGTCGGGGACGCGGGCCATCGGTGCGCCCCGACGGCGGCTTGCGGCTCCCGCGCTGATACTGGACCGGCCAGGCCATGTCGAACTCCTGGTCGGCCGCCGCATGCAGCGTCCAGGCCGGATCGTACAGGTGTGCCCGCCCGAGCGCGCAGAGGTCGGCCCGGCCGGCAAGGATGATGCTGTTCACGTCGTCGTAGCCGCTGATGGCGCCAACCGCAATCGTGGCGACGCCGGCCACGTTGCGGATCCGGTCCGCGAATGGGGTCTGGTAGCTGCGACCGAAGCTCGGCTGCTCCTCAGCGAGAGTTTGACCCGTCGATACGTCGATCGCGTCCACACCATGGGCGGCGAATGCGCGCGCGACTGCGACCGAATCTTCGGCGTTCAGCCCGCCCTCGTACCAGTCCACCGCCGACACGCGCACCGTCATCGGCCTGGCCGCGGGCCACTCCGAACGGAGCGCATCGAACACCTCGAGGGGGTAGCGGAGCCGGTTCTCCAGGCTGCCTCCATACTCGTCGCGACGCATGTTGGTGAGCGGCGAGATGAAGCTCGCCAGGAGGTAGCCGTGCGCGCAATGCAGCTCGAGAAGGTCAAAGCCGGCGTTCACCGCCATCCGCGTCGCGGCGACGAACTGGTCGCGGACGAGGTTCATGTCGGCGCGCGTCATCTGGCGAGGGACCTGGCTCACCGGCAGGTAGGGAAGAGGCGAGGGGGCGATCAGGTCCCAGTTGCCAGAGTCCAGCGGCTCGTCCATCCCTTCCCACATGAGCTTGGTCGAACCCTTGCGGCCGGAATGGCCGAGCTGGATCCCGATCTTCGCCGGTGTTTGCCCGTGCACGAACTCGACCAGCCGCTTGAAAGCAGCCTCATGCTCGCGCCTGTACATTCCGGCGCACCCCGGTGTGATGCGCCCTTCACGTGAGACACAAACCATCTCCGTCATCACCAGCGCCGCACCTCCCAGCGCCTTGCTGCCCAGGTGCACCAGGTGGAAGTCGCCGATCAAGCCGTCTTCGGCGGCGTACATGTCCATCGGCGACACGATCACCCGATTGGCCAGCTCGAGCTCGCGCAGCCGGATCGGAACGAACATCGGCGGCGCCGGCCGGCCTCCTCCGTTGAACCAGCGGTCGACCTCGGCCACGAACTCGGGATCGCGCACCTTGAGATTCCAGTACGTCACGCGCCGGCTGCGGGTGAGCAGGTTGAAGGCAAACTGGAGCGGCTCCTGGCGCGTGTACTGCGAGATGTTCTCGAACCATTCGAGGCTTGCCTGCGCGGCCCTCTGCGCGCTCTCGACCACGGGCCGTCGCTCGGCTTCGTAGGCGACCAGCGCTGCATCGACGGTCGGGTTTTCGTGCAGGCACGCTGCCAGTGCAAGCGCATCCTCCATCGCGAGCTTCGTCCCTGACCCGATCGAGAAATGGGCGGTATGGGCGGCGTCCCCGACCAGGAGCAGGTTGCCGTCCCGCCAGCATCGCGTGCGCAGGGTGGCAAACCGGATCCAGCGGCTGTTGTTGGCGAGCAGAGGCACTCCCCGCAGCGCGTCCGCGAACACCTCTGCGCAGAAGGCGATGCCCTGCTCGTCGCTTTCGCCCGGTCTCCACGAGCGTTCGCTCGCGTCGATCTGGCCGCTGCGCGTCCAGCTGCCCTCCTCGAGCTCCACGATGAACGTGCTCATCGAGTCGCTGTACGGATATGCGTGGGCCTGCACGACTCCGATATCCGTCTCGGCGATGAAGAACTTGAAAGCTTCGAAGACCAGGGGCGTACCCAGCCACATGTAGCGCGCGCGCCGCACATCGAGCTCAGGCCGGAAGACCGCAGCCCGCGCAGCTCGAGTCAGGCTGTTGACGCCGTCCGCGCCGACCACCAGGTCATGTGAGCCGCGCAGCTGCGCGAGCCTCGGCGCCGGCTCGCGGTAGTGGATGGTGACCCCGAACTGCTCACACCTCTCACGAAGGATCGCCAGCAGCCGCTGCCGGCTGATGGCGGCGAATCCGTGCCCGCCCGAGGTGAGGACCTGCCCACGGAAGTGCACGTCGATGTCGTCCCACGTCGCGAAATCTTGGGACAGCCGCTCGTAGAAAGCGGCGTCTGCGTGTTCGATGCCGCCCAGCGTTTCGTCGGAAAAGACGACCCCGAACCCAAAGGTGTCGTCGGCGGCATTTCGCTCCCAGACCTCGATCTCGTGCTTCGGGTTCAGGAGCTTGACCAGCGTCGCCAGGTACAGCCCGGCCGGCCCGCCACCGATGATCGCGATGCTGAGGGCCGGCTTCGAGGCCCTCAGCTCCTTTCTCGCAGCCGGAACCGCTGCAGCTTGCCGGTTGCCGTCCGCGGCAGCGCGTCCGCGAACTCGATCGCCCGCGGGTATTTGTAGGGGGCGATCTGACTCTTGACGAAATCCTGCAGCGTCCGGGCCGGCTCCGGGCCGAGCTCGGCGCCAGGCTGGAGCACGACCACCGCCTTCACCACCATGCCCCGCTCCTCGTCGGGTGCGCCGACGACCGCCGCCTCGGCGACGGCGGGATGCCGAAGCAGCGCTTCTTCGACCTCTGGGCCGGCGATGTTGTAGCCCGCGGACACGATCATGTCGTCCGCCCGCGCCTGGTAGTGGAAGTAGCCGTCGCCGTCGCGGATGTAGACGTCGCCGGTGACGTTCCATCCGTCCTGGACGTAGGTCGTCTGGCGGTCACCGCGCAGGTAACGGCAGCCGGTCGGCCCCTTCACCGCCAGCCGGCCCAGCTCGCCATCGGCGACCGGTCTGCCGTCCGGGTCCTGGACCTCGGCAAGGTAGCCCGGCACAGCGCGGCCGGTGCTGCCGGGGCGGATTTCCTGAGCGGCGGCGGAGATGAAGATGTGCAGCATCTCGGTCGAGCCGATGCCGTCGATGATGTCAATCCCGCATGCGTCGTGAACAGCCTCCCAGGTCGCCTTCGGCAGCGTCTCACCCGCCGACACGCACGCGCGCAGCGAGCTGACGCGCGCTTCACTGAGGTTCGGCACCATCGCGCGATAGGCGGTGGGAGCCGTGGCGAGCACGGTGATGCCGTGGCGTTCGACCGCTTCGAGCAGGCGCGGCGGTGAAGGCTGTTCGAGCAGGTAGACCGCAGCCCCGCACCTGAGCGGGAAGACGACACTCTGCCCCAGCCCGAACGTGAAGGCCAGCGGAGGGCTCGCGGCGAACAGGTCGTCGGGGCTCGGCTGCAGCACGTGGCGGGAGAACGTGTCCGCGATGGCGAGAACATCACGATGAAAGTGCATCGTCGCCTTCGGCTTGCCGGTCGTGCCGGAGGTGAAGGCGAGCATGCACACGTCCTCGGCGGCGGTCGCGACGTTTTTGAACTTGGGCTCTTTGGTTGCCGCAACCTTCGTGAGGTCGTCCGGGTCGTCGCCCCCGTAGGTAAAGATCTGGAAGCCGTCGGGGGCGGCGGCGTCCAGGTCCTTGATGAAGCGGTGGTCGCAGATCGCCATGGTCACGGCGGCGATATCCACCATCGTCTCCAGCTCACTCGACCGGAGCAACGGCATCGTCGTCACCGCGACTCCGCCCGCCTTGATGACGCCGAACCAGCTCGCCACAAGCCATGGATTGTTGGGGCCACGGAGCAGCACCCGGTTGCCTGGGAGAAGGCCCATCTCGTGCACGAGCGCGTGGGCGACCTGGTTGGACCTGGCCAGGAGGTCCGCGTAAGACCATTCCTCCGTGTCGGTCACGATGCACCGCCTGGCGCCTGCCCCGGCCAGGACGTGGCGGTCGAGAAGGTCGGCAGCGCAGTTCAGCGACGGCGGGTACTGGAGCTCGGGAAGGGTGAACCGAAACTCCGGCCACGTCGCTCGGGGAGGGAGGTTTTCCCGGGTGAAGGTGTCTACATGCGCCGATCGTGAGACCTGCGTCAAATGCCCTTCGACATACTACCTTCATGCAGCCGACCGGCCGGCCTCAGAACGTCAATCCCGAAGAGCTCGCGCCGGCCCGTGGTTTCTCCCACGCGACCGTCGCCGGCGACACGGTCTGGATCGGCGGCCAGATCGGGTCGGACAAGACCGGCAATGTCCCCGAGCCAGGCGACGTCGTGGCCCAATTCGCCCGCGCGATTCGCAACGTCGCGATCGCGTTGCGGGCAGCGGGCTGCGTGCCGGAGGACACGGTCAAGCTCACGTACTACGTCACCGACCTGAAGCTGTACCAGAAGAACCTGAGCGCCATCGCGACTCCTTACCGCGAGGTGTTCGGCCGTCACTATCCGGCGTCGACGCTGATCGAGGTCAGCTCCCTTTTCGACCCGGATGCGCTGATCGAGATCGACGCGGTCGCGGTGCGCCGGACATGAAACGGTGGGAGCACTTCGACTACGACGAGCATGAGGGCGTCGCGACCCTCACGTTCTCGAGGCCAGAGCGGCTCAACGCCCTGACCTTCGACGTGTACGCGGACATCCGCGACCTGACCGATTCGCTCCGGCGCCGCCAGGACATCCGCGTGCTGGTGATCCGCGGCCAGGGTCGCGGATTCTGCTCTGGCGGGGACGTCGATGAGATCATCGCCGAGCTGATCAAGAGGGGCACCCGCGACGTGTACGAGTTCGCACGCATGACTGGGGCGTGCGTGCGCAACCTGCGCGAGATTCCGCAACCGGTGATCGCTGCGGTCAACGGCGTCGCCGCCGGCGCCGGCGCGGTGCTCGCTGCCGCGGCCGATATCCGCGTCCTGGCCTCCTCAGCGAGCTTCCGTTTTCTCTTCACCAGCGTTGGGCTTTCCGGTGGCGACATGGGCATCTGCTGGATGCTCCCGCGCATCGTTGGCCTCGGCCGTGCGATGGAGACCCTTCTGCTCGGGGGCAAGATCACAAGTCAGGAGGCCCTCTCGTGGGGCCTCGCGTCAAGAGTCGTCGCCGACGATGAGCTCGACGCTGCGGTGGCCGATTACGTCAAGCGATTGACGGAGCTTGCCCCGTGGGGCCTGGCGATGACCAAGGAGATGGTCAACCGGGCGGCGTCCACCGACTACTCCAGCGCGATTGAGATGGAGGCGTTCACGCAGTCGCTGCTGATGACGGCCGAGGACTTCCGCGAGTTCCACGCCGGCTTCACGGCCAAGCGCAAGCCCGACTATCGCGGCCGCTGAATCGACCCTTTGACAGGTCCCTGATCGCGCGGCGGCGTCGCCGGCCAGGACAACAGGCGATTTACAGATGCCAGGCCACACCTATAGAGTTGCCTTGCGGCACGGGTCGCTGTGGCGGCGCGGGTCGATGGCGCGGGGCAGGAGGGCCATGATCGTGGTTCCCAGAAGTCGCATTTTCTACTCCCATCTGGGCACGCGTCCGCGCGTTCTCGCGCCGGTCCTGATGGGCCAGATGGCGCGGCCCGCCATCAGCGTGGGGGACGCGCTCGCGACATCCCCGGGAGGATCAGGTCACCTGCTTGCGCTCGTCGAGATCCGTGCCGGCCGTGACAACGAAGTCTTCGCGCAGGAGCAGCGCCGGCGAGACATGCTCCGCTGGGTGGCGGGGTTGGAGTACAGCGGTGATGTTCGCCGCCGTCTGAGCGTCACGCTGCGTATGACCGCCAACGTGGCGAGCAGCATTCGCGATGCGGTGGCCGAAACCGAGGCCACGAGCCTCGTGCTCGAATGGCCCACGGTTTCGAGTGCACGCCGCCACGGATTGAGCGACCTGACCCGTCAGCTGCTGCCTGATCGCGGGACCGATATCGTCTTCGTCCGCTCGAAGGATCCGAACCGTGCGATCGCACCACGGTCGATCATGGCGTCGATTCGCGGAGGTCCGAGTGCTCGGGTGGTCGCATCGACTGCAGCAGCGCTTGCAGATGCCTACGGCAGCTCACTGACCCTGGTGCACATCCAGACGGATTTGCAGCACCCAGACCGATCACGAAGGGAGTGGGAGTCTTTCGAGCAAATTGTCGAGGAGATGCACCGTCCGTCGACGGTGGTCCGGGTGCATCGTCACGAAAATCCAGCTGCCGGGATCCTGGAGGAAGCCGCGGGTCATGACCTCATCATCATCGGCTCGCGGCTCAGCACGTCGAATCCCAACGTCGTGATGGGTCGCGAGCTCCTGCGCATGGTGCGCCAGCTGGATTGTCCGGTGGTGATGGTGAGGCCAAAGCCGTTGCCGCCGTCCGAATCTGCGCACCCGATTGCGGCGAATGGTCACCGCGCGTGAGCTCACCGGAGCCAACGCCTGCGCTGCAGGCGATCGGCCGCGACGCGGCGAGGCTCTTGGGTCAGTTCTCGCCGATCATTCTCAGCAATCGGGCCCCGGTGGAACCCCGGTCCGGTGGCCAGCTGGTGTCTGGGGCTGGGGGTCTGGTCAAAGCGCTGACATCGCTGGCGAACGCCACCAAAGCCTCCTGGGTGTCCGCTGCGCGAACCGAGATCGAGCGGGAGCTCGCGGCTTCGGGCAGATCGCTCGGCTCGGACGCCAACGCCGACCAGGCGTTCCCGATCTTCTTCGCGCCCACCGACCCAGCTGCGTACGACCTCCATTACGCGGTCATCAGCAACCCGCTGCTCTGGTTCGCGCACCACTACCTGTGGAACATCGCGATCGAGCCGGTTGTCGACCAGAGCATCTACAAGGCCTGGTTCGACGGTTATCGCGTCATCAATGCCGCGATCGCTGAGCGTGCTCTGTCGATCAGTCGCCAGCTGCCTCGCCGTCCGCTGTTCCTCACCCAGGACTATCAGCTGTATCTCGCTCCCGAGCACATCCGATCAGCCCTGCCCGATGCTGCGATGCAGCACTTCATCCATGTTCCATGGCCCGAACCGAGATACATGAAGGTGCTCCCCGCAGCGATGCGGGAGGGGATTTTCAAGGGCCTCCTGGCCAATGACATCATCGGTCTCCAGACCAGCCTCGACGTGCACAACTTCCTGCGATGTTGCGTCGAGCTGATGGGACTGCGCGTCGTCGAGGCTGAGGGAGCCGTCCTCAGCGGAGGTCGGGTGGTTTGGGTTCGGGCGTACCCGGTCTCCATCGACGTGGACGCGATGCGGCAGCTCGGCGAATCGCCGGCGGTCCGCGAGCTCGAAGCCGAGGTGGCGGTCTGGCGTCCGGAAAAGCTGATCGTTCGAGTGGACCGGACCGATCCCTCCAAGAACCTGATCCGAGGCTTCCTGGCGTATGAGCGGTTGCTGGAAGACCATCCCGAATACCAGGGCCGGGTCACCCTGTGGGCCTTCCTACAGCCGTCGCGACAGGACGTCGACGCCTACCGGCAGTACCTGGAGCTGGTGCGGTCGACCGTTGCCCGGATCAATACCCGGTTCGGTAACGAAGCCTGGGAACCCACCCGGCTTGACCTTGGAGAGGACATCCATCGCGCGCTGGCTGCCTATCGGTCCTATGACGTATTGCTGGTAAATCCGATTCTCGATGGCATGAACCTGGTGGCCAAAGAGGGACCTGTCGTCAATCAGCGTTCGGGAGTGTTGGTGCTTTCCGAGTCGGCCGGCGCTCACGAGGAATTGGGCACGCACGGGGTCAGCATCAATCCGTTTGATGTCGAGGTGACCGCGCGAGCCATCCATCGAGCGCTGCAGATGAGCCCTGCGGAGCGGGTCGAGCGATCTGACGCGATCAACCAGATAGTCGCCACCAACGATGTCGCTCGCTGGATCCGGCATCAGCTCGAAGACATCCGTTCCATCACGCCGGCGTTCCGCGGGCCTTTCGAACCCGAAGGACAGTCAGCCGGACGAGGTCCCGGCGCGCAGAGAACGGGCCGCCGTCGCTGAGTTCGGATAGAGGATGATCGATGGCGAGATGGACATCGATCCGGCGGTGCCGCCGAGCGGTCCGGGCTGCGCGGAATGCGTCGCCTCCGGAGGCTGGTGGTTTCACTTGCGTCGCTGCGCGCGCTGCGGCCACGTCGGTTGCTGTGATTCGTCGCCGTCCCAGCACGCAAGTCGCCATGCGGCCGATACCGGCCACGCGATCGTCCAGAGTTACGAGCCCGGCGAGGACTGGTTCTGGGACTACACGACCGAGGACTTCCTGGATGGGCCGGAGCTGGCTCCGCCCCGCCATCACCCGCTTGAGCAGCCAGTGCCCGGGCCCAGCGACCGCGTCCCCCGAGGGTGGGAGCAACAGCTCCACTGACGGCCGCGCGTCCTCTTCTATATGTGCGGTCGGTGCGGTTACATGTTCGGGCAGTTGTGGGTCGTCGATCCGCTGGATGGGCTCGGATTCGGTGACGGTGTCGCCGCGAACGCCGGCGCCGCGAGCACGAAAGCCGCGATAGCGACCACCGCCAGGATCAACGGCAGGGCCAAGCGTCGAAGCCAGGACGTTTTCGGTGTTGGCGGCATCGGTGGCGTGATCTGCTCACTTTGCTCAGGCACCTTGATCGGACACCTCCTCAGGTGATTCGCGCTCGGGCACGCGCACCTTTCACTGTTGCACGCCAGGCTGAGAGCAGGCTTCGAGTTGGCCTGGGGTCTTGCTTGGGTCTTGGGGCCGTGATTCTCATCTGATTCACAGCTTCCTCAGGCGAGGGTCTGAGGATTGAGCTCGACACTCCGGGGGTGGCCTGGTTTCGTGTCGGGCTGGTTCGAGGGTTTCGAGGTTGGGTTGCCATTGCCATCTCCACCTGCGGGGTGGCCGCGCTTCTGGCCGCATGCACGATCCCCGTCCGGTTCGCGACGCCGGAAGAGGTGCGGCAAGCCACAGCTCCCAGCCCCGCACCGGTAAGCACAGGCGGCTCGACGACCATCGTCGGGGGCGGCCTGGACCACGTTCAGGCGGACCTACGCCGGCTCATTGCCCAGGCCGGCCCATCGGTCGTGCGGGTCGAGACTGCCTCCGCGACCGGGTCGGGTTTGCTCCTCGACGCGGCCGGCACCATCGTCACGCCCGCCAGCCTGGTTGCTGGTGCGCAGCCGGTCACGATCACCACCGCCGCCGGCCAGCGATACGCCGGTACGGTCAGCGGGTCCGATCCGGCCAGCGATGTCGCCGTCATCCGCGTGAGCGGCGCGACCGGGCTCGCGGCAGCGACGTTTGCTGATTCAGGAACCGTCCAGGTCGGTGACGTGGTGGTGGCGGTCGGCAACCAGCTGCCGCCTTCCGGCACCGCGAGCCAGGGGATCGTGAGCGGAACCACGGGGACGATGTCCGCGGGCGCGGTGACGCTGACCGGGCTCATCACGACCACCGCGCCGATGGCCGCCGGGACTTCGGGCAGCGCGCTGCTGAACACCACCGGGCAGGTGGTGGGCATGACGACGCTCGGCCCGGATGGGTCGCCGGCTCTCGGCGTCGCGATCCCGAGCAATCAGGTCAAGACGGTCGCCCAGAAGCTGCTCGCGGGAGGCTCCGGGACGCAGGCAGGAAACGCCTATCTCGGGGTGTCGGTCACTGACGCCTCGGGCGGCGGCGCGCTCATCCAGTCGGTCGCCGCCGGCGGCCCCGCCGCGCGGGCGGGCATTCAGCCCGGGTGGGTCATCGTCGCCATCGGAGGCCAGACGGTGCCGAACGCGGCTGCTGTCGGCCAGATCGTCGCCGGCCGCGCACCTGGCCAGCAGGTGACGGTCGCGGTTCGCCTCCCGAACGGCTCCTCCCGCTCGATCCCCGTCGTGCTCGGAACCGCCTAACCCTAGCTAGCTCAATAGACAAGGAGTGAAGATGCCACAGCCACAAGCAGCCTGGAGCGCGACGCCGGCGACGA
Organism: Chloroflexota bacterium; assembly: GCA_005882135.1. Lineage (GTDB taxonomy): Bacteria > Chloroflexota > Dormibacteria > Dormibacterales > Dormibacteraceae > 40CM-4-65-16. Next base: position 39,383 of record VBDR01000025.1, read on the forward strand.
CGGCCGAAATCTATGCGGCCCGCGTGCCGAAGGCGGTGGAGGAGCTGCTCTTCGAGGTCCGCAAGGTGATCGTGGGCCAGGACCGCCTCCTCGAACGGGTGCTGGTGGCCCTGCTTGCTGGCGGCCACATTCTCGTCGAGGGAGTTCCCGGTCTCGCCAAGACAGCGACCGTGCGCGCCTTCGCGGCGGCGATCGGAGGCAAGTTCGGGCGGATCCAGTTCACACCCGACCTCGTTCCCTCAGACCTGGTCGGAACCAGGGTGTTCAACCCGCGCAAGGCTGACTTTTCGACCGAGCTGGGCCCGATCTTCTGCAACCTTCTTCTCGCGGACGAGGTCAACCGGGCCCCCGCCAAGGTTCAGTCGGCGCTGCTCGAGGTGATGCAGGAGAGACAGGTCACCATCGCCAAGGAGACGTTCCGGGTCGATGAGCCGTTCCTGGTCCTTGCCACCCAGAACCCGATCGAGGCCGATGGCACCTACCCGCTGCCGGAAGCGCAGATCGACCGTTTCATGCTCAAGGTCGTGGTCGGCTATCCGACCGCGGGCGAGGAGATTGGAATCGTCGAGAGGATGATCGGCGAACCGATCCAGGTCAGCCAGGTGCTGTCTCCGCAGAACCTGGTCGAGCTGCAACACCAGGTGCGCAGGGTGTACGTCGATCCCGCCGTGATCGCCTACGCAACCAGACTTGTGGCGGCGACGCGAAGCCTGAAGGCGGCCGGGATCGATGCCTTCGAATCGGCGGTGGCGTACGGCGGCAGCCCCCGGGCGACGATCCATCTGGTCATCGCCGGCCGGGCACTGGCCTTCATCCGCGGCCGCAGCTACGTGCTCGGTCAGGACCTGGCGGCGGTGGCGCCAGAGGTGTTGCGGCACCGGATCGTGCTCAGCTACGAGGGCATCGCCGACAGCGTCGCCCCGGACGACATCGTGCGTCGCGTCATCGAAACCACCGAGATGCCGCGGCTCGACCTCGGGGATGGCCGTGTCGTCTGACGAGAGACGCCGCCGCCGAGGGCGCCTTCCCAACCTCGAGGTGCTCGGCAGGCTTCGATGGCCGGTCCTCGGCCGGCTCGGTTTTCACACCTGGGGTGACGAACGCTCGCGCTCACGGGGTCCTGGCGTCGAATTCGCGGATGTCAGGGAATACCAGTTCGGCGAGGACGCCCGGCTGATCGACTGGAACCTGACCGCCCGCTCGGATCGCATCTTCGTCCGCGAGTCGCATCCCGATCGCGGACTGGACGCCTGGCTGATCGTCGATTCCAGCGCCTCGCTCGACTGGGGCACGGCCCTGACGCTGAAGCGCGAGGCAGCGCTCGAGATGGCGGCCGCCGCCTCCTCTTTGATCGCCCGCCGCGGAAGTCGGGTGGGCGCGATTGTCTTCGATGCGCAGGTCCGGCGGACGCTTCCGCCGATCGCCGGCCGGACCGGCCGCCTCCACCTCGTGGGGCATCTCCAGTCCGAGCTCGCATCCCCGCCTCCCCGAGCTGCCACCGCGCTCGCGGGCGCGCTCCGTCACGCGCTCAAGCTCGTCCAGCGGCGATCCCTGCTGATCGTGATCACCGATTTCCTTGCCGCGGGCGGCTGGCAGCGGCCGATGGCGATGCTCGGCCACCGCCACGAGGTAGTTGCAGTCAGGATGGTCGATCCGACCGAGCTCGCCATCCCTGACATCGGCGTGGTGACGTTCGAAGACCCAGAGAGCGGTGAGCAGCTGCAGGTAGACACGTCCGACGTACGCCTCCGAGCCCGGTTCCGGCTCGCCGCCGCGGAACAGAGCCGGCGGATCTCGAGCGACCTGCGGCGAGCTCACGTGACGGAGCTGATCATCACCACCGAGCAGCCGTTCCTGCCTCAGCTGATCGAGTACCTGCGCCGTCGCACCGTCGAGCTGCAACGTGGTCGAGGGGCCCCCGTGCCGTGATCATCTATCAGCCTGCGTTTCTGCTCGGGCTGCTGGCGATACCGCTCCTCATCGCGGGATACGTGCTCGTGCAGCGCCGGCGCCGCGCCTACACGCTTCGGTTCACCAACCTGGAGCTGCTCCGGTCCGTCGTCCCGCGCTCGCCCGGCATTCGCCGCCACCTCCCGCCCGCCCTCTTCCTGCTGGGTTCGGCGGCGCTCCTCAGCGGGATGGCGGTGCCTGTCCTGAACCTTGAAATCGCCCGGAACAGCGCTGACGTGGTCCTGGTCATCGACGTCTCGGGTTCGATGCAGGCGACCGATGTGACGCCTACCCGACTCGAAGCCGCCAAAAGCGCTGCCACGACTCTCGTCGATCAGCTGCCCGCCGGCTATCGCATCGCCCTGATCAGCTTCAGCAGCGGGGCCACCGTCAGGCAGGGCCTGACCACCGATCATGGCGCCGTGAAATCGGCCCTCTCCGCCCTTGTGCCTGGGGGAGGCACCGCCCTCGGCACCGCGCTTTCGCTGGCGCTGGACCAGCTTGGTGCGGGCCGCGGAAACGCATCCGGCGCGCGGGCGCGCCCGGCGATGATCGTGGTGCTCACCGATGGAGCGTCAAACGAAGGCGTGAATCCGCTCAGCGTCGTGCAGCAAATCGCGGCCTCGAAAGTGCCGGTGCAAACAATCGGCATCGGGCTGCGCGACAGCTCGGCGGTCGTTGGCGGCGAGCGGGTTGGCGGCGTGGACGAAGCCACCCTCAAGGCGATCTCTGCCGCGACCGGGGGGAAGTATTACTACGCTCAGGCCGCCGGCGAGCTTCAAAACATCTACAGCGCCCTCGGGACCCAGTTCGGCTGGCAATTTCAGCAAGTCAACCTGATGGTGCCGCTCCTGATCGGTGGGATCAGCCTCGTGGTGCTGGGCGCCGCGGTCAGCCTGGTCTGGTTCCGGGTACTGCCCTGAAAGAACCGGACGCGATTAGCGCGCGCCCACGAGCACGCCGGCCGCCATCCCGCCCAGGATGCCCACGAAGCCGGCCGCCAGGCCCGCGGCCAGGAGCAGGCGCCAGAAGACGAGGGGCGTGGGGCGCCGCGCAACCGACGGCGGCGGAGCAATCGGCGGCAGACTCGAGGCTGAGGTTCGGACCGGCTCAGGGCTGTAGGGCAGCCACCTCGCGCCGGGCGGAAGCTGCGCGGGCCAGACGTTCACGTCGTCGGTCTGCACTGCCCGCCAGCATGCCCGATGCCGCTTGGCAGCGCCTGTGATCATGCTGCGGGATTGCTGAGAGCCGGCATCCCCAGTCCGGGAACGGGCTTAGGCGCGGTCCGGGCGGGGGAACTGTCCGGACACGGCTCGCCGCTTGAGCAGCCAGTCGATGCAGTCAACGCACACAAGATCGTCGGCCGCCTCGCCGGCGCCGAGCGCGGCTCGCGGGATGCCGCAGAGCGAGGCCTCCGCATCCTCGCGCACCAGGTGAAGGGCCGAGCCGCTCCTCGCCCTGGTCGCGCGATCGCTGAAGACGCGATAGTCACTCTTACCCATCGGGATTGGCAGGTTAGCTCCGATCCGGGACCTCGACAGCGAGGAAGCTCACATTCTGAGCCCGGTTTCGACGGAACTCTGGCCGAGTCGGTGCGGAAGGATGTAGGCTCCTTAGGTTGTGAGGGCGCCATTGGAGAGGGGAATGCCGGCCGCCGGCGGATCCGACCCGAATCAACCCGAGCCACAGGAACGGGATGGCGCCGCAACCGGGTTCCAATCGTGGTCGGCGGAAGGCAGCCGCGCCTCTGTCATCGATCCGCGCCGGCGGCTCGGTGGCCACGGCCAGGCCCGGCGACTATTGGTCGTGGATCATGGCGCTGCAGCGATGGCCCAGGGTGTCTGGCGCGGGCTGCTGTCGGCGCTTCAGCGGCACACCGTCCAAAGCGCCCTGGTGGAGATGACTGCGGAGGAAAGAGACGTCCTCACGCTCGCGTATCAGGAAGGTCGCACCAACAGCGAGATTGCGTCGGTGATGGGCGTGTCGGAACGCACGGTCAGGCGGCGTTTGTCCGTGGCGCTGGCCCGGCTGGAAGAGTTTTCGGGCCGTGCGGGAGCTTGGATCTCGGCGATGGCGATCGTGGGTGTCCTCTATATGCTCGAACGCGGCGCGCGGGTCGGCCGCGGCGCCACTGCTTGGCGACCTTCGGACTGGTCCGCCACGTTGGCGGGCGCGGTCGCGATCGGAGCCGTAACGGCGGTGGGCGTCGGTCTCGCGGTCGCCGACCATGCCGCCACAACACCGCAGCATTCCCGACCCCCGGTCATCAGCGGCATCAATGTGTTGCCAAGCAGGGTCGTCGAGCTGACCGCGGTCACACCGGACGCCCCGAGCAACGACCCGACCAAGACCGGAGCGGAAGCGGGTCCACCAGCGGTCAAAACCACCGGCGGGTCTGACGAGTCGAACGAGGCGTCAGATCAAGAGTCGCGGGGTAGTCTGGGCTGTCACGGCAACCCCACCAGCGCGCCGCCGCCTGTTCCGGTCGGCCCACGCGGGGATCACCCTTCCGGGGCCCCGGTCACACATCCGGGACCCGGGGGCTGCAAGAGCGACTAGGTTCGAACCGGCTTAGGTCAGCCTGCCTTCGCCTGGTTCGCTTCCTGGGCCTCGACGATCTCCCCTTCGATGTTGATCTGCACCTCGTTGCTGACGATGAACTTGCCGTCCAGCATCATGTCGAAGCGCATACCGAAATCCTTGCGCTTGATCTCGGTCTCGGCCGCGTATCCGATCCGGTGGCCCATGCTCGGGTCGTTGAACTCCCCGTACTTGACCACCTGAAGCGTCACCGGTTTCGTGGTGTCCTTGATCGTCAGTTCCCCGGTCACCCGATAGCGGTCGCCACCCGCGTGCTCGATCTTGGTGCTCTTGAAGGTCATGGTCGGGTACTTGTCGACCTCCAGGAAATTGGATGACCGCAGGTCTTTGTCGCGCTGCTCGTTATGAGTGCGAATGCTCGCTGTGTTGATCGTGGCCTCGAACTTCGATCGCTCCGGCAGCTCGGGGTGTATCTCACCGAAGGCGGTGACCTCGTTGAAATGGCCACGCACCGTCATCATGCCGAGATGCTTTGCGGAAAACTCCACCTGAGTATGAAACGGGTCGAACTTCCAGGTTCCCATACCAATTGCTCCTTTCCGTAGCCAGTACTTGCTGACACGTATAACATTGTTGCGGTGACAACTATTTCAACGCCTCGTCCCATTCAGAATCAGACGCGGGAGGCGCTTCTTGCCTACCTCGACGCCTTGACGCTGGCGGAGCCGATCCAGGCGAGACTCTGGCAGCTGGCGCACCTCACGCTCACCCAGGTCTCGCTCCTGCGCGAGCTCAGGAGCGGATCGCAGACGGCCGGGGTGCTGGGCCAGGCGGTCGGCCTCTCGCCGACCTCGCTCACGAGGCTTGTCGACCGCCTCGAAGGTCGAGGCCTGGTCATCAGGCGTCGAGAGTCCGAGGACAGGAGGTGTGTCGAGATCCGTCTCAGCGCGGCTGGAGAGAGACTGCTCGGCGAGGTCAAAATCTTCCGCGGCAGCCACCTGCACCGGGCTGTCGACTCGATGACTCCCGATGAGCGCCGCCGGCTCACCGTCGGGCTGAAGCGTCTGGTGGAATTGGCACGAAGCATCGTGGCGCAGGACGAACAGGGCGGGTGAGGCCCGCCACCGTCGAGCCGGCTGAAGCCGGCCTACCGCCGGCGCGGTTCGCCTACAAGTGGATAGCGCTCTCGAATACGACGATCGGCATGCTCATGGCGACCGTCAACGCGACCAGCATCTTGATCGCGATGCCGGTGATCTTTCGCGGCATCAACATCAATCCCCTCGATCCCGCGAACTTCAGCTATCTGCTTTGGCTTCTGATGGGATACATGGTGGTGTCCGCGGTGCTCGTCGTCACTGCCGGCCGCCTGGGAGACATGTTTGGTCGCACGCGCGTCTACAACATCGGCTTTGCCGTTTTCACCATCGCCGCGGTCGGACTATCGCTGGTCTGGAGCCAGGGCGCCGCGGGCGCGATCGAGCTGATCATCCTGCGCATGGTCCAGGCCATCGGCGGGGCGATGGTGATGGCGAGCGGAGCGGCGATCATCACCGATGCGTTTCCCTCGGACCAGCGCGGCCTCGCACTCGGGATCAACATGATCGCGGGGATGGCGGGGTCGTTCCTCGGCATCCTGGTCGGCGGAGTCCTGGCCACCATCAACTGGCGCTGGATCTTCCTGATCAACGTCCCGATCGGCTTGATCGGCTCGGTGTGGGGCTTCTGGCAGCTGCGCGAGATCGGCGTAAGGCACCGGGCCCGGATCGACTGGATCGGGAACGTGACGTTTGCCGCCGGGCTCGCCATGGTTCTGATCGGAGTCACGTCAGGGCTCCAGCCCTACGGCGGGTCGGCGATGGGGTGGGGCAACCCGTCAGTGATCGGCCTGGTCGCCGGCGGTCTGTTGATCCTCGCTTTTTTTGCGTGCTGGGAGACAAGGACGAAGGAGCCGCTGTTCCATCTCGAGCTGTTTCGGATCCGCGCCTTCACGTTGGGCAACATCGCCGGCCTCCTCGGCGCCGTGTCCCGCGGCGGACTCCAGTTCATGCTCATCATCTGGCTGCAGGGGATCTGGCTGCCGCTCCACGGTTATGACTACACCCAGACCCCGCTCTGGGCCGGCATCTACATGCTGCCCATGACGGTCGGTTTCCTGGTCGCGGGCCCGATCTCAGGAATGCTCTCCGACCGCTACGGCGCACGGCCGTTCGCGACCGGAGGGATGCTCCTGTCCGCGCTCACGTTCGGGCTCCTGATGCTGCTGCCGGCCGACTTCTGGTTTCCGGTTTTTGCGCTGTTGATCTTCCTGAACGGCGTGGCCATGGGCCTGTTCGCATCGCCCAACACGGCCGCGATCATGAACAGCGTCCCCGCTCGCTACCGTGGCGTCGCGTCGGGCATCCGCGTCACCTTCATGAACGTCGGCATGCCCCTTTCGATCGGGCTCTTCTTCACCCTGATGATCGTCGGCCTCAACACGACCGTTCCCCCGGCCCTGTACAGCGGCCTCACCGGCAGCGGCGTGCCGGTGGCGGTGGCGCATCGCCTCGCCGGGCTGCCTCCGATCAGCTACCTCTTCGCGTCGTTCCTCGGCTACAACCCGCTGCAGACGCTGCTCGGCCCGGTGCTTGGACAGCTGGCGCCAGCGGATGCGGCCCGGCTGACGGGAAACACCTTCTTCCCGTCGTTGATCTCCGGCCCGTTCCAGCACGGACTGGTGCTCGTGTTGAGCTTCTCGATCGTGGCGAGCCTCGTCGCCGCCCTGGCCTCAGCGCTTCGAGGCGGCCGCTACGTCCACGAGGAGACAGCCACGATGCCGCTCCAGGAGGCGGCCGATTCGTAGGCGAAAGACAGCAGAACACATCAAAGATCGAGCGCCAATACACTCGAGACGTGCGACTTGAGCCGGGCCCGATCGGCGACCTGAGTGATGTCCGCGCCCTCACGTTCGATATCTTCGGCACCACGGTGGATTGGCGATCCGGAGTGTCCGCGGAGGCGAAACGCCTCGCCGCGCTGACCGGTGTGCACGCTGACTGGGAGCGGGTGGCCGATGCCTGGCGCGCAACGTACGTGCCTTCAATGGACAGGGTGAGGCGTGGCGAGCTGCCGTGGACCAACTTCGATCGGCTTCACCGCATGTCGCTGGACCAGGTTCTGCGTGACTCTGATGCCGAAGGTCTCGATGTCGCCGCGCGCGACGAGCTGAACCTTGCATGGGAACGTCTGCCGCCGTGGCCGGACGCCGGGCCGGGGCTTGCACGGCTCGCCCGGCGATTCACGGTGGCGACGCTGTCGAACGGCAATCGATCCCAGCAGTCGGCGCTGATCCGCTACGCCGATTTGCCCTTTCAGCGGTTGTTGTCTGCGGAGGATTTCGGCCACTACAAGCCTGACCCGGAGGTTTACCTGGGCGCGGCTTCTGCGCTGGGGCTCAAAGCAGGCGAGGTGATGATGGTGGCGGCGCACAAGTCAGACCTACGTGCCGCCCAGGCGGTTGGCATGCGGGCCGCATTCGTCGAGCGCCCGCTCGAAAAAGGGCCCGCCGGCGGGGCCGATCTGCTGCCGGATCCGGACGCCGATGTCCAGGCCACCGACTTTCTGGACCTGGCGGATAGGCTGGGCTGCTGAGGGCAGGTTCGGGGAATTCCGGAGCTGGTGGGCTGCTACTGGGCCAGTGGCTCGACCCGGTACGTCCCGCGATCCTCGATCACTCTGACACCTTTCCCCTTGGCGACCGGCTGCACAATCTCACCGGTCAAGCCCAGGACGGCCGCTTCGGTGGTCGGCGAGTGGCCGACGACCAGCGCCTTACCGCCCTCCGGGAGCAACTCAAAAACGGCCTTCAGGGCTGCTCCAAGTTGGGCTGATTCGCGCTCGACGAGCTCGGGATCAACTTTGCGAAAGGCATTGAGGTCCTTGCCGTTTGCCGTGCGGGCGGCTTCGAACCAGCGTTCCTCCACGCTCGAACGGAACCCGGAGTTGACCTCGACACCGGCTGCGACCGGGTGCCCAAAGCCGGCGAGCAGACAGGCCAGGGTTTGGGTGGCGCGCTGGGCGCCGGATGAGATGAGCAGGTCGTAGTTTCCCGTCAGACTTCTCCCTATCTCCACCGCGGCGCGAATTCCATCAGCGGTGAGCCTGTCACCGTCGGCGTCGGTGTGCCGCCTCAGTTCGACCGTCTTTGCCATCCGAGAGTCATTCTGATTTCAAACCCGTGGGTAACCGGCCGAGTTACTTGACCGACTCGATCTTGCCCTTGCCGTCCAGGTAAAAGGTGAACAGCTGGCTGCGCGGCTTCTGGGTTTGTCCGGTGATCTCCGCCCAGGCCGACGCAAGATCATGGCTCTCATTCCAGGCGGCGCTAAAGTTGCCGCTTCTCAGGTCAGCCGAAGTCTTCGGCCAGCCCAGCGCGGAGATCGCGGCCCGGACTTTGTCGTGCGGCAACATCGGCCGGTCATATTCGTAGATGTAGCCACCGTCCTCCGTCTTGTGCAGGTAGCGGTATTCGCCGTTCTGGCCGACTCTGGTCGCAAAGGCGCCGTCGGAGTCGATGCCGACAGATACAAGACCGGTCTGCAGGCTCCTGTCAAAGCAGTTGTAGGTTCCCGCGACCGGCTGCTCAGTGGAGACCGCCTTCATCACCGTCTCGGCGCAGGCCGGCCGATCCCACATGCCGGGCACCACCGGACCGGCGCCGACGAGAGCGGCGCCGAACAGGGCGCCGCCAAAGACAGCAACGACAGGTCGCCGGGCGTGTGGCAGCCGAATGTGCATGCACTCCCTCCAGAGCTTTCGTCCGGTATCGGGCCATGGCTGTGCCCATGGCGAGGATCCGGTCAGTTAAGAAACGGCTGAGGGGGCGATTTCGGCGTTATCAGAGCGAGCCGGACAATGCCGCCCACGGGAACGCTGGCCCATGAAGGTTCAAACGGCGCGAGCCCGAGCCAGGCCCTTGCCCACGACCTGAAGCTCCATGAGGGTGTCCCTCCAGGCGGCTATGGAAGCTCGGGCCAGGCCTCAATCAATAGCCATGGCTGACGACGTTGAGCAGCGGTTCACCATCCAGATAGCGCTGCAGCTGGGCTTCGACCAGGTTCCAGGCGCGCTCGTAGACCCGGGTCACCCACCCGCCGATATGCGGAGTGATCAAGACGCCCTTCATGCTCCAAAGCCTGTGACCGTCCGGCAGCGGCTCGGGATCGGTCACGTCCAGCGCGGCCCTGATCCGACCCGAACCGATGGCGTCCGCGAGGGCGTCGGTCTCTGCGATCGCACCTCGCGACGGGTTGACGAGAAGGGCTCCTGACCGCATCTGCGAAAGCAAGCGCGCATCCACGAATCCCCGCGTCTCATCGGTCAACGGCAAGAGGATCACGACGATGTCGGCCTGCGGCAGCATGGCTGGAAGATCGGCGACGCTCTGGACCCCTTCGCGGGCGTGGCGCCCGACACGCAAGAACCGCGCCCCGAATGGAGCCAGCCGCGCCTCCACCGCGCGACCGATCGAGCCGTAGCCGACGATCAGCACGGTGGCGCCCTCGAGATCGCCCATTGTGTCGGCTCTACCGGGCTGCCGCCAGTGGGCGCGCTGCTGATCGAGCACGTGCTGGGGCAGATTTCGAATTGATGCGAGAATCGCCATCACCACCCACTCGGCAACCGGGACATCGTGGATGCCGGCGCCGTCGCAAAGAATCACGCTCTCAGGCAGCCGGCCCACGAGGTCGTCCACGCCGGCAGAGATCGCCTGCACCACGCGGACATCGTCCATGCGCTCGAGGAGCTCCGGGAAACGACCACGGGCGAAGCCGGCGACCACGAACTCTCCTGGCCCGAGTCGATTCGGCCCGGATTCCGGGGAGGGCAGGGTGGCGACTTCAACGCCCGCAGGCAGCGCGCGGGTGTGGCCGCCGGACATGCCGGCCGGAATCCACAGATGCGTCTTCTCACCCGCACGGGGACGGTTCAATCTCCGCTGCAGCTGTTCGATGTTCTCAAGATAGCCCGCGCGTAACGGCGGACCGTTTGGGCGCACAGTTCTCGGAATGGCTCGAGCCGAGAAGGGGCGTCTGGAGGACGTGCCAACGGGGCGGGCGCCGTGGCGCAGGTGGGGTCCATATCTCAGCGAGCGGGCCTGGGGGACCGTGCGCGAGGACTACAGCGCGGCCGGCCAGGCCTGGGAATTCTTTCCGCACGACCACGCTCGCTCGCGCGTTTACCGCTGGAACGAGGACGGTCTCGCGGGTCTCTGTGACGACCGGCAGACCCTTTGCTTTGCGCTTGCTTTCTGGAATGGCCGCGACCCAATCCTCAAAGAACGGATCTTCGGGCTGACCGGCAACGAGGGCAACCATGGCGAGGATGCCAAGGAATACTGGTTTTACCTCGACTCGACTCCCACTCACTCGTGGATGCGCTGGCGGTACCTCTATCCGCAAGACGCATTTCCCTACCTCGAGCTGGTCGAGGAGAACCGCCGCCGTGGCCGCGACGAGCCGGAGTTCGAGCTTCTCGATACCGGCGTCTTCGACCACGATCGGTACTGGGAGATCACTGCCGACTACGCGAAGGCCGGCGTGGACGAGATCTTGGTTCGGATCACCGTCCGCAACGCCGGCCCCGATCGCGCGCAGATCGACGTTCTGCCAACACTTTGGTTCCGGAACACCTGGGCCTGGGGCGGCGACGAGCGCGTGCCGTCGATTCGAGAAGACGACGGCGCGCTGGTGGCAGAGCACTGGGAGCTAGGACGGACGTTTCTGGCCACGGACGGAGCGCCTGAGAGGCTCTTCTGCGACAACGAAACCAACACCGAGCGCCTGTGGGGTGTTCCCGGTCGCAGCCGGTTCCCCAAGGACGGCATCAACGATCACATCGTCTCGGGCGCCGCGTCCGTGAATCCGCGGCGGACGGGGACCAAGGCAGCGTTCCGCTATCACGTTGCCGTCGACCCTGGGGCGAGCGCGACGATCAAGCTCAGGCTGAGCCCTTCCGGTTCGCCCGTCGATCGCGACTTTGACGCCCAGCTCGACCAGCGCCAGGCGGAGGCGGACGAGTTCTACGCCGAGCTCACGCCTGCGGGGACGCCGCCGGACGAGGCTCTGGTTCTGAGGCAGGCGTTGGCCGGGATGCTCTGGTCGAAACAGTTCTACAACTACAGCGTCCAGCGCTGGCTTGAAGGCGACCCCGCCGGCCCGGCGCCTCCGCCGCAACGCCGTTTCGGCCGCAACTCCGACTGGCAGCACCTCGACAACCGCGACGTCATCTCGATGCCCGACAAGTGGGAGTACCCGTGGTACGCGGCCTGGGACCTCGCATTTCACTGCGTAGCGCTCGCGCGGCTCGACCCCGAATTCGCCAAGTTCCAGCTCCTCCTTCTATGTCGTGAGTGGTACATGCATCCCAATGGGCAGCTGCCGGCGTATGAGTGGGCGTTCGGCGACGTCAACCCGCCCGTGCACGCCTGGGCCGCCTTGCGCGTCTTCGAGATCGACGGCTCGCGCGACTTTGACTTCCTTGGGCGCGTCTTCCACAAGCTGCTCCTCAACTTCACGTGGTGGGTGAATCGGAAGGACAGTGAGGGCAACAACGTCTTTCAGGGCGGATTTCTCGGCCTCGACAACATCGGCCTCTTCGATCGCTCGTCGCTCCCCGTATCCGGCCACCTCGAGCAGTCAGACGGCACGGCCTGGATGGCGATGTACTGCCAGAACATGCTCGAGCTTTCACTCGCGCTCGCCCAGCACGACCGGACCTACGAGGACCTGGCCATCAAGTTCTTCGAACACTTCGCGCTCATCGCGTCCGCCCTCAACAGCCAGGGCCTGTGGAACGAGGAAGACGGCTTCTACTACGACGTGCTGCACGTGGCGGATGGTTCGGCGCGGCCGCTGAAGGTGCTGTCGATGGTCGGCCTCGTGCCGCTCTTTGCGGTTACCACGCTGGGTCCGCAAACGATGGCGAGCCTGCCCGAGTTCACGCGCCGGGCGGAATGGTTCACGAAGCAGCGGCCGGAGGCGATGGGCGTGATCCAGCACATGAGCGCCGAGGGTCACGCCGGCTGGCGTTTGCTCGCCATCGTCTCTCCCGACCGGCTGCGGCGAATCCTGGCGCGCGTGCTCGATCCGGAAAGGTTCTTGTCGCCATTCGGCGTCCGCGCGCTGTCGAGGTGGCACCGCGACCATCCATTGGAGGTCGAGGTGGGCGGACGCGTGGCGCGGCTGATGTACGAGCCGGCCGAGTCGAGCACGGGACTTTTCGGGGGAAACTCAAACTGGCGAGGTCCGATCTGGATGCCGGTCAACTACCTGCTCGTCGAGGCGCTCAGGGTTTATCACCGCTACCTGGGCGCGGAGTTCAAAGTCGAATGCCCGACCGGATCCGGCAAGATGCTGAATCTCGACGAGGTCGCCGACGAGATCGCCGGCCGGTTGCTGTCGATCTTTGCCGACCGCGATGGGCGGCGGGCCGTTTTCGGCTCGTCCGAGAAATTTCAGCGCGACCCGACATGGCATGGGCTCATCCCGTTCCACGAGTACTTCAATGGGGAGACCGGCGCAGGCATCGGCGCATCCCACCAAACCGGCTGGACTGGACTCGTCGGCGATCTGGTGATCCGGCTCAACGAACGCAGCCGCCGGCCTTAGCAGCCGCCCTTCGCTTGCCACAATGCCTGGCTGGGGGGCAAACTCGATCACCGTGGCCGACGAGCTGACCAGGGGTCGGGATGCTTACGACAGGCTGGCCTGGGCTGACGCCTTCGCCCATCTAGCGGCCGCCGACCGCGCCCGCCCGCTCGCGGCGGAGGACCTGGACCGGCTCGCCATCGCCGCCTTCCTGTCTGACCAGGAGCAGGCGAGCATGGACATCTGGCAGCGTGCTCACAACGCATTCCTGAGCCTGGGAGACGAGCCGCGGGCCGTGCGGACCGCGATCCACATGGCCATGGGACTGGTCAATGCGGGCGAGTTTGCACGGGCCGGGGGATGGCTTGCGCGTGCGCGCCGGCTGCTCGACGATGGACAGCGCGACTGCGTCGAGCTTGGGTATTTGCTTGTGCCGGCGGCGCTGCAGAGTCTGATGAGCGGCGATCTCGAGAATGCGAACGCCGCCTTCCGCCACGTGATGGAGATCGCCGACCGCTTCCGCGATCGGGACCTGCAGACACTTGGGCGTCTTGGTTATGGACAGTCGCTGATCGCGCTCGGAGATGCAGCCGGCGGAGTGGCGCTGCTCGACGAGATCATGGTTGCGGTCACCTCGGGCGAGGTCTCCCCGATGATCGCCGGGACCGTCTACTGCGCCGTGATCGAAGCCTGTCATGGAATCTTCGATCTGCGGCGCGCACAGGAGTGGACGGCGGCCCTGAATCGCTGGTGCGAAGCTCAACCGGGCCTTGTCGCCTTCCGCGGCAACTGCCTTGTTTATCGAGCCGAGATCATGCAGCTGCACGGTGCCTGGGCGGACGCGTTGGCCGAAGCGCACAAGGCCCGAGAGTGGCTTTCCCGACCGCCGGCGCGACTGGCGGCGGGCGCCGCCTACTATCAACTTGGCGAGCTCCATCGCCTTCGCGGCGAGTTTGCGAAAGCGGAGGCGGCGTACCGCGAGGCCAGCGCAGCCGGAAGATCTCCCCAGCCCGGCCTGGCCTTGATGCGATTGGCGAACGGCCAGCTCGAGGCCGCTGCGGTCGCGATTCGCCGGGAGCACGAAGAGGCGAGGGAGCGCGCAGCCAGGGCCACGATCTTGCCGGCCTATGTCGAGATCATGATCGCCGCACAGGACATCGAAGCGGCCCACACCGGGCTGTCGGAGCTATCCGAGATTGCCTCTGCTCTCCGCGCTCCATTCCTTCGAGCGGTCGAAGCCCATGCCCGGGGAGCGGTGCTTCTGGCTCAAGGGGACCATCATCGTGCGCTGGAGTCCTTACGCCGTGCGTCGAGCGCATGGCGCGAGCTCGATGCGCCTTACGAGGCTGCCCGGGTGAGGGTGATGATCGGACTGGCATCCCGGCACCTGGGCGACAAAGAAAATGCGGAGATGGAGTTCAAGGCTGCGCGGCAAGCGTTCGAGCGGCTTGGGGCCGCGCCAGACCTGGCCAGCCTCGACCGGCTATTGCACCCGGCTGCACCGAAGGAAATTGGCGGTCTGTCCGCGCGAGAGGTGCAGGTCCTGCGCCTGGTTGCGAGTGGCAAGAGCAATCGCGCGATCGCGACCGAGCTCGTCATCAGCGAGAAGACGGTGGCGCGCCACGTAAGCAACATCTTCACCAAGCTCGGTTTGTCAACCCGAGCTGCCGCCACCGCGTTCGCGTACGAGCACGGATTGAAGTCGGCCGCTACATAGAAATGCCCATCCCGACCTGGGCCACGATTTGGGTACTTCCTTCGATGCGCAATGCCCCAGGGCGCGCCTAACGTGCTCGCTGGACCTTGATGGGTTCAGGAGGAACAAGATGAACGGAAGCGCTGAGCGATTCGAAACGGTGGTCGTCGGCGGCGGCCAGTCGGGTTTGGCGGTCGGGTACCACCTGGCCAGGCTCGGCCGGCCCTTTGTGATCCTGGACGCGCACGATCGCGTGGGCGATGCCTGGCGGGAGCGGTGGGACTCGCTGCGGGTGTTCACGCCGGCCAAGTTCAACGGGCTGCCAGGCATGCGCTTCCCAGCGCCCGGCCTCTCGTTCCCGACCAAGGACGAGGTCGGCGATTACATGGCCGCCTATGCGGAGCGGTTTGCGCTCCCAGTGCGAAGCAGGATCAAGGTCGACTCGGTCTCCCGACACGGTGCCGGCTATCTGGTCAAGTCCGGCGATGCCGCCTTCGCGGCCGACAACGTGGTGATCGCGACGGGAGCCTGCCACACCCCGAAGGTTCCATCCTTCGCCTCGGAGCTCGATCCCCAAATCACCCAGCTGCATTCCAGCTCATACAAAGGCCCGGCCCAGCTGAGCGAAGGGGCGGTCCTGGTCGTTGGCCTGGGCAACTCCGGCGCCGAGATCTCGCACGAGGTCGCCCACACGCATCGCACCTTGGTGTCCGGCCGTGGCACGGGCGAGATACCCGCCCCGCACGGGACTGGAGCGGCCATCTTCGTCTTGCCGCTGGTGAAGTTCATGGGCACCCACGTCCTGACCATGGACACGCCCATCGGGCGCAAGGTGGAACCGCAATTCATCAAGCACGGCACGCCGCTGATCAGGACCAAGCTCAAGGACCTGTCCGCGGCCGGGATCGAACGCGTGGCGCGGGTGGTCGGGGTCCGGGACGGTCGGCCGGAGCTGGCGGACGAGCGCGTCCTCGACGTCACCAACGTGATCTGGTGCACCGGGTTCAGCCCCGCGCTGGGCTGGATCGATGTGCCCGTTTTCGGAGACGGCGGACGCCCCCGGCAGTACCGCGGCGTGGTCGATGCGGCGCCGGGTCTGTACTTCGTCGGCCTGGAGTTCCTCTACGCCGCGGTCTCGGCGGTCCTGCCCGGTGTCGGTCGCGATGCGGGCTACATCGCGAAGCACATCGCGAGAAGGGCGAACGAGGCACAGCCGGCGACGGTGACCGCAGAGATGGCTTCGATGTCGCGCTGACCCCGCCTGTCCCATTTTCGGCAGGCAAAACGCCCATTGCCTCACGCAGCGGGCGCCCCTAACGTGGCCTGCACGGAACAGCCAGGCGTCCCGTGGCGACGGCGCATCTCGCGCCTGGCCGACCCCGGGTTTGAAGAAACCATCAGCACGGATTCGACCGCCAGCTCCGCGCGAGCTGCCGATCAGTCTGTGAAGCGCGGCGACGCGCCGATCTACCTCGTCTGGGAGGAGGTGGACGCCATTCCCGACGAAGGCTACGACCGTTTTAGCGGAGAGCTCGTCAAGGCGCTGGGAGCGATCCATCCGGTCATCAGCCACGCCACCCCCAAGAAAATCCCTGGCCGTGCCGGTGTTCGCTTCATCGTCCGTCAGCTGTCGATGCTCGCGGCGGTGCGGAAGCTCGCCTCGCATGGCCGGCGCCCCAGGGCCATCGTCTACGCGTCACGCCACGAGCTGACTGTTCCCGGCTTGCTCAGGGCGCGGCTCCTGCGTTGGTTTGGGCGCGCGCCACTGGTGATCATGGTCCTGGTTCCCAACCACGCTTCGCGTCCGGCGTTGCGTCTGCTTCGCTGGCTCGCTCCCGAGGGGATTCTGCTCGGGACCGAGCGGGAGATCGCGACCGTCCGCCGACACGGCGTTGACGCCGAGCTGATCTGGAGCGGTGTCGACACGAGCCGGTTCCGTCCCGGCGACGAGGCCGAGAAACGATCTCTGCGCCGGCATTACGGGCTGCCCACAGAGGACAGGATCGTGCTGCACGTCGGCCACCTGAGGGGAAGTCGTGGGCTCGAGGCGCTCCTTCCCCTGGGATCGACGGCCGGGATCACGGTTTTGCTGGTGGTCAGCCATCGCCGGTGGCCGGATTCGGAGCAGGTCAAAGCAGAGCTCGAGCGGCACGGCGTGGTCGTGATGGAGGGCTATCAAGCGCGTGTCGAAGAGATCTACCGGCTCGCGGACTGCTACGTGTTTCCCGGTGGCGACGACCGGGCCGTGTCGCTGCCGCTGTCGATCCTGGAGGCGGCGGCCAGCGGCCTTCCGGTGGTGAGCGTCAGATACGAGGCGGTGCCGGAGCGCTTGGCCGCCGTCGACGGCATCGAGTTTGTGGAGGACTCATCAGTCATACCCGCCCGGGTCCTGGCGGTGATGGGTTCGCGCCGTACCGCTCGCGAGCTGCCCGCCGAGCTGGGCTGGGACGGCGTGGCCCGGACCGTGCTGGCTGCCGTCGAGAGCGCCATCCAGCGGCGCTGACGTCCTCGGTCAGCTCTCGAGGGCCGCGGCCACGGCGCCGAAGCCGGCCGAGCTCAGCAGCGAAACCTGCTGACCGTTGTACACGGCGACCTCGGGAATGTCGTCGACATGCTCGAGCACGAAATCGATATCCGCTTCGCGGCCCGTGGTGCGCAAGTAGTCGGCGCTCGGGCTGCGGCCCATGATTCGGTGGTCTGCTCCTCGCCAGCCCTCGACCTCGTCGAGAGTTTGCTCGCTCTCAGGCTCATATCCGGCTGCCAGAAGCTTGTCTCCGATCCACGCGCACACGAGCTGATCTTCGGGGCGCGGCTTGCCGCGCGTGCCGGCGCCGATCAGTGCGACCCGAGGGTGATGGAGGAGCTGGGCGGCTGTTGCCGATAGGTTCCTGAGGCTCGCCACATAGATGGCCGACGCGCCACGGCAGTTGGTGAGCAGCAGCGTGCCCGCGGAGGTCAGCAGCACTATCGGATGCGCCCCCTCCAGGCCTGCCAGCGTCCACGGCGAGTTGTCGTAGTCGAAGTTCGGTGGCTTGATCCCGTTCTGCTCCCCCGCCAGCCGGGCATCGCGCAGGCCGCCCGCCACCGTGACAGCCTCGCCAATCGTGGCCACCGGGTAGACGGCGTGGCCTCGGAAGAGCGCAGTCACGATGCAAGTCGTGGCCCGGAAAACATCGACGACGGCGAGTGCGTGCGTATCCCGGTATAGGGCCGCGCTCTCGGGCAGGCTATCGATTACGAAGCTGTGTGCCATCTCGGTCCGCCCCGGCAGCGCCAGGAGCAAGGAATCGCGCGTAAGCGTCCGAATGCAAGCCGCGCCTGTAAATCTCAACGCGGAGCAGCTCCTCGAGGCGGACATTGCTGAGGTTGACCGTGTTGCCGAAGTGGCTCAGGAAGTCGAACTGAGAGCGCTTGTTGGGCGCCTCGAAGATCGTCCGTTCCATGCCGAATGCGTCCGCGAAGGCTTCCGCGGCATCGAAGTTCAGCCGACCGGAATCGTCGAACAGCCCGACCGTCTGCGCGCTCTCGCGCGCCTCGACAACGATCTGACGGGCGCCGGCGTCCAGCCATTCGAATCCGTCGGCGATGAGCTGCTGGATCACCGCGGGGGTGAAGGTCCCTCCGTGCTTGTCGCCCAGCTCCATCTGGAGGGTCAATCCGTAGGAGGCAGCCAGGTCCACGTACTCCCTCGGCGTCCGTCGCAGCCTCGTAAATCCCTCGCCCGCCTCGACGCGGTCGATGTTCAGCGAGGCTGCCAGCTCGAGGAACGACTCCAGCTTTCCTTTGTCCTCGGCGATCTCGAAGGGTCCGCCCCCTGTCACCAGCGGGACACCCAGGCGGCGGGCGGCGTCGATCTTGGAGCGGGTGGCGGCCTCGTCGGCGATCAGCCAGCAGGTCATCGAAATCTTCAACCTGCTGATCAGGTGATGGCTCTGCTCGAGATGGCTGATGACCGTGGCCACGTCATAGCCCGGGTCGAAGGGGCTGGTCCGTGGTGGCATGTCGGGAACGCCGAGAGAACGCACGAACTCATGCGTGCTCGACGGCTGCGTCGACCGGGGGGTGGGGCGTGTGTGAATCAAGTCGCTGGCCGCCTATTGCCGCGAGGCTAGCCAGGCTGGAGGGGCACGGCAATGGGACACAAGTCCTTTCCTTGGCCCCCAGGCCCATAGACCTCTGAGCCGTGGTCGCCTACGTTTGCCGCGTGCCGTCCGGACAGGCTGCTCGCCTGTGGCAAGACATTCTTCGCGAGCGAAGCCGTGGGCTGCCGCCTGTCCTGTTTCTTGCCCCTCCCCGCTGGTATGGAGCGCACTGTGCGATGCGCAGCCTCGGCCGCCTGGGCGTGCGCGTATACGGAACCAAGCATCGGGGCGGGTCGCCGTCGAACCTCTCTCGGTTCTGCGCCGGGACCGTGCCGGCCGGCGACAATGGCAGGCCGACCGGCGACCCCACCAAGATCGTGGAGGGGCTGCTGGACGCCGGCAAGCGGCTTGGCCGTGGCACAGTCCTGATCAGCGGCACGGACGAGTGGGCCATCTTCGTCGCCGAACACGCCGCCGAGCTGGCCGCTGCGTTCGTCTTTCCGGGTCCGCCTTCCGACCTGGTGGCAAGGCTGGCGTCAAAGCAGGGCCTTTTCGAGATCGCCAGCCGGCAAGGCTTTCCAACCCCCCGGTTGGTCGTGCCTCGAAGCCTCGACGACGCCGCAGACGTGGCGGTCTCGCTCGTCTACCCGGTCATGATCAAGCCAGTCCTCAGCCGGCCGGACATCTCCGCGAAGGCCGTAGTGCGAACAGCTGCCGAGCTGTTGGCCTACGCCCGCGTCCACGCGGAGAGTCCCGACGATCCGAATCTGATCTTCCAGGAGTACGTGCCCGGGGCCGACTCTGACGTATGGATCTTCACGGGCTACTTCGACGCGCAATCGCGTTGCGTGGCCGGCTTCACCGGGCAAAAGCTCCGCCAGTGCCCGGCCCACATGGGCCATGCATCGCTGGGCATCGCACAGAAAAACGAGGAGCTCGCCACGCAAGCGGCGGCCTTCATGACGGAGATCGGATACCAGGGCATCGTCGACAGCGGGTATCGATATGACGCGCGTGACGGCAGCTACAAGATCCTTGATGTCAACCCCCGCGTGGGCGGTAACTTCCGTCAATTCGTATCGAGGAGCGGGATCGACGTCGTGCGCGCGCTCTATCTCGATCTGTGCGGGATCCAGGTGCCGGCGGGGGAGCAGATCCACGGCCGGAGGTGGATCAAGGAGGACTCCGACCTGATCGCGATGGTCCAGTACCGCCGCCTGGGTGAGCTAGACCTGTGGACCTGGCTCAAGAGCCTGAGAAATATCGACGAAGGCTCGACCTTCTCGCTCGACGATCCCATGCCGTTCGTAAGGGCGATGGCGCTCCTATTCAGCGACACCTTGGCCGGGCGATGGCGACGTCGAAAGCGTGCACGTGCCCTCGCAGCCGGGGCGCCGGCGGGCTCGGCGGCGTGATGGCGTCAGTGCGGCAGCTCGTGGCAGGAAGGCAGCTGCTCGCGCCTGCGCGCCTGGGGGCGGGTTGGTCGCAGCTGTTCGGGCGATCGGTGCTCCTGGTCGGCAGCACGGGGTTGGCCCGGATCCTCGGCTTCGGTTTTACCATCGTCGCCGCGCGTGCACTGGGACCGGCCGGCTTCGGCCTTGTCACCTTCACCCTGACCCTTGCCAACATGGCTTCGGTCGCGCTTTTCAATTCCCCGGCCGGCCTGGCTCCCGCCCTGGTGCGAGCGAGCGGCAGCGAGCGCCGCTTGGTGCTCAGCAGCTACCTCACGGTCATCGGTGTCCTCCTGCTCGCAAGCCTGGTCGCGGCCATCCCGCTCGGCCTGATCACGGGGCTGCGCGGCGCCGTGCTGGCCGGCCTCCTGGCCAACCTCATCGGGATCACGGCCCTGACCGTTTACCGGGAGGTCTTGCGAGGCGTCGACAGATACGGGGCCGTCGCCGCTTACAACGTTGCCTGCAACCTCGTCCAGCTCGTCGCGGTCGCCGGCCTTTGGTTTTTCGGCTTCACCGAGCCCGTTCTGTACATCACCGCGTTCGGTCTCTCGAGCCTTGCTGCGATCGCGGTGGTCGCACCCTGGGCACATGTCTCATTGCGACCCTCGCTCCGAGATGTGAACCGCGAGCGTGTCAGCGCGGCTGCTCGCTTTGTGGCGCCGATGCTGCTGCAGACCGTCTTTTTCATGTTGTGGCTCAACGCCGACGTGATCGTCCTCAAGGCGCTGGCCGGCCTGGCGCCCGTCGGTGAGTACGGCGTGGCCAAAAGCCTCGCCAACGCGGCCCTGCTGATACCTTCGGCCATCGCGACCGCGCTGCTTCCCCAGGCCGCAAGGATCGGCAACAAGGACGCCCGCGGGTATTTCGTGAGCCTCCTGGTCCCGGTCTGCGCTGCCTCGCTGCTGCCGCTGGCCGGCCTTGGAGTGCTTGGACCGTGGGTCCTGAGCCATGTGTTCGGGCCCGCATTCGCGGCCGCGTCGGGCGCGCTTGTGGTCCTGGCGCTGGGGATGACCTTGTACGGCGTCGCCATCACTCTCGATGCCAGCTGGACAGCGATGAGCCGACCCAGCCTCGTGATGCTCGGGACCGCCGCCTCAGCGTTCGTCACACTCGTGCTGGTGGTCCCGCTTGTTCTCGCGTTCGGAATGATCGGGGCTGCCGAGGCTGTAGCCGCAGGGGCGGCGATCAAGCTTGCGATCCTCGTCGTGGTGAGTCTCAGGGGCAGGCCTGCCGGCCATCCCCAGAAAGAGCTCGCATGAGCGACCGGCTGACGCTGGAGACGCGTCGCCCTGAGGCGTCGTCGCCGCCGCAAGAGAAGGTGACGAGATTTTTCGATGGGGCGGCGGGGTTCTGGACGCAGGTGTACTCCGCGCCGGGTGTCTTTGCCGACACGCATCGACGGCGGCTGGAGCTCGCCCTGGCCTGGATCGATTCGCTGGCCCTCCAGCCTGGTGCGCACATCCTGGTTGTCGGTGCCGGCGCGGGATTCGAGGTGATCGCGCTCGCCAACCGGGGCTACTTGCTGACTGCGATCGAGCCCGCAAACGCGATGGTCGAGATCGCGCGCGGACGCGCCGATGCTGCCGGCTGCACTGGTGTGCGGTGGGTGAACGGGGATGCGCATGCCCTGGGTTTCGCGCGCGAAAGCTTCGATGTCGTGATGGCGCTTGGCGTCATTCCCTGGCTGCACACGCCAGGAGTCGCGATGGCCGAGATGGGTCGCGTGCTACGTCCGGGCGGCTGGTGGCTGGGATCGGCCGACAACGCCGTGCGGCTCGACCGGCTCGTCGATCCGGCCCGAAACCCGGTCGTGGCGCCACTGTCGCGGAGGATCCGCAAAGCCGTGATGAGACCGAGTGCGTCGGCCAGGCCCAAGGCCAGAATGCACACAGGGCGAGCGGTGCATCGCCTGCTGGATGATGCTGGCATCGACCCGGTCGCCGAGGTGACATTCGGCTTTGGGCCATTCACCCTGATCGGCCGTTCTATGCTTCCCGAGGCGGTGGGGAGGACCATCAATGCCAAGCTCACAGAGCTGGCGCTCCGCGGGGTTCCCCTCGCGCGTGCGACAGGTTCCCAGCGGCTGGCCCTCGGCCAAAAACGATTGGTGACGCCCTGATGGCGAAGTCATGAGTCAGCGGCCGAAGGTGTCGGTCTGCATTCCGACATACAACCGGCGGCAGATCCTGCTGCAGACACTGGAGAGCTTCAAGCGCCAGGAGGAACCCGTCCAGAACTTTGAGGTCGTCGTCGGCGACGACGGCTCGGTTGATGGGACGGTGGAGATGGTAAGCGCGCTGCAGACGCCTTACCGCCTACGCGTCTTCACGCATGCAAACGCCGGCCCCGCCGCCGCGACCAACCTCGCGGCGAGCCACGCGGAGAACGAGATCCTGGTCCTGCTCGACGACGACCAGATCGCAGCCCCACGCTTGATCGGCGCGCACATTCGCGCCCACCAGCAGTATGGCGACGTCCTGGTTCAGGGGCTCTTCCCGCTGACCGAAGAATCTCGGAAGCGCGGTGCCTCGCTCCTTTATGAGCGACACCTGATGAGCGACATCGCACCGCTCGACGCGGAGCATCCTTTCTCACCGAGGATCTGGAGCGCGAACGTATCCGTCCGGCGGAGCACCTGGAAGCGTGTCGGGGGCCTGGACGAGAGCTTCCGCGAGTACGGCGGCGAGGACACGGACTTCGGCATGCGGGTGGCGGCGGCAGGGTGCCCGGTCGTTTTTGTCCCGGACGCGCTTTCGTACCACGTCCATCTCATCAGCTATCGCTCCGCGCAGCGCCAGCCGTACCACGCCGGCCGGGCGATGGTGCGCCTGGCCGAGAAGTTCGACATGCCGGTGGAGGCGTTTTCGGGTGGGGGCACCCAGTCCGCGGTTGACCGCATCTTGAGTCTGGGCTGGCGGACCAGCCCGCCGGCGATGACGGCGCTTGGCGAGGTGCTGACGTTTGGGCTTCGCGCCTCCGACCTGACGAAATGGAGGCCGGCCCAGCTGCTGGCGGCGCGAGCGGTCCACAGGCTCAACAAGGTCGGCGGTATCACCAGCGAGAAGAGGGAGCTGACGCGGCGCCGCGCGGCAGGCGGGGCCGGGAGCTAGGCCCGGTAGGCTGACGGCGCGCCGGGCGGGAGATAAGGCGCGGGGTTCACAGGCTTCTGGTTGATCCGGAGCTCGAAGTGCAGGTGCGCGCCCGTCGAGTTTCCGGTCGATCCTTCGAGTCCCACCGGCTGGCCCTGGGACACCGACTGGCCGACCTTGACCAGGGACGCGGAGAGGTGGCCGTAGAGAGTATCCAGCCCGCCCGAGTGCGCGACCACGACATAGTTGCCATAACCGCTGCTCGTGGCGCCGACCAGCGCCACGATGCCGTCGTCGGCTGCGTAAACGGGCGAGCCAAAGGGGGCCACCAGGTCGATGCCGGTGTGGAAGTGCGGGTAGCTGCCGTACGGCGGCTCGAACCAGTACGTGCTGGGGCCGAAAGGCTGGGAGATCTGCGCCTGCGGCTCCGGCCAGATGAAGCGGTACTGGGTCGAGTGGCCCGCGCTGTTGGGGATCTGGCCGACGTTGTTGGACTGGGCCCAGAGCTGAACCTGCGTCCAGACCGATTGCATGGCAGCCGCGATGATCGCGTCCTGCTGCTGCTGGAGCATGTCCGTCACGGCTTGCGCCAGCTGAACCGACTGCGTGTTCAGGCGCCTGAGCTCATATTGCGTTTGAGCGATCTTCACCTGCAGCTTGGCCATCGAGTCCTCCTGCTGGGCTTGCAGGGCTCGCAGCTGGGACAGCTCGGAGGTGAGCTCATCTCGCTGCTTGAGCTGCTCGTCGCGGGCCGCCTGTTCTTTCTCGCGCTCTTTCTGGAGCGCGTCGAGATCACGCGCCAGGGCGCTCTTGATCTCGGCCGCGCGCGCGCCGGCGGCGTTGAGGTCGCTGACTCGCGTTAGCAGGTCGCTCAAGCTCTGCGACTCGGCGAGAAC
The DNA here is from genome assembly GCA_005882135.1 of Chloroflexota bacterium. GTDB lineage: Bacteria > Chloroflexota > Dormibacteria > Dormibacterales > Dormibacteraceae > 40CM-4-65-16. The sequence continues at coordinate 63,721 of VBDR01000025.1, forward strand.
GAGGAGCGCCGACCCAGGTGAGACATAGATCGCCCGCGCCAGCTGCTGAAGCTGTGCCCGTTCTGCCTCGATCCGCTTGGCCAGGACCGCCTCGCGCCTCTGAGCATCAGCGATCTGGATGTCGAGCGCCGCGATCTTCGCCTGGACGTCGGCGATCTTGCCCTGGAGGGATTGCTGCTGCGCCGCGTTGTCCTGGAGCGACTGCCGGAGCTGCTGCTGGGCAGCCATCGCATCGGCGAGGTTGCTGCCGAGCTGGGCGCGGATCTGATCGATCACCGCCAGCTGCTGCTGAGGATCGGATGGGCCGGTGTCAGCGGTGGCGATCGAGCGGTCTGCCCCAAGGACGAGAAACGCCACGATGAGGGCTAACAGCGGCCCCCTCACGCTTCCATGTGCCTCCGCACGCTGACCAGGGATGACCCAGAGCCGAGACCCAGGCCGGCGGCGAAAACCATCGCGCCCACGACCGCAGCCACCGCCGCGGTGACGCCAGGGGCAAATTGGGTGAAGGTGCCCGAACCGGCGGCGATGCCCGTCATCGCCAGGCCGAAGGTCACCAGGCCGGCAGCCATACCGGCGAGACCGCCGGTGATCGCGCCTTCGACAACGAACGGCCCGCGGACCATCCAGCGTGGCGCCCCGACGAGCTGCATGATCGAGATCTCGTCTCGACGGGCGTGGATCGCGGCCTTGATGCTGTTGATCGTCACCGTCACCGCGACGAACCCGAGCATGCTCAGGAGCGCGAAGCCCGCGACGGCCGTGCCGAACAAGACCGCCTGGATGCGCCGGTAGGCGCCTCGGTCATAGGACGTTGGATAGAGAGGGTCGACGGCGCCATCGTCGCGCGCCATCGCGTCGATCCCGGCCACGTCGTCGATGCTCTTGAGCTGCACGTCCAGGCTGGCGGGGAACGGGTTGCTCTCGGTGGCGTCCGCCAGCTCGGGCAGCCCCGGCATGCGCTGAGCTCGCGCGAGGGCCTGGGATTTGGAGGTGTAGCTGACACTCGCGACGCGCGGGTCGTTCTGCAGTCGGTCCCTGAGCCAGTCGACCTCAACCGGGGCCGCATCGTCCCGTATATAGACGTGAAGCAAAGAGGCCTGCGCGGTCTCGACCCGCTCGAGGTTGTGGAGGGCAAAAGCGGTGATCCCGACGAGCCCGGTCATGACAAGCAGCAGCGTCATCGAGCCCAGCGCCGGCGCCGTGCTGCCTATGTTGCGTGCCCAGTTTCGGGCTGCGCCCCTGAACAGATAGCGAAAGGTGTTCGTCGCGACGATCCGGAACAGCCTCCGCCTCGGGAAGCGCCCCTTCACGACAACGCCAGCCAAGCCATCCTCCCGATCTGCCCGGCCGGTTGGTCTCGCACCAGGCGACCCTGGACGAGGGTCACGACGCGACGCTGGAGACGGGTGACGATCTCGACGTTGTGGGTGGCGATCAGCACCGCGGTGCCCCAGGCGGCGATGTCCGCGAAGAGGTCCATGATCTCCCAGGCCGTGTCCTGGTCGAGGTTGCCGGTGGGCTCGTCAGCGATCAGAAGCGGGGGCTGGGCGACAACCGCCCGGGCGAGGGCAACTCGCTGCTGCTGACCGCCTGAAAGCTGGTCCGGGAAAGCATCGCCACGATCGCCCAGGCCCACCGCCTCGAGGGCGTCGAGGGAGCGGTCGCGAGCCTCCTCGTCCGAGACGCGGAGGTCGCCGACCTGAAGCCCGAAAGCCACGTTCTCGAGCGCGGTCAGGCGGGGGAGAAGCTTGTAGTCCTGGAAGACGACGCCGACCCGGCGTCGCAGCTCGGCGATGCGCGACACCTTGAGGTCGTGGGCGGCGATCCCGTCAACCCAGACCTCGCCCCGGGTCGGCCGGATCTCCCGGTTGATCAGCTTGAGGAGGGTGGTCTTGCCGGCGCCGCTGGGGCCGACGAGAAAGGTCAGCTCTCCCGGCTGCAGCGCCAGGTGAACTTCGTCCAGCGCAAGCCTGGCTCCATAGGCTCGCGTCACGCCTGTGAGCTCGACGATTGGGCGCACCACTCCGTTTCCGGTAACGGGAAATCAGACGAATCCCTGCCGTCGTTTCGAACTGGGCCCGAACTGGCCGCGCCAAAGGCACTGCGAGGACCGCCTAAGCTGGCTATGTGAGCAGGGGCTTTCGCGACGCTGACACCACCCAGGCCATGAGCGACAGGGCTGTCGCCGCCGCCATTGACAAGATCCTGCATCAGGATCGCGAGCAGGGGGTCAGTGCAGAGGGCGGCGACGGTCGTTGCTCGGATTGCCGAGAAGAGATCGGCGCTGAGCGGCTGGCGGCCATTCCCTCAGCCATGCGTTGTGTCCGCTGCCAGGCGGCGTGGGAGCTGGCGAGCCGGCACTAAATTCGCGTCCTTGAACCTGCGCCGTGAACAGGCTTAAGGGCGCGCGACTGTTGCGACCCGCCAGAGCAATCGGCCAAACCGTCGGACGTCGAACCCTGTGCGAGAGGAAGGCTATTTTCCAACCACTCGGTGATGGCTCAGCGCAGAGCCACTGACGCAGATCCGGCGGGCGCGCGGACGGCGCAGCCGAGGACGATTTGGCCCAGGCCTCAGGCCCCGCATTTCTGGTTGATGCGCTTCGAGCCATAACGCGTCGGAGGGCCTGGAACCTCGGTTCGCCGGCCGGAGTACGTGTGGAGTGACGGCTGTCATCCAGATCGAGGACGCGTGGAAGACGTACCGGGTTCGAGACCAGGACGTTGACGCCCTGGCCGGCGTCGACCTCGCCGTGGGACCAGGTGAGTGGTTGGCCGTGTGCGGACCATCGGGCTCCGGCAAGACGACGCTCCTCAACGTCGCGATCGGTCTGGACCGTCCCACCCAGGGGACCATCAATCTATTCGGCAGAGATCTGAACGCCATGCGCCAGGAGGCGCTGGCGCGCTTTCGGGCCGACTGCGTGGGCATCGTTTTCCAGGACCCCTTGCTTCTCCCTGGCCTCACCGCGCTCGAGAACGTGGTCGCAAGCCGGCTGCCCCATTCGAGATGGAAGTCTCTCGAGCGGCGAGCGCGGGAAATCCTGGACATGGTGGGCTTGGGCCAGCGTCTCAACTTCGCGCCGAGCCGGCTGTCCGGCGGCGAACGCCAACGAGTTGCCATCGCTCGTTCCCTGGTGGGCGGGCCTCGCCTGCTGGTGGCGGACGAGCCCACAGGTCAGCTCGACGCTGAGTCGACCGTGCGCTTGCTCGACCTCATCGAAAGCCTGAAGGTCCAGCTCGGCTTCACATTCGTCGTGGTCACCCACGACCCCATCGTGGCCGCTCGTGCAGGCAGAATCGTCAGTCTTCACGCGGGTCGGGTCAGCGCCTGACGTGCTTCGCCTCGCGTTCCGGGAGCTGATCGGACGTCGACTCGCGAGCGGGCTTGCGTTGGCCGGCCTGTGCACCGCCTGCCTCGGGTTTGCGCTGATGACGAGCGGGGCGCAGTACACGCAAGCCCGCCTTTCAAGCGACCTGAGCAAGGCATGGAACGGGCGCTACGACTTGCTGGTCAGGCCGTCGTACTCGGTTGGAGCGGCCGAGCAGCAGCTCGGGCTCATTCCACAGAACTTCAGCACCGGCTCATCGGGCGGCATCACCTACGCGCAGCTCGAGGCAATCCGCTCGCTTGCGGGCGTGGAGGTGGCGGCGCCACTGGTGATGGTCGGCAGCGTCAACTGGGACCTGGGTTCCTTCACCGTTGATCTCTCGGCGCCGGCCGCCGGCCTCACGGCTTACCGGGTGACGTACACCGAGCGCATCGATGCGGGGCTGGTCACTTACGGCATGGACGATCACATCGCGCTGGTCGCACATGATGGCTCGATCAACTTTCCTCCCCGCGGCCGCACTCCAACCCTGACCACCGGCGGCCGGACCATCGAGTGCGCGTACCCGCTCTTTTGCTGGGCGCCGACATTGTGCGAATCCGGACAGTGCGCGCCATATCCGGATCGTCCAAGCGACGGCATCGAGATCTGGCAGCCGATCCCGATCGCAGGGGTCGACCCGGTGGCCGAGGCGCAGCTGGTCGGCCTCGACCAATGTGTCAAGTCTGGGCGCTACCTATCAGCCGCAGACCTTCCCCGATCCGATCCGGATCCGCCGGGCACCGACATTCCTGTGCTGGTCAGCTCGAGGTCATTTGTGGGCACGGACTTTGCCGCCAACATCTCGGCGTGGCCCGTCGTAGCGGTGACGACACCACCTTCGCTCGGCCCACTCCCGGCCAACGCAATGCCGCTGACCACGCGCACCTTCTCCTCCAACGATCTGTACCAGTCGCACCTGCAGGCGGTCGGCAGCGACGTCGACTTCTGGCCGATCTGGCGGGTCGGCCAGGCTGCCTACGAACGGTTGGGGAACGGCCGACTTCAGCCCTTGAGCGTCGCCGCCGATTCGTCGATCTACGCCCACCCGAACTTCACGCTTCTGGGTGGCAGCCCGGATGAGCTGAGGGTTCCTCCTGAATCGCGCTCGGGCTGGTATCGCCCGGTCGAGGCGAGCTATTACCGCGGCGTCTCGGGCGACCGGCGATGGCAGGTGGTCGGCACGTATGAGCCTGCCTGCTTGCCTGGATTCGACGCGCTGTCGCGAGCTGGCATGGAGACATATGCCGCGCCTCAGGTCACCCTTGGCGACGGAACTGTCCTGCGGCCCGATCGATCGGTAGGCGGCTACATCGCCAGCCCGCCCCTTCTTCTGACGAACCTCGCGGGCGCCGGCTGGTTGATGGATGGAACCCGATTTCAGGGCCAGAATTCGAGGGCTCCCATCAGCAGCATTCGCATCCGGATTCGTTCCCTGCCCACGAACCTCGATCGGGCCCAGCGCCGCCTGGAGCAGGTGGCGGTGGAGATCCGCGACCAAACGGGGCTCAAGGTCGACCTGGTCCGCGGCAGCAGCCCCCAGTCGGTGCCGCTTCAGCTGCAGCTGGCCGGCACGGGTTATCCGGCGACCGAGGTCTGGACCAAAAAGGGCGTGGTCATCGAGTTCGACCGCGCCGTGACCGCACAGACCCTCGCGTTCCTGGCCGAGGCCGCGTCGCTTGGCGCGCTGCTCACGATGCAGACGGGTTTCACGGCCGTGAGGCGGCGGCGGCGTGAGTTCGGCATGTTGCGAGCCCTGGGTTGGAGCCCGTTCGATTCTTTTCGTCTCGTCCTGATCGAGCTGGGTGCGCTGGGGGCGCTCGCGACCTTGCTGGCCGTGCTGGTCTTGCTGGGGGCGAAGCTCGTTGTGCCCCAGCTGCAGGGCTACGTCCTGGCGGCGCCCCTGGTTGGTGTGGCAGCCGCAGCGGTCGGCGGCTTGATACCCGCCGCGATAGGAGCCCGGGCGCGGCCTGCCGAGGCGCTCGCCCATGGACGGTGGGCGGGCCTGAGCCGGAGGTTCAACTCCAGGCTTTTGGTGGGGGCGCTGGAGCTCTGGCGAGCATTCCGCGTTGAGGTGGTGACGTCGGCGATCCTCATCGGAGCCGGCTCGGCAACGGTGGGCGCGGTCGTCGCCGCAGCGAGTTCGTTCCTCCAGCGCCTGGACACCTCATGGCTGGGCTTCTACCTGGGCGGGCAGGTGAGGCCATTCCACACCATCCTCGCGGTGACGGCCGCCTGCATCGCCGCCCTGGCCGCCGCCCAGCTGGCGACCCTGGCCTACCTGGAGCGGCGCCAAACGCTGGCTGCGCTGCGAGCGATGGGCTGGAGCAGGCTCGACGTGCTCATCTTCATCACCGGCGGAGGGCTGCTCATCTCGCTGCTGGGCATCGTGCTTGGCGCCGGCTGCCTGGCGGGCGCTGCGTTGGTGATGGGGACGCCGATCAGCGCGGTCATACTCCCGGCCGAGTTAGCGGCCCTCACGGGATTGATCTGCGGGCTGCTGGCCATCGTGTGTCCCGCGGTGCTCGCCCTGCGGGCCAACCCCGCCGCCCTCCTGCGGGGCGAGTAATTCACCTCCCCACCCTGTGGGGAGGTGCCGCCGAAGGCGCCGGAGGGGCAGGACGGCGGGACGCGCCGGGGAGGGAAGGTCCGCGTCCCATTGGTATCGCGGCGCAGAATCGACCTGGGTAGGAGTGAGGTGCTGGGTGCGGCATGGCTAAGGCCCGTGAGGGCGGTCCGATCGTGGTCCTGGGCTCGGGGATGGCCGGTGGGGTCGCGGTCAAGACGCTGCGCGAGGAGGGCTACGGCGGGCGTCTGGTCTTGATCGGGCCCGAGCCGACCTTGCCGTTCGGCCGACCGCCCCTTTCGAAAACCTACCTGCGAGGGGAAGAACAGCTTTCCGGCTGGCTCGTCAATCCGCCTGGCTGGTATGCGGAGAATGACGTCGAGCTGGTCGCGGCCACGGCTATTCGCCTCGACACCGCGGCGCGGCGGGTCGAGCTCGATTCGGGTGAAGCAGTTGGCTACGCCAAGCTGCTGCTCACCACGGGCGGCCGCAACCGGCGCCTGGAGGTTGCCGGCGCCGGCCTGGCGGGCGTCCACCAGCTGAGGACGGTCGCCGAGTGTGACTCGATCAAGAACGCCGTACGTGCGGGTGGCCGCGCGGTGGTGGTCGGCATGGGGTTCATCGGTTCAGAGGTCGCCGCCTCGCTGCGACAGCTCGGCATGGAGGTGATCGCAGTCCTCCCCGGCGGCGCACCGCTCGAGACCGTCCTCGGCGCCGAGATGGCCGAGGTCATGGCGGGTATTCACCGTGACGCAGGTATCGAGCTGATCACGCAAGACCAGGTGGTCCGATTCGAGGGCGCCGCGCGGGTCGAGCGCGCGGTCACGAAAATCGGCCGCAGGCTGGACTGCGACCTTGCCGTCGTGGCAGTCGGCATCCAGGCTGACGTCGAGATCCTCAAGGGCACCGAGGTCGCGGTTGACAACGGGGTGGTCGTCGATGCCCGATGCCAAACCAATATCAGCGAGATCTTTGCCGCGGGCGACGTGGCCAACCACCTGCATCCGCTGTTCGGCCGGATCCGCGTCGAGCACTACAACAACGCCGAGAAGCAGGGCGCGGCCGCGGCCAGGTCCATACTCGGCTCAACGGCCGGGTACGGCTACCTCCATACCTTCTGGTCGGACCAGTACGAGCACAAGCTGGAGTACGTCGGGCACGTCCGCAGGTGGGACGAGTTCGTCGTCCGCGGCTCGACCCGGAACCGAAAGCTGGTCGGCTTCTACCTCGCGGAAGGGGTGCTGAGGGCGGCGGTGGGTCTCGATCGAGGCGGTGACCCCGAGTTGGACGAACACGGGGAGATGGCGGCCGCGGGCCGGCTGATCGCCAGAGGCGCCCGGCCCAGCCCGGCAGCGCTGGCCGACGACGACCAGGACCTCGACCGGCTATGACATCCGGTGCCGGAAAAGAAATGACCAGCGATCCGTCCGGCTTGCGCCCTTCGAACCACTGGCCAATTTAATTTTTGCACTGGCCGAAAAAGATTTCAAGTCGGGATTTTGTGGCCAGGCAACGTTGGGTAGCTAAGTGACATTAGCTACCGGGCGCGGTGGCGCAGAACGGGGTTGCGCAGCTCGCCGATGCCGTCGATGCGAATCGCCACCACGTCGTCCTGCTGCAGGCTGAAATCCGACGGCGGGACGATGCCGGTCCCCGTCAGGAGGACGCAGCCGGAATCAAAGCGCTGGTCGCGGCCGAGGTATTCGACCAGCTCAGGTATGGCCCGACGCATCGCTGACGTCGATGTGTCGGACCGGAAAACGACTTTTCCGGTCCGGATGATCTCGAGCTCGATCTTCCGATCCGAGGGTGAGAAATCCCACGCCAAGGCGACGGCCGGCCCGAGCGCGCAGCATCCATCGAACACCTTCGCCTGGGGCAGGTAAAGCGGGTTCTCGCCTTCGATGCTCCGGGAGCTGACATCGTTGCCGATGGTGTAACCGACAACCTCGAGCCGGCTGTTGCAGAGCACGGCCAGCTCCGGCTCGGGCACGTCCCATGTCGAGTCGGAGCGAACAAACACCGCCTCGCCGGGTCCTCGCACGCGGCCGGCGGTGGCCTTGAAGAAGAGCTCGGGTCGGGGGGCGCTGTAGACCAGGTCATACGGGTCTGAGCTGACGGCTTCGTCGGCGCGCGCCTCGAGGCTGCGCTTGTAGGTGACCCCGGCGGCCCACACCTCCTGGCTCTGGATCGGCGCTCCGATGACGGCGCCCTCACGCAGGTCGATCGCCGCCCGCTGTTCGTCCAGGAGCTCGCGTAGCTCTGGGAGCGGCAGTCTCAGCAGGGCGTCGATCGAATATCCCTCGAGAGGACTCCACCTCCCGTCCTTCTTTATATGCGCGGCTCCATCGACCTGGACCAGGTGCAGGCCGGCGGCCGGCACGATTGCAGCGCTCAGGCGGTCCTCCATGCCGGGCCGGAGGGGTACTCGAACTCACCGATGGACTCCGGGCGCATCGTGATGCTCCAGCCAGGCGCTTGCGGCGCGACATAGCAGCCGTCCCGGATTATCACCGGGTCGAGGAAATGCTCATGCAGGTGCTCCACATACTCCAGGACCCGGTTCTCGAGCGATCCGCTCACGGCGATGTAGTCGAAAAGAGACACGTGCTGCACGTACTCACACAGCCCGACCCCGCCGGCGTGCGGGCAGACCGGCACCCCGAATTTCGCGGCAAGGATGACGACCGCGAGCACCTCGTTGAGTCCACCCAGCCGGCAGGCGTCGAGCTGGCAGAAGCCGATCGCGTCCGCCTGGAAGAGTTGCTTGAAGATGACCCGGTTCTGGCAATGCTCGCCCGTGGCGACTTTGATCGGTGCGATCGCGCGCGCGATGGTGGCATGGCCGAGCACGTCGTCGGGGCTTGTGGGCTCCTCGATCCAGAAAGGGTCGAATTCGGCTAGCAGCTTGACGTTGGCGATCGCCTCGCCGACCTCCCACACCTGGTTCGCGTCCATCATCAGGCGGCGGCCCGGGCCGATCTCCTCGCGCACGATGCGGGCGCGGCGGACATCGTCTTCTATCCTCTGGCCTACCTTCATCTTGAGGTGCGACCAACCCCCGGCGACTGCCTCGCGGCACAACGCCCTCACCTTCTCGTCCGAGTAGCCAAGCCATCCCGCCGACGTCGTGTACGCCGGATACCCGGAACGCACCATCTCCGCTTCACGCTGGGCGCGCGTCGGCGCCATGCGCTGGAGGATCTCCAGCGCTTCATCAGGCGTCACCGCGTCGCTTATGTAGCGGAAGTCGATGCACGACACAAGCTGTTCGGGGCTCATGTCGACGATGAGCTTCCACAGCGGCTTGCCTTCGACCTTTGCGTACAGATCCCACACCGCGTTGATGAGTGCGGCCGAGGCGAGATGGATCGCGCCTTTCTCGGGTCCGATCCACCGCAGCTGCTGCTCGCCCGTGATCGCCCGCCAGAACCCCCGCATATCGGACGTGATGGACTCGAGCGTCCGCCCGATCACGATCGGCGCGAGCGCGTTGATCGCGGCCACGCATACCTCGGTGCCCCGGCCGAGCGTGAAGGTGAGTCCGTGGCCTTCGAGATGGTCACCTGCGTCGGTCGTCAGGACGACGTAGGCGGCCGAGTAGTCCGGTGTCGTGTGCATGGCGTCAGACCCGGCGAGCGTGCGGGAGGTCGGGAAGCGCACGTCATGCGCGGTGACCCCGATGATTCGATGCACGTCTAGCCCTTGACCGCACCGACAAGCAGGCCGCGAGCGATGAAGCGCTCGAGCGCGATCGCCATCGCGATCACCGGCCCGATCATGATCAGGATGAGCACGGACATGTACCACCACTGCGGTCCTCGGGTCGCGTTCTGCGCGGCCACCGTCAGCGGCAGTGTCTGAGCGTTGGCGCTGGTGAGGAACAGCGCGATCAGGTACTCGTTCCAGGCAAAGACGAGGACGAAGAGGAACGTGGCGACGAGGCCTGGCACCGCCAGTGGGAGCACGATCGACCGGAAGATCCGGTAGGGCGACGCCCCATCGATCGCGGCGCTCTCTTCGAGCTCGATCGGCACGCTCTGGAAGTAGTCGCGCATCAGCCAGACCACGATCGGGAGGTGCGATGCGGTGTAGGCGATTATCAGCGCGCCCCACGTATCGAGCAGCTGGAGCTGCTGAAAAAAGATGTAGATGGGGATGATGGTCGCGACGGGTGGCAGCATGCGCTGGGAGATCATCCAGAACGCGATATCGTCGTTGCCGGCCCCGCGCCTGAAACGTCGAGCGACAGTCTGCAGCAGCAGCACGAACACCCCGGTCCCGGCTGCCACGCCGAGCGGCCACGGCCCGCCCGCAATCACGACCACGACCGTGATCGCGACCGCGACCGCGAAAGACCCGATTGCGCCAAGCCCGACCCGGTAGCGCATGCGCACCAGGCCGTAGGCGGCCATCGAGCCGAGCAAAACGGTGATCGCCGTGCTCGTCAGCCCGACCACCACGGTGTTGAGGTAGGGCCGGAACGTGTCCTCTCGAAGGTCGAAGAAGATGTAGTGCCAGGAATCGAGCGTCGGCTGGAAGTCGCGCCACGGTACGTAGAACGGTCCGCCGTTGACATCGAGGGGCGTCTTGAGCGCGGTCACGGCCAGCCAGTAGAGAGGGAAGAGGACCACAAAGGTCCACGCGAAGAGGGCGATGTACGAAAGCGTCATCGCCGGAAATGGGACCGTCGTGGTGGAGACGGACCCGCGGCGTCTTCGAATGATGGCCATCGCGCTCACGCCATCGCCGTCACCCGACGGCGGAACAGGTTGACGTAGGAGATGCCGACGAAGGTCACGACGATCAGCAGCATGTAGGCAACCGCCGCGGAACCACCGATGTCCAGCGCTCGCCAGATGGTGTAGGCGTGAAGGGTCAGCGATTCGGTGGCGGTTCCAGGCCCTCCGTTGGTCAGGACATTGGGCAGGTCGACGATCTTGAAGCCTTCGATGATGCGAATCAGCACCACCGTGGTGGTCGCCGGAAGGATCTGCGGAAACGTGATCCTCCAGAAGACTTGCCAGCGGTTCGCGCCGTCGACGACCGCCGCTTCGGTCAGCTCATGGGGCAGGGTCTCGATCGCAGCCAGCAAGACGATGAAGATGAACGGCGTCCACTGCCATACGTCGCCGATCATCACCGCCAGCCGCGCGCCCCAAGGATTTGTGACCCAGGACACGTCGGTCAATCCGAAATGGGCCCACAGCGGATAGAGCGGTCCCTTGCTCGTATCCGTGAGCATCCGGAACAGGTACGCAACGCCGACGGGCGTGATCATCATCGGCAGCAGGAAGACCACGCGGAAGAAGCGCCGGCCTGGGAGGTGCTGGACCACGAGCAAAGCGAGGCCGAGCCCGAGCAGGTACTGGACGGACACGTCGACGGCGACGTAGACGATCGTCACGACCAGAGTGCCTGGACGGCCGCTCGTCAGGATCGTATTGACGATCAGCCAGACAAGCGCCCCGGCGATTGCGGTCGTCACAACGCGGCCGGCAAGCCCTCCCAGAGTGCGGTTGGGGCCGCGCGCGTACCGATAGAGGAGGACGGCGAACAGGCCGTAGATCACGAGCAAGACCGCGATACCGACGGGCGTTAGCGGGCGGGTCACGCCGAGAAAGTGCGGCTGGTCGATGCCGAACAGCAGCTTTGCGTAGTTGCCGAAGCCGACGAACTTCAGCTCCACGCCGCCCTCCGAGAAGCCCAGGCGTGAGAGGGACACATAAAGCGAGGCGAGCAGCGGGAAGATCGAGAAGGCGAGAATGACCACCACCGCCGGGAGGATGAACACCAGGCTTGCACCGCGGTCGAGTCGCGCCCCGACCGGACGCCACCATGACGCGGCGGTCCTCAGCGCGCGCGGCGACGCATGAATGCTCACGGAGACGGAATCCTTTTCATCAGTTCCTGGCACTGAATGGGATGAGGAGGGCGGCGAGGCGTGACCTCGCCGCCCCTGTCGCTACTTCGTGATGCTCAGGCTGGATTTGTAGGCGTCTAGCTGGCCTTGGCGCCCGATCTCATCGGTCTTCGAGTTCCACTGGTTTGTGATCTGAGTCATGGTCTGGTTCAGCGAGATCTCGCCCGCAAGAAACTGCGCCAGCGCCTGGTCGAGAGCTGTCTGTTCGTAGAAGGCCGACTGTGGGATGCGAAGGTCGAGGACCATGTTCGGGCTCTGCAAACTCGACTTGATGGCCCCGAGGTAGTCATTTGCCGCCTGAGTGCTCATCCCGGCCTTGGTCCAGTTGTCGAGGTTGGTGAACTGTGAGGTCCTGTACGGGTTGAAGCCCGTCTTGCCTATCGTCACATCCTCACCAGACTGCTTTGGGGCGGACATGTAGGAGAGGAAGGCGAACGCGGCGTCCTTCACCTTTGCCGAGGATGCCTTGTTGATCGCACCCGACCAGCCGCCGAAAGCAGCGAAAGGTGCGTGGTTGACCCCGTTCACGGCATTCGGGCACAGCGTGGCGTTGCAGTCGGCGAGCTGGTTGGTCGAGCGGTCCAGGACCCGCTTGGAGCCGGGCAGGATAACCGCCCCGACCTTGTCCTGAACCTTGGACTGCGTTGGGTCGATTGCGAGCGTACCGATGTCGCCCCAGTCGAGAGAGAGGGCGCACCGACCGGTCACGAACAGACCGCGGGAGTCGCCGACGTCGTTGTTCAGCTGGTCGGGAGGACCGATCTTGGAAAGCTGCTTGTACACATCGAGGGCCGCGGCCGCCCCCGGGTTGTTCGTCAGCGGCTGCATATTGTCGGTGTTGAAGAACGCGCCCTGCTTTGTCCCTTTGCTCTGCAGGTACGCCGCCGCGATCGAGATCCACGCCCAGTACGACTGCGCGCTGCGCTTCATCGCCAGGCAGGAGCCGTAGTCGTTCTTGCCGTCGCCGTTCAGGTCCTTGCCCTGGAAGTGCTTGGCGATGCTGATGTAGTCATCCCAGGTCGCTGGCGGCTGCAGGCCGTCTTTCTGGAGGAGGTCCTTGCGGTAGTAGACCATCTGGAAGTCGCCGTCGAGGGGGACGGTGTAGACCTTGCCTTTGAACGTGGCGCTGAAGTCGCGGAAGAAGGGAGCGATGTCGTTCCACTGCAGCGAGGAGTCCTTTTGCACGCGATCGGTCAGGTCCTCGAGGTAGCCGGGCGGCACGTAGTCGCCCATCCACTGCGGGTCGAAGACGGTCGCGTCATATGAATTCGTCTTCGTCGCGAAGTCGGTGAGCAGCTTCTGGTACAGGTCGGCGAACGGGACCGTGATGACCTGCACCTTGGCGCCCGTCAGTTTCTCGAAGTCGGGCGCGCGCCGCTGCAGCGGCTCGGCGATCTGGGGTCCGGTGAACGTCACGACGCGGATAGTCGTGCCGCTGAAGTTGGTGCTGGAGGATGTGTTGTTGCTCGACCCGCTCGTGCAACTCACGATCAACCCCACGCCCGCCACCAGGACCAGGGCTTTGGCCAGGAATCGCCTCATCTCATTTCCCCTCTGAATTGACGAAAAGCCGCGACCCGCGTCGACGGCCTACCCGATGAATATGGGATGTTTAACGTGTTAGGAGGCGTTTGTCAAGGCTCGACTGGCCTGGGGTCACCCTGTTGAAGCTCTAGTCATCGGATGTATATCGTTTTAAGCGCCGGTTCCCGCACCCAGGCTGAAGCGATCGAGAACGCCATGGAAGAGCCCGACGAGCACCGCCACCGGTCCCAGGGAGACGATCAGGGCCGCGGCGGCGGTGGGCCAGTCGAGCTCACGCTCGAAGGTGAAGAAATCGCTCATCGCGACAGGGATGGTCTTGATCTCGCCTGAGGTCAGGACGAGCGGGACGAGGAGCATGTTCCAGTCGAGCACGAACAGGACGACCGCGGTCGCGGCGACGGTGGGCGTGAGCAGCGGCAAGATGACACGGCCGACCACCTGCAGCAGTCCCGCGCCGTCGAGCACGGCTGCTTCCTCCCATTGGACCGACAGCTGCGCGATGGCTCCATAGAGGACGAAGACCGCGAGCGGCGCTGTGACCGCCGCCTCGCTCAAGACAACCCCGGCAAGCGTGTCGAGCAGGTGGACCCGGCGAAGCACGTCACTCAACGGGATCACGTATGCCATCGCGGGGAGGCTCGCGAGGACCAGAAATCCCTGCGTCACCCCACGGTTGGCGCGAAACGATGATCGGGCAAGGCCATAGGCGGCAAAAAAGCTGACCGCCACGGCGAGCGTCGCGGCGCACGCGGCCGCTATCGTGCTGGTCGCGAGCTCCTGCCAGAAGGTCGGTTCGGCGATGCCGATCTCGGAGAAGTGCTCGAGCGTGGCCGGTCCGGTCCACGACGGGGGACGCGTGCTGTTGTCCGGCAGCAGCCCTATCGACGCGAGCGCCGTCCACGCCAGGGGCGCGAGGAATACGACCAGCATCGCGGCCAGCAGCAGGACCCGGGTCGCATCGCGGCGCCGCGCCGTCACTCGACGTTGCGGACGGTGGCCAGCCGAAGATAGATCGCACCGGCAGCAAGCACGCCGGCCGCGATCAGCCATCCAGAGGTAGCACCGACAGGCCAGTCGTTGGTGCCGAAGGCGCGTCCGTAGCTGTAGAGCGCGGGCGTCAGTGTCGCTGTACCCGGACCTCCCCCGGTCAGGATGAGCACAGTGTCGAAGGTGCCGAAAGCCAGGCCGACCAGCAGCATCGTGATCGTCAGCAGAAGCGGCGCCACGGATGGAATGGCGACCTTCACCAGCCGTCCCGCGAGCGAGGCTCCCGCGAGGGTCGCCTCGTCCCATCGTTCGCCGGGAATCGCCGACAGGCTCGGCAGCAGTAGAAATGTGACGAACGGCGCCACGCGCCAGACCTCGACCGCGATGGCCGTCGGCAGCGCGAGTCGGAGGTCGCCGGCGGGCGACTGCAAATCTGGCTGCCCGAGCCAGCCCAGGACGAAGTCGAGGACGCCGGTGGCGCTGCCGAACAGAAAGTGCCACATGACGCCGCTTGCGATGGGGCTGACCAGCCACGGCAGCAGCAGGAGCATCCGCCACAGCGACCGACCCCGGAGCGGGCGGCGCAGGAGATAGGCGATTCCGAAACCGATCACGAGCTCGAGCGGAACGGCGACGACGGTGAAGACTGCGATGTTGCGCGCCGCGGCGCCGAACTGAGGGTCAGACAGGATCGTGGCGTAGTTGGCAAGCCCGGCGAATCGGACAGTGGCGGTGAATGGTGAGTAGTTGGTGAACGTCGCCAGCAGGCCTAGCAAAGCGGGCAGCACCAGCCAGCCGGTCAGCAGAATCGCTAGCGGCGTAAAGAGGACGATTCGATCCCGTCCACTCATTCGCATCGGATCACCGCATTAGGGTCGCCTACTTGGTGCCGCTCACACCGCCGTCGACTACCAATCCCGTCGCCATCACGAACCTGGACTCGTCCGAGGCCAGGTAAAGCGCCGCGCCGGCCACGTCCTCGGGCCGGCCCAGATCATTGGTCAGCTGCCGCTTTCGAATCGCCGCCATTCCCTCTTCCGGGTCGGCATAGGAGTCCTTGAGGTAGCGTTCGACAAAAGGCGTCAGGATCGTTCCGGGGAGCAGCGCGTTGACCCGAATTCCATGCGGCGCCAGGTCGACCTGCATCGACTTCGTCATCGAGAGCACGGCGCCCTTGGAGGCGGCGTACGACACGCGACGGGCCAGCCCGATCTCGGCGATGCAGGATGACATGTTGATGATCGATCCGGATCGCTGCCTGATCATCTGCGGTATGACCGCGCGGCTTACCAGGTACACGCCGCGCACGTTGACCCGCATCACGCGGTCGAACAGCTCGGGCTCCGTCTCCACGATATCGCCGACGCCGCCGATGCCGGCATTGTTGAAAAGCACGTCGATACGCTCGAATCGCCTGACCACCCTCTCCGCCAGGGCAACGGTCTGTGCCTCGTCGGTCACATCGACCTGCTCCGCCACCGCCTCGCCGGCGGCGCCGATCGCCTCGACCGTGCCCTGCGCGGCCTCGAGGTCGACGTCGGCGACCACGACGCGCCCGCCCTCGCTCACAAAAAGCGAGGCGCTGGCCCGGCCGATCCCAGAGCCGGCGCCGGTGATCACGCACACCTTGCCGTCGAGTCTGCCCATCTGTGGTGTTAGCTATATGCTGAAGCTCCGATGTTTGTCAACCGGCCGCACTCGCACCGGCGGTGTTTCCAAGCTCGGAACCGATGAACGTCCGACCTCTGGCCGCCAACGGGTCCAGGCGCCGTCGGCGCGCCGACCGCGCGCCCAGCGTGACGGACGACGCCATCGACAAGATTCGGGAGCTCATCGTGTCGGGCGCCTGGGGCCCTGGCGATCGGCTGCCGAAGGAGAGCGAGCTGGCGGCTCAGCTCGGCCTGTCCCGCAACTCGCTACGCGAAGCGGTGCGCGCGCTCTCCCAGCTGCGTGTCCTCGAGGTCAGGCAGGGCGACGGAACGTATGTCAGCAGCCTTGAACCTGGCCTGCTGCTCGAGAGCACCGGGTTCATCAGCCACCTCCTGCTCGGGGAGACGGCGGTCGCGCTGTACGAGGTCCGTCGCATCCTAGAGGCGGCCGCCGCCGCCCTGGCCGCGGCGCGAATCGACGAGAAGGGAAAGCGGGACCTGGAGCTCAGCCTCGAGCAGATGCGTCAAGCGCAAGGGGTCGAGGAGCTGGTCGAGGCTGACGTCGCCTTTCATGCGGTGATCGCGCGCGCGACCGGCAATCCTGTCCTCACCTCGCTGCTGGCGAGCCTGGCCACGCGAACCCTGCGCGTCCGGCTCTGGCACGGCCGGACTGCGGACGACGCGCTCGAGGTCACGCGCGAAGAGCACCGGCGGATCTATGAGGCGATCATGCAAGGCGACCCTGAGCTCGCACGCGCGGCCGCGACGGCGCACATCGCCAGCGGCGAGCGATGGTTGCGACGACAGGTCGCGACGGGAGCATCGGCCTGATGCAGGTCGGCCTGCACACCAGGCATGTGATTTTTCGCGACGGCCCCGACCTGTTTCATGGCATCGAGTCTTCGACCGTGGGTGAGGCCCTGGCGGAGCCATCAAGCTGAAAGCTGGCGAACGCGTCAGGCTTGGCCGGACCGGGCTGATGGTCACGCGTCTTGGCCTGGGGACGGCGCCCCTGGGCGGCCTGTTCCGCGCCGTCGGCGAGGCCGACGCGTTGCAGGTCGTCGACGGGGCCTGGCAGGAAGGTCTGCGCTTCTTCGACACCGCTCCCCTCTACGGCTTCGGCCTCGCGGAGCGCCATCTCGGCCGGATCCTGCGCGAGAAGGCGCGCGCCGACTACACGTTCGCGACCAAGGTCGGCCGGCTTCTTCGCGCCGATGCGCCGCCCGAGCCCGGCCAGGTGTTCCACGGCGCCCCGGCGCTCAATCCAGTGTTCGATTTCTCCTATGACGGCGTGATGCGGTCGCTCGAGGAGAGCCTCGAGCGCCTGGCCATCGGCCGGGTCGACATCCTGCACATCCACGACCCCGACGACCACTACGACGAGGCGCTGAGCGGCGCCTACCGCGCGCTCGATGAGCTGCGCCAGCAGGGCGTGATCGGTGCTGTCGGCGCCGGCATGAACCAGGCGGAGATGCTGACCCGCTTTGCGAAGGAGGCCGACTTCGACTGCTTCCTGCTGGCCGGTCGCTACACGCTGCTGGACCAGGTCGCATTGAAAGAGCTGCTGCCGACCTGCCTCGAGCGAGGGGTGGCGATCATCGCCGGCGGGGTGTTCAACAGCGGCATCCTCGCCGACCCTCGGCCCGGCGCTCACTACAACTACCAGGCGGCGCCGCAGGAGTTGATCGATCGCGCTCAGAAGCTGCGCGCTGTGTGCGAGCGCCATGGCGTGCCCCTGCGCGCGGCGGCGATCCAGTTCCCGCTCGGCCATCCGGCGGTGCAAACCGTGGTCGTGGGCGCCAGGTCGCTCGAGGAAATTCGCGACTCGGTCCGCATGTTCGAGGTCGAGATCCCTTCCGCGCTGTGGGAGGAGCTCAAGTCGGAGCAGCTCCTGGCGGAACACACGCCGACACCAGGGTGATAGCCCGGGTCGACGCGCACCACCATTTCTGGGATCCGGCCCGGCGCGACTATCCATGGATGGGTCCCGAGCTCGCCGCGATCCGGCGGCCTTTCGGACCTGAAGATCTCAAGCCACTGCTCGCGGCCAGCGGAATCGATAGGACCATCCTCGTCCAGACGGTTGGAACGCTGGAGGAGACGCGTGAGTTTCTCGAGATCGCGGCCGCGAACGAATTCGTCGCCGGGGTGGTCGGTTGGGTGGACCTCGCCGATCCATCCGTGGCCACGACCATCGCCGGCCTGAAGCGCGGCCCGGGGGGAGGCGCCCTGGTCGGCATCCGCCACCAGGTTCACGACGAACCGGATCCCGAGTGGCTGCTCGGGGACGAAGTTCAAGGCGGAATCGCCGCCGTGGGCGAAGCCGGCCTTGCCTACGACCTCCTCGTGCGCACGCGAGAGCTGCCCGCCGCCCTGGTCACCGTCAGGCGGCACCCAGACGTCAGGTTTGTCGTCGACCACGCAGCCAAGCCCCGCATCGTCGACGGCGCGATGGATCAGGCGTGGGCGAAAGCGCTGGCACCGCTGAGCGATGAAGCGAACGTCGTCTGCAAGCTGTCAGGGCTCGTGACCGAAGCGGACTGGAACGCGTGGACGGCCGAGCAGCTCCGGCCTTACGTGACTCGGGTGCTGGAATGGTTTGGCCCACAACGATGCATGTTCGGCTCCGATTGGCCTGTATGCCTGGTCGCCGCGTCTTATGAGCAGGTCGTCACCTCGATGCGCGAGATCGTCGGCGACGATGACGATGTCTTCGGTGCCACCGCGCACAGGGTTTATCGCCTCAGCTAGCGGATCGCCGCGATCGCGATCGCGGTTCGGCATGCCGCTGATGGGTCATGGGTCAAACTGCGATCAGGTTGATTACACCGACATCCGGCGGCCTGGCCGCCGCCGGCCTCACCAAGCGTTTCGGCAAGACGCTGGCGGTCGATCATCTCGACTTTGACGTTGCTCCGCATCAGATCCTCGCCCTCCTCGGCCCGAACGGAGCCGGCAAGACAACGACGCTGATGTGCCTGGCCGGGCTGCTCCGCCCGGACTCCGGCCGCATCACCTGGCAAGGCGTCGAGCTCGGTCCCACCCGCGGCCGGCAGGTGGCGCTCATCACCGAGACGCCCGAGGTCTACGAGATGCTGACGGTCTGGGAGCACATGGTCTTCGTCGGCCGCAGCTGCCTGCTGCCGGCAGGCTGGCAGGACCGCGCCGAAAACCTGCTTCAGCGCATGGGCATGGCGGATCAGCGTGACACCATGGGGGAGGCGCTCTCGAAGGGAATGCGGCAGCGAGTCCTGATCGCGGCCACCCTGCTTGCGGCGACGCCCATCCTCCTGCTCGACGAACCGATGATCGGCCTTGACCCTCGCGGACAGCACGAGCTGCGAAATCTCCTTGTCGAGGTCCGCGACCAGGGCACGACGGTCATCGTGAGCACTCATCTGCTGGCCAACGTGCAGTCGTTCTGCGACCGCCTTTTGATCCTGAACAAGGGCAGGGCGGTCGCCGCTGGCGGCCTTCAGGAGTTGCTCGATCGCTACGGCCACGACACGCTCGAGGAGACATTCCTCGAAATCGTCAAATGAGCGCGAGACGCCTGAGCGCGCTGATCTGGCTCGATTGGAAGCTGTTCGTCAACCGGATTCGCTCCATCCGGCGCAACCCGCGACGGCTGATCCCCTGGCTCATCTTCCTCATCTGGCTCATCCCGTCTTTCATCAATCGGCTTGTCATCGGATCCAACCTGGGACGCGGGCCGGCGCTGCGGACGCTGGCTCCGCTGGTGGGTCCGCTGGGGGACTTCGTACCGGGGCTGGCCGCGCTGGCGCTGGGATTTGCGATCTGGCGCGCCTCCGACCGCCCGCCGGCGGCGTTCCAGTCGCCCGCGGACGCGCGTTTTGTCATCGGGGCCGGGCTCGATTCACGCGCTGTTTTCACGTGGCTCTCGCTGCGAACCGCACGGCGTCTCATCGTCGGCTTTCTCTTGCTGCTGGTCCTCTTTCAGGTCCTCTACCTCCCCTGGCTCGGATTCAACCTGCTGAACGCCCTTGCTTTCACGGTCGCGCTGGCGACGTTTGGCGGAATCGTCTTTGGCGCCCGCCTCCTCGCCTTCAATCTCAAGCGAAAGGTGCCTTGGTTGCCGGTCGGGGGATTCGGATGGCTGACGGGGATCGCCGGCACCGGAGCCGCCATGGCGATGCTGGTGGAGATCAGCGGCACGGCGACCATGCCCGCGCCGATCGAGCGCATCAGCGCTGCCTTGCCCCCGGGGAGCTGGATGCTGAGCGCATTCCATGGCGACCTGGCGGCGGAGCTGCTGCTGCTGGTCTTTGCGGTCGGGTTCACCGTCGTGGGTATCGCGCTGGCAGGGGATTGTTACCCCGAGCTGTGGGAGACGTCGAGCCGGGTCTTCGCCATGCGCCAGGCGCTCAGGTCCCGGGGTGGCATGTTCGGCTACCTGGGCGCCCGTCCGGCCGATTCTCGTCAGAACGTCCGCCAGGGCGCCCGCGAACGACGGGCCCGGTCTTCATCCGGGCAGCGGGTGCCTGGGGGCGCTTTGATCGTCTTCTGGACGGAGTGGCAATCGCTCAAGCGCGGCCGCGGCGGCGTGCCCCTCCAGCTCGCTGTGGTCGCGGCGGCCGGCGTCGTCGGGGTGCTGGTCGGGCTGGCAGCGGCGAAGGGACTTGCCGCCGGCGGAATCATCGCCGCCAACGTCGTTCTGCTCCTCGTCGTCTGGAGCTGGGCCCTCAGCGTGCAGCTTGGCCGCTATCTTGGCAATCCGCTCTGGTGGCTGTCGAGCTCTCCACTGTGGAGCCGGCTCGCGGTTTGGACTCTGGCACGCGGCCTGCGGTTCGCCGTTCCGCTGATCCTGTTCATAGAGGTCGCGATCGCCGTGTTCGGTCGCTATGAGTGGGTCCTCGCCGTCGCTCCGTGGCCGCCCCTGCTGCTGTGCTGGTTGACGCAGGCGATCGGCCTTGCCGGTTACGCGTTCCTGCCTGCCCGCTCGGACTACCGGCTCGCCTTGACGGTTCGAATGTTTGCCATCTACGCGATCTTCGTGCCCCTGGCCCTGGCCGCGATACCGGGGGCGGTCCTGCGAAGCCCGGCGCTGCTGGTGGCGCTGCCGACGCTGCTGGCGGCGACGATCCTGGTCGGGCTGATCGCATTCGCGACCTGGCGGATCGAGGGCAACGGACTGGCGTTCGCGCAAGAGGAACGGCAATGAACCTGCATGCTGCGAGGTCCCTCGCTACTAGCCTCCACGAAGACTTTGCAGCGCAGCCACCGCTGCATCCAGCCTGGTCCGCGGCAGGCGGCCCGACGCAACGGCGGACCTGATCGCGTCGTAGGTCGCGTCGGCGACCGCTAGATGGTGGGCGACCATGACCATGTCACCGCCGGCGATCAGAAACTCGACCGCCGCCTTAGGAGTCGGCGTGCTGGCGGCGATCGCGCCCATCTCCATATCGTCGGAGAGGATCGCGCCCTTGAAGCCAAGGTCCGACCGGAGCAGGGTCATCGTGGACGGAGACAGGTCAGCGGAACGCTGCGCATCCAGGGCGGGAAAGAAGAGATGGCCGAGCAGCACGAAATCAGTTCCGTGAGCGACGGCGGCCTGGAACGGCGGCAGGTCGCGGGCCTTGACGGTGGCGAGGCTCTCGTCAATGCGTGGCAGCTGGGTCTCCGAAGTGACCGCCGTGTTCCCGTGGCCTGGAAAGTGCTTGGCCGCGGAGAGCATGTGGGCGGCATGGATTCCATCGACTACCGGTCCGATGCTGGTCGCCACGGCGCCCGTGTCGGTGCCGTAGCAGCGGCCCCACATGATCGAAGAGGGTCCAGAACACACATCCGAGACGGGTCCGAGGTCGAGGTCGAATCCCAGCCCGCGCAGGGCTTGCGCCATCCTCGTCGTCTCCGCGTTGCCCACTGGCATCGGGGCGCACGGGACTGAGCTCACATCCAGACATATCGCGCCGCCTTCCTGGTCGGTGGCGGCGATCAGGCGGTGTCGAGAAACTCCGCGCAGGGCATTGATCAAGTCGGCGACGTCCGCCCCCGATCCCGCGTTGCGATTCAGGTTGATGACCAGGAGCCCGCCGAACTGGCGCTGCCTCCAGTCGGCAACCACGGCGTCGGTCAGCGTGCCCTGGAACCCGACCATGATCACCGCGCCGATCTCTTCGTCCAGCGTCAAGCCGCCGGGCCCGAGCTGCGAGGCGGGGATGGTGGCAGCTGAAGATGGCGACGGTGCCGCCATCGACGCGCCCGCGCACGAAGCCAAAACGCTGGCGAGCAGCAACAAGATCCCAAGCTTCCGCGTCATGCCGACGCTGATCTCAACGCAAAAGGGAGGCGAGGCGTTCCGCCTCTAGCCGCGCGGCGACGGGGCGTCGCCCCCGACGGCTAGGCCTGGACCGGCACCTCAAACACCTGGTCGGTCGGATGGCCCGAGCGCTGGTGGATGCGCTTCACGGCCTCGGCGTTGGGAGCCTCCGAGAGGCAGAACACCTTCCCCGTCTTCGGGTCCGCCCACGCGTGCTTGAAGTTCACGCCCTCGTCGTCCTGGATGTCGAGATCCGCCTGGTGCGCCTCCGCCAGCGCCTCCTTCGTGATGCCCATCATGCCCTCGTGGACGTCCATATATTCCGGCATGGCTTACCTCCCAATCCGAAGCTGATGCTTGTCGACATCGTCCCACACCAACCGGCACCGGGGAATCCGCCTCGCGGAGCCTGGACACCGGAAGCGGCTAAGCTGAACGGGCTGTGGGCAGACCGATGGCCGTTTGCATCCTCACGAGGCGACGCGCGATCGATCATGCCGGCTGCACCAGCTGCCTCTGTAGTTAGCCCGGTCACGACCGCTTCGACCGCACTAACTCCAATTCCTTAGGAGGCACACATGAGCGTTACCGATGAGCTCGTCCGCAACAACGACTCCTATGTCCGTTCGTTCAAGAAGGGCGACCTTCCCCTGCCCCCGGCCAAGCACGTGGCGGTACTCGCCTGCATGGACGCGCGGCTCGACGTGCACAAGATCCTGGGCCTGCAGGAGGGCGACGCGCATGTCATCCGCAACGCGGGCGGTGCGGCCACCGAGGATGCGATCCGATCGCTGGCGATATCGCAGCGCCTGCTCGCGACCAAGGAGATCGTGCTCATCCACCACACGGACTGCGGCATGCTCACCTTCAAGGACGAGGATCTGAAGCGAAGCATCGAGTCCGAGACCGGCATCCGGCCGGCTTTTGCCTTCGAAGCCTTCAGTGACCTTGCTGACGACGTGAAGCAGTCGATCGCGCGGATCAAGGCCAGCCCGTTCATTCCCAACAAGTCGAGCGTGCGGGGCTTCGTCTACGACGTCCACACGGGAAAGCTCAACGAGGTGGGGGTGGCCGCCGCCGTCTAGCTCTCTGACTCCCAGCGGGGGCGCTGCTCAGCAACGACGGTGTCGACGGCATCGATGAATTCCTGGATGTCCGGCTCGGCCATCGGCGTCGACAGCGCCCCCATCGCCCGCGGCGCCATCAACACCCCGTGGTTGACCAGGCCGAGGAAGAGCTCTCGCGTCCTCTTCTTGTTGGCCGCGGCCATGGTCCTGTAATCGACAACGGGGGCGCTTGTGAAGTGGAGCGCAAGCATCGATCCCGCGCCGTTGACCTGTACCGCGACGCCGTGCGACGCGAAGACCTCGGTGAGCTGTTCGCACACACGCGCGCCTTTGCGGTTGAGGTCTTCATACACGTCCGGGGTCAGCTCGGTCATCGTGGCGTAGCCGGCCGCCATCCCGAGCGGGTTGCCGTTGTACGTCCCGCCCTGCGCGATGTTCGGCTCCCGGCGCGGATCGAGAAGCTCCATGACATCCGCGCGGCCGCCAAACGCGGCGACCGGCAGTCCGCCGCCGATGATCTTGCCCAGGGTCGTGAGGTCGGGCGTGACGCCGTAGAGCTGCTGGGCTCCGCCGGGGGCGACGCGAAAGGAGATCACCTCGTCGAAGATCAGGAGGACGGCGAGCTCGCGCGTCACGTTGCGGAGCCGCTCGAGGAATTCGACCGTAGCCGGGATCACACCGCCCGCGCCGATGATCGGTTCCAGGATCACGGCGGCGAGCTCGCCCGCCTCGCGGCGGATGATCGCCTCGGCGGCGTCCGGGTTGTTGAACGGCAGCACCACCGTCTGCTCCAGCGCCCAGTCGGGCGTGCCCATCGAGTCCGGCCTGGCGATGGGGGCATCCGGTGAGCCGGCTTCGGCAACCGCCGGATGCGTGCTCACCTCGGCGTAGTCGTGGGTGCCGTGGTAGCCGCCCTCCATGCGCGCGATCTTCGGCCGGCCCGTGAACGCGCGGGCGAGCCGCATCGCAAACATCGTCGCCTCGGTGCCGGAGTTGCAGAACCGAACGGCGTCGAGGCTCGGCACCCGCTCGCAGAGCAGGGTCGCCAGTTGCACCTCGATCGGATTGGCCGCCGCGAAGCCAGTTCCCCGAGCCGCCTGCTTGCGGATGGCCTCCACGACCTTGGGGTGGGCGTGGCCCAGGATCATCGCGGTGTAGTTGCCGAGCATGTCGATGCGCTCCGTCCCGTCGGCGTCCCACACCCGGCAGCCCTCGCCCCGCTCGATGTAGAGCGGATAGGGGTCGAAGTAGGTGGTCGTCCGGGTCGTGCCGCCGGGCATGACCGCGACCGCCTTTTCGTGGAGCGCACGAGAGGCAGCCGTTGTCTGGCGGTAGAGAGCCTCCGGATCGGCGAACATCCGGCTCAACCTACAACAGAGCCAGGTCGTGGATCGTGGCGGCCGTCACCGCGGGTCAGGCCTCGAGGGCGGCGCCTTCCCCCGACATCGTGACCGGCGCACCCCGCCTGGCCGACTCGACCGCCGCGGCCATGAAGGCGATGGTGGCAACGTTCTCGCGCCCTGAGCATTCGGGCTCCCGACCCTCGCGGATCGCGTTTGCGAACTCGGTCAGCGTGCCCCAGCGGTCGACGCGCATCTCCGGCATCCGGAGCGAGCGCGCCCGGCCCCCGCGCGGCCGCACGGAGACCCAGTCCGCGAGGGCGCCGTTGTCATCCCGGCTCGTCCAGAACACCTCGCCCCGCTCGAACTCCATGCGCCACTCACCGGCCCAGGGCGTGATCGGCGCGGAGCTCACCCAGCTCCCGCGATAGCTCACGACGGCGGGGCCGAAGGTGATCGACGCGACGGCGGCCGACGGCCCCGCAAAAGCGCTCCATCCAGGGTTCCAGGCCTCGCAGAAGATGCGTTCCGGCTCGCGATTGAGGATCATCCGCAGGAGGTCGAAGTGATGGATCGACATGTCGACCAGCAGCGGCTGCTCGTCCTGGTGATGGCGTGCGCGGCCGGTGGCGCTTGCGGCCGAGTAGCGGCGGAAGTCGATCGACACCTCGTAGACGTCGCCAAGCGACGCCTCCCTGACCAGCCGTGCAACCGTGCGCACGGCGGGGAAGAAGCGGTAGTTCTGGCTCACCATCAAGGTCACGCCCCTGTTAGCCGCCGCTCGCACCAGCTCCTGTGCGGTCGCGACGTCGGGGGCAAACGGCTTCTCCACGAGCACGTGAAGGCCGGCCTCGACGGCCGCCCGGGTCACGGGCGCGTGCCCCGGCAGCGTGGTCGTCACGAGCACCGCTTCCGGATGCGTTGAAGTGATCGCCTCGTTCAACGACTCAAAGAACATCTCCTGCGCCTTGGGCATCTCCTCATGGAGCAGTTCCAGTGACGAGGGATCGGAGTCGACGTAGCCGACGAGCTCCACCTCTTTGATGTCCGGGACGATGCGCCACGCCCAATCGCGCCCCCAGCCGCCCAGACCAATTTGCAGCAATCGAATCGGTGTCACCGTTTCGGCAAGAATAAGACAGGTCGTGAAGCCAATCACCGAGATCGGCGCTGCGGTCGTGGGCACTGGGTTCATCGGCGTGGTACATGTCGAAGCGCTGAGGCGTCTCGGCGTGCAGGTTCACGGAGTCGTCGGTTCGAGCCGCGAGCGAGCGGCGTCCCGGGCGCGCGACCTCGGCCTGCCGCCGGCGTATGAGAGCTATCAAGCGATGCTCGACGACTCGCGCGTCGATGTCGTGCACGTCACGTCGCCCAATCACCTCCACCATGAGCACGCAGCGGCGGCGCTGGCGGCCGGCAAGCACGTCGTGTGCGAGAAGCCGCTGGCGATGACCTCCGCGCAATCGGCCGAGTTGGTGGAGCTTGCCGCGCGAAGCGGGCGCGTGCACGCGGTGAACTTCAACATTCGGTTCTATCCGGTGAACCAACACGTTCACGGCTTGATCGCCGCCGGGGAGCTCGGCGAGATCCGGCTCGTGTCGGGTCACTACCTGCAGGACTGGCTGCTGCTCGAGACCGACTGGAACTGGCGGCTGGAACCTGATCTCGGCGGCGAGCTGCGCGCCGTCGCCGATATCGGCTCGCACTGGCTGGACCTGACCACGTTTCTCACCGGCAGGCGGATCAGCGCGGTCATGGCAGACCTGAGCACCTTCATCAAGACGCGCCGGCAGCCGGCCGGGCCCGTGGAGACGTTCGCGACAGACAGGGGCGCGGACTCTGTCGCGCGCCAGATCAAGACCGAGGACGCGGCGACGATCCTCCTTCGCTACGAGGGCGGTGCGCGCGGGGCGCTGACCGTCTCGCAGGTGAGCCCCGGCCGCAAGAACTCGCTCGTGTTCGAGATCGACGGCTCCACGGCGGCGGCGTCATGGAACGCCGAGCGGCCGGATGAGCTCTGGATCGGCCATCGTGGCCGGCCCAACGAACTGCTGCTTCGCGACCCGGCCATCCTCAACGAGGAGGGGCGGAGGGCGGCTGGCCTTCCTGGGGGTCACGCCGAGGGTTTTGCTGATACCTTCAAGGCCCTCTACGCCGCGGTCTACCGCGCAGTCGCCGAGGGCCGTCCTGGGACCGGCTATCCGACGTTCGCCGACGGCCACGACGAGATGCTCGTCTGCGAGGCGGTCGCGCGAAGCTCACGCGAAGCGCGCTGGGTCGAGGTCGAACGCGCCGGCGTCGCTCCGGACCCGAGGCTCAAGACGGCCCGATGAAGCTCGGGCTTTTGACAGCGGCGTTTCCGGACCTCTCGCTGGAGCAGGTCGCCCAGTGGGCTCATGGCAACGGATTCGAGGCGCTCGAGATCGCCTGCTGGCCGGCGGCGGGCAGCGAACGGCGCCGGTATGCGGGCGTTGCGCACATCGACGTCGACCATCTCGAACCCAAGCAGGTTCGCGACGTGCTGCGGCGATACAACCTCGAGATCTCCTCGCTCGCGTACTACCCCAACAACCTGGACCCGGATCAGTCCGCGCGCGAGGCCGCGAACGACCACCTGCGCCGCGTGATCGAGGCCGCAGAACGCCTCGAGGTTGGCATCGTCGGCACCTTCGTGGGACGCGACCAGGCACGCTCGGTCGCGGACAACTTCGAAGACTTCAAAAGAGTGTGGCCGCCGATCGTCCGCTTCGCCGCTCAGCACAACGTGAAGGTGGCGATCGAAAACTGCCCGATGATCTTTTCCGCCGACGAGTGGCCGGGTGGCCGCAACCTGGCGTATTCCCCGGCGATCTGGCGGCAGATGTTCGAGATCATCCCCGACGAGAACTTCGGCCTGAACTTCGATCCGTCGCACCTTGTCTGGCAGTTCATCGACCATACGCGCGCGCTGCGCGACTTCGCGCCGCGAATCTTTCACGTCCACGCCAAGGACATGGAGGTTGACCGCGATGGTCTCTACCAGCACGGCGTGCTGTCCGTGGGTGTCGGCTGGCAGGTGCCGAGGCTCCCCGGTCTTGGCGAGGTTCGCTGGGACCGCTTCATCAGCGCGCTTTACGCGATCGGCTATGACTGGGTTGTATCCGTCGAGCACGAGGACCGCAATTTCGAAGGAGGCCTCGAGCTGGTCCAGCGTGGATTCCTGATCGCCCGCAACGCGCTCCGCCCGCTCATCGTCTGATCCGACTACCATTGGCCGCGCGCCGGCGCTGGTGGGGTGGCAGCAAACCTGGGAGGAATCCATGAGCAGCATCGCCGAGCGGCCAAGCGGGATCACCGAGCACGAGGCCGAACAGATCGAACGATCCAACGTCTCCGGCCGCATACCGGTCGTCTTCATCCACGGTCTGTGGCTGCTCCCGAGCAGCTGGGATCGCTGGGCGGCGGTCTTCGAGGAAGCCGGCTTTACCGCGGTCAAGCCAGGGTGGCCCGATGACCCGGAAACGGTTGCGGACGCAAAGGCGCATCCAGAAGTGTTCGCCGGCAAAAAGGTGGGCCAGGTCGCGGATCACATCGATGCGGTCATCCGCGGGCTGAGCAAAAAGCCCACCGTGATCGGTCACTCGTTCGGCGGCTTGCTGACCCAGATCATCGCGGGGCGTGGCCTGTCGTTGGCGTCGGTGGCGATCGACCCGGCGCCTTTCCGCGGCGTGCTGCCGCTCCCGATCTCCGCTCTCAGATCCGCATCACCCGTGCTGCAGAACCCAGCCAACTGGAACCGGGCCATACCGCTCACATACGAGCAGTTCCGATTCGCCTTCGCCAACGCGGTTAGTGAAGACGAGGCGAAGGAGCTCTACACGACGTACGCGGTCCCGGCGCCCGGAGCGCCGATCTTCCAGGCCGCGGCCGCCAACGTCAATCCTTGGACCGAGGTCAAGGTCAACACGATTCATCCTGAGCGCGGCCCGCTGCTGATCATCTCCGGGGAAAAGGACCACACGGTTCCGCGGGCGATCGCCGAGGCATCCTACAAGCGCCAGAAGCGAAACCCGGGCGTGACCGAGTTCACCGAGATCGCCGGCCGCGGGCACGCGCTGACCATCGACAGCGGATGGCGTGAGGTGGCCGACACGGCGCTCACTTTCATCAAACGCTTCGTCTGACGATCCGGCGCTAGGCCGTCCTGCGCAGGGCGGCCATTGTCCAGAGCATGCCTTGCTGGTCGGCGATCCGCTTCAGACCGTGCCGCTCTGACGTCGCCAGGATTTGTTGGGGCGGGTGGAGGAAGATGTGGAACTCGCGCCGCATCATCCACAGCAGCCAGTTGCCCAGCGTGAGCCCGATCTGCGTCCACCAGGTCAGCCTCGGGTAGCTCAGGACGAGCAGCTGCCGTGCATGATCGGCCGCGGCACCCGCCAGCCGCGGCATATCGGGGTAGCAGCAGATGACTCGGTTCATGATCACGACGTCGGCGCTCTCGACCTGGCTCGCCGCCTGGGCGAAGTCCATCACCCTGCGCTCGACGCGATCGGTCAAACCAGCCTCGTTTAGCAAGTCCGAGGCGGCGTCCTCGTAAGTTGGCGTGAGCTCGATGCTGACCGCACGGGCCGCTCCGGCTTTCAGAAGCTCGATCTGGATGCCTCCGATACCTCCTCCGACCTCGAGCACGGTGCTTCCCTCGACACCCTGAGTCCTCAAGAAATCAACGATCCGGCGTGACGTCGCATCGAGACCGCGGCGGCGGTAGCGCCGGGCCTCAGCCTGGGCAGATCGCTCGCTGAACACCCACCGGTACCCCTTGGGTGAGCAGCAATTGCTCATGGGCTAATACTCCCCCCTTTAAGAGCGCGGGTCGTGAAGCGACAGGGCATCGTGCTACTCCGCACGCGTTGCGCGTGGCGCGCGCCTCACTGATTGCGATTCCGCGCGCTTTGCCCCTCCGCCGCCGCGAGCGGCCGTTTATATCCAACCCCGGCGGCGGAAAAGATAGAGCTGGATCCCGATCGCGACCAGCATGGTGACGAGCCCGACAACGAATGCGTTGGTAGGCGTCTCCAGGACGCCGACCAGGTAAGCGAAGTTCATGCCGTAGAAACCCGTGAGGAAGCTCAAGGGAAGGAAGAGGCTCGCGATCACGGTCAGGGCCTTCGTGGTCTGGTTGAGCCGGTTCGAAACCGTCGAAAGGTACACATCCATCGCGCTCGTCAGCAGGTCGCGGAGAGAATCGGCCGTTTCGTACTGACGCACGATGTGGTCGTACACGTCGCGGTAGTACAGCGTCATGTCCTGCTGCTGCAGGTGGATGCCATGCGTGATGAGGCTCTGAAAGACGTCGCGCTGCGTGCCGAGAAACCTGCGCAGCTGGCTCACGGCGTGCTTCAGGTGGTAGATCCGGCTCAGCGATTCCTGGGTTGCCTTTTCGGTGATCTCGTCTTCCAGCTTGTCGACTTCCTCGTCGAGGTTGTCCAGCACCGGAAACGTGGCGTCGACGAGCGCGTCGATGGCGAGATACGTGAGGAACGCGGGTTTGCCATGAGTCAGCTCAGGACTCTTATGGATCCTTTCCTGCAGGTCTTTCAGCTGGGTTGAGGGCTCGTGGTGGACGGTGATGAGGTAGTGGGGACCGACGAACAGGTGGTGTTCGCGGAGCGCGATATCGTCGTTTTCCCAGACGGCGACGAAGATCACGGTGAAGTTGTAGTCGGCGTACTCGTCGACCTTGGGGCGCTGGTCCTGGTGACGGATGTCCTCGATGGTCAGGGGATGAAATTTGAACGTGTGCTCGAGCAGCTGGTAGTCAGCGTCGTCAGGCGCCTCGATGTCCAGCCAGAAACCCGCCTCGTGGGCTTCGCTGAAGCACCGCATGATGTCCTCGACCCGGATCGAGGGCGTCTTGCCGGTGGTCGTCAGCAGGGTTCGCAAAGCGATGCACAGTGTGCCGGAACGGGCCCCCTCCGGCGCCAACCCTGCCACGATCGTCGCCGCGGCGCGGGCGCCCTTGCGCCGGCCGACGCAGGGTTACGTGGCGCCTACGGCTTCCTGAATCCGCTGGCGGCCGCGGCCAGGCCAAGCGCGAGGTAGGTGGCGGCGGCGGCGCGGCCGGTTCTTCGCTGGGCGAGCGGGCTTCTGATCAACCGGCCGGAGATGGCTGCGGCCGTCAGCACGTACGTCGAGTCGATGGCGACCGCGATCGCGATGTAGATGATCCCCAGCACTATCACTTGGGGAGCGATCTGTTGCGCAGGGTTGAGGAACTGGGGAAGAAACGCGACAAAGAACACCGCCACCTTCGGGTTGAGAAGCTGGGTCACGAAGCCCTGGGCAAAGATGCGGCCGAGCGGCGCCGGCCGCGGCACGGGAAACTTCTCAACCTGTCGCCAGCGCTGCACGCCGAGGAAGATGAGATAGGCGGCGCCCGCAAAGCGGAGCGCGGTCAGCCCAGCGACGGATGCGGAGAGGAGGGCGGCGACGCCGGTCGCGGCGGCAACGATCCACATGATCTCGCCGGACTCGATGCCGAGCATCGACGCAAACCCCGCCCGCCGTCCCTGGGCCACGCTGCGCGCCGCGACATAGAGCACTCCCGGTCCTGGGGACACAGTCAGGATCGTCGTGGCGACTGCGAACAGCAGGACCGTGGTCAGGCCTGGCATGTGTGCTCCACGACGGCAACATCATGCATGAGGGGGTATGACCCGGCGCGAGATGCGGGTAACCAAAAATCGAGACGAGCGCCGGCTCAGCGGCGCTCGTCCCGACTACAGGTCAGCTGTTACCAGCGATACCACCGGCCGCCGCTCGTTCCGCGAAACACGAATCCGAGCGCCCACAGGATCAATCCGATCAGAAGGATGATCCAGAGGATCTGCAGCGAGGAAGAGATCAGGCCGCCCCCGCCGAACAGCAGGAGCAGGAGCACGAGCACGATCAATGCAACCAGCATCCGGTACCTCCTTGGAATTTGATCAGCGAGTTCCTGGACTCGCCGCCTATGAAGGAAACAAGCCAGGCGGCATGACTACTTCCGGTCGTTGGCTCCAAGCGCAACGTCTGACGAGGTAAAAGAACCCGCGGCGATCTGACGCCGCGGGTGTCCTCAACGAGATGACCAGCCCGGTCGGCTGCGTCCCGAAGATGAGAGAGAAGATCAAGCCGCCCACAAACGAACCCACAACGCCGAGCACGATGTCCCAGATGATTCCGTAGCCGTGGCCGCTCATGATCTTGCCGGCGAGCCAGCCCACGATGGCCCCCATGATCAGAAACCCGATGAGATGCATCTCCGAACCTCCAGTCAGGTGGTGCCCGCCAGGAGGCGAGCCTTCAATCTGTTAACCCGACCCAGGCGACGACTACCTGACCGCCTGGCGCTCACCTTCGATGGCTGGAGGCCAGACCTACCCTAGCCAAAAAGTGGTATTGACCACTTGCGCGATCTGTGCTTTACTGGCGCAGATGAAGGCGCCTGGAGGGCAATACCACTTAACTGTCTTCCCCATTCATGGGGAAGTACCCGGCGCAGCCGGGGGATGGGGCTGGGTGGAACCCCACTTGTGAGCAAACAGGAAGAGACCCGGGACCGCGTGCTCGATCTGGTCGAATCGCTTGAGGTCGGCCGGCCGATCCCTGCCGAGCGCCATCTGGCCGTCGACCTCGGGGTTTCACGGCTGACGGTCCGGGCGGCGCTCGACGAGCTGGTCCGCGATGGCTACCTCGACCGTCGCCACGGCAGCGGCACCTACGTCACCGAGCCGAAGATCGCCCAACCCCTGACGCTGACGTCGTTCAGCGACGACATGCGGCGCCGCGGCATGACACCCGGCAGCCGTACCCTTGAGCTCACGACGACGCTGGCCGGCGCGCGCCTCGCGCACCGCCTGGCCGTGTCGCCGGAAGCGCGGCTGATCCGGGTCAAGCGCCTCCGCCTGGCGGACTCAATGCCGATGGCGATGGAGGTCCTGCACGTGCCCGAGTCGCTCGTGCCCGGCCTGACCCGTGCGGACTTCGAAGACCACTCCTTCTATGAACTGCTTCGCGAGAGGTACGGCATCACGATCGCGTCGGGGACCCAGTCGATCGAGCCGACAGTGACCAACGAAGAAGAATCCGAGGTCCTGGGGGTCGCGCTCCACACTCCCGCATTTCTCTTCGAACGGACGACCGTCACCGAGTCAGGTCGGATCGTCGAGTTCGTCCGCTCGATCTATCGCGGCGACCGTTATCGCCTGGTCGCCGACCTCGTACCGCAGCGAAGCCGCAACGGGCGCTCGGCCGGCGCACCGCGCGGCTCTTCCGCGGCGCCGAGGAAATCCGGAGGCGACCACCATCCCGGCGCTTCGGCGCCGCATTCAAGACAAAGGGGGAAATTGCCTGGATGAAGTTGAGGAAGGCATCGTCAATCGTGGTTTCGATCGCCGCGGCGGTCGTGGTCGCAGCCTGTGGTGGCAGCGCCCCGAGCACCAACGCGGCAGACCAAACCGGAACACTCACCGTCTGGCTGATGAATGGAAGCGCGCCCGCCAGTGTGATCGACAGCGTCAACGCAGATTTCAAAGCCAAATATCCAAATGTGACCGTCAAGGTCGAGCTCCAGCAGTGGGGTGACATCGGCACCAAGCTCGACACGGCATTTGTCGGCAGCACCCCACCCGACGTGGTGGAGCTCGGCAACACGCTGGTGGCCAAGTACGCCGCGGCCGGGGCGCTCGAGGACATCGGCGGCAAGAAATCGAGTTTTGCCAACTCGGGCACGTGGCTGCAGTCCCTGACCGACTCCTGCACCGTGAGCAAGAAGCTTTACTGCGTGCCCTACTACGCGGGCAGCCGCGCGATCATCTACCGCAAGGACTTTTTCGCGGCAGCGAACGTCCAGCCTCCTGACAGCATGGACGGCCTGCTGACCGTGGGTCAGAAGCTCATGGCGGCACACAGCTCCGACCCGAACTTCTCGGCCCTGTACTACCCCGGCAAATACTGGTACGCGGCGCTGCCGTTCATCTGGGACTTCGGCGGCGATATCGCCACGCAGTCCGGCGGCAAGTGGCAGGGCAGCCTGAACTCTTCGAGCTCGCAGCAGGGCCTCAACACCCTGACCAACCTCGTCACGACGCTGTCCCGCGCGGACAAGACGGGCGATGAGGCGAAGCAGGACGCGGCCTTTGCCCAGGGCCACGTCGCAATGATCGTCGCCAACGGCTGGGAGGTCGGTGTGATCACCGACAAGAAGGCCGGCGACCCGACCCTCACGGACAAGCTCGGAGCCTTCCCGATCCCGAGCCACAACTCGGGCAAGACCGCCCCGGTGTTCCTGGGCGGTTCCGACCTAGGCGTTGCGGCCAAGAGCCAGCACCTGGCGCTGGCCAACGAGTGGGTCGCCATGCTCACCGGCAACAAGCACATGGCTGAGATGGCGACCGTTGGCGGCGTCATCCCGAACAACACGTCGATGCTCGACCTGGGCACCGGAATCAACGCGACCTTCTACGGAGCGGCCAAGAACAGCAAGTTCGTGCCCAACTCGCAGAACTGGGCCAGCGTCGAGAACGCGAACGTCATTCCCGACATGCTCGTCAAGATATTCACGAAGCAGCAGAACATCGCTGACGCCACCAAGGCCGCCAGCGACCGGATCACGACGCTGCTCAACGGCGGCGGCTAGCTTCCGGAAACACGGGTCAAAGGGGGGCTGGTTCGATGGGAGTGGCGATCGCAACGCCTGACCTCGAACCAGACCTCCCGGACTCGCGGCGCCGCCCGTCCTGGCGAAGCGTCAATTTCCTTCCCTACGCGCTGATCACACCCAGCGTGGCCGTGATCGGCGGTGTCCTCGCCTTCCCGCTCGCGATGCTGGCCTGGCTTTCTCTGCAGCACTACGGCCTTCGCGAGCTCATAGCCCACCAGGGCGACTGGGTAGGCCTGGGCAACTACCAGGCGATACTGGCCGATCCCCTCTTTCACCAGGTGATCGTCCGCTCGCTGCTGTTCACGCTGGCATGCGTTGGCCTGACGGTGATTCTCAGCACGTTGATCGCGCTCTTGCTGCTCAAGGTGCGGCAGGCAGTTCGCGTTCTGGTCATGAGCTCGCTCGTGTTTGTATGGGCCACGCCCGTGATCGTCACCGTCGACATCTGGCAGTGGATGTTCGATTACGAGTTCGGCGTGATCAACTACGTGCTCACGCAAATCCATGTGGGCAACTTCATCCACCACAACTGGTTCGACAACCCGATCCAGGGGTTTGGTGTTTTCGTGGCGCTGGTGGTCTGGGGGGCGATCCCGTTTGTCACGATCACGCTGTTCGCCGGTCTGCTGCAGGTGCCCGCAGACGTGGTCGACGCGGCCCGAGTCGATGGCGCGGGGCCTTGGCAGACGTTCCGCTTCGTCGTCGCGCCGATTCTCAAACCGATCTTCCTCATCGTGACCTGCCTCTCCACGATCTGGGATTTTGGAGTTTTCAACCAGATCTACGTAATGCTCAACCAGAGGCCGAGCTCTGACTACTACGTGATCGCGATCTATTCCTACCGCGAGTCGTTCGGGGTCACGCAGTACGGCTTGGGTGCAGCCATCGCGGTCGTGATGGTGCTCGTTCTGGTCATCGTCACCTTCTTTTACGTAAGGGAGACGGTCAAGGTGGCGGAGATCGCATGATCGCGCCCGGGACCGCTCAAGGCGTCCGGGGAGCTGCGCGCGCCGCCACACAGACGAATCTGCGGGTCGACCTGTGGCAGCGCTCCAGACAGCTGGTGTACGACGCGATGGGTGTTGTCGTGGCGCTGGTCATGCTGTTCCCGATCTACTGGATGGTGGCAACCGCTTTCAAGCCGGGCCGCGACATCCTCAGCCTCACGCCGAAGTGGATCCCCGCGCCCTTCACGCTCCAGAACTTCCAGGACGCAATCGCGCGGCCGTTCTTCATCGACGATGTCAAGAACAGCGTAGTGGTGGTCGGGGTGATGCTCGTGCTCGCGCTGGCGATCGCGTTCCTGGCGGCGGTCGGCACGGCTCGGTTCGGGTTCCGAGGCCGGACGGCGTTCCTGGTCATGATCATCGGCGTCCAGATGGTGCCGTTGAACGCGCTGATCATCCCGCTCTATCTGATGCTCGACCGCCTCGGACAGACCGACGCGCTGGTCGGCGTCATCGGCGTCTACCTCGCGGTGGTGCTGCCCTTCATGGTCTGGACGCTGCGAGGGTTCGTCGCCAACATTCCGGCAGAGCTCGAAGAGTCCGCCATGATCGACGGCTGCACTCGCGTCGGCGCTTTCTGGCGGATCACATTTCCGCTCGTCGGTCCCGGCCTGGTCGCGACCGCCATCTTCGGCTTCATCCAGGCCTGGAATGAGTACATCATCGCCTACGTCCTGCTGTCGAGCCCGAACAACCAGACCCTGACCGTGTGGCTTGCCTCGTTCACCACCAACCACGGTCCGCAGTGGGGCCCGCTCATGGCCGGCGCCACCCTGACGGGGCTTCCCGTGGTCGCGTTTTTCCTGATCCTTCAGCGCTACCTCGCCGGCGGCCTGACCGCGGGGGCCGTCAAGGGATGACGTCGGTCGAGGAGCTCGCTCTGCGCTGCTTGTTTCCGGGCTTCGAGGGCTCCGAAGCACCCGATTGGGTGCGCCGCCGGGTGGCGTCCGGCCTTGGCGGCGTCGTCCTTTTCGCGCGCAATGTCGACGCGCCGGAGCAGCTGACCGCCCTCAGCGACGCGCTGCACGGCGAGCGCCCGCAGCTTGTCATCGCCATCGACGAGGAAGGGGGTGACGTGACGCGCCTCGAGGCCAGAAGCGGAAGCTCATATCCGGGCAACCTCGCGCTTGGCGTCGCCGATGACGTGGGCCTCACCCGCGACGTCGCCGCCGCCATAGGCGCTGAGCTGGCCAGGCGCGGTATCGATCTCGACCTTGCTCCGGTCGCCGACGTGAACAGCAACCCGCTCAACCCTGTGATCGGCGTCCGCTCGTTCGGCTCCGACGCATCACCCGTGGCAAGACACACCGCGGCCTGGATCGAAGGCTTGCAGAGCACCGGGGTGGCCGCATGCGCGAAGCACTTCCCGGGTCACGGCGACACCTCGATCGACTCGCACCTCGCGCTCCCGGTCGTCGACGAGGATCCGCACCTGCGTGCGCTCCAGCCATTCCGGTCGGCGATCTCATCTGGCGTGAAGGCAATCATGAGCGCGCACATCGTGGCGACCGCGATCGATCGAGCTCCCGCGACGATAAGCCGCAGGATCATGACCGCTCTGCTGCGCGACGAGCTGGGTTTCAAGGGGATCGCGATCACCGACGGCCTGGAGATGCGGGGCCTCAGCGATGGCGTGGGGATGACGGAGGGCGCGGTCTTGTCCTTGATCGCCGGCTGCGACGCGCTCTGCATCGGAGGCGGCCTCGCGGGTGAAGACGCGGTGGAGGACATAGTTCGCGCCGTGGCCGCCGCGATCAGGCAGGGCCGCCTGGCGGAGGAGCGCCTGAACGAAGCGGCCTCGCGCGTGGACGCGCTCGCCGCGTGGTGTTCACATCGAGGAGAAAGCGGCCGGGAATCTCGCGACATCGGACTGGTCGCCGCTCGCCGCGCGGTCGTCGCCGAGGGACCGATTCGCATCGGCGGCGAGGCGGTGGTCGCTCGCTTCACGACCCCCACCTCGATGGTGGCGGGCGGCGTTCCATGGGGGATGGCCGCCGCGCTTTCGACGCAAGGCGTGCGCGTCTCGGCTTTCGACGTCGACGCCGAGGGCGGAGCACATTCGCTCGAGGCGCCGTTGAGGGTTGCCGCCGGCAAGAGCCTGGTCGCGGTCGTGCGCGACCTCCATCGCCGTCTGGCGCAGCGGGAAGCGATCGACTCGCTGCTCGGCAGCCGCCCCGACGCCGTCGTCGTCGAGATGGGCCTGCCGCTCTGCAGGCCTGGCGGCGCAATGGCCTACATTGCGACCAACGGATCGGCGCGCGTGTGCGCCGAAGCCGCGGCTGAGGTCATGACAGGGATGACCGCCCCTTGAGCGAGAGCCCGCACCCTCGCGCCGATGAGCTCGACGAGCTCACTGCGTTTGAGTTCGTCGCCCTCATGCACGCGGAGGACGTCGCGGCGGTGAGCGCGATTGGGCCTCAGATCGACCAGGTGGCTCGCGCCGTCGAGGCGATCGCGGAGCGCCTGCGGGCGGGCGGGCGGCTGCATTACTTCGGCGCAGGCACAAGCGGCCTGATCGCCCGCCTCGACGCAGCCGAATGCCCGGCCACCTTCGGCGTTGCCCCCGACCTCGTCCAGGCCTACGCCGTCGACGAAGCCGCCGCCGAGGACGATCGCGATCTCGGTCGCGACACGGCGCGCGACGCAGGGATCGGTCCGAGGGATGCGGTCGTCGGCATCAGCGCCAGCGGTGGCACCGCCTACGTCCTGGGCGCGCTTGACCGCTCCGCCAGTGAGGGCGCGCTCCAAGTTGCGATCACGTGCCACCCGGGATCGCCCCTCGGCGCCGCGGTCGACATTGCGATCGAGGTCGACACCGGTCCTGAGGTGATCGCGGGCTCGACGCGCCTCAAAGCCGGCACGGTCCAGAAGCTGGTGCTCAACATGCTCAGCACTGCGGTTTTGACCCGGCTCGCGCACACCCACCGAGGTCGGATGGTCGGCGTCGTGGCTGCCAACGACAAGCTCCGCGCACGGGCCGCGCTCGTGGTGGCGATGCTGGGCGGGGTCTCGGCCGACGAGGCTGCTGCAGCTCTCGAGGCAGCCGCCGGCAGCCCCAAGACCGCGATCGTCATGCTGCGTCGGGGCGTCGGCGCGGACGATGCCCGCGAGCTGCTGGATGGGGCCGCTGGCGATCTCAAGATCGTGCTCGCCGCCGGGCGCGCGCAGGGCGCTTCCGCGGAGTGAAGACCTTGCTGCGCGGCGTGCTGCATGGCGCCCGCGGTGCGGACGCGGTGCTGATCGAAGGCGAGCTCATCACCTGGGTCGGTCGGGGCGAGCCACCGCAGCGACCTGATGAGGAGGTGGTGGCCGGCCTTGGCGAGGTGATCGCCCCAGGCTTCATCGACCTCCAGGTCAACGGCTACGCCGGACATGACGCGGCCGCCGGAGCCGACGCCATCGCGGCGCTGTCCGAGGCCCTGCCAGCCACCGGCGTCACCGCGTTCCTGCCGACGCTCATCTCAGCCCCTGTCGAGGTCGGAGCCGAGTTCGCGGCGTCCGTCGGGGCCGCCGCCGAAGCGACCGGCGCGCGGGTGCTCGGCGCGCACATCGAAGGGCCCTTTCTCAACCCGTCGTTCCGAGGTGCGCACCTTCGCTCGCACCTCGCCGATCCGACACCCGAGAACGTGGACGTCATCCTGGCCGCTCGGCCGCGACTGGTCACGATCGCGCCCGAGCTGCCCGGAGCGCTTGCCGCCGTCGAGCGTCTGCATGGCGCGGGCGTTGTAGTGGCGGCCGGTCATACGGGCGCCGACTTCGAGCAGGGCCGCAAGGCGATCGCGGCCGGAGTCCGTTTTGCGACGCACATCTACAACGCGATGCCGTCAGTCCACCACCGCCGGCCGGGCATCGCGCTGGCCCTGCTGCTCGATCCTCTCGTGACAACCGGCCTGATCGCCGACGGCGAGCATGTGCATCCCGCGGTGTGCGAGGAGCTCCTGCGCATCAAGGGGGGCTCGCGCATCGCGCTGACGACAGACCAGACCTCCGCCGCGGGCGCGCCGCCCGGCGCCTACGCGCTTTCAGGCCGTCCGGTGGTCAGCGACGGGAGGGTGGTCCGGCTGCAGGACGGGACGCTGGCCGGGAGCGCGGCCGCCATGCCCGACCTTGTGCGCCTGATTGCGCGTTTGCCCGGCATGACCGTCGTGCGCGCGATCAGCCTCGCTTCGGCCGTGCCCGCGCGCGTACTTGGCGAGTCACGATTGGGACGCATCAGCGAGGGTTCGTGCGCGGACCTGGTCATCCTGGACGCCGACCTGCACGTCCGGCTGACCATGATCCGAGGAGTGGTGAAATTTCGCCGACCCTCCTAG
The DNA here is from genome assembly GCA_005882135.1 of Chloroflexota bacterium. Lineage (GTDB taxonomy): Bacteria > Chloroflexota > Dormibacteria > Dormibacterales > Dormibacteraceae > 40CM-4-65-16. The sequence goes on from VBDR01000025.1 coordinate 103,453, forward strand.
GTCTGGACATCGGTGGCTCCTCCAGCCGTGCCCGGCTGCGCGCCAACGGTCACCCTGCCCTGGAGGCTGAAGGTCCGGGCGCCAACGTCGCCACGCTCGATCCGCGCCTCGTCGATGAACGCCTCTCGGCGCTGCTCGGCGAGCTTGGCGACGTCCATCCCGCGGCCTGCTGCGCCGGCGCCGCGGGTGCGGAGGTCCCGGCTGCGCGCATGCGGCTGCAGAGCCTGCTCGAGCGAATGCTGCCGGGCTGCCGCTTGAGCGTGGTGCACGACGCGCGCCTGGTCCTCGCGGCGGCCGGGTTGGATGCCGGCACCGCCCTGATCGCCGGCACGGGCTCTGTCGCCTACGGCCGCAGCGCGGATGGTCGCGAAGCGCAACGCGGCGGATGGGGATGGATGGTGGGCGACGACGGCGGCGGCGCGTGGATCACACGCGAGGCCGCTCGCGAGGTCATGAGTCGAACCGACGCTGGTCGACCGCAGGGACCGCTGGCGGAGGCGCTTCTGAGGGCGGGCGGAGCCAGCGACCCCAGGCAGCTCGTGGCCAATCTGCACGCGATGCACGAGCCAATGCAATGGGCGGCGCTCGCCTCTGCAGTCTTCGCGACCGCCGGCGCCGACCCAGGCTCGACGGAGATCGTATGGCGCGCGGCGGCGGCGCTGTCTGGATTGGTCGGCGAGGTGCAGGCGTCGCTGGGCCTCGACGGACCGGTGGTGCTGGCCGGGGGACTGCTTCTCCACCAGCCGCTTCTCGAGACCGCTGTCCGCGAAATGACCGACGCACCTTGCGTGCGGCTCGAACAGCCGCCCGTCGAGGGCGCGCTGCGGCTCGCGGAAGAGGCGTTGCGCGAGTGAGCCGCTTTCGGGCCGAGATCGCGGAGCAGCCCGAGATCGCGGGCCGGCTTCTCGTTCATGGCGCCCCCATCGCGAACAAGATCGCGGCGCGAATCCGCCAGGCGGCTTCGAGGGGCTTCGCCATCGCTGCGCGAGGCAGCTCCGACAACGCGGCGCTGTATGCGAAGTATCTCTTCGGGGCAAAAAACCAGGCCCTCGTGGCCCTGGTCGCGCCGTCGCTGTTCACGCACTACGCACGACCACCTCGACTCGAAGGCCAGTGCGTGCTGGGCATCTCGCAGTCCGGCGAGTCGCCGGATGTGATCGCTGTCATCGAGGAGGCAGGACGGCAGGACTGCATCACGGTCGCGATCACCAACCAATCGGGGTCGAAGCTCGCTCGTGCGGCCGAGCTGGTCCTTCCCCTCGACGCGGGACCGGAGGTCAGCGTGCCCGCCTCGAAGACCTATACCGCGAGCCTCTTGGCGCTCGCCATCATCTCCCAAGCGCTGAACCCCGACCCCTCCTTCGAAGCAGCCCTCGCCAGCGTGCCGGCGGCGATCACGCGCGTCCTGGAAAAGGAAGCGGAGCTGGAAGCCTTCGTGCCGGGCCTGATGGGCCCGCGGGCCATCGTGCTCGGCCGCGGATTCAACTTCTCGACCGCGGAGGAGATCGCATTGAAGCTCAGCGAGACCAGCTACGTCCTCGCACGCGCGTGGTCGGTGGCGGACTTCGAGCACGGCCCCATCGCCATCGTGGAGGCCGGTCTGCCCGTCGTCATCGTCGACGGAGGGGGGCCGGTGGCCTCAGACCTGGAGTCGGTCGGGGCGCGCCTCGAAGCCAAGGGCTGCCACGTGCTGCGCCTGTCCGACGAATCAGGCCTTCCGGAAGAGCTGACCCCCATCACGCTGGCCGTGCGCGGCCAGCTGCTTGCCCACCACGTCGCGGCGGCGCGCGGTATCGACCCCGACCGCCCGCGCACGATTCAGAAGGTCACCCGTACCTGGTAGCGCCAGGTCGTCATCGAGGACGATCATGGCCGCTTCATCACATTCAGGCACTCGAGCGCGTCCTCGACGCCGGACACAGCCTCCACACCGCAGCCGGCTTGCTCCAGCCACCTCCGCACCTGCTGCCGTTTGCGCGCGCCGGTCAAGACGAGCAGGACCCACGGTGTCGATCGCGGCATCGACCCTTCGCCATCGGTAGGAGAGAACGCGACCACGGCCACCGCGCCTATACCGCCATCAGTCGATTGACCTCCTCACGCAAGAGCGCGAGGTCGACGGGCTTGGCAAGAAAGCTGTCGACGCCGCTGCCTTCGAGCGACCGCCGCACATCGTCCGAAAGGTCGCCGGTGAGCGCGATGACCTTGATCGGACGCAGCACATACCGTTTCCGCAGCAGCTGCAGGACCTCAATGCCGTCGTACATCGGCATATGCACGTCGAGGATCACAAGCTGGAAGTCGCCGCTCGAGCCCATCTCGAGGGCGCGATTGCCATCGAAGGCGGTCGAGACCGAGAAGCCCTCAGCCTCGAGAAAGTAGGTGAGCAGCTCCGCGCTTGCGGGGTCGTCGTCGGCGACAAGGATCCGGGCGCTCACTGAGCCGTGACGCGCGTCCCATCTCCATTCCCCGCCGCCACGAACTGCCGAACCTCAAAGCCAAACGTCCGCGTGTCGATCGGCTTCGATATATACCCGGCGCATCCCGCATTCAACGCCTGCTGGCGGTCGCCGGTCATGGCGTGCGCGGTGAGCGCCACGACCGGGATTGCGGACGTGGCCGGATCTGCTTTGAGCACGCGCGTCACGGTAAGCCCGTCCTGGCCCGGGAGCTGGATGTCCATGAGGATCAGGTCCGGCACGCACTCGCGAAGCTCATCGAAAACCTCGGGTCCGGAGGCCGCGATCCGCACCTCGTAACCTTCGAGCTCCAGCACGGCGCGCGCGAGCAGCTGGTTGGCCTCGTTGTCTTCGACGACCAGGATCAGGCTTGGCTTGGTCATTTCCCTCCGTTGCGGTGGGCGAGCACGCCTTTGAGCAGCCCGACGATGTCCGACGTCGCGACCGAGCCGCGGCTCAGGATCTGGGAGACTCGACCATTGAGCTGACGCATGTCGGCCTCGGTCAGGTTGGCCGCGGTCAGGACCATGATCGGCGTGTCTCGCGTCTTCTCATCGGCGCGCAGCGCCGCGACCACGTCGAAGCCGGTGACCTCCGGCATGATCAGGTCAAGGAGCACAAGGTCGGGGTTCGACGACTTCGCAATCTCGATCGCCTCCCGGCCGCCTGACGCCGGCAGGACGGTGAAGCCGGCGGGCTCAAGCGCCTCGGTGAGCAACGTTCGATTGGCCGCCTCGTCGTCGACCACCAGCACTCGGACCTTGCGTGTGCTCGGGCCGCGCTCGACGTCGGGCCGGCCGAGGCGCTCCACCAGCGCCGAGGTATTAACTGGCTTGACGAAGTAGTCGATCGCGCCCAGCGCGATCCCGAGCTCGGGGTTGTCGACCACGCTCACGACAACGATTGGGATGGCGCTTGTCGCATCGTCGCTCTTCAATCTGGTGATCACCTCCCAGCCGTCGAGCTCGGGCATGATGATGTCGAGCGTGATCGCCGCCGGCTTGAGCTGGCGCGCGCGCTCCAGCGCCTCGTTCCCGGATCGCGCCACCTCGGTGCGGTAGCCGGCGCTCGCCAGCTGGCGGGTGAGCAGCTCCGCAGCCGCTGGATCGTCTTCCACCACCAGCACCAGCGGCCCGGAGCCGTGGCCGTTCACCAAGCCGGCGACCGCACGCTCGCTTGGCGTCTGCACCCTTGGGTGGAGCGGCAGGACCAGGGTGAAGATGCTGCCCCTGTTGACCTGGCTGGTCACGCGCACATCGCCGCCGTGGAGGGCGGCGAACCGCTTCGTAAGCGCAAGCCCGAGACCCGTTCCTTCGTGCTTGCGGCCGGGTCCTGGATCAACCTGGTGGAACTCGTGGAAGATCTGTTTCATGTCCTCGTCGGCGATGCCGATTCCGGTATCGGCAACTGAGATCTCGACCGTGTCCTCCGTGCGCACGGCGCCAATCGTCACCGCCCCACCGTCGGGGGTGAACTTGATCGCGTTGGAGACGAGGTTCAGCAGCATTTGCTTGAGCTTGCCGGCGTCTGCGATCACCTCTCCCGCGCCGTCCACGTTCGCCCGTAGCGTGATGGCCTTCTTGGCCAGGAGCGGCTCGACCGTCTTCGCGACCTGGTCGACGGCGTCGGCTACAGACACGGGCTGCAGACGCAACTCCATCTGGCCTGCCTCGACCTTGGAGAGGTCGAGGATATCGTTGATCAGCCCCAGCAGGTGCTTGCCGCTGGTCAGGATCTGGCCCTGGAAGCGCTTGCGAGTGGCCTCATCAAATTGGCCCTCGCGCGCGTCGGTGAGGAGCTCGGAGAAACCGATGATCGCGTTCAGGGGCGTGCGCAGCTCGTGGCTCATGTTGGCGAGGAACACGCTCTTGTGGCGGCTCGCTTCCAGGAGCGCGGAGTTGGTCTGTTCCAGCTGAGTGATCAGGTGGCGGCGGTCGAGAGCGGTCACGAATGCGCTCATGAGCTGCTGGATGCGGTTCATCTCGTCGCCGCCAAAACCGGGCGTGAAGGGGCCGGCCATGACGACGAGGGTCCCCGAACCGGACAGTCCTGCAATGGGCAGTGCCATCACGCTGCTTTCCGAACTCGAGAGCGTGATCCTTCTCGGACCGCGACCAAGGCTTGCGAACTGGCCGCCCAGCTCGGCGACCTGCGCCGTGCTGACGCCGCGAACCGCGGTCGGCCGGCCTGAAGAGTCGAACAGCACGCCGGATGCTCCGCCCACCAGTCGCATCGCCCACTCCAAGGCGCGCCTGGCCAGCGCGTCGCGGTCTTCGCTGAGCTGGAGCTCTTCCATGAAGGCGCGCAGGCCTTCCTCTTCGGGCGCTCGCCACTGTCTGCGCAGCCACGAGGGCGGCGAGAAGCTGGCGTAGAGCAGCGGGACGATCGCCAAGGCAACCAGCTCGAAGATGATCTGCACCAGCGGCTGCTTCACGAGCAACGCCACGGGGACGGCGACCACCAGCAACACGACGAATCCGCCGAAGCCAAGGCTCAGCGAACGCAGCCGCCACCCCTGCACCGCGGGCAGGCTGCGCGCGACGAGCCAGAAACGGACAGTTGGCTCGCCCACGCACGCGCACCAGACGACGATCAGGAAGACAAGCGAAGCAATCAATACCCACTGCGGGGCGGCGGTTGCCTGTGCCGCAAGTGGAAAGACGCTGGCAGAGGCCAGCGCGACGATCGCGACGACATGCCAGCGCCGAGGGAGGGGGATGATGGTGTCTCGGTAGAGGAGGAGCGCGTAGGCCGAGGCCATGAAGCCGGCAAGGTTGATCACGCCGAGCCAGGGCACCATGACAGGTAGGTGCGCCTGGACACGGCCCAAGCCGGATACCGCAGCCAGCAGGATGATCGCGAGCGCGAGGAAACCGAGCGAGCGGTCACGGCGCCTCAGCCAGCTGATCGCGGTCACCAGGCCAAGAGCCACAAACGCGATCGCAACCGCGTCCTGCAGGTAGGGGACGAGATCTTTCATCCGCTCGCCTCAGGCCGCGCCCAGGCTTGCGAATGTCGACACGTCGCGGACGAACAGGTCGACCACCTCAGGGTCCCACTGGCACTTCGCGCCCACCGACAGGACCGCGACCGCCTCGTCGATCGTCTTTCGCGCCCGATACGGGCGGTCGTTCACGAGCGCGTCGAAGGCGTCGCACACGGAGACGATCCGGGCCAGGCGAGGGATGCTCGCGCCGGCAAGCCGATCCGGGTAGCCGGTCCCGTCGAAGTGCTCATGGTGGTTGCGGATGATCGGCAGCAGACCGGCGCTAGAGCGCAGTGGCGCGACGATGTTGGCGCCGATGATCGGATGCAGTTGCATCCTGGTCATCTCCTCAGCGTCAAGCGGTCCCGGCTTGAGCAAGATCGCATCCGGCACGCCGATCTTGCCGATGTCGTGGATGAGTCCACCTCTGTACAGGGCTTCCAGGTCGGAAGAGGGGAGTCCCAGGCAGGAGCCGATCCGGCGCGCCGACTCGGCGACTCGCTGCGTGTGGGCTTCGGTGTACGGATCCTTCGCCTCCACGGCCGCGGCCAGGGCGAAGATGACGTGCTCGGCGCTGTCCAGCGAGTCGTACACGGCCTTGAGCCGGAGCGCCGAGCCAACGCGGGCGACGAGCTCGATGCGGTCGACCGGCTTGGTCATGTAGTCGTCCGCACCAGACTCGAGGGCGCGTACGCGATCGGCGGTGCGGTCGAGAGCGGTGATCATCACGACCGGAACCAGCCTGGACGCGGGATTTGACTTGATGCGCCCGCACACTTCGTAGCCGTCCATGCCTGGCATCTGCACGTCCAGCAGCACCAGGTCGGGGAGCGCCGCATTGATCGCCTTGAGGGCACTGACTCCGTCCTCAGCTGTGCGCACCTGGCACTCCACGCCCGCGAGGCAGGCTTCGATCAGCTCCCGATTCGCGGCCCCGTCGTCGACCACCAGGACCACTGGCAAACGGTCGGTCCGGGAAAGGCGGCGCGTGACGGGCATCGCGCCGGCGGTCTCATCGCCCTGGCCGTCAGGCCATGCCGCCGGCTTGAGGGCGGCGATGAACGCGGCCGCCGAGAGGAAACGCTCTTCAGGTCGCTTCGACAGCGCGCGGCGCAAAACGTCCTCGATGTGCGCGGACAGCTCACCTCTCAGCTCGCGGGTGGCGGGCATCGGTTTGGTCACGTGGGAGAGCAGGACTGCGGCCGGCGTGTCGGCGCCGAAGGGTACCCGCCCGGTGAGCATCTCGTAGGCAACAATCGCCAGTGAGTAGAGATCCGATGCGGGGCCCATCGGTTCGTCGGCGGCCTGCTCCGGCGACATGTATTCAGGCGTGCCCATCACGGTTCCGGAGCTGGTCACGCGTCGTATCGAGCCGGCCATCTTGGCCAGGCCGAAGTCCGCCAGCACCGGCGTGCCGTCTCGGTGCAGGAGGATGTTTGAAGGTTTGATGTCCCGGTGGAGGATGCCCTGCGAGTGGGCGTAATCGAGTGCGCCCCCCAGCTGCTCGAGCAGCTGGACCGCTTCGCGCAGGGGCATGGGGTGGCCGACCCTGTCGGCCAGCGTGCCGCCCTCGACCAGCTCCAGGACGAGGTAGGCGAGCTCGTCGTCGTAGCCGAAATCGAAGATTTCCAGGATGTTGGGGTGCCTGAGGCGAGCCACCGAGCGCGCCTCCTGCTGGAAGCGCTCGCGATATCCAGGGTCGTCGGCAAAGAAGTCGGGCAGGACTTTGATCGCGACGTAGCGGTCCAGACCGGGATGGTAGGCGCGGTACACGCTCGCCATCCCGCCGCGGCCGATGTGCTCGATCACTCGGTAAGCACCGAGGGTCATGCCTTCGCGGATCTTCATGCGACCAGCCCCAGCAAGACGAGGGCCGCCACGGCCGGTGGCGAGAGCATCAGCCCCGCCGGCACCACGAGGAGCCCAAGGGTGAGGGCCTGCCGGCGCGCGCGCCGATCATCCGATGCCGCTCGGACTGATCGCCCACCGACAGCCAGCGCCATGTAAAGAACCCAGGCTCCCTTGGGACTGAGGTTAAGAAGTGATGGCTTACCGGTTCACTCTCCGAAGGGCCAATTCCCTACCCACATGGGTAGTTTTGTTAATCCAGAGGATTAAAGCCAGCCGTCCTTGGCCGCTTGATGGGCCAATTCGGTGCGGTTCGACGCACCCGTCTTCTGGAGGATCTGGCGGACGTGGAATTTGATCGTGTTCTGGCTCAGGTGGACCTGGGCCGCGATCTCGCGGTTGGTGAGGCCTTCGACCATCAAGCGGATGATCTGGATCTCGAGCAGGCTCAACCCTTGAGGCGGCGATGGCGCCCGCTGCGGAGCCGCGGTTCCCTGCGACGTCTTACGCAGCCGCTCTTGCATCGCCGCGTTGTCGATTGCGATGGCGGCCACGCTGCCGAGGGCATCCAGGAACGAGACCCATTCCTGGTCGGGACTCAACGGGGTGCGGTGATACACCTCGAGCGCGCCCAGCAGCTTGCCGCGGGTGATCAGAGGCACCGCCCCGTAGGCCTTGAAGCCCTCGCGTGCGAACAGGGATCGGCGTCGAAACTGAGAAAAGGCGCTCAGCGCTGTCAGGGTTTCGATCCGCCGGCCGGTCAAAGCCCGGCCGGGCAGGCCCTCATCGACGGGGAGCCGGTAATCGGGCACCGCGGTGGCCAGGAAACCGGTGCTCGCCGCCAGCGCGAGCATGTTGTCCGACTCCTCCAGCAGCAGGACGTCCGCCGCATCCACCTTCAGCTGCGCGGTCACCTGGTCGAGGATGACCTTGAGCGTGAGCCTGAGGTCAGGGCTTGCGCTCAAAGCCAGGCTCAGGCTCTGCAGTGAGCCGAGCCGCTCGAGGCGCACGACGGCGTCCTCGTAGAGCTGGGCGTTTTCGATTGCGAGCGCGGTCCGATCGGCGATCGCCTGCATCCAGATGATGTCTTTTTCGGTCAGCGGGTTGGAGCTGCGCCGCTCGTACAGGGCAAGTGTGCCGACGACGGCGCCGCGTGCCCGCATCGGCACGACCATCACACCTGAGGTCTCGATCGGGATCGGCAGCGGGTGTTCCGCCACGTACGCGGCCACCCCCGGCGCGATCATCTCCCAGAGCTCGCTCATCGGGACCTGTGGCAACAGGAGGGGCTTGCCCGATTCGATGACACGCTGCGAGATCCCGGTGGTCGGCGCCTGGCCCGGGTGGTCAAGCGACGCTACGTGCCGGTTGATGTACTCGACGAGCTCCGAGTTGGCGACGTCCGCGGCCACCACCAGCGACGTGCTCGGGTCCTTGTTCAAGAGCGACGCCACCCAGGTGCCTGGTCTCATCCTGCTCAGGGCGCTCGTGACCACATGGAGGATGGAGTGGGTTTCGAGGCGGGCGTCGGCCAGCTCGCCGACAACCTCGTTGACGATGTGCTCCCCGGCGCCGCGGCTGGTCAGCCTGCTGCGCGCGAACAGGTGGGAGACGTCGCACAGGCTGGCCGTCACAAGGGTCACCTCGCCGGCCACGTTCAGCTGCGGCACCGCGTCGACCTGGATCCAGATGTCGGTGCCCTCGGGGCGGCTCGCCCTGGCCAGGACGCCGCGGACGGCCTGCAGGCTCTTGAGGGTTGCGGTGACCGGATGCACGGACATTGGACCTTCGGGCGCTTCGAGGACCAACCACTCGGCGTCCTCCGCGTAGGTCCCGAGGAGGCGGTCGCGGCTGAGCCCGAGCAGGCCGACGGCGGCGTCATTGGCGTCGATGACCTGGCCGGCCCGGTCATAGATGAGGATCGCGCCGGGAACGTCCTTCCAGCTGAGACTTGCGGCCACCGTGCCGAAATTATCCCGAGCCGCGACCTTCGTCTGTTAAGTAAGTCGCATTAACCGACCATCCGGTTCATGCCTAGACTGCTCTGGTGGTAACCGTGGATGTAGCCCCGAGCGCGAGCGCGGATGGCTGGGTTTGCGAGGTGACAGTCGAGCTGGATGGGGAACGGACCCACCACACGGTCAAGGTGAGCGAGGCTGACCTCGAGCGCTGGGCCGGCGGCGGCCGGAGGGAGGACGTCGAGGACCTGGTCGCCCGGAGCTTCGACTTCTTGCTTCAGCGCGAGCCACCCGCTTCGATCCTGCGCCGGTTCGACCTCTCGGCGATCCGTCGCTACTTTCCCGATTACGACGACCAGTTCAAGTTGCAGGCATAATCGGCTTCCATTGAGTGGATCAGTCGAACACATACACGTCGCTGAAGTCACCAGCGGCCCCGTGCACGCGGTGGCGTCGGTCGAGGCCGTGGCCGGGGTTGGACTCACAGGCGACCGCAACGCGCGGCGCGACGGCGCCAGGATCGACAGCGGTGAGGGCAACGACGTCACGTTGATCGAGGCGGAGGAGGTCGAAGCCCTCGCGCGCTCAGGGATCGAGCTCGCGCCGGGCGAGAGCCGGCGAAACCTCACGACCCGCGGGATCCGGCTCAACGAGCTCGTGGGCAAAGAGTTCTGGATCGGAGACGTGCTTGCGCGCGGAATCGAGCTCTGCGAGCCGTGCACGCACCTGGTCGCGCTGACGGGCAAGGCCCTGATCAAGCCGCTGACCCATCGCGCCGGACTTCGCGCGGACCTGCTCACCACCGGCGTGATCAACATTGGGGACAGGGTCGAGGTCAAGGCGTAGACCTCGGCGGCCGGCTCGCCTCTATCTGCGGCTGGTCCTGAGCCAGGCCCTGACGTCGTCGATGACCGGCTGGGCGAACAACACCGCCAGCAGCGGCGCGCCGACCAGGTTGATGACCTGCCAGAGCTCGATCTGCACTGACGATCCGTTGCCTGTCTGGGTACCCGCGAACGCGCCGCCGGCGGCGATGATGGCTGAGAGTGTCAGGACGCCGCCTGCTTCGGGGCGAACCTCTCCCGCGGAACGACTAAGGGCATGGCTCCTCTCCTTTCGCAGTGATGTCTCTATAGGCAACGTATGCGGTTGGAGCGGGTACCGGCACGTGGGTCTTCACATCTCTACGCCGGAGCGCGTTGGCGCTAATCTCGCGAGGTGGCATCCAGGTTCGGCGGCTGGAAGGGAGACTTCAAAGGCTTCTTTCTAGGCCTGCGCCTGAACAACAACAAGGCCTACTTCGAGGCGCACCGACGCCAGTACGAAGATGAGGTGAAGGCGCCGATGCTGGCCCTGCTCGCCGACCTGGAGGCCGAGTTCGGGCCGCCGCATCGCGTCTCCCGGCCCAATCGCGATATCCGCTTCTCCGCCGACAAGTCGCCATACAAGCTGAACGTTTATGCCGACGTCGAGCGCGGCGGTTACGTGGCGCTTGACGCCGAGGGTCTTGTCGCCGCCGGCGGGCGCTACATGGTCAACGACAGGCAGCTGAAAAAGCTGCGCGAGGCGATAGCAGCCGACCGCTCCGGCAAGCAGCTGGTCGCGATCGTCGCCGAGCTGCGAAAGAAGGGCTACGACGTGGAGGGGCAGGAGCTAAAGCGGGTCCCGCCGCCTTATCCGCAGGACCATCCGCGCGCCGACCTGCTGCGGCACAAGCGGCTCATCTACTGGAAGCGCTGGCCCGTCGAACCGTGGATCGCAACGCCCCGAGCGCGCGATCGCGTCGCCAAGGCGTGGCGAGATGGCGCTGCACTGAACGAGTGGTGCGCCAAATTCATGGACTAACGACAGAGGCTCGTCCCCATTCATGGGGAGGTGGCGCCGAAGATGCCGGAGGGGTCGACTAGGCTTGCATCTGCGCAAGTAGGAGAGCCGCCTCACGCGCGTTGGTTGTCCCGTAGTTGGAGAAGCAGTTGTTGTAGACGACATGCGTCTCCTTCGTCAACCGGGCCACGCTCGCGATCTTTGGCGTCCAGTCGGCGAGCTCGTCCTCGTCGTAGAGATAGCGAAATCGCTCTGAAGGCGGGATGTCCTTCTTCTCCCAGTTGTCCTTGTTGCGCCCGTGGAAGCGGAATACCGCGAGCTCGTCGTTGGTCGGGATCACGACCGGCGGCACCGAGCTCTTGAAGCCCTGCGGCTCGTCCACCGCGACGTAAGGAATCTTGTTGTCCTGGAGGAACTTGACCGTCCGCTCGGCGTTCTTTTCATTGAACCAGCTGCCGTGACGGAATTCGACGGCGATGGGCAGGTCGAGGCGCTGCCACGTCTCGAGGATGAGCTCGCGTGCCTCGTTGGACGGGAACACCCATTTCGGGAACTGGACGAAAACCGCGCCGAGCTTGCTCGCCTCGATCAACGGCTCTAGCGCTTCCCGGAACTGCTTGTAGACGGCGTCGAGCAGCTCGACCGGCATGTCCTTCCGGTAGATCCGCCTCTTTGCCTTCAGCTCGCCTGGCAGCTCTTCCTGGACCGCCTTCGGCAACCGGGTCACCTCGGTCGGCTGTCCCGTCATCAAGGCGTGGGCCTTGATGTCGAAGACGAAATCCTTGGGCGTCCGCTCGACCCAGCTCTGCGCGGTCCGCTTGTTGGGGAGCACGTAGTACGTCGCGTCGACCTCGACCACCGGAAACTGGCTGGCGTAGAAGCGCAGGCGCTCCTCAGCGGTACTGGCGCCCTTCGGATAGAAAACGCCCGGCGCGGTCATGGTCGGATCCGTCCAGCTTGCGGTGCCGAAGCGGACCTTGCCCTTGCCAACCTTGATTGGCGATCGGGCGGCGTCGCCCGCCTCTTCCGAGCGCCCGCGCGCCGTCTCTACGCCGGGATCATGGGGATCGGTCTTGGCCACCGCCGACCACTATGCCAGCCACTCGGTGATGAAGCGCGAGCTCAGATGGAGGTCCCCAAGCGCGAGTCAGCTGCGGCGCGAGGGTCCAGCGCCCGGGGGTGTGGTCGCGACTCGCCTGTCGTAGCGAGCGGTGTAGAGGATGACCAGCAGGGCGATGATGAAGGTGGGGCCGACGACAAGGCTGTAGGTGACCCCGATCGCGACCAGCAAGCTCGCGACGAGCGCGAGCAGCAAGACGAAGGCGCCCGCGACCAGCGGGGGCCTCGTCCGCCGCCTGTACCACGACCGCAGCATCATCGCCGCGGCGAGAAGGCACGCCACATCGAGCGCAGCCAGGCCGAACAGGTCGTGCTGGCTCATCGCTGAGGGCCGGTCGGGGAGCGGCGCGCGCCGCTCCCCTTCAAGTGATGACAGGTCATCCGGCCGCCGGGACCGGCTCGGCGCCCAGGCCCGTCTGGGCCCGCACGTCGATCTCGTGAAACTTCTGCTCCGCCAGCCGGTCCGCCCTGGCCAGCTCACCGAGGTAGGTGCCGATGATCGCCAGCGCAAACCCAATGGGGATGCTGACGATGCCGACGTTTTGGAGTGGGAAGGCTGGGTGCTCGTTCACCGGCACGGTCCAGCCCGGCCCGATGGCGACGAGCCAGATCGTCACCAGCGTGCCGCCGACCAGGGAGGCCACAGCGCCCCACGTGTTGAACCGCTTCCAGAAAAGGGTGAACAGGATCGCCGGCAGGTTGGCCGCCGACGCGATCACGAAGGCGACCCCGGCCACGAGGGCTGCCGCGTTGGCGGTGGCGCCCACACGGGCCGCGAGCCAGATGGACAACAGTCCGACCAGGCCGGCGGTGATCCGCGCGACCGTGACCTGCTCGCGGTCACTGACGTGACCGTGGAGGATGTGGGTGCGGATGACGTTGACGTAGAAGTCGTGGCTGAATGCACCCGAAGCAGCCAGCGTGAGGCCGGCCACCACAGCAAGGATCGTCGCGAATGCGACCGCGGCGATGAATGCCAGCAGGAACTCACCACCGGTGCCGCCGAAGAACTGAGTGCCGAGGTATTCAGCCAGGCGTGGAGCCGCGAGGTTGCTGTTCGGCTTGCAGCCGGCCGTCACTGTGGCGCAGATCTTCGTCTTGCCGACGAGGGTCGCAGCGCCGAAGCCGAGAAACGTGGTCATGATGTAGAACGACCCGATCAATCCCATTGCCCAGACCACTGATTGACGCGCGGCTTTGCCGTTGGGCACGGTAAAGAAGCGCATCAGGATGTGGGGTAGGCCGGCGGTACCAAGGATGAGCGCCATTCCCAGCGAGACGTTGTCGAGCAAGGCGAGGTCGATGCCGAAGACCTGCTTCTGCCCGTACTTGTAGAGGATGCCGGGATCTGTGAAGTTGAGGCCGGTTGCTTTGTCCTTCACTCCCGCGATCGCGTCGAAGAAACCGCCGAGGTTGAATCCGAAGTGCAGCAGGACCAGGAAGCTGAGCAGCACCGCGCCACCCATTAGCAGCACCGCCTTGACGATCTGAACCCACGTCGTGGCGACCATGCCGCCGGCGATGACGTAGACCATCATCAGGAGGCCGACGACTGTGATCGACGGATCGAGCTTGGTCCCGAACACGGTCCAGTTGAACCATGGTTTGAGCGTCGAGTCCAGGGTCGGGATGAGGATCTTGATCAGGCTGCCCGCCCCGATCATCTGGGCCATCATGTACGAGGCGCTGACCGCGACGGTCGAAAATGCCGCAGCCGAGCGTACGGGGATCGGCGACATTCGATACGAGAGGACATCGGCCAGTGTGTACTTGCCCGTGTTTCGCATCGGCTCGGCGATCAAGAAGAGCACTGTCAGGTAGGCGACGAGCCACCCGACCGAGTACATGAAACCGTCGTAGCCGTTGAACGCAATCAGGCCGGCGATGCCGAGGAAAGACGCCGCGCTCATGTAGTCGCCGGCGATGGCGAGCCCGTTCTGCCAGCCTGTGATGCCGCGGCCCGCGGCCCAGAACTGGACTGTGGTGCGCGTCCTTCGCGCGGCCCATCCGGTGATCACAAGCGTGATCCCGACCACGATCAAAAAGAGTGCCAGCGTCAGGTTCATGGCTGCGAACTCCTGCCGCGGGCGGCGCGATCGCGCACCATCGCGGCGAGGCGGTCGAAGACGTTGTTCGCCTTTCGGATGTAGAACCAGGCGAGGAGCCAGGCCATCACGAACTGCGAGAGCGCGAACAGGTAAGCGATGTTGATATGACCGATGACAGCGGTCCGCATGAAGCCAGGCGCGAGACCGTTGGCGAGCGGCAGAAGAAAGTAATAGACGAGGAAGAAGACGGTCGCCGGGAGCACGAAGCGCATCCTTGCGGTGACCAGCTGTCGGAACTCGTCTGTGTGCTCGAGCCCCTCCCAGTACGCGACGTCCTCGATCGTTGACCCAGGCCCCGGCGCCTCTTCCTGCTTGCGCGCAGACGGCTGGGAAGGCAGCGGACTGTCGATCCCCATGGACACTCCCCCCCGCGGGCAAGGCCCGCGCCAACGTGGCCGTCAGAGGGAGGTCAGATCACCAACCAGGCCCCCGGAATTCGCCACGTCTGGGCTCGCCCCCCCTTGGCCACCCCGAACGCAATCAGATTAAAGGTTCGATCGCACCTTGTCAGGCCGGGGTCCGCGACAGGATCTCCTGGATCAGCCTTCCCTGTTCGATGAGGTGGCACGGAGTGATGAACTTGCGGATGACCTGCCGCCGGGCTTCCGTCCCCAGCCGCCTCGCCTCCGCCTCGTCCGCGAGCAGCCGGACCACCGCCTCGCCAAACGCCTGGAGGTCTTTGGGGTCGTCGATCAGGAGGCCGCTTTTGTCGCTCTCGATCTGGTCTTCGATCCCGCCGACACGGCTCGCCACCACCGGCCGGCCCTTCCACATCGCCTCGGCCACCGTCAGGCCGAAGCCCTCCGCCAGGCTTTTCTGGACGACGACGTCGGCCCGGCGCTGGAGGGCGTTGACGATCGCGGCGTTTTCGTCGGTGTCCTCCATGGGCAGCTGCGCAATCACGATCCGGGTGCGCACCGAGGACGGCATGGCCTGACGGCGGCGCGTCAGCTCGTCGAGGATCTCGGGCTGCTCGGGGTCGTCCTTGACCGACGTGGCGGCGGGTCCCGCGAGCACCAGCCATGCGTCGGTGCTCGGCGCGATATGGCCGGCAAAGCCGTCCATGACGCCGATCGGGTCTTTGAGCCGATCCCACCGCGAAACCTGCAGCACGATTCGAGCCTCGTAGGGCAGCGCAGTCTCCTCGAGGTGCGCGGTGCGGACGACGTGACCGCGAGTGCCGTCGTGGCGCTTAAAGGTCGCCTCGCCGTCCCTACCCTGCAGGATGCCGCCCGCGTGCAGGATCGCAGTCACCGTGTCGCCAGTCAGGTCCTCGTTCTTGGTCGCGAAGGGATCGATGCACGGCGCGATGATGCGGACCCGCGATGGGTCGAGTCCCTCCCAGACATAAGCATTCCGGGAGAAGACGCACGCGGCGGCTTTCGTGACATAAGGCCGTAGAAATGTCCACGCATTTCTCACGGCATCGTCTGGCTGGTCGACGCCGATGTGTGAACGCCAGATGACATGGATGCCTCGCGCGCTGAGAGCCGGGACCAGGCCTGCCGTTTGCGGGTCATGGAGGATGGCGACGTCACCGGGACGGATGATCTCAGTGAGAGCAGCCGCGTTGCGGGAGGTGGCTTGCTCATATTGGCGCCGGTCCTCCTCGGTCAGCGCCGCGCCATCCGAGTCGACTCCGTGCAGCAGCGTATGGATCTTTTTGGTCACGTTGAAAAAGTCGGGTGAGCCTTCGATCACAACCCACCTCTCGTCGATGCCGGCGTCGCGGTCATAAGGGATCAGGGACGCCAGCAGCTCGGCCACGCCGCCCCCGCGCGCCGTCGAGTTCACGTTCCACAGCACGCGACCGCGCAACGCCGCTACGAGGCCGTCCATCTCCCGATCGAGCTCCGACCGCACATCGTCGTCAAGAAGATGCCGGAATCGTTCGA
Source organism: Chloroflexota bacterium (assembly GCA_005882135.1). Taxonomy (GTDB): domain Bacteria; phylum Chloroflexota; class Dormibacteria; order Dormibacterales; family Dormibacteraceae; genus 40CM-4-65-16. Next base: position 119,650 of record VBDR01000025.1, read on the forward strand.
TCGGGGCCGACCCGATCTCGACCTGGTTGAGGGCTCCTTTCAGCTCCGTCACATCTGGGAGAACGCTGTCGGCCGACTGCGCTACGCGACTTCCGCTACGAGATCGTCGTCTCCGACCAGCTCCGATATCGCACCCAGCAGCTCAGTCGCCACCGAAAGAGCCTCCTCTCGGGAGAGATGCGCGGGAGAACGGCCCTCGAAGACGAGCCGGACCGGCTCGCCCTCAGTCCGGTTCGAGATCGCCCGGACCACACCGCCGAGCTGCGGCGCCGGCGCCCCATCCGCCTGAAGCGTGACGGCGACCAGCACGGCACGGGCGGCCGAGATCGGGACCCCGAACTCGAGCTGTTTCGTCCGATCGAGCTCGACTGTCTGGCCGCGGTGGCGCGACAGCCACTGCGACACATGGTTCAGGTCGTTGGTGCCTTCAGCCTCGGTTCTGATCGTGTTCATGTCACCTCGCAAAGCTATCGACGAGCGCATCCGGCTGGATACGTATGGAGGAACCGAATCTGCCTGGCCTTTATTCGTGGCGCAACGACGTCCCACGCGCCATTTCTCGCGGGTGGCTTGATAAGCTCATTCGTGGCATTTCGGCGGGCTTTGCGTAAGGGGGATTTGGGTATGCAAGGGACTCTTCGTTTCGTACGTCTGCGTCCGCGTTCACTGCTGGCGGCGCTCTCGTTGCTGGTCCTGAGCATGCCGGTCATACCGGTCGAGGCTGCGACAACGGGGGCCGTCCAGACATACATCGTCACTTACAAGGACGGCGCCTCGTCCGGCAGCGCCGCGTCTGTGATCCAGGGCGCGGGCGGCCAGCTTGCCTACAACTATCAGCAGATCGGCGTGGTGATTGCGCGCTCCAACCGCAGCGACTTTGCAGCGAACATGCGATCAGTGGCAGGCGTCGATGGCGCGTCGGCCACGGCCCGTTTCGCGACCCGTTTCAAGGACGACCAGCCTGATGCCGTCGCGGCTGCAACAGTCACTCCGGCCATCCCCACGGGCGGCGACAGCCTGTCCGGGCTGCAGTGGGACATGCCGCAGATCCACGCGTTCGAGGCACAGGTGATCGAGAGCGGCAGCCGGGCCGTGACCGTAGGTGACATTGACACCGGCCTCGACTACACGCATCCCGATCTCGCCGCGAACGTCGATTTCGCCAACAGCGTGTCTTGCATCAACAACGGCGTACCGGACCCGAATCCGGCGGCGTGGAATGATGAGAACGGGCACGGCACCCACACCGCGGGCACGATCGCCGCGGCCCACAACGGGATCGGCATCGTAGGCGTGGCTCCGAACGTCAAGGTCGCCGGGATCAGGGCGGGCAACGCCGCTGGTTTCTTCTTCCCGGAGTCTGTCGTCTGCGCGTTTATGTGGGCGGGCACGCATCACGCGATCAAGGTCACGAACAACAGCTACTTCGCGGACCCGTGGCTGTTCAACTGCAAGAACGACCCCGGACAGCGGGCGATCTGGAAAGCGGAATCACGTGCGATCAAGTTCGCGATGCAGCAGGGGGTTACCGTGGTTGCGGCGGCAGGTAACGAAGCCGACGACCTCGCGCATCCGACCCAGGACGTCACAAGCCCGGATGACACGACGCCCGTAATCCGCCCCGTGGGCAACGAATGCGTCGTCATCCCGGTGGAGATTCCGGGTGTCATCGGTGTCTCCGCGGATGGCAACTTCGGAATGAAGTCCTTCTACTCCAGCTATGGAGTCGGGGCCGTGCAGGTGACGGCGCCCGGCGGCGACAGCATCCTGCAGAAGAATCCTCCGTCAAACCCACTTGGCCGCGTGCTTTCGACATGGCCGAGCGCCCTCGTGGGTAACTGCGCCCCAGCGCGCCGAGTCTTCGAGGGATCGACGCTCTACTGCTATCAGCAGGGCACCTCCATGGCCTCGCCGCACGTGGCTGGGGTCGCCGCCCTGATCGCGAGCCTTGGCGTCACCCAGGCGGGAAAGGTCCAGGCGCGGGTCGACAACACCGCCGACCCGATGTCATGCCCGACGGTTATTGAGCTCGCGCAGTACGCGTTCTTCCCGTCGGTCTCCAACGGCGCAGCGCAGCACTGCCAGGGTGGCACCGGCTACAACTCGTGGTACGGCCACGGACAGGTCAACGCCCTGTCCGCCGTCAGCTAGAGAGAAACCGAGGGCGGCCGTGCGAATCGGCCGCCCTCTTCGCCCGGCTTGAATCGGGCAGCGATTGCGGTCAGCATTTAGCCCTCCAACTACCATGGCCCAATCCTCGACTGCAGCCGGACGCGAAGCCAACCTCCTCGAGCGGTCGGCCGAGCTGGCCGCCCTCGCGGAACAGCTCGAGGCGGTGACCTCACGGGCGGGCGGGCGGCTGGCTTTCGTGGCCGGAGAGGCCGGCGTCGGCAAGACAGCGCTCGTCCGCCGGTTCGCGGCCACGTTGCCCGCCACCGTGCAGCTGATGTCCGGAGCGTGCGATGCGCTGGTTACGCCGCGGCCCCTGGCGCCATTCCTCGACGTCGCCGCGCTGACCGGAGGCGAGCTCGAGGAGCTCGCGCTCGCGCGAACGGGCGCGAAACCGCATGAGTTCGCGGCCGGGCTGATGCGCGAGCTTCGACAGCGCGCGCCGTCGGTGATCGTGCTCGAGGACCTCCACTGGGCCGACGCCGCCACCCTCGATGTGCTCCGGATCGTCGCTCGCCGCGTGGAGTCGGTGGATTCGCTGATCATCGCCACATTCCGAGACGACGAGCTCGACCGCATGCACCCGCTGAGGATGCTGCTGGACGGCCTCGCCGGCGCAGGGGCGGTCACCAGGATCAAGCTGGCAGCCCTTTCCGAGGCGGCGGTCGCGCAGCTCGCCGAGCCGTACGGGGTCGACGCCACCGAGCTCTATCGCCTGACGTCGGGCAACGCGTTCTACGTGACCGAGGTCCTGGCGGGCGGAACCCATGCCGTTCCGGCGACGGTCCAGGACGCGGTGCTGGCGAGGACCGCCAGGCTCAGCTCGGCCGGCCGCACGCTGGTCGAAGCTGCATCCATCGTGCCCGCGGCCGCCGAGCTCTGGCTCCTCGCGAAGATGTGCCCCGAGGCTGTCGGGAACATCGACGAATGCGTGGCCTCAGGCGTCCTCTCCGCGCAGGCGGATGGAGTCGCCTTCCGGCACGAGCTGGCGCGCATGGCGGTGGAGGCATCGCTGCCCCTGAACCGGAAATCTGCGCTCCACTCCGCGGCCATGTCCGCGCTGGCCGATCCACCGCAAGGTGATCGCGACCCCGCACGCCTCGCGCACCACGCGGAGGGGGCGGGGGATACCCGGTCGGTCCTGGCCTACGCCTCGGAGGCCGGGGCGCGCGCGTCCGCGCTTGGCGCTCATCGCGAGGCGGCGGCCCAATACGCGCGGGCGATCCGCGCCGGCAAGCATGCGTCGCCGGAAACGCTGGCGGGGCTTTTTCAGCGCCGGGCCCACGCGTGCTATCTATGCGGCCAGTTCAACGAGGCATTGGACGCGCAGCTGGCGGCGCTCGATCACTATCGAACGCTGGACGATCGCCGCCGGGCCGGCGATTCGCTGTGGTCGCTGTCGCGGCTCTACCGCTATGTGGGCCGGCCGGCGGAATCGTTGGAAACGGCGCAGGAGGCGATCACCATTCTCGAGCAGCTTCCGGCGGGAGCTGAGCTTGCGATGGCCTACTGCAACCTTTCCCACATCTACGTGAACGCTGACGATGTGGAAGACGCGAGGGTTTGGGGACATCGTGCTCTCGAGCTCGCTCAGAAGCTCGGTCATCTCGAGGCGCAGGTCTATGCCGAGATCAACCTGGCGGTGGTCGATTACCTGACCACAGGGTCTCCGGGAACCGCGGCCGAGCTCGAGCGGATCCAGCGGGTGGCACAGGAAAACGGCCTCGACGAGCATGCAGGTCGTGTGCTGGTGGCCCTGACGTGGTGGTCACCGCGTTTCAAGTCTTACGAGCTGGCCGATCGCTACTACGAGGAAGGGCTCGAATTCTCCAACGACCGGGGTCTCGACCTGTGGCGCCACTACATGCTCGCCTACCGCGCCCGGTGCGAGCTCGATCGCGGCCGGTGGGATGAGGCGACGCGGCTTGCGGAGATGGTCATCCGCGATCCGCTGTCACCTGTGCCGCGCATCGTGGCCCTGGTGGTGCTGGGTCTCGTCCGCGCCCGACGCGGCGACCCCGGATTCTGGCCGCCGCTCGATGAGGCCGCCGAGCTGGCCGCCCCGAGCAACGAGCTGCAGCGACGCGAGCCGGTTGCCACCGCCAGAGCCGAGGCGCTGTGGCTCGAGGGTCGCGAGGGGGCTATCCCGGATGCGACCGCGCCGACTTTCGAGATCGCGCTGCACCGGCGCGCCAACTGGGTGATTGGCGAGATGGCTTGCTGGCGGTTGCGGGCCGGCATCAGCGAACCGCCCCCGGATCCGGTTCCGGAGCCATACGCACTCGAGCTGGAGGGGCGCCGGCGCGAGGCTTCCGAGGCGTGGCTCAGGCTCGGGTGTCCCTACGAAGCCGCCATCTCGCTTGCGTGGTCGACCGAGGAGGCAGACCTCCGCCAGGCGCTGAGCGAGTTCCAGCGGCTTGGCGCCCGTCCGGCGGCGGCCATCGTGTCGCGACGCTTGCGCCGGCAGGGTGTGCGCGGCCTGCCGCGCGGCCCGCGCGCGACCACGCTGCGCAACCGCGCCAACCTGACCGAACGGGAGATGGAGATCCTCGAGCTGGTGGCGAACGGCCATACCAACGCGCAGATCGCAGAGCGCGTTTTCCTCTCCACCAAGACGGTCGACCATCACGTCTCCGCCATCCTGTCCAAGCTCGGCGTCAAGACCCGAGGCCAGGCCGCAGCGCAAATTAGGTAGTCGACCCGCCCAACCTGGGTAGTCCCTCCGATTTCTCGGTGCACGTGCCGCTCCTACGGTGATCGTGGTCGCACGACCGCATGAAAGCAAACAGGAGGACAAGATGCCGAGATACGTAGTCGAGCGCACGTTTCCAGAGGGGCTGCACATCCCAGTCAACGTCGACGGCGCGCAGGTCTGCCTTGCCGTCGTCGGTCGGAACACGGACGAGGGCGTGACCTGGGTCCACACATATGTCAGCGACGACAAGCGGAAGACGTTCTGCGTTTACGACGCGCCAAACCCTGAGGCGATCAGGAAGACGGCGAGCCGCAACTCGCTGCCTGTTGACACGATCACACAGGTCAGCGTCCTTGATCCCTACTTCTACCGCTGAGAGGAAGCCAATGTTGAAGCTGATAATCCGCGCTCTCGCAGTGCTCGTACCGGCCGCGCTTCTGATCGCGCCCGTAACGCAGGCCTCGAGCCAGGCCTCGCTCGCCGATGTCCGACAGGCCACCGCAAAATTCCACGACCTCCACCAGACCACGTCGGCTGGTTACATTCGGCTGCTCCCATGTTTCGACCTGCCAGGCGTGGGTGGGATGGGCCAACACTACGTGAACACCGGCATGCTCGACGCCACGGTCAACGCGACACAGCCGGAGGCGCTCGTTTACGAAGTTGATGGAAACATGCTCAAGCTCGTAGCCGTCGAGTACATCATCCCGCTTGACAAGTGGCAATCAACCGCCAAGCCGAGACTTTTCGGCAAGGAGTTCACGCGCATCGACTCGCTCGGTCTATGGGCTTTGCATGCCTGGATCTGGCGGCCGAACCCGTCTGGAATCTTCGAGAACTACAACCCCAGCGTCAGGATGTGCCCCGGCCACTGAGCGCAATCGCAGGCGGGCGCGCAGTCAAATCGACCGCGCGCCCCCTGCAGCCCCAGTGACTAGCTCGAAGCCCGCTGGCGATCTTGTGTCGACAGCGCCGCTTCGAGCCGATCGAGAAACGTGCTCTGGGCCTGCAGGATCATGCGGCGAGCCGTCTGGAGATTGAACCATGTCGCCCTGTCGACCTCCGGAAACTCCTGCATCCGACCTGAGCGAGGCGGCCACTCCACGCTGAAGGTGCCGCTTTCGACGCGTTCCACGTCGAGGTCGCCTGGCGCCGCCCACGCATGAACGACCTTGCCGCCGGCCTGGCGGATGCTGCCGAGCGGTGTGAACGAGCCCTCCGGCGGTGGCTGTCCGAGCTCCTCTTGGAACTCGCGCCGCGCCACCTCGATCGGCCTTTCGCCCTGCTCGATCTCGCCTTTGGGCAACGACCAGGCGCCCTCCTCGCGCCGCTTCCAGAATGGGCCACCGGGGTGGACCAGGAGCACTTCGAGCGTTCTGTCCCGGCGCCGGTAAAGCAACAGACCTGCCGATTCCTTGGCCACGCTTCGATTGTGCGTGTCCAGGTGCGGCGGCTGCATCCAGCGATTCGCGAGTCCGTATAACCTGAGATCGTGCGCATCGACGGGTTCTCGTTCGGGTCCATACGCATCGACGGCGAAACCTTTGAGCAGGACGTCGTCATCGATCGGGGTGCGGTGCGTTTGCGCAAGAAGAAACCATCAAAAAGGTTCCGAGGCGAGTTCGGCCACACGCCGCTTTCGGTCGAGGAGAAGATTCCCTGGAAGTGCAGCCGGCTGGTGATCGGCACAGGCGCTGACCGCGCTCTGCCTGTGATGCCGGATGTGCTCGAGGAGGCCAAACGCCGGGGTGTCCAGGTGAAGGTCGTGGGGACCGTCGAAGCGATACAGCTTCTGCGCAACGCGGGAAGCAAGACCAACGCCGTGCTGCATATCACGTGCTGACGGCGTGAGCGTAAGTTGCAATCAACAACCTCAAGGAGGATCCCGATGGCACCGGAGGCGACCCAGAAGGCATGGGACCGTTTTCAATCCGATATCCAGGGCCTGGCCGGCGAGCTGAAGCGGCACTACCGCGACGCTGGTGACGTCAAGAACAACGCCGAGCTGAACCGCTCGCTGGAGCAGTTGCGGCAGGCAGCCGACGCGGTCTTCAAATCACTCGAGACCGCGACACGAGATCCCGAAGTCCGCTCCAAGACCAAGGAGACGGCGCGGTCGTTCGGGTCGGCGGTCGCGGAAACATTCCGCGAAGTCACCGACGAGATCGAAAAGGCGCTCCGGAAGCCGGCCGAGAAGAAGTAGTCGACTAGCTTCGGCGCGGGCCTCCGCCGAGCGTTTGCCTGACGGTCAGCAGACGCGCGACGTCGGCCGGCGAGACGATGCCGACGAGCGATCCGTTGTCGAAGACCAGGACGCGCTGCTCGATCCCTGAGCCGATCCTCTGGATCAAGGCGGACAGGTCTTCGCGAGGGTTGGTCACGGGAACCTCGGCGATGGGTCTCGCGACCTCGATCAAATGCTTCTGGGCGCGTTCCGCCGCCGGCATCCGGACAAGGTCGGACAGGCGCACGACGCCGGTCAGCGTGCCTGACGGCTCGTGGACTGGGTAGGTGGTGAAGCTGTGGTTAGGGGCCACCGACTCGAGGAACTGTTCCACCGTGACCCAGTCGGGCAACGTGACGACGGGCGACGTCATCGCCGCGGAAACGGGGATGGATCGCAGCATGGAGCGGACGGTCGAGCCGGCCTCCTCGGCAGCTCCCGCCGACAGGAGGAACCAGCCGAGAAAGGCCGTCCAGATCCCGCTCGCCACGCTGCCCAGGAACAGCTCGAGGACGCCGGCGGCGATCATCAGGTAGGCGAAGACGCGCCCTACCCGGACGGCGTTGTGGACGCCGCTCTGCCGGCTTCCCGACCGCCACCACAGGAGCGAGCTCAGCAGCCTACCGCCGTCGAGCGGAAACGCAGGTACCAGGTTGAAGAGCCCGAGCAGCACGTTGACGAAGGTGAGCCAGGCGAAAAGGGCGGACACGAGGATGCTCCCGGACGTCACGAACGAGAGCACGAACGCGACCAGCGCAACGGCGAAGCTCATCAGGGGTCCGACGCCTGCGATCAGCGCCTCGGAGCGGGCGCTGGTGGGCTCGCCCTCCAGCTTCGACACGCCGCCGAAGAGCCACAACGTAATACCGGCGACCTTCACGCCGTTACGTTGGGCGACGAGCGCGTGCGAAAGTTCGTGGGCGAGCAGGCACGCATAAAAAAGGACGGCGCCGGCCGCGGAGATGAGCCAGTACAGCAGCGGCGGGTAGCCGGGAGCCTCGATGGGGAGGATGTTTGTTGCCAGCGTCCAGACGACCAGCGCAAAGATGAAGACCAGGCTCCAGTTGAACCCGATCTCGATCCCGAAGACTCGCCCCAGCCGGATGCTTGAGGTCACGTCGGCCTTGTGTGCGAGTCTAGCGTCGGCGACGGTGGGGCGATCAGAGGCATGGACAACGTAACCCTGGCGCGGGCAACGATGGGTACGTCGCTCGGTTTCCACATCGTGTTCGCGGTCCTGGGGGTCGGCCTGCCGCTGCTGATGATGGTGGCCGAAGGCTTGTGGCTGAAAACCAAGGACGACGTTTGGCTGAGCCTCGCGCAGCGGTGGTCGAAGGCATTCGGCATCCTGTTCGCGGTTGGCGCGGTTTCAGGCACGGCGCTCTCTTTCGAGCTTGGCCTGCTCTGGCCGAGATTCATGGCGTTCTCCGGCGCCATCTTCGGTCTGCCCTTCTCAGCAGAAGGCTTTGCGTTCTTCATCGAGGCCATCTTTCTGGGCCTGTACCTCTATGGCTGGAATCGCTTGAGCCCCGTCGCTCACTGGCTGGCGTCGATCCCGATCGCGGTGAGTGGTGCGTTGAGCGCGGTCTTCGTGGTGATGGCCAACGCCTGGATGAACTCGCCCAGCGGCTTTCACCTCGACAGTGCCGGCCGCCTGCTGGATGTCGATCCGCTGGCCGCGGCGCTCAATGCGTCCACGCCGACTGAGGATCCGCACATGCTGGTCTCGGCCTACGTGGTCACCGGTTTTCTCGTCGCCGCCGTCTATGCGGTCGGGCTACTCAGGCGGCACGAAGACCAGTTGCACCGGCGTGGGCTCATCCTGGGGATGGCGATGGCGGCCGTGGCGATCGTGCTCGCCGGCATCACAGGCGACACCAGCGCGCGCTTCATCTATCAGGCTCAGCCGGCGAAGTTCGCCGCGATGGAAGGTCTTTACCAGACAGTGCGCGGAGCTCCGATCCACCTGGGCGGCATCCCGATCGATTCCCAGCATCGGGTCGTGGGAGCGATCGAGATCCCGGACCTGCTCAGCCTGCTCGCGGCGCTCGACCCCAACGCCGAGGTGCGCGGGCTGGATACGTTCCCGTCGAACGACCGGCCGAACACTATCGCCGTCCATCTCTCCTTCGACGCGATGGTTGGTTTCGGCATCCTGATCGGCCTGGCCGCGGCGCTGTTTTGGCTTCTCTGCATTCGCCGCCGCCGCATTCCGATGTGGCGTCCGTTGCTGTGGTTGATCGTCGTGTCCGGGCCCGCCTCAGTCGTGGCGATGGAGGCTGGCTGGTTCGTCACCGAGTTCGGACGCCAGCCATGGATCGTCTACGGCATCCTGCGCACGTCCGAAGCCGCGACCACCGCGCCGGCCCTCGGTCCCACCTTCTTGGTCTTCTTCGCCATCTACATCGGCCTCGCCCTCACGACCGCGCGCCTGCTCCTGCTGCAGGCGAGGCGGAATCGCGCCGCCGCATGAGCGAAGCCGAGATCGTCGCCGGAATCCTGTGGCTCGCGCTCACCGCGTACGCGGTGTTGGCGGGGGCGGATTTTGGCGGTGGCGTATGGGACCTGCTCGCGAAGGGCGCTCGAGCGCGCGATCAGCGCCGCGCCGTTGCCGAAGCGATGGGGCCGGTCTGGGAGGCCAACCACGTATGGCTGATCTTCATGATCGTCGGCCTGTTCACCGGATTTCCGGCGGCGTTCGGCATCCTGAGCATGGCGCTGTATCTGCCGTTCACCATCGCGTTGGTCGGGATCGTGTTGCGGGGCGCGGCCTTCGCCTTCCGAGCCCACGGCCGCGAAGCTGTTGGCGACGCGTCAGCCTGGGGTGTGGCCTTCGGAGCGGCCAGCGTCATCGCGCCTTTCTTCATGGCCGCCGGCGCTGCGGCCGTTGCCTCCGGAGCGATCCATGTCTCGGGCGGCCGCCTCGTCTCGGGATTTGAAGCCGGCTGGGCCACGCCCTACGGCGCGCTGGTCGGGCTGTTTGCCCTCGCGATGTGCGCCTACCTGGCCGCCACCTATCTGACAGTCGAAACCGAAGGCACACCGCTCGAGTCGGACTTCCGGCGCAGGGCCGCGGCCGCCGGTCTGGTCGCGGGTGCGGCCGCCATCGCCAGCCTTCTCGTCGCCCCTTTCGCGGCCCCGTCGCTGGCCGGCTCGCTGTTTGGGCGAGGGCTTCCGCTGCTCATCCTCGCGCTCGTCAACGGACCGATCGCCCTCGTCGCGGTCTGGCGCTCGCGGCCGCGCATCGCCCGATTCGCGGTCGCCCTGCAGGTGACTTTCGTGCTTTGGGCTTGGGCGGTGGGCCAGTGGCCGCACCTCGTGCCGCCCGACATGACGATTGCGGACGCTGCCGCTCCCGACGCCACGCTCACCCCGCTGCTGGTCGTGATCGGCATCGGCATGCTGCTGCTGCTTCCGTCGCTGTGGCTTCTCTTCCGCGTCTTCAAGGCGCGCAACCCCGCGGCTATCTACTAGGGTCGTCTGGATGGCGAAGCATCACAGCTCGGCTCTCCGCACAGACCGCCCGGCGGTGCTGTTCGACCTCGACGGGACGCTGCTGGACAGCGTCTATCAGCACGTGCTCGCGTGGAAAGAAGCGCTCGAATCCGCCGGCATTCCCCTCTCGATTTGGCGCATTCATCGCCGCATCGGGATGAGCGGCGGGCTGTTCGTGCGCGCGCTCGTCCGCGAAACCGGGCGTGAGCTCACCGCTGGTGAGGCCGATCGGCTGCGCAAGCTGCATGAGGAGGCGTACAGCGGTCGCGTCCGAGAGGTCAAGCCGCTGCCTGGGGCCCAGCAGCTGCTCGAGGTGCTGACGGACCTGGGCGTGCCTTGGGCCATCGCGACAAGCAGCAGCGACGTCACCGCCAAAGCGTCGCTGACGATGCTGGAGGTCCCCAAGGGCGCTCCGGTGATCACCCGCGACCATGTGGCCTACGCCAAACCGAATCCGGACCTTTTTCTCGCCGCCGCCGAGGCCCTTGGCCGGCCGATCACCGACAGCTTCGTCATCGGCGACAGCGTGTGGGACATGCTCGCGGCGCAGAGGGCTCACGCGCTGGGGATCGGGGTCCTGTCGGGCGGATACGGACGCGAGGAGCTGGAGACGGCCGGCGCGTACCGCAGCTACGAGGACCCACAGGACTTGCTCGAACACCTCGATGAGCTTGGCATCCGCACGCGCTAGGTCCCGAGTGCTCTCTTCACCTGCTCCAGCTTGCGGGGGTCGGCCACCACGTACACCCTCGTGATCGCGCCCGCCTTCTGAGTCAGCGCGATCACGGCCGCCACCTCGCCGCTCCGGTAGACGACCACCCCAGGCTCACCGTTGATGTTGCGCCGCTCCAGGATCGAACCGGACGCGGGCCCGAAGAAGTACATGACGCCGTCGCCGACCTTCTGAGGTCCCACGTTGGGATTGCGCACGGCCGCGAGCGTGCCGCCCACGTCCGCCCAGCCGATCACAGACGCATCGAGCAAAGGCAAGAGCTTGCTCATCTCGCCGGTGGCCGCAGCCGCGATGAACGCGTCGACCACGCGCTGCTGTTGGTCGCGATCGAGCTTGAAGTGTTTGGAACCCTCCTCTTCCTTCACTCGGCGCCTCGCGCGGGTCGCCAGCTGACGGCACGCCGCGGGCGTACGGCCGACCATCTCGGCCACCTTCTCGAAGGGGAACTCGAATATGTCGTGGAGCACGAACACGACCCGCTCCGCGGGGGACATTCGCTCGAGGACGATGAGCATCGCGATGCGTACGCTGTCGTCGAGCGTCACCACATCGGCCGGGTCGACGCCACCGTCCGCTGAGTCGATCAGCGGCTCAGGGAACCACGGTCCGATGTAGGACTCGCGACGCACACGCGCGGATCGCAGCTGGTCCAGGCAGAGCCGGCTCACCACGACGACGAGCCAGGCGCGCACGTCCTCGATAGGGTCGAGGTCGGTGCGGAGAAGCCGGCTGAAAGCCTCCTGCACGATGTCCTCCGCATCGCTGTAGCTGCCCAACAGCCGGTACGCGACGTCGAGCAGAAAACCGTGGTGCTCCGACCAGGCCTCGTTGAACCCTGAGCTGTCGATCACGCGATGCCCATCAAACAAGGACGGGATACGCCCGCGGAATGTGACATGGCTCGAAAACGTCACACCGCGCTGAACAGCCCCGTCCTTGGGTCATGAGAAACACGAGGAGCATCCACCTTGGCCCCAGGGCCCGACGCGTAATCCGTTTCGCGGCCGGCTTCGTCAACCCGCTGGTGCTGCCGCTCGCAGGCCGACGCTGGATGCCCATCGTCGGCATCCTGCACCATCGCGGCCGGCGAACCGGGCGCATGTATGCGAGCCCGCTCGGCATGCGGCCGGCTGGGGACGGGTTTGTCATCCCGCTGACCTTCAGTGAGCACTCGGCCTGGTACCAGAACGTCGTCGCCGCGGGCCGCGGGGTCGTCACTTACGGCGGCCGCAACCACGAGGTGGGCAGCCCGGAGGTCGTCGATTTCGCCGTCGCCGCGCCCGCATTTCCACGCTACGAGCGGCTTCAGTTCCGCGCGATAGGGATCACCCAGTTTCTGCGGCTCACCGCCGCTTCTGACAAGGAGGAATCGATGTCCATCGAAAAATCGCGTCGCTCGCCTGGGCTTGCACTCGGCGTCATCGCCGTCGCCCAGTTGATGGTCGTTCTAGACGTCGCCATCGTCAACGTCGCACTTCCCTCGATTCAGCACGCGCTGAAGTTCAACGCCACCGACCTCGAGTGGGTGGTCAACGGGTACGCGATTGCATTCGGCGGCCTCCTGCTGCTCGGCGGTCGCACGGGCGATCTCTTCGGCCGCCTGCGCATGTTCGTCATCGGAGCGCTCGTCTTCACGGCAGGTTCGCTGGCCGGGGGACTTGCGTTGACGTCCGCGGCGCTCATCGCCGCCCGCGCAGCGCAGGGCGTCGGCGCCGCGATCGTCGCGCCGACCGCTTTGTCGCTGCTGGCGGAGACATTTGCCGAGGGGCCGGCGCGCAACCGGGCGCTCGGCGTCTATTCGGCCATCTCAGCAGGAGGCGGCGCGCTCGGCCTTCTTCTCGGTGGCGTGATCACAAACTACTTCTCCTGGCGCTGGATCCTGTTCGTGAACGTCCCGGTGGGACTCGTGCTCGCATTCGTCGCGCCACGCGTGCTCGTCGCGAGCCGCGGCACCCGCGGGCGGCTCGATTTGCCCGGCGCCGCGGCCGTCACCGCGGGCGCGACCCTGCTCGTCTACGGACTTTCGCGCGCCTCGGTGCACGGATGGAGCGATTCCACAACGCTCGTCACGCTTGGCGCCGGGCTCGCCCTCCTGGCGCTGTTCGTCGCTGTCGAAGCGATCAGCCGGCAACCGTTGATGCCGCTGACGGTCTTCTCCAACCGCAACCGCACCGGCGCGTACGCCCTCTCGCTGGCCACCGGAGCGGCCCTGTCCGGGATGTTGTTCCTTCTCACGCTTTATCTGCAGAACGTCCTCGGCCTGACACCGCTGCAGGCCGGGTTTGCGTTCCTGCCCACCGCTCTCGGAGTAATCGCCGGCGCCGGTCTCACATCACGTCTCATCGCCCGAACCGGACCGCGCGTGCCGATGACCGCCGGCTCGCTGATGGTGGCGATCGGCCTGTTCTGGCTGTCGTCCATTACCGTCCACGCTGAATACGCCGCCTCGGTGCTCGGGCCACTGGTCGTGCTCGCCGTGGGCCTGGGTCAGGTCTTCGTCTCGACGAGCTTTGTCGCCATCTCGGGAGTCAGACCGAGCGAGTCGGGACTGGCCTCAGCCGTACTCAATGTGGGGCGGCAGCTCGGCGGCTCGATCGGCATCGCGGTGATGGGCACTATCGCGACGAGCGTGAGCAAGGACCAGCTCGCCGGGGTGCGGCTTACTCAAGAGGCCGTCAACCACGCGTTGACTGCCGGATTCAGCACGGGGTTTCAGCTGGGCGGACTGATCGCCCTGGCCGGCTTCGTCGCGGCGATCGTCGCGGTCCGGCGGCCGAGACCCGCGTTCGTGGTGGAGGAAGTCGAAGCCCGGGTCGCGTGACGATGCGGGGCAAAGTTGCCCCGCATACCTTTCCCTGATACGTTGTTTTGCGGCTGCGTGAATCGAATCCGCGACTCTATCGGGGGTGTTGGAAATGCATAGCTCTCGTCGTGCCCAGCTTGCTGTTGCCGGCATTGCTTCTGTTGCCGCTGCCGCGATCGGACTCTCACCGGGCGTCCTCGGCGCGTCCCCGCCGGGCTACTCCATCGCCACTCTCGACAAGTACGGTGGAGAGCCGTCGATCGTCTCGGACACGGCGGGTCGCCTGTACGACACGACGCCGAGCATCGGGACCCTGACCTACAGGTCGACAAACCACGGAACGAGCTGGACACAGGTCACGACCGCCGACCCCGGCAGCGGGGACGACTGCCTGGCCACTGACCAGTCCGGCGCTGTGTATCTCTGCAACCTGAACGGCACCAAGGAAGTCGTCCCACTGCAGGCTGACGTCTGGAAGTCGGTCGATCACGGCAAGACCTGGACGCAAGGTCAGCCAATCGCCCGACAGGCATCTGTCTGCGCCGCGAGCTGCAGTCCGTTTGGCGTCGACCGCGACTGGGTCGCCGCTTCGATCCCGACGTCCTTCTCCGACACCAGCCAGGCCGAGGTGGTGCTGATGTACCACGACTTCTACGGACCGAGCGAGATCTGGGTCAACATCTCGCACGACGGCGGCGCTACCTTCATGCCCGCGCAGCCGGTGCTCGCGACGGCTGTCCAGGGAGATCCGACCACGGCGGTCGTGGTCGGCGCCGAGACCTTCTGCAATACCGTTCCAGCCGGTGTCGCGATCGCTCCGCCCGGCACACCGCACGCGGGACGCATCTTTGTCGCCTGGATCGCCGCGGATCCGGTGCAGAACCCGACCGGCTGCAACGTGACGATGCTGCAGTCGTTCCACAACCTGTTCCTCTCATACTCGGATGACAACGGAGTCACGTGGGCCGCGCAGCAGGCATTCGACGCGCGCATAGGCCACGACGCATCGACACCCTTTGTCGCCTTCACGATCGACAACCAGGGCAATCCTTACATCGGCTTCACCATCAACCTGAACTCCGATCCGACATGCGCGACCAAATCGGGCGCCGCGCTGCAGTCCGCGACCTATTGCGAGTACGACACCTACCTCGTCTGGTCCAATGACGGCGGCCGAACGTGGGATGGCGGCGGAGGCCCTCTTCCCGGCAGCGCCGCGACCGCTTATCGCGTGAGCCCGCCGAGCGAGACTGGCTCGCACCTGTTCCCGACGATCTCCGCCGGCGATCCGGGCAAGGTGGTAGTCGGTTACCTCCGCACTCCACTCATCGAGCCGACTGATGCCCTGGGCAAGTTCCTCCCGGGGGGCTGCTCGGGCAGCACCACCGTGCCTTATACAGTCGGGCCTTGTCCCTGGAACCTCTACGCCGCGCAGTCGGTAAACCTGATCGCTGGACCCTTCGGTGCGACGTGGGCGGTCACCCAGATCACCACCACCGCAATGCATGTGGGGGACATCTGCAACCTCGGCATCTTCTGCACGCCCGGACTTTCGAACCGCCACCTGCTCGACTTCAACATGTCGGCTCTCGATCCGCAGGGCTGCAACCACATCGCCTACGCCGACGACAACACCGTGAACAGGCTGCGCGTCGCCAACCAGTCGGGGACCTGCATCCTGACCAAGCACTAGACGAAAGAATGAGAGGGAACCCGGATGGTTCCCTCTCATTGGCCGGTCGCTTCGCGACGGGCCTGCTCTCTTTCCGGTATGCGGTTTGGACTTGTTTTAGGGTCACTCGTAGCCGCGTCTGGGCGGCCTGATAGACAAAGTCGCGGCCGGGATGAACCCGGCCGCCAAAGCAACGCTGGGTAGGCGAAATAGAAGAGGACCGGGATGGTTCCCTCTCATCCGGCCGGTCGCTTCACGACGGGCCTGCTCCCTTTCCGGTATACGGTTTGGACTTTTCTTAGTTGTTACTCGTGGCCGCGTCTGGGCGGCCTGATAGACAAAGTCGCGGCCGGGATGAACCCGGCCGCCAAAGCAACGCTGGGTTGATTGAGTTTCCCCGGCCGGTGGGACAATCGAGTCATGAATCAGCTGAAGACCGCCTTCCTTCTGGTCGCCATGACGGTGCTGCTCGTCCTGGTCGGTCGCGTGGTGGGCCAGATGATCGGCATCGGGTCTGCCGGCATTTACGTCGGACTCGCGCTGGCCGCGGTGATGAACGGCTCCGCCTACTGGTTCAGCGACCGCATCGCGCTCGCGTCCGCGCAGGCTCGCGAGGTCTCGCCGGCCGAAGCTCCCATGCTGTACCGCCTCGCCGAAAGGCTTGCGATCCAGTACCGAGTGCCCACCCCCAAGGTTTACGTCGGCCCGGATCCTTCTCCCAACGCCTTTGCCACCGGCCGCAACCCGGCGCACGCCGCGATCTGCGTCAACCAGGGCCTGCTCCAGATTCTCGACGAGGAGGAGCTGTACGGGGTGCTGGCGCACGAGTTCGGCCACGTTCGCAACCGCGACATCCTGATCAGCTCGGTCGTGGCGGTGCTGGCCGGCGCGATCACCCTGATCGCGAACGTCGCGCAGTGGGGCTTGATGTTCGGCGGCTATGGAGGCCGCGACGACCGCGAGCAGGGAGCGGGCGGCGCGATCGTAGGGCTGCTGATGATCATCCTGGCGCCGATCGCCGCGCTGCTGATCCAGCTCGCCGTGTCGAGATCGCGCGAGTACGAGGCTGACCGCACCGGAGCCGAAGTTTCAGGCGACCCGATGGCGCTGGCGTCAGCGCTGCGCAAGCTCGAGCGCGCCACGCAGGTGGTCCCGTCGCAGACTGCTCAGCCCGCCTTCGCCCACCTCTACATCGTCAACCCGCTTGGCGGCCAGTCGTTGGCCGGCCTGTTCAGCACCCACCCGCCGATCGAAGAGCGGATCCGACGCCTCGAGGAGTTGGCGGGCGGCATGCGTCGCGCCTCCTGACCCATGACGTCCCAGCTGCGCGAATACACGGTCAGGCCCGGCGAGATGCGCCAGTGGATTGAAGAGTGGCGGTCGAAGATCGTGCCCCTGCGCCTCAAGCATGGCTTCGAGGTGGTGGGAGCGTGGACGGTCGAGGGGACGGACCAGTTCGTCTGGATCGTCAGCTACGACGGCCCGCAGTCCTGGCAGGACGCCGACTCGAACTACTACCAGTCGCCGGAGCGCAAGGCCATCGACCCCGATCCGGCGAGACACCTGGCCCACACGCAGACGCGATTGATGACTCCGGCCTAGCCCTTACTCAAGTCGAGCTGGAATTCGACCGTGACCGCGGGCTGGACAGTGGTGAAGCCGACGCTCGGGGGGCTGATCCCGTAGTCCGTCATGTTGGTGGCGATCGAGCCGGCGATCTGCGCGGTGCTGCCACTGACGCGCAGCTGCAATGTTGCGGTGACGTCCTTCGTCACGCCGTGGATGGTGAGCTTGCCCGGCACTGAGACAGTCACAGCCTGACCTGTCTCCGCCCCGGCGGGCAACGTCACGTTCTGCGTTTCGAAAACAGCGGTCGGGAACGAGCTGACATTCAGCGAGCGCTGCACGATGCGGTCGCGGTTCGTCACGTTGTAACCGGCGACCTGGTCCACGCTCGCGAGGTTGCTGAGCTGCACGGTGACCTTGGCTGACGTCATCTGATAGGTGCCGCCCGAGCTGGTGATCGTGACCTGTCCTGTCACGTCGCCCGTGCGCGCCACCGCCTCGTGGGTTGAGGCCTGCCCCGCGAACTGCTCTTTGACCCGATAGCCGACCAGAGAGCCGGATCCGATCTGCCAGGTGCCGGTGCCCCCGGTCGCGGTGGTCGAACCGGTCGGGGAGGCGGTGGACGAGGCGCTCGGTGAGGAGAGGGCGAGGGAGGCCGGGCTGGTGCGCAGTCCGGAGAAGAAGTAGACATACGCGCCGGCGGAGCCGAGCACGACCAGCGCCGCCACCGCGGCGATCGGGATCCATAGCTTGCGTGACATGAGACTGATGGTCTGTCAAGGGACTGGTGGCCACCTGGGAGGAGGCTGAGAAATCGCTGGGGAGCAGCCTGGGTGTCCACGACGACCACCCGTGCCCGAATGCTGATGTGGCGGGTCTAGGGTTCTTCTTCCTCCCGGATCGTCGGCTCCTGGGTCAGCTCGTCCTCGTCGATGTCCGCGTACCGGTCGCGCACCTCCGCGCCTCCGCTTTCGGAATCGCCGATGTCTTCCGTCGAGTCTTCTTCGACGACCTCGCCCGCGCGACTCGATTCGCCGAGGAGCTGGTCGAATGCGCGCTGGGCCTCGTCCGGAGTCGGATACTCGAAGAACTCGGTGCCCTCGGGTATCTCCGCACCCTCGGTGTCGTCCAGGCCATGGCGAAGGATGTAGCTGCGGCCGTTGTCGGGATCATGAAGCAAGGAAAGAAATCGCTCGCCCGTCAGCTGCACGCGGCGTTCGGCCTGGCCGTCGTTCTCCAGCTCGAGCAGCCGGCTGACGATCTGCTCCTCGCTCTTTTCCTGCATGTTCGCCTCCTAGTAGAACGCCGGGAGCGTGCTATCGACCGGCTCTAAACTACCGAGATCAAGATGGCGAAGGTGGCGCAGGCGAGGCAGGCCGGCAGTCTCATCGAAAGCCCAGACATCACGCCGGAAGAGCTTCAGCTTGCCGTGCGCAACCATTCCATGCCGCTCGAGGCCCTGCGCTACGCGATCACGCCCGTCGGCCTGCACTACCTCCTCATCCACTTCGACATCCCCACGGTCGACGTGGCGGACTACGAGCTGACGGTCGCCGGCCACGTGCGCAAACCGCTGCGCTTCACGCTCGATCAGCTCGCGGCCCGGCCCTCGACCACGCTTGCGGTCACGCTCGAGTGCGCCGGCAACGGTCGCGCACGGCTGTCACCGAGGCCGATGAGCCAGCCCTGGCTCGCCGAGGCGGTCGGGACCGCGGAATGGACGGGGACTCCGCTCGCCCCGATCCTGGAGGAAGCCGGCGTCCTGGACGGCGCGCATGATGTCGTCTTCACCGGGCTCGATCGCGGAGTGCAGGGTGGCGTCGACCAGTATTACGAGCGCAGCCTCTCGCTGACCGACGCCATGCGTGACGAGGTGCTGCTGGCATACGCGATCAACGGTCGCCCGCTGCCGCCCCAGCATGGATTCCCTCTTCGCTTGATCGTGCCGGGCTGGTATGGGATGACGCATGTCAAATGGCTTCGCTCGATCACGGTGCTCGACCGCCTGTTCGCGGGCTACCAGCAGGCCAGGGCATACCACCAGCGCGCCACTGCCGATGACTCCGGTGTCCCAGTCACCCGGATGCTGCCCCGCGCGCTGATGGTTCCACCCGGCGTGCCTGATTTCATGTCGCGCACTCGGTTCGTCGAACCCGCGATGCATACGATCGAGGGACGTGCGTGGTCCGGCCGCGCGCCCATCTCCGGCGTCGATTTCAGCGCCGACGGCGGTGCTTCATGGACGGAGGTCACGCTCGACGCTCCCGTGTCGCCGTTCGCGTGGAATGGTTGGAGCCACCGCTGGGGGCCGACCGCGGTGGGCGAATATGAGCTTTGTGTGCGCGCGACCGACGCGGCCGGCAACGTGCAGCCCATGGACCAGAGCTGGAACCTCGAAGGCGTCGAGAACAACGCTGTCCAGCGCGTGCACGTTGTCGTCGGCGCCGCGGCCGATCGCCAGGAGCCGGCCGACTCGCGCTAGGCGCCCTGCGCGCTTGCCTTAGCCTGATTGCGTGGCCCGGCAAACCGCGTCGACCGAGGCGGTCGACCGCCTGCTCCAGGCCTGGCGCGGCGAGGTGCAGGCGCGCCAGATGTACATGTTGCTGGCCCAGCGACTCGGCAGCTCGCGCCGCGCGGGGATCATTCGCGCCATCGCCGACGCAGAAGATTCGCACCGGGAGAGAATCGAAAAGCGCCTGCGCGAGCTCGGCCAGCCCGTGCCCCACCCGTCGTCGGTAAAGCTCTCGCTCCTCCAGCGCCTACAGGCGCGGCTCGCTCCAGTCGACATGGTGATCGCCACGATGGAAGCCGGCGAAGAGATGGAGATCACCGACCGCTACAAGCGGACGACCGGAGATCCCGCCACCGACGAGGTGCTGCAAGCGATCCGCGTCGAGGAGCAGGGACACTCACGCTCGCTCGAGTCCATGGAGGTCGCGCATCGCGCCACCGAGCCGGTGCCCTCGAGCGTGCAGAGCCGGCTCAACCGTATTCTCGGCCGCGAGTCATGGCACCGCACGGGGGCAGGCTGGATCTCCGGCGCCATCTACGGCGCCAATGATGGCCTGGCCGCCGTCTTCGGAATCGTAGCCGGAGTCTCGGGCGCAACCGGAGGTTCGAGCTTCGTGCTGACCGCCGGTCTTTTCGGCGCCATCGCCTCCGGGCTCTCGATGGCGACGGGCGCCTACCTGGCGGAGCGCTCAGAGGGTGAGGTCGCCGCCGCCAACGTCCAGCGCGAGCGGCAGGAGATCACCGAGCATCCGGAAGAGGAGATGGAGGAGGTTTCGCTCTTCTATCAGCTCAAGGGCATCGACAAGGAAATGGCGGACCGCCTTGCCGAACAGCTGTCCGGCAACCCCGAAGCGCTGCTCAAGGTGCACGCGCCCGAGGAGCTCGGTGGACTCGAGACGGCCGGGAATCCTGTGCAGTCGGCGATCGCCGCGGGCGTGAGCACGTTCATCGGCGCGATGGTGCCGGTGATGCCGTTCTTCTGGCTGCGCGGCTCGACGGGCGTGATCACGGCCGCGATCGTTTCCCTGGTCGCGCATTTCCTGGTCGGCGCGTCAAAGTCGCTCTTCACGCTGCGCACGTGGTGGTCGGCCGGGCTCGAGATGACGCTTGCGGGCGTCATCGTCGGGGGCATCACTTACGGCATTGGACTGGTGCTGAAAGTCGGCGGCTAGCCGGCCCGCGCTAATTCGAAGTTCCAGACGGTGGACGCGATGGATGCGATGAGGGCCCAGCCCCCGCTGCCGCCGAGACCGTCTGTCATGACGCTCAGCACATAGGGGCCATTCGGCCCCGACTGCACCAAAGCGGCGTCGTTGTCGATCCGGTCCAGCGTGCCCGTCTTGTGTACGACCACGCTGCGACCCGCGACTCCAGCCGGGATGCCGGCCTCGGTCTTGGTGCCGGTCAGCACGGGATAAAGCCAACTTTGCGCGTGTGTTCCGCCGAGGCTGCCTCTGGCCTCGGCCGCCCACAGTGCAGCCAGGTCGTTGGCGGAGGTTGTGTTGTTGGTGAAGAAGACCGATTCCTTTGTGCCGACCGAGGCAGCCCATGCGTTCAGCACGTCAGGCCCGCCGACCTCGCGCACCAGCATGTGCCCCGCCGTGTTGTCGGACATCTGGCCGGCGCGCCGCGCAAGCTCTGTGCGCGTGAAACACGCGCCGGGCTCGTAGTCGTGATACCAGCCCGCCTCGTAATCGGCATCCTGGAAGCAGACGCTCCCACCGGCGCTGGTCTTCCCGCTCGCGATGTTCTGCGCCTCCATCATCAAGACGGCGAGCTTGTACGTGCTCGCGGCGGTGAAGACGGCATCGCCGTTGAACGACCACTCGAATGGAATCGCTCCGCCAATCTCCACCAGCGAGACGCCCGCTGACGCCCCGCTTTGCTGCACTAGCTGTTCGATCGCCGCCGTAAGCGTCATCGGGCTGCGGGCGACGAGCTCATTCAAAGCTTGGACGAGTTGCTGCGTCCCCCGGGGACTCGTCATCGAAGGAATCGCAAGGGTCAGGGGAAGGCTTCTGCCCTGGCTCCGGCTGCCGGCGTGCACCTCATTTCCTGCCGCTGCCAGCGCGACGAGCGCGAGTACGGTCGCAGCCACCGCGAGCGACGCCGAACGCCCGAGCCGGCTGGGCCGTGCAGCGCCCTCCATATGACACACGCTGTGCGCCATCGCTGAGAGTTGGGCAGTCTCTCCACGTGCACCGCCCGTCCGAGGAGCGCGGAGATCACGCGGGTCGACGTCGTGGTGTCGCCGCTGGTCCAGAATCGCTCTGCGCTGCGCTCGCCGTCGGCCCGAAGGTCGCGCTCGTCGAGCACGCGCGCCAGCTGACGGGCCACCGCCGCACCCGTCTCGATCAGGGCCACGTTCGGCCCCGCCAGCTCAGCCAGGACCGGCTTGAGGAAGACGTAGTGGGTCGAGCCGAGGACGATGGTGTCGGCGCCGGCGTCCAGCATCGGCCTTACATAAGCCTCGACCATCCGCCTCAGCTCCGTACCGTCGAGGTCCGCCGCCTCGATGTGTTCAACGAGGCCGGGCACCGGCTGGATGATGACCTTCACGTCGGTGCCGAAACGGTCGAGCAGCGAAGCGAGCCGGTCGGACTCGCTCACCGCCGCCGGGACGATCGCCCCGACGACCCCGGTCCTCGTGGCCGCGACTGCCGGCTTGATGCCCGGCTCGATCCCGACCACCGGCACGCTCAGGGCGCCGCGCAAGGCCTCGGCCGCTCCCGCGGTGCCGGTGTTGGAGCCGATGACGATCGCTTTGACGCCCTCGCCCACGAGGAACTCGGCGATCTTCAATCCGCGCTCGCGCACGAACTCGCGCGGCTTGTCCCCCCAGGGCGCGTTGGCTGAGTCGGCGACGTAGTAGATCGCCTCCGCCGGCAGCGCTGCTTGGATTTCCCTGAGCACGGACAGGCCCCCGACGCCTGAATCGAAGATCCCGACCGGCGCCTGGCTCACGCAGAAAAGGCTACCCGGTGCGGCTGAGCTCACTTTTTGCATTGTTTTGTGAAGGCAAGTCCCACACTCGCGCGTTCTCCTATACATGCCGAGGCCATGGCTGTGGGGCGTTGGATTCGGCCTCCTCGTCGGGGGCGGTGTCGTGCTGCTGAGCTCGCTCAGGTACGGATTGAGCGCTCCACTGTTGCTGCTGGGCGTCGTGCTTGCGATCGGCTTTGGAGGGCTGGCGCTCGTGGGCGCCGTCTTGCGCAGGCGTACGCCAGTAGACTGACACGAGTGTCGGAAGGCGACCGCGTGGGCATCACGCCGAGAAGCTGGACCGCCGCGCTGCACCACGGGGTCCTGCACCTCGGCAAGCGCTGGTACGTTGTCAGCGCCGAGCTCGATGAGCAAGGACGTGCCGACGGCGTGAGGCTCGACGGCCCCTTCCCGGACCACTCCGCGGCCGAAGCGCAAGCGCGGCGCATGGAAAACAAGACCGCTTAAGCTGACCTCATGCGGGTCGCGGCGCTCGCTGACATCCATGGCAACCTCCCCGCGCTGGAAGCTGTGCTGCGCGAGGTCGAGCGAGAGAGTCCGGACCTGATCGTTTTCGGAGGCGACGTGGTTTCCGGGCCGATGCCATCCGAAACCCTCGCGCTCCTCATGGGCATGCAGCGTGCTCGATTCGTGCGCGGCAACGCCGACCGCGGCGTGGTCGATGCATTCGACGGCAAACCGAAGGCGGAGATGCCAGGACCATTCGCCGAGTGGTGCGCGAAACAGATCACGAGCGAGCAGCGCGATTTCCTCGCATCTTTTGAAACCACCGTCACGATGGATGACGTGGATGAGGTGGGCAGGGTTCTGTTCTGCCATGGCTCCCCTCGCAGCGACATCGAGATCATGACCGCCGAGACATCGATCGACCGCATGCACCTGTTCATGACCGGGCTGGACGTTGACCTGGTTGTGTGCGGGCATACGCACATGCAGTTCGATCGAGAGGTCGACTCCATTCGCGTCATCAACGCAGGCAGCGTCGGCATGCCCTACGGCACACCTGGCGCCTACTGGACCCTTCTCGGTCCCGGTGTTCGGCCGCGTCGGACCGATTACGACCGCGCGGCTGCAGCCTCGCGGCTGCGCGCCGTCGGCGCGCCCGAGGCTGAGGAGTTTGTGCGCGACAACGTGCTCGAGGTGCCGTCGGTCGAAGAGGCCATGGACTTCATGCGCAGGGCCGAGGCCAAGCAGACCCGGCCGGTGACCTAGCGCCGGCGTCGGGCGCGCAGCTCCTCGATCGTCTTCTCCGGCTTCGGCTCGTTGAGCGCGGACTTCGGGGCGCGGGCGGTCCGCACCCCCGCGACGCGCTCCCTCAACCTGCTCACGGTCGCCTGGGCGGCAAGCGGCCGCGCCGGCTTGCGCTTGAACGCCGCGCGCCACGCCGGCACGTCCTCGACGCGCAGGATGAGGCGGCGGAGGGCTACATCGAGCGGGAAGAGCACGATCGCAAGCACCAGCAGCAGCTCGTCCAGAGGCTGCGCCGCATGCGCCGCCGGCACCGGCACGCGAAAGACCTGCGTGATGTCATCGATCACGTTTCCGCCGCCGGCCTGGGCGACGGCCCGGAGGCTGTTCAGGTCGGTGCCGAGGTCGCGATACTCGGGCGAGTACGGCACCACGACCCCAAATGTGTTCGTATGTTTGACGGCGCCACCGGCCGACTGCGTCACATGCAGGAGGTAGCTGCCGACCTGGTCTGTCGGCAGGTCGCCCTCGAACCTGCCGGGGCCGGTGGATGCGAGCGTGAGCTCTCGATCTGAGAGGTCAGGCGTCACCGCGCTGAGGTTGACCCCGGCTCCCGAGTAGCTCGGCGCCGTGACCAGGACGTGCGTGTGGTCGCCCTTCACTTGCGTCTCCATCTGCAAGGCCGGATCCCCTGCCCGGGCCAGGGTGTATCTGACGACGTCGCCGAAGAAGCGATTGGCGCTGGGCCAGCGCAGCAGCCCGGCGGTCCACCGGCCCTGCGCGTCGCTCGTCCACGCGCTCACGCGTCCGAGCCCGTACTCCCAGGTCGCGAGCAGCGGATCCCCCTGCGGGCTCTGCAGGATCACGTCTGCCGCCGCTCGGGGCGTGGTCGCGACGTATCCGGTCAGGTTGGGAAAGGCGTTCACGGGAACGCCCGGCAGAGCCTCGAGTAGCGAGGCGAGATGCGGCGTGAAGCTACCCTCGACGATCCAGGGCTTGAGCGCTTCGTTGGTCTCCTTGAGAAAGATCTGCGGCACGTCGCTGAGGCTATTGCTCACATAAGCGCGGCCGTGGCCCCATTGCGCGATCTGCCGCATCACGCCGGGATCGGTGCCAAAAGATCCCGCCGCCACCGTCGACACCGTGATCCCCTTGTTGTAGATGGCCTCGACGATCGGCTTGTAGTTGTCCCCGATTGCGTCCCCGTCGCCCAGCAGGATGATGTGCTTGAGGCCTGCTTTGCTCTTTTCGAGCTGGGCGGCGGCTGCGTTGAGGTCGGAGCCATAGCCGGGCGGGTCACCCAGCGACATCGCGGCTATGGTCGCCTTCATCTTCGCCTTGTCGGTCACCTGGGTGAGGGGCACCACGATGTTGCCGCCGTTTCCGTTCGTGACTCCCACGAAGTCGCGCGGAGTGAGCTGGTCGATGACCGCGTTCGCGGCGCCCCGCAGCACCTGATCGCCCTGCGTGCTCTCCGTCGACTCGAGGACCAGCATCACGGCCACCGGCGGTTTCTGCATGTTCTGGGGCAGCTCGATCTGGACCGGCAGCGTGGCCTCGAGGGCTGTGCCAGCGTATCCACCAGGGCCGTAGCTCCCGGCCCCGCCGATGACGACGAGCCCGATGCCGAGGTCGCGCGTCGCCGCCTGCAGGAGAGCCATCCCATCGATGCCCAGGCTGGCGGCGGGGATGTTGACGAGCACGACCGATTGATAGGCGGCGAGATCGGCCGCGGTCTTGGGCAGCTGGGCCGCCGCCACCGTCGTCGAGAGGATCCCGGTCGATCGCAGCGCGGAGTCCAGGCTCGCGGCGTCTCCGTCCGCCTGTTCCACGAGCAGCACGCGCGGGGGCCCGACGACCTGGACCAGCGCCTCACCGAGGTTGTTCTCGGCATACGTGTCGAGGAGCGGATCGATTGTGATCCGCACCGTGTGGAACCCCGCGCCTTCGGGTTTGAAGGCTTGCGCAAGGGTCGTCTCACCGTTGACGAGGTTAACCTGCGTCGTGTTTAACAGCGTTCGGTCGACGTACCAGCGCACCGTTGCGGTGGTCGCAGTGTTGCTGGCGATCACCGCCTGCGCGCGTGCCTGCTCGCCCTGGTTCATCGTCCCGGGCGCGTCGAGCCGGTCGACGCGGGCTTCGGACCCGACCGGCACCGACAGCGCGACGGCATCGACGCGTACGCCTTCGGCGTGCAGCAGGCGTGCCTCGGCGATCGCGTCCCCGAGATTCGCGCGTCCGTCGCTGACGATCAGGATGTGGCGGCGGGTCTCGGCGGGCAGGATGGAGCCCGCGAGCTGCAGCGCGGTGGCGAGGTCGGTGTAGTTGGCGTTCGGGCGGCTCTGGAAGTCCGCGAACTGCGCGCCGGTGCTGACGTTGACCTCGAGCTGGGGGTCGCGGCCGAAGCTCACCACTCCGGCGCGATCTCCGCCCTGGCGCTGGCCGATGATCTGACGGACGGTAGCTGTCTCGCGGTCGACGGCGCTCTGCGTGCTCGCAGAGAGGTCAGCCAGCACCATCAGCGACTGCTCGGGAGGCGACGTCTGAAACTCGAAGCCGGCCAGCGCACCGGTGAGCAGCAGGACGATCAGCGCCCGCAATCCCAGCGAAAGGCGCGCCCGCGCCGGCGGCAGTGGCGGTGCGAGTCGCGACCACGTGAAGAACACGACCGCGAGGGCGACCGCGCCTGCTCCCAGGAGGAGCGGGCGCGTCAGCTCAAAGCCCACGGTGAAAGGCCAGCCACTCGCCAAGCACCAGCACCAGCGCCAGCAGCGCGATCCACGGCCAGACCTGGAGGAAGCCGCGGTGCTCCGTCTGGCCGGCCGTCAACGCTCGTGCCGGCGGCAGCGCCAGGCGGTCCACGGGGGTGAGCTGCGACGTCGCGTCCGAGAACAGGTTCACCGCAAACCAGGACCGATCCGTCTTTCGGGTTGACAACCCTGGCGAGGCCGGCACCGTCTGCTCGACCGTGTAGATGCCGACGAGATCGGTGTCGGCGAACGTCGCGATCGCGCCGGTGGCGAGCTGGCGGCGGCTGCCATCGGGACGAATGACGCCGACTGTCGTCGCACCGTTCTCGGGCACGATCGTCACCGGCTCGTCGGGATGGAAGCTCCGGCTGGGCACCGACGCAGGCAGCATCCACTCGCTCAGGTTTTGCATCAGGACCGGAAAACCGATCCGGAGCGGGAAGTCGGAGTCGTGGATGTCGAAGCCGACGAGCACCTGACGGAAAGGCTGATCGCGGACAAGGACCAGCGGCGTCTGCACGCTCGTGATGAGGGTGCGGCCGAAGGTCGACGGGCCCATGTCCTGGCTCTTGGCCACGTGGACGTCCTGCAGAGAGACGTTGGTGAGCAGGGGGTCGCCGGCGTCCGAGGCGCGAACCCGGCCGATTCCTACCGCGGCGCCGCCGGCGAGCGGGGTGCCGGCCGGAGGGTCGACCACGATGTACGGCGCATCCGGCAGCGCCGGCGGTGAGAAACGGTCGAACACCGTCATCGCGTAGGCGGCGGCGCCGCGATACGAGGCCGGCGCGGCCACGTCGACCTGAAAGTCAGTCCGCAGGCGCAGCGCCTGTTCCAGGAACACGTTGCCGGGCGTGACGAGGAGGACGTGAAAGGCGCGGGGCGTGCGCGCGATCGCGGTCACGCTGTCGTCGAGCGCGAAATTGTCCTTGGAGTCGATCCGCGCTGTCACTGTCGCGGCCGCATCCGGCACCGGCAGGACAAGGTCCTGGGCCTGGCCGCCCGCCAGGCTGAGCGGGCGCACATCGACCAACCCGGCATCCGAGCGCCACTCGACTGTGACCGAGCGCGCCTGCTGACCGAAGTTGTGGACACGAAGGTAAGCGGCGCGCGATTGGGCGCTGGACCGGACGACAAGCGATGTGAGGCCGACGTTCTCGCCGGATACGCCGATGCGGTGGTACTCGATGGGGAAGGGAAGGCCATTGGCGAACGCGCTGTGGAGCGGCTCGACGATCCCGTCGCTGAACAGGTAGCCGCGCGACTCCTCACCGGCCCTGACCACGCCGGCCGCGAGCGAGAGCGCCGCTGAGAGGTCGGCCGGACCGTTGGAGGCTGCGACCCCGCTCAACGCCCGGTGCATCGAGTCGTGGTCGGCCGACCCCGAGGCGACGATGCGCGGCGTGGACTGCATCGCGATCAGGGTCATGCGGTCCTGCGGGCCGAGCTGGTCGATCATCGCGCTGATCTGTCGCTTGGCATCTTCGAGACGTGAGGGCTGCACGTCCTTCGCCTGCATCGAAGCCGACGCGTCGAGCAAGACGATGTTGTGAGGAGCGAGGCTCGCGCTCGCCGGCAGCGCAGGCTGCACTGCGGCGGCGACCAGAAAAGCGGCCACCAGCAGCTGCAGCAGCAGCAGCCAGCTGAAACGCAGTTTTTGCCATGGCACGTTGGCCTGGCGGTCGCGTATCTGATCGGGCCACAGATGCAGAGCTGGCACGATTCGCGTCGGACGCCTGATGCGCAGGAAGTACAGGGCCACGATCACCGGCAGGGTCAGCGCAAGCGCGGCGGCAGCGGGCGCGAGGAACGTCAACCCAGCAGTCCGACCTGGCGCAGCGTCCGCCGCACCATGTCCTCGATCGGCTGGTCCGACGTCAGCCGCGCAAAGCGCAAGCCGCGCCGGCGAGCGACGCGCTCGACCTCCTCCGTCCTCAGTGCTAGCGCGCTCCGGTATGCCGCCTGCGTCGCCGGCGTGGCGGTGAACTCCCGCTCGAACCCGGTCTCCGCATCCTTCAGGCGGGCGTCACCCGTCCAGTCCGGCTCGAGCTCTTGCGGCGCGAGCAGCTGCAGGACGGCGCCCTCCTGGCGGGCGAGTCGAAGCGCCGTGATCGCAGGCTCGAGAGGCTCCTCACCCAGCCCGTCGGTGATGAGCACCGTCATGCCGGGGCGCTGGCGGGCGATCGGCGCGACCAGGCGCGCATAATCCGTGGGCCCGCCGGCCGGAAACGAATCGATGCGGGCGAAGAGACCTTGCGCCGAATGCCGTCCGCGATAGGGCGCCCCGCCCGAGGTCGGCGCGTCGGCGAAGACAGTCAGTCGCACGCGGTCGAGCGAGGCGAGGGCGACGTATGCGATCGCCCCGGCCAGCCGCTTGGCCGTGACCGCCTTGTTGGGGCGGCCCCAGTCCATCGAGCCGCTCAGGTCGACGAACAGGTTGAAAGGAAGCTCCTCCTCGGCGACGAACAGCCGGAGCATGAAGCGGTCGAGCCGGGCGTAGGCGTTCCAGTCGATCAGCCGGTAGTCATCTCCGGGCGTGTAGTTGCGGAAGTCCGCGAACTCCGGCGAGCGGCCCCGGTTCACCGAGCGCCGCTCACCGCCCATCTGGCCTTTGACGGCGCGGCGCACGATCACGGCCAGCGCTTCGAGTCGTCGTAAAAGCTGCGGCTCCAACAGGGGGCTGGACGCCATCCCTAGCCCGCAGCTTTGGCTTTGTCTGTCTTCTCCACGACCTCGTCGATCAGCTGATCGGCGGTCACATCATCCGCCTCGGCCTCGAACTGGAGGAAAACACGGTGGCGCAGGGCCGGGTGCGCGACCGCGATCAGGTCGTCGAAAGCCACGTTGTAGCGCCCCTCCAGCAGCGCCCGCACCTTTCCCGCCAGGACCAGGGTCTGCAGGCCGCGCGGGCTGGCGCCGAAACGGACGTACCGCTTGACGCTGTCCAGTTCCGTGCGGTCGGGATGCGTCGCCATGATGAGCTTGCCTGCGTACGCGAGCACGTGCTCGGCGATCGGCACCTCCCTGGCGACCTGATGCGCGGCCAGGATCGCCTCCGCATCGGCGACAGGTTTCAGCTGGGGCGTCGTGTTGCCGGTCGTGCGCCGCGCGATCTCGAGCAGCTCCTCCTCGCTCGGGAAGGGCACCAGCGACTTGAAGAAAAAGCGGTCGAGCTGGGCTTCGGGCAGGGGATACGTGCCTTCGAGCTCGATCGGGTTCTGGGTCGCCAGGACGAAGAACGGCACAGGAAGGGCGCGCGTCTCAGTGCCGACCGTCACGGTGCGCTCCTGCATCGCCTCCAGGAGCGCGCTCTGCGTCTTGGGCGTGGCGCGGTTGACCTCGTCGGCAAGCACCAGGTTCGCGAACAGCGGACCCGCCTGGTACTGGAACTCGCGGCGGCCTTTATCTTCGCGAATCACATTGGTGCCGACGATGTCGGCCGGCATCAGGTCAGGCGTGAACTGGATGCGGGCGAAGCTCAACGTGAGCGCCTGACCGAGTGAGCGCACGAGCACCGTCTTGCCCAGGCCGGGCACGCCTTCGAGCAGCATGTGACCGCCGGCGACGAGCGCTATCACCGTGTCGCGCACGAGCTCCTTCTGCCCGACGATCAGGCGAGCGAGCTCGGTCTCGAGCGATTGGGCAAGCTCGGTGACGCGCCCGGGATCCAGGCGAGGCTCTTCGGCGATCACTTTCCTGTGCTCGGCTCGCCGAGGCTCGAGAAGTAGGCGCGGATCAGGTCTCGCTCGCTGCCTGGAATCAGGCTCTGGTCCGCGGCGTCGAGGGCGACCTGCTGGTAGGCCTGGATCACCTGGGTGTACGGGGCCTGGGGCACGTCCTGTCCGGGCCCCAGCGGCGCGGGGTCGTTCTCGGACTGGCCTGGCAAGGGCACGGCGGGCACGTAGACACGTTCTGTGCTCAGCGCCGCCGAGCCCTGACCCGCGCCGGAACCGCTGCTGCCTTGACCGCCGGCGCCGCCGGACCCGCCGCCGTTGCCGTTCCCATTGCCGTTGCCACTGCCATTTGCACTGCCATTCCCGTTTCCATTGCTGTTTCCGTTTCCGCTGCCGCTTGCGCGCGGGGACGCCGAGGCGGTGGCAGGCGACTGGCCGGCGTCGCGGTCGGCCTGGCTCGCCAGCTGCTGCCGCGCCGCCTCGAGCCCATTGATGGCGGCGGCGATTTCCTGATCGTTGTTCTCCTGCTGCTGCAGCGCGTCGAGCTGGCCGGCGAGCTCCTGGAGCGCAAGCTCGGCACCGATGAGGTCACCGTCCGCGAGCGTGGACGATGCCTTCTGCAGTGAAGCCGACATCTGTGGGTCCTTGGCCTGCCGGGCCGCGGCGGCGAGCGCTTGCGCGAGCTGCGCGCGGTCCTGCGGGGAGAGGCTCTGCAGCTGCGACGCGAGGTCGCGCATCGACTGCGCGCCCTGCGATGGGCTCGCGGTGATGGCGTGGCTGGCGCTGCGGCCGGCGCTCGTCGCACTCAGGCTGTTGGCCAGGTTTTGGGCACTGCTGGCGCGAGCGGGCGTCTGGGGATCGGAGAGCTGGAGCAGCTGCTGCTCGGCCGGCGTGATGTTCTGCAGGGCCGCGCGGGGGTCGGGCGCGGACGCGATCTTGGCCCGCGTGTCCTGGAGGATCTTCTGCGCCTGGGGATCGACGGGCGCCGGAGTCGACGCGGCGGCAAGCTTTTTCTGCGCGGCGGCGACAGTCGCAGCGGCTTGAGCCTGCGCCGCCTGGTCGGCCCGCCGCTGGGCGAGCACCTGGTCCATCGGGTTGGGAAGCAGCACCAGTCCAACCGCGGCGATCGCCACCGCGGCGGTCAGCATGACCTCGCCGCGCCGCAGGCCGACCGGATAAGCCGCCGCGAGCCTCGCGCGAGCCGCCTTCTCCAGCGCGTCCCGCCGCAGCATCGCGTCCATCGGCCCGTTCTCGAGCCGGCGCTCCCACGCCGTCGACAGCCTTTCTTTCAGACCGAGCTGGAGATCAGCGGTTCGCATCAGCCTCATCGGGCGGGGCCGGGCCGCGATCCAGGCCACCGCGATGGCCGCGAATGCGAAGGGGGCGCCAAACGCGGCCACGCGGACCGCCTGCTCGAGCGGGATGAACCTCGCCACGATCACGACGGCGAGCACCCACGCCGCGGCCGCCAGGAGCGCGTGGAACACGTAGCGGACGGCGCTCGAGCGCGCGTCGGACCATCGCAGCACGCGGACCACCGATTCGAGCGAGCTCACAGGCGCCTTAAGCCGCCACGGGCGCCGGGGCCTGCTTCCGCCTCAGGTGGAACCGCCTGACGGGCGGCAGCACGAGGGCGCTGAGGAGCAGCGCCACGGCGGAGATCATGAGCTGCAGAGCGATGCTGGCCTGCCAGTACTGCCAGCCCTGGAACAGGCCGGTCTGCAGCGTGGCGCCTGGGCTCTGCACGCCTCCCTTGGTGGTATAGCCCGTGCCCACCCCGTTTGACGTGCACATGACGCCACCGTTGATGGTCGGGGCGCAGTACTGGTTGCCCTGAGCGCCACTCTGGAACTGGCTCTGCGAATAGCGCACGCCGTACCCGGCCAGCGGTCCATTGGTGGCGATCGTGTAGAGCGGAAGGACGGGGCTGATCAGGGTGATCACGGGCGGCGAGGGAGCCGTGAGCGCGTTGGGGTCGACGTCGATCGGAAAGAGGTAGCCGTAGACGAAGGCGCCGAGCAGGAGGACGAACGCCGTCCCATAGGCCGCGACCGTCGCCGCCAGCGTACGCCGGAAGAACGATGAGAAGGCTATGCCAACCAGGCCGAGCATCAGCGCCGTCGCGCCGGTGACGGCGAACGCGTACACGACCTGGTCCAGCTCGATGCCGCCGAACAGGAAGACGAGGCTGAAGATCGGAATCGAAAGGATGAGCAGCAACACGACGAAAGACATCGACGCCAGCAGCTTGCCCCAGATGATGGAGAAGGGTGCGATCGGCGTCACGAAGAGCAGGTCCAGCGTCTGCCGCTCACGCTCGCCGCTGATCGCGCCCGAGGTCAGCGCGGGGGTGATGAAGGCGAGCAGGACGACCTGGAAGATGACCAGGAACAAGAAAAGAAATTGCCCGTAGTTGGTCCCCTGGCTGCCAAAGCCAGCCGTGTTGCTCGTCATCGCGGCGAACACGGCCCAGCCCAGCCCCCCCAGGAGGACGATGTACAGGGTGATCGCGAAGGGCGAGCGCCAGGTCCGCATCCGCGTGCGGTACTCCTTGGCGACGATGGGGTTCCACAGGGCTCGCGCCACGGGGTTCATCCGACCTCCTCCGAAGTGGCCTTGAGGAATGCATCCTCCAGACCGCCGTCCACCGGAATGAAGCTCGACACCCTGATCCCGGCCCCGGTGAGTGCGAAAAGAATGTCGGACGCCGTGCTTTCATCGCCCTCGTACTCGGCCTCGATCGTCCCGTTCACAGATTCCACATTCCTGACCGACGCCAGCGGCGTCAGGACCTCGATCGCGGCGTCTTTTTGTTCGATCACCGTGATCCGAAGCCGGCGGCCCGTGGTGAGTCGCGCGATCACCTCGCGCACCGAGCCGGTGGCGCGCATGCGGCCGTGGTCGATGATGCCGATCATGGTGCAGAGCTCGGTGAGCTCGGGAAGGATGTGGCTCGAGATGATGATCGTCTTGCCCATGCCCTGGAGCTCTTTCAGGATCTCGCGCATCTCGACGCGCGCACGCGGGTCGAGGCCGGAAGCCGGCTCGTCCAGGAGCAAGACTGCCGGGTCGTGGACCAGGGCGCGCGCCAGGCAGACCCGCTGCTTCAAACCTCTCGACAGGGTGTCGACGAGCTGGTGCTTGCGTTCGGTCAAGCCGACGAGCGCGAGCAGGTCATTCACGATCGTCTGTCGCCTTCGCTTCTGCTGCCGGTAGCACGCCGCGTAGAAGTCGAGGTATTCGCCGACGGTCAGCTGGTCGTACACGCCGAAGAAATCAGGCATGTAGCCGATGCGCGTGTGCACTTTTTCCCGGTCCCTGGTCACGTCGGCGCCGTCGATGAAGGCTTTGCCTTCGGTCGGCTCCAGTAGTGCGGCCAGGATCCGAAGGGTCGTCGTCTTGCCCGCGCCGTTTGGCCCCACGAAGCCAAAGATCTCGCGCTCGGGCACCTCAAACGATATGTGGTCAAGCGCGGCGCGCTTGCCGTAGACCTTGGTCAGGTCCTGGACCGCGATCATTGGACCTTGCCAGTGATCGAAAGCGACGAAGACGAGAACTGGCCATCAGAGCTCAGCTTCAGCCGGACCTCTCCGGTGCTGGGCTGGATCGCAGCATCCGGCACGGGCGACGAGGCGTTGTCCTGGTAATCGATGTCGACCCAGGCGGAGCGGCTCCAGTCCCACACCTGGGCCCTGGGGACCACGACCGCGCCATTGGGCCCGATGATGCCCTTCGGACCGAACGGGTTGACGCTGTCGATCGTGACGCGGGTGAGGTGCCTGCCGGGCGCCAGCGCCGGCAGAAACGAAAAGCTGATCGATCCGCCCTGCGCCACCATGAGCCCTTGTTGTCCTCCCTGGCTGACGTCAGCGTCGATGTCGACCACTCGTCCTTGTACGACCGACCGCGGGAGAGACCCGCTGGCGATGAGACCGGTGGACAGCGTCATCACGACAGCGCTTTCGGCGTAGGTCCGCGGGTGCCCACCGTTGATGGTCACGTCCTGTAACGGTTGTTTGGTCCACAGCACGACCGTCGGCGCCGTCGGCCCGGTCATGCCGGTGACGCTGTTCATCATCAGCGTCGACAGGATCGAGGTCCTGGTCTCATATTCGCGCTCGAGGTCGGAGGAGCTGTTGGGGAATCCTCCTGTGTAGGCGTTGGGATAGACGTTCATGAAAATGGGCTGGCCCGGGAAGGTGCCGGTCGCGCCACCTGTCGGCAGCTGGACGCTGAACGCAAGGCTGCCGTCCGGCCCGAGGGCCCCGAGCTTTTGAAACGAGTTGGCCGAGAAAACGACGCCATCCGTGAAATTCAATGGCGACAGGTTGCGAATGGTGCCCGAGAGCTTGCCATCGGCAAACTGAGTCTTGCTGGTCAGCTGGGGAGCGGCCACGGTCCGCTCGTTCGCAAACCCGCGCAGCGTGAAGGCGGTCATGCCCGGGAGTGTGACCGCATGCGTCGTCGTGTTGACCCTCATGGCGCCGAAATTGGGGTCCGCGACGGGCCCTGAGTAGTAGTAGATCGGAGTGATCATCGTGTGCCCGGATCCGAGCGCGACCTCGTAGTCGCCCCGCGTCGGAGCCAGGACGCCGGTGTACTGCTCCTGGTAGGCGCGGTCCCAACCCTGCTCGACATGGACGATCGAGATCTCGTTTGCCAGCACCGACGTCCCTTTGGTGATCACACCCGCGCCATAGGCTCCCGCCGAACCCACGATTGCGATCGCGGGCACCGTGATCCATGCCAGCGCGCGGCGGTTGAGGGCACGGAGCACGAGGTAGTTGACCGGGCCCGCCAGCAGCACGTACAGGAGGACCAGGGAGCCGATCAACCACCACGCTGGCAGGTTCAGGGCCGGCACGTTGGCGAGGGCCTGGGTCAGCGAGCCGCCCTTGGTGGCGAGTGAGTTGACGCCGCCGAACTTGCCAGCGATCGGGCCGCTGACCGTCATGTTGTTGGTGTTGCCGTAGGTCGAACGCACAAAGACCTTCCGCAGCAGAGCAGAGATGCCGTTCCAGGACGAGATCGAGTCCTGGTTCCAGTCAAAGGTCGCCATCTCCACGAGGCCTGCGCCCACCGGCGCCTCGACGAGGAGCGGCTGGTCGCTTTCCGCAAGCCATGCGCTGCTGCCCGGCGTCAGCGTGCCGGTCGCGACCTCGAGCCTGCCCACGCCGGAAAGCGCACCGGCGGAACCGAGCACCTTCGAGCCCGTCACCTTCATCGGGACCATCGCGGACGGAAGTCCGGCCAGCGTCTTGTGCCATGACCCTCCCGTGCCTAGCAGGAGCGCTCCTCCTTGCACCACATAATCGGCGAGCGCGGTGCGCTGACCCTCGGTCAGCGAGTCCGTTGCGAAGTCATCGATTGCGATCAGGTCAAAGGCACGGAGCACCGGCGCCGAGTCGGAGATCTCGGCGGGAGCCAGATGGACGACAAGCGGCTGCAGGCCCGAGCGGATGATGCCGAGCCCGTCGAGAGACCCGGCCTGGTCGGAGATGACTGCAGCCATGAGGCCTGAATACGTGTTGGACACCGACGCCTCCTGGCTTGCCACGAGCCGGCCGCTCTCGACCACGCGCACGTCGATCGACCCCGGGAAGTCTTCAGTCACATAGGTCCTGACGTGCTTGGTGGCGCCGGTCGCGAGGCTGAGCGGCATGTGGTACACCGCCGCCCCAATCGGCGGCCCGCCGTTCCCGGGCATGGTGTTGCTGGCCTGGACCTCGAGCGTGCCATCGACCGCAGGACCGGTGTTGGTCAGGTCGACGACAACCGGCATCCACTGCCCGAGCTTGACGGTGTTGTGGTAGCCGACCTGGACGGTGATCTGGATGGGTTTGGCGGCCGCCTCAGACGCCGCCGCCGTTGTACCGAGGCCGATCGCCGCGGCGAAACACGCGATGCTCGCCCTGACAGCAAAACGCCGGCCGCAGCCTGCCATTCAAACCTCTAAAACGAGCGGGGGCGCAAATGGTAATACGTGCGGCCTCCCAATATGCGCCTCGCCGGACCACCGCCTCCCGCACCGCCTCTGAGCTACATGAATGCTCTGAGCTACATAAATAAGGACGAGGGGCTCAGCGCGCCCGGTACGGCGGCAAGCTCCCCACGTCGCCGGTTCCGAGGTCGGTGATCACCCGCCGAGAGGTCATCTTCTTGATCCGCCGGGCAGGGAGCTCGACTTTCTCGCCGTCGGGGCTGCGCCTCAGCACGATGCCGTGAAAGATGTCCTGCTCCTCGTCCCCGAGCACCGATTCCGCGATCCCGATCTCAGAGCCGTCGGCGCCGACAACGGGGGCGTGCGCCGGCACGGCCTGCCAGGCGACGGGAGTCTCGTCCTCGAACATGCCTTGCTTACCACTCTACCGGCGAGCGTTCAAGATTGTGAGATGAGCAATTACAGCCCGCTGCTGGCCCTCTTTGTCCTCGCGCCGCGATTACGCCGCGCGTCAAACCGCGCGGTGAGCATCTACCTGCCGGCGCGCTCAGAGGGCTATGACGCTCGTTTTTACGACATCGAGTTTCGTGACCTGCTGCATCGCTACAACAATCGGCTCAGCGAAAAGGACCGCGAGCTGATGGAGTACGAGCTTCGCCGCCTCCGTCACCACGTCGCCGTGGTGCGGCCGGCAGGGTGCCCAGCCTTTGCGGGGTTCGCCGACGAGCCCCACGGCGTGCTCGAGCTCATCAAGCTGCGCGATGGGACCGAGGAAAGGCTCGAGGTCGGCGAGCTCCTGCTCGCACCGTTGCTCCGCCAGCTCGAGCAAAATCCGCCCGCGCTGATCGCTGTCGTCGACAAGGAGCATGCAAAGACCTTTGGGGCAATCATCGACGACATCATTCCGCTCGAGCACGTCAACGGGGCCGAGGTGCGGCATTCGCGCGCCGGGGGCACGTCGGCGCCGAGCAACCAGCGGAAGGCCGACAACAAAGCCCGGGCGAACCTGGAGTCGGCGGTGAAAACCGTGGAACGAGAGATGGCCACCGGCGCCTACATGCATCTCTATGTGGCAGGACCGGACGAGGCACGCGCCACCTTTGAGCGAATGCTTCCGGAGCGCCTCAAGAAAGTCATCGCGGGGCATCTCAGCGCGTCCCTCGACTCGTCCGAGCTGAAGCGCGAGCTGCGGGAGAAGGTGGCGGCAGCGGCGAAGCGCTAGCGCGGTGTTCGTTTCAGGTTTGTGCCCTCAGCACCAGCTGCGTCTGCGTCACCTTCGCGATCAATTTGCCGGCCTCGTCGCGCACTGTGGTCTCGACCACCATCGTGGTGCCGCCCCGGTGCAGGAGCGATGACGTCGCCGATACGCTCTCGCCTCTGACCGCGCCCATGAAGTTGGTCTTCGACTCGATCGTGGTCGTGCCCGTCGCCTCCGCGGGCAGGTTCAGCATCGCGCAGGCGCCACCGGCCGAGTCGGCCAGCGCCATGATCACGCCGCCGTGCAGCGCACCACCGGAGGTGCAGAGCGACGGTGACCAATCCAGCGCCAGTACGACCTGGTCGGCGGTGAACGCCTCAGCGCGCATGCCGAGGGTGGCCGCCAGCGGCATCAAGGCGCGGAGGGCGTCGGTGGCGTTTTGCTCGCCCACGGAGCGAGTATGGGAGTAAACGGGGCTGCGCCGGAGTTTTGCTTGGTGGGGGAACAACATGGACAAGACCAATCCGATCGCCGAATTGAAGCGCCTGGGCCAGAGCGTGTGGCTCGACCAGATCGACCGCGGAATGATCCGCTCCGGGCAGCTGGCCCGGTACCGCGACGCCGGAGTCAGCGGCGTCACCGCGAACCCGACGATCTTCGCCAGGGCGCTGGAGAGCTCGGACGCCTACTCCGACGAGGTGGCCAGGCGTCTCGACGCAGGGCAGGAGGCCGAGGCGACCGTGTGGGACCTGCTGATCGAGGACGTGCAGTCCGCCGCCGATATCCTGCGTCCGGTCTACGAGCGTGAGCACGGCGGAGACGGGTTCGTCAGCATCGAGGTCTCGCCCGAAATCGCCGGTGACACACAGCTCACGATCGCCGCGGCGCGCGACCTGCAAAGGCGCGTCGCACGGCCGAACGTGATGGTCAAGATCCCGGCCACTCCCGCGGGGCTGCCCGCGATCCAGACGATGATCGCGGAGGGCGCGAACATCAACGTCACCCTGATCTTCGGCATCGAGCGTTACGTCAAGGTCGTCGAGGCTTTTCTCGCCGGCCTCGAGGAGCTTCGCGTCAGGGGCGGCGATCTGAGTCACGTGCACAGCGTGGCCAGCTTCTTCGTCAGCCGAGTGGACAGCAAGGTTGACGAGCAGCTCACGAAAAAGATCGAGCAGGCAAACACGGGTCGACGGCACCAGCTCGAGAGCTTGCTCGGGAGGGGCGCGATCGCGAACTCGAAGCTCGCCTACGTGATGTTTGGGCAGCTGCATGCAGGCCAGCGGTGGGACGACCTCAGGTCGGCGGGAGCGTCGGTGCAGCAGTGTTTATGGGCGAGCACCTCGACGAAAAACCCGCTGTACGGCGACACGATGTACGTGGAGGAGCTCATCGGCCCGGCGACAGTGAACACGATGCCGGTCGCGACATTCGAGGCTTTTCGCGACCACGGGCAGGTGGAGCTCACGCTGCAGGAGGACATCGACGGAGCCAGGCGCGTCCTCGATCAGCTTGCGATGAGCGGGATCGAC
Source organism: Chloroflexota bacterium (assembly GCA_005882135.1). Classification (GTDB taxonomy): domain Bacteria; phylum Chloroflexota; class Dormibacteria; order Dormibacterales; family Dormibacteraceae; genus 40CM-4-65-16. The sequence goes on from VBDR01000025.1 coordinate 158,798, forward strand.
ATGGCCGCGATCACGCAGGAGCTGGAGGACGAAGGCGTGGCTGCGTTCGCCAAGTCATTCCGCGAATCCATCCAGCATCTCAACAAGGTAGGAGCTCCGCGTTAGATTTGACGGTGTGATCAAGGTCGCGGTAAGGATGCCCGCCAAGCTCGTCGACGCGGGTGAGTTTCTGGCCGATGTGAGGGCGCTCGAGGCGGCGGGGGCAGAGATGATCGGACTGGACGGTGATGGCTCAGAACGGTGGATCCTGATGGGTGCGATCGCAGCGGTGACCGATCGCATCCGGCTGTGGGTCTCGGATCCGGAGCCGGCCGCGATCCTGCAGAGGCTGAGCCGAGGACGGGTCGTGGGAGAGCCGGCCGGTGAGACCTGGGCCGAAATTCCATTGCCGCCGGACAAGAGCTCATGGGCCGCGACCCTCGACACGCATGAGAGCGCCGGCGCGACCGGAGTGATCGTGGCCTGGGATCCACGGCTTATCGACCTCCTGCGCAACCCAGAAGCCGACGATCGTGGTGATCTGTCGATGTCAACCGGCTGAAGCGCCACGCGCACCTGCGAACTTGACTCGAGCACGAACCTGAGCTAGCGTCACCTCGTTCGGGGGGTTTTGGTTCTGCCGACAGTCACACGTCGGGAATTCCTCAAGGTCGGCGCCGCCGGCGCCGGTGCACTCGCGGCCACGGGCCTCGGTTTCGACCTCGCGGTGGCGGAGTCGACGCGCGTCAAGCAGAAACTCCGGATCGCAGGGACGAAGGAGCTGCACAGCGTTTGCCCCTACTGCGCGGTCGGTTGTTCCCTGGTGGCTTATACGCGCCAGAAAAGCGATGGCACGACTGAGCTTCTCCAGATCGAAGGCGACCCCGACAGCCCCGTCAATGAAGGTCGCCTTTGTCCCAAGGGCGCGACCGCGATGCAGCTTGCCGTATCGCCCCGGCGAGTCGAATCACCGCAGTACCGAGCCGCCGGTGCAACTGCGTGGAAGAGCGTTTCGTGGGACTTCGTGCTCGACAAGGTCGCACAGAACATCAAGGCGTCCAGGGACGCGTCGTTTGTGACGACCGACGGCAACGGCAACATCGTGAACCGGTGCGAAGGGATCGCCTTCGCCGGAGGCGCCGCGTTCAGCTCGGAGGAGGGCTACTTCGCCACCAAGCTGATGCGCGGCCTGGGACTGGTGCATCTAGAACAACAGGCCAGGGTTTGACACGGTCCCACGGTGGTCAGTTTGGCCGCCACATTCGGAAGGGGAGCGATGACCAACCACTGGCGCGACATCAAGAACGCCGACCTCATCCTGATCAACGGCGCCAACCCCGCTGAGGCGCATCCGGTCGGCTTTCAGTGGTTCATGCGCGCCAAGCTCGATCGCGGCGCGAAGATGATCCACGCCGACCCGCGCTTTACGCGCACTTCCGCCGTCGCGGACATGTACCTGCGCATCCGCACCGGATCCGATGTCGCTTACTTCGGCGGACTGATCAATCACGTCCTCCAGAACAACCTGTTCCACGACGCGTACGTCCGCAATTACACCAACGCCTCCTTCATCGTCAAGCAGGGATATGCATTCAACGACGGCCTGTTTTCCGGTTACGACCCGGACAAGCGCACCTACAACATCGCGACCTGGAGCTACGAGAGCGATTCGGCCTCCGGCTTCGCCAGGCGCGACCTGACACTGCAGGACCCGCGGTCGGTGTTCCAGCTGATGAAGAACCATTACTCGCGCTACACGCCGGAGGTCGTGTCGAGCATCACTGGCATCCCGGTCGCTGACTTCAACAAGGTCGCCGACCTGGTCGGCCAGATGGGCAAGCCGGACAAGGTGATGACCATCGTCTACGCGGTGGGGCTGACGCACCACACGACTGGTGGCCAGCTCATCCGGTCCGGCGCGGTGCTGCAGCTGCTGCTCGGCAACATGGGCCGGCCTGGCGGTGGCATGAACGCAGAGCGCGGACACGCCAACATCCAGGGCAACACCGACCACGCGATCTCGTGGGAGATCCTCCCCGGCTATCTGAAGATCCCGGCGCCGGGCCAAAAGACCATCGCCGACTACGTCGCCCAGAGCGCTCCGAAGAAGTCGGACAAGAACTCGTGGAACTTCTTCGGCACCAACTACAGCAAGTTCATGGTGAGCACGCTCAAGGCGTGGTACGGCGACGCGGCCAAGAAGGACAACGAGTTTGCGTTTGACTTCGTGCCCAAGCCGGCTTCCAACGCGTCATGGATGACGATCTACGACCAGGCGCTGAAGGGAAAGATGGAGGGCCTGTTGCTCTCGGGCATGACGGCGGCCAGCATCGGTCCCGACAGCAACCAGGTGCAATCGGCCCTCGGCAAGCTGAAGTGGCTGGTGATCATGGACGCACTGCCCACGACCAGCTCCGAGTTCTGGCGCGCACCGGGGGTCGACGCGAGCCAGATCAAAACCGAGGTCTTCATGCTCCCGGCCACGCACTGGATCGAGAAGGACGGGTCGTTCGTCAACAGCGGCCGCTGGTCGCAGTGGAAAGACCAGGTCCTGCCGCCCCAGGGCCAGTCTCGTCACGACCACTGGATCCTGGCCGACCTCTTTCAGCGGGTGAAGAAGCTATACCAGGCCCAGGGCGGCAAGTTTCCCGACCCCATCACGAGCCTGACCTTCAACTACAAGGATCCGCTGAAGCCGGAGCTCGACGAGATCGCCAGAGAGATCAACGGCAAGGACCTGACCACCGGCAAGCAGATGACCTCGTTCGCAAACCTGAAAGACGATGGAACCACCACGACCGGCGACTGGATTTACACGGGCAGCTATCTCGATTCGGGCAACCTGATGAAGCGGCGTGGCGGCATCCAGGACCCGAAGACCAACGATCCGACTGGGATGGGCTTCTATCCAAACTGGTCGTGGAGCTGGCCGCTCAACCGCCGCGTCATGTACAACCGCGCATCGGCGGACCTCGACGGCAAGCCATGGGACCCGGCGCGGCCGGGGATCACGTGGGATGGCAGTAAGTGGGTCGGCGATGTCCCCGACTATCCGCTGACGATGAACCCTCACGACCCCAACGCGTGGCTCCCTTTCATCATGAATGGCGAGGGCGTGGGTCGGCTGTTCAGCAACGGCATGGTCGACGGACCATTCCCAGAACACTACGAACCGGTCGAATCGCCCGTGGCCAATCCGCTGCATCCCAACAACTCGGCGTCACCGGTCGCATTTCTCTACGACAAGGCGGCCGGCAGGCCGAACCGCTTTGGGACGCCCCAGGAGTTTCCGTACATAGCCACCAGCTACCGCCTCACGGAACACGAGCACTACGTGACTCAGCACGTGCCGCACCTCGTGCAGCTGCAGCCGAAGCCTTTCGTCGAGATTCCGTACGAGCTGGCGAGCGAGAAGGGCATCAAGAGCGGCGACCATGTGAGGGTCTCGTCGAAGCGTGGCAAGGTCGAGGTCCTCGCGCTGGTGACCAAGCGGCTCGGCCCGATGACGGTCGCCGGCCAGAAGGTGTACCAGATCGGGATCCCGATTCACTGGGGCTACATCGGCCTCTCCGCTGAAAGCGACCCAAGCCACGGGCGCTACTGGCTGGCCAACGCGCTGACGCCGTTTGTTGGCGACGCCAACGCGCGCACGCCCGAGTTCAAGGCGTTTCTTGTCAACCTGGAGAAGATGTGATGGCGGTGACGCTCACCGCCAACGATGTCTGGGCTGAGCGAAGGCGACGCGTCGCGGAGCTGCGAGCGCGGCAGGGCTTTGCCCGCCAGCTGCTTGATTTTTACGGCGCGCTGCTCGCGGTCCAGGAGAAAGCGTTCCAGGAGGCGGCCGCAGCCTCGCCGGCGGCGGCCGATCTCGCCTCCTACGTGGCCGAGGTCGTCGTCCCCAGCGTCGTCGACGTCAGCCTGTTCGCCGGCCCCGACCGGTTGCGATCGGAGGTCATCCATCGCCTGGAGACGGAGCACCCTCTGGGCATGATCGAGCGATGGATCGCCGGCGATGAGCAGCCGATCGTCGATCGCTACCTGGCGCGAGCTGCGGTGGGTCCGGTGCTCGAGGCGCTCGGGGCAGAGGCGAGGGCAAGATGCGGGGGTCCGCGCGACGCGCGTCACTGTCCAGCTTGCGGCGGTCCGCCGCAGCTGAGCTACTCAGCATCGCCCATGGACGATCTCGCAACCGGGCCTCGGTTCTTGGCGTGTGCTCGCTGCGCTGCGAGCTGGGGCTATCCGCGTCTTACGTGCGCCGGCTGCGGCGAGGATTCGAGCGCACGGTTGCAGATCTTCAGCGAGCACGGCACGACGTCGGGTGAGCGCGGCAGTGTGGTTCGCGGTCTCCCCGGCGACGGCGCGGCCCGCCGAAAGGACGCCGTATTCCCACACATGCGCATCGAGGCATGTGAATCCTGCCGCCGTTACATCCTCGGCATCGATCTGGCGACCGACCCGGCCGCCGTACCGCTGGTCGACGAGATGGCGGCGGTCCCGCTTGATCTCTACGCGCGCGAGCGGGGTTTTTCCAAGATCACGACCAACCTGATGGGCTTTTAGATGGCAACGATAAAAGCGGGCGAGACATACGGCTTCTTCACCGACACGAGCGTGTGCATCGGCTGCAAGGCGTGCGAGGTGGCGTGCAAGGAGTGGAACCAGCTCCAGGGCGACAGTCCGAGCTTCCTCGCCGACAGCTTTGACAACACCGGGAGTCTCGACGCTCAGAACTGGCGTCACGTGAAGTTCATCGAGCACGTGCCGGACCAGTCGTCTACCGCCGGCAACGGCGCGGCCTGGCTGATGATGTCCGATGTCTGCAAGCACTGCAAGCATGCGAGCTGCATGGAGGTGTGTCCGACAGGCGCAATCATCCGCACCGAGTTCAATACCGTGTTCATCCAGCAGGACGTCTGCAACGGCTGCCGCAACTGCGTGGCCGCTTGCCCCTACGGCGTGATCGGGATGAACCAGCAGACAGGGACCGCCCACAAGTGCACGCTCTGCTACGACCGGCTGCAGGGGGGCCTGGAGCCGGCGTGCGCCAAGGCGTGCCCGACCCAGTCGATCCAGTTCGGGCCCCTGGCCGAGCTCCAGCAGGCAGCGGACGTACGCGTCGCGGCCCTCCATAGCCAGGGCGTGACGCAAGCTCAGCTCTACGGCCGCGACGACAAGGTGTATGGCGGCTTGAACGCATTCTTCCTCCTGATGGACAAGCCCGAGACCTATGGCCTGCCCAACGCCGAGAACGCGACTTTGCCGAGCCGCAACGATGTGGGCGGCTATTTGACCGCGGCGGTGACCGCCGTGCTGGCGGTGATCGGAGGCCTGGTTGCCTTCCGGCGCCGGGGGATGGGGTGATGTACCTCGCCGAGCACTTCGTTCAGCCCCCACAGTGGACCTGGTACATCCTCTTCTACTTTTTCTTTGCGGGGCTGGCGGCCGGCGCTTATGTGCTCGGGACGTTGCTGAGATTCTCGGGGGATCCTCGCGACGAGCCGGCGGCGAGCATCGCGTTCCTGGTGAGCTTTCCCGCGACGGTGATCTGTCCGGTCCTGCTCACGGCCGACCTCGGCGTCAGCTGGTGGAAGTTCTGGCACATGATGGTCGACGTGACTCCGGGCGACACCGGTCTCAACTTCAAGTACTGGTCGCCCATGTCGGTCGGCGTGTGGGCCCTGGTGGTGTTCGGATTCTTCGTGACTGTCTCGGCTTTCGACGCGTGGCTGGGCAATCGGCGAGGCGCCGGCATCATCCCGATGGTCCTCAATCGCCCATTCAACGTTTTGGGTGCTGTGGTCGCGATCTTCATCGCCTCGTACACCGGAGTGCTGCTGAGTGTCAGCAACCAGCCGGTGTGGAGCGACACCTGGGTGCTCGGCGGACTTTTTCTTGCCTCGGGACTGAGCGGCGCGGCGGCGCTCCTCGCCCTTCTCATCCGCAATCGACCAGACGCCAGCTTCAGCCTGGGCCGGCTGCACCAGGCGGACGGCTACTTCTCGGTGCTGGAGCTGGCGTTGATCATCGTGTTCTTCATCACGGTCGGGGCCGCTGGGACTCTCGCCCGCGAGGTGCCATGGCTTCCGCTGTGGGCCATCGCCGTGGCCGGCGTCGCCGGATCGCTGGTCGAAGCGCGGGGCCATGTGCGGATGCAGGCCACGGGAGGATCGGGCACCGTTGCGGGAGTGCGTCTCGACACGGTCGTGGTCTCCATCCTGGTCCTGCTGGGAGTCCTGGCTTTGCGTGCCGCGGTGATTTTCAGTGCCCAGTAAGGAAGACGTCCTCACGGTGCTGTCCGCGATCAAGGACCCTGACCTCGGCCGCGACGTCGTCAGCCTCGGCATGATCAAGGACGTCACGATCACCGAGGGCGGGCGGGTCAGCTTCACATTCGAGCTGACCACGCCGGCTTGTCCCGTTCGCGACCGGTTCCAGTCGCTGGCCCGCGACCTTGTCGCCGGGATCCCAGGCGTGACAGCGGTCGACCTGAAGATGACGGCCAACGTGCGGGCTGCCTTCAACGGCCGAGGACATGAAGCGGCGATCCCAGGCGTCAAGCACGTGATCGCGGTCGGCTCCGGCAAAGGCGGCGTCGGCAAGTCGACGATCGCCGTCAACCTGGCGGCCTCGCTGCAGCTCTCCGGCGCCCACGTCGGGCTTCTCGACGCGGACATCTATGGGCCGTCGGTGCCGGGCATGCTCGGTGTGTACGACACGCCGAAGGTCCAGGACGAAAAGCTCGTCCCGCTCGAGGCCTACGGCTTGAAGGTGATCTCGATCGGCTTGCTGGCGGGAGCCGACAAGGCAATGGTGTGGCGAGGGCCGATGGTCTCGCGCGCGATCGAGCAGATGCTGACCGACGTCCGTTGGGGTGATCTGGACTACATGATCGTCGATCTACCGCCCGGCACGGGCGATGCCTCACTGACCCTGGCACAGGCTATTCCCCTGACCGGCGTAGCTGTCGTCTGCACGCCTCAGGACGCGGCGCTGAAGATCGCGGTGAAGGCTCTGCAGATGTTCCGCGGCCTCAACGTGACCCCGCTCGGGCTGATCGAGAATATGAGCTGGTTTGTCTGCGACGACTGTGGCAAGGAGCATCACATCTTCGATCACGGTCGCGTCGAGCGATCCGCTCAGCGGCTCGGCGTGCCCTACCTCGGCGCGGTCCCGCTCGAGAGCGCCATCCGCGAAGAGGCTGATGTGGGCGCGCCGGTGGTCGTCTCTCGTCCTGACGGCCCCGGGGCGCAGGCGCTGCGCAAGGTCGCGTCAGCGATTGCCGCACGCGTTTCGGTGCAGAGCTTCCGGCAGCTGCCGGTCATCAACGTGCGCTAGGGATGGCCCCTAAAGTCCGGGGATTTCCCGCTCCAGCTTCTGCCTGACTTCCTGGATGAACTCCGCGATGGCGCCCTCGTCCACCGCCGGCTTAGCTGTCCGCAATCGCTCAGCCGCAACGCCGGCCATGTAGCACGTCAGCGGCGCGAATCGCCGCTCCTGCGTGTGAGCGGCCACGCGCGCCAGCTCGAGTAGCTCGAGCGCCACGCGAGAGTCCAGCGCCGGCTTTACGATGGCGGCGCCGCGGCGCTGCGCGGCGTCGCCCCAGTCTTGTCCCAGAGCTTCGAAAAACTGATTCATCAGACACAGCTATAGCACGCAAGCTCAAAAGAGACCCCGAGATGTAACCCTTGTTGATCAGCGGCTGGCGACGAGGAGCTCGAGCGAGTCGACAAGACGCGGTCCCGGCCGGTTGAAGTAAGCGGATCCGTCGAGCACGACGACGGAGGTGGCTCCTGTTGCTTCGATCTGGGGCCGCACGTAATCGGCCTCTTCCTCTGCCCGGGCCTGGCTGAACCCGCAGGGGGCCAGGATGAGCAGCTCCGGTTTCGCCTTCCCAACGTCGTCCCACGAAAGCGCAACCGACGGCACGCCGGCTCGCGCCAGGGGATCCTCGATCCCTGCGAGCGCCAACAGGTCCGGCGTCCAGTGGCCGGCGCGATATGGCGGATCTATCCATTCGAGGAAGACCCCCCGCACACGCGGCAGCTCGGCGGCCTTCGCCGAGGCGGCTTCAATGCGACGGCGCAGGCGCGCCATCAAGGGTAGTGAGTCGGCGCCGCACACCTCGGCCAGCTCCTCGATATCCGCCAGCACATCTCGAAGCGAGTGCGGATGCTGCCTGATCATCCGGATGCCGGTCAGGTCTTGCGCCACCTGGTCGGCGGGGATCGCGCAGACGTCGCAGATGTCCTGGGCCACCACGAGGTCGGGGTCGAGCCGGAGGATGGCGTAGGTGTCGACCTCGTACAAGGAGCGTCCCTCGCGTGCGGCGAACGCGACCGCATCCTCGATGCCCGAGCTGCCCTGGTTCGCCAGGTCCAGCGTTGGCCTGGTGACCACCGGCAGCGATGCGGCCTCGGGCGGGTGATCACATTCATGAGTGACCGCGACGAGCTGGTCGCCGAGGCCCAGCGCGAACAGGGACTCGGTCGCGCTGGGCAGCAGCGAAACGATCCTCATTCCGGTGAGGTTAGCCGGTCGACGACCTGCTTCAAAACGTCATAAGGCTGCGCGCCCATGACCAGGTAGCGGCGACCGAAGATATGGGCGGGTATCGCGTCGATCCCGGCGGAGGATGCAGCCCGGCGGTTCTCGTCGATCACCGCCGCGTACCGGTCTTCTGTGATCGCGGCCCTGAGCTCATCGGTTTCCAGGCCTACGCCGGCGCCGATCCGCACGAGGTCGTCGACGTCTTCCAGCTTTCCGGTGCCTGCCCAGTGCGCGTTGAAGAGCGCGTGGTGCATTGCGTCGAAACGACCGCGTTCGCGTGCGAACTCCGCCGCGCCGAGCGCGCGCCGAGAATTGATGATCACGTCGCGCTGCCGCATCTCCAGGCCGACGCCCGCCGCCACCGACTGCAGGTGATCGTGAATGCGCTCGGTACGGGCACGGCCGAAATAGACTTCGCGGGGGATGCCCTCTACAGGGGCCTCGGGATGCAGCTCAAAAGGCAGCCAGGTGACGTGAACCGATCCCTCGCGCTCGAGCTGTTCGACCCTGACCGAGTCGATGTAGCACCACGGTCAAACGTAGTCCGAGAAGATGATCAGATCGACCGGCGCCGTCTTGGCCATTCGTTCATAAATACGCGCCGTGCGCCTTCAGAATTCCTTCTGCGTCCTTTAACCAGCCGGTGGCACAATGGACTGGAGGGGTCCCTCGGAGGACACCCCCGCTGATCGCTGGCGAAGCCTCAGATTTTCGTGAGGCTCAGCGACACCCCCCGTCAAGACTGGGTTCGAGGAGGCAGTGGACTATGGCAGAGACCAGAACATTCGTTGCGAACGCGCCGGTGTGGGTCGACCTTTCGACCACCGACGCGGCCGCAGCGCGCGATTACTACGCGAAGCTCTTCGGCTGGAAGGTCGACCTGACCAAAGATCCCGACGCGGGCGGTTACGCCCTGGCGACGGTCGGCAACAAGAACGTTGCCGGCATCGGGCCGACCCAGAATCCCCAGGCCCCTTCCGCGTGGATGCTCTACATCGGCACGCGCGACGCCGACGCGGTCGCCAAGAAGGTGCAGGCGGAGGGCGGCAAGGTGATCGCGCCCCCGTTCGACGTGCTGAAGTCGGGGCGTATGGCCGTGTTCCAGGACCCGGCCGGCGCATTCATCTCGGTCTGGCAGCCGAAGGACATGCAGGGCGCGGACATGATGTACGCGCCGAGCTCGTTCGCCTGGGCGGAGCTCAACGCCCGCGGCTTCGAGAAGGACAAGCCCTTCTACAAGAAGATCTTCGGTTGGGGCGAGAAGCAGAGCCCGATGGGCGAAGGTCAGGGCGACTACACCGAGTTCAAGCTCAACGATGAGAGCATCGCCGGGGCGATGGAGATGAACCCGATGGTGCCCAAGGAGGTGCCTTCTTACTGGCTCGTGTATTTCGGCGTCGAAGACGTCGACAAGGCGCACAAGAAGGCGGTCGAGCTGGGTGGGCGCGAGATGCTCGAACCGCAGGAATTTCCGGGCGGCCGTTTCTCCATCCTGTCTGATCCGCAGGGTGCGGCCTTCGGTCTGCTGAAGATGCAGCGCTAAAGACTCGACAACCGGTGGGCCGCCACAGGCCCGCCGGTCTTATTCTTCGGGCCGGATGAAACGGGATCCCTACGTCGAGAAGTGGTTTGCCGGCAAGCCGGCCGAGCGGATCCTGCGCCGGGTCCGGGATGTGATCCTGTGGTCCGACGGGCGGATGACCGAGTACCTGAAGTACGGCACCGTGCAGTTCGCGTGCAACGGCGACCTTGCGAGCTTCGTCCAGCACGGGAGCAAGACCGCGACGCTCATGTTCAACCGCGGGGCGAAGATCCAGGGCAATTTTCCGCACCTCGAGGGCACTGGGCCGTCGGCCAGGTTCATGCGGTTCGCCGACCTCGACGAGGTGGACGCGCTCACCGCCGAGCTGGCCAAGATCGTCGTCGCATGGTGCGACATGATGGCCCCGAGGGCGAAGGTGGTCCCAGTGAAAAAGCCTGGCCGTTGAGCGCTCGGAATCCCGGCCAGCTCCTCGAAGCTGGTCTCGCAGCCGTGGCTATTCATCTTTGCTCCTTCACGAAGTCGAATGCCTCCCGCGCCATTGGCAGCCACGGAACCTTCGACGCAGGGGAGAGGACGAACCACTCGCGCATCGGTTTGCCCTTGCCGGCGTCAAAGCGCTGACCTTCGCCGGCCTCGACGAGCGAATCGACGCGCCGCCCGGGGAGCTTGACCACGAGCGCGCCCTTGACCAACATCGCGAAGATCCTGCCCTCGACTTTCAGCTGGCCGGTGGAACCGAAGCCCTTGCCCTGGGTGACCTGGGCCACGCCGGCCTGCGCCGAGATCTTCTTGACCAGGGCCGCGTATCGCGCCTCGGGCGTCATGCAGCGAGAAAAGCGCGTGCGACCTGGGCCGCGACGCGTGCGTTGTTGACCACCAGGTCGATGTTCAGGTCCAGCGACCGGCCACCTGACAGCTCGGCCATGCGAGCCAGCAGCCGCGGGGTGACGTCGGCGCCGGCAAGATCGCGCTCGTCGGCCACCGCGCGCCGTGCCATCTCCTCGGCGCCTTCCAGCTCGGCGGGGGGCGGGATGGCGACCACGATGCCGCGGACGCCCGTGTCCCAGGCCGCGCCGAGCGTGCGCGCCGCCTCGGCGGACCCATCGACGCGGGCGCTCACCGGACAACCGCTGTGCCGCGAATAGAAGGCGGGAAACTCGTCGCATCCATAGCCGAGCACCGGGATCCCGAGGCTCTCGAGGCGCTCGACGGTGAGGCGCAGGTCGAGGATGATCTTCGCCCCGGCGCAGAAGACCGCGACCGGCGAGCGCGCCAGCTCGACCAGGTCCGCGGATTGGTCTTCGGGGTGGCCGCGATGGATTCCGCCGATGCCCCCGGTGGCCAAGAACCGTATCCCGGCCATGGCCGCCGCTCGCATGGTGGCGGCGACCGTCGTCGCCCCGGCCGATCCGCGTGCCATCGCCGGCCCCAGGTCGCGTGTGCTTACCTTCACCGAGCCCGCGGCGATGCGCTCGAGCTCAGCGTCGCTCAGGCCGACGCGCAGGCGGCCGTCGAGCACGGCCACGGTCGCCGGCGCTCCACCTTCCTCGCGGATCGCCGCCTCGCAGGCCCGCGCCGCCTTCAGGTTGTGCGGAGGAGGGAGACCCTGGCCGAGGATGGATGTTTCGAGCGCGACCACCGGAATGCCCTGCGTCAGCGCGTCGGCCACCTCGGGCGAGACTGACAGCCGCTCGTTCAGGTCGGCCGCGCTCCGGCCAGCAACACAGACTGGGAGGCGGCCTGGACCGCTTTCTCGGCCGCGTCGATCGGCGCGGCCCCCCGCAGCCACGCGGAGCAGAACGCGGCTGCGAAAGCGTCGCCGGCCCCCGTCGGGTCGATCGCATCCACGTCCGGCGCCGGGATGGTGCGGCCGAAGACGCGGCAACCGGAGGCGCCCAGCTTCAGCACCGGTACCTGGGCCAGGCTGTCAAGTGGCACCGCGAGGGTTGCGGCCTCGGCTTCGGTGGCGAAGAGGACCTCAGGCTTCATGCGCGCCAGCACATAGGCCATTCGCGCGGGACCGAACGCGCGCAGCCCGGCCGCCGACGACAGATCCACGGCGAGCATGCCCTCCGACTCGCGCACGACCCTGATCGCGGCGCGGGTCGCGCTTGCGATCGGTTCGAGGAACAAGGAATAGGCCGGCACGTGGAGCAGGCGGGCGTCCGCGAACCACGCTTCCTGCAGGTCATCCGGGTTCAGGCCCACACTCGCCCCGCGCTGCGTCGCCATCGTCCTATGGCCGTCGGGTCCGACCAGCACCGCGATGGCGCCGGTCGGCTCCGCGGACCACACCGCGCGCACCTCGACCCCTCGCGACTCGATGTCGGCCACCAGCCTCCTGCCGGACTCGTCATCGCCGACGCGCGTGACGAGGCGTGCCGGTTCGCCCAGCGCGGCGGTCCAGGCGCAGAAGTTGGCGGCCTGGCCGCCTCCGCCGATCGTGATCGTGGCCGGGGTATCGTCATCCGGCTGGAGCGGTCCCTGGGGCACGATCCTGACGTCGAGCACCAGGTCGCCGATGGAGACGATCACGACCTGACGAGGATAGCGGCCGCCCAGAGCACGCAACAGCTCAGGTACCTCAACTGAGGTAGCACGAAATCGTTCAAATGCAGGCTGGTCACGACGACCGTCGTCGGCGATGATTTCGGACAGTCGGGTTCTGGGCCCGGCATGCGTTCAGGCTGCGGGGGGCGAGCCATGCGCCACGCGCATGGCTGCTCCCTCTCCTCAACTCTCGCGGAAATTCGCTGTGCTCCGGTGGTCTGCGCGACCGCTTGAATCGAAGCGGATTGGGTGAGCCGCACAGTTCGCCGCATCGTGGCGGGTGATGGCGAAGGTCTCAGTGCCGTGAGCGTTCCGGTGTAAGCAATCCCCACTCCGCGAGCCGCTCGCGGAGCCGCGCCTCGCGCCGCTCGTCGAGCCGCCTCGCGGGCGGCGCCGGCCAGGGTTCGCAGATGCCCTGCAGATGGAGCGCGGCTTTGATCGCGCTCGGAAAGACACCGCCGCGGAGCGCCATCACCACTTCGTAGAGGGCATCCTGGCTCACGCGCGCGGCCTCGAGGTGCCCGCCCATGAAGTCGTCGTAGATGCGGACGACCCAACGCGGCGCGATGTTGCCCGCGCCGCAGATCGTGCCCGCGCCGCCTACCGCAAGCGAAGCAAGCAGCATCGTGTCGCTGCCCGTGAAGACGCGGAATCCGGCCACGTCGCGGGTGGCGAGGCAGATTCCTTCGAAGTATTCGAAATCGCGGCTCGAATCCTTGATGCCCGCGATCGCGCCTTCGCGCGCAAGCGTGGCCACTGTCGCGGGCTCGACCACGACCTTGGTGAACTGAGGAATGTTGTAGACCAGGATCGGCACCGGCGCCCGCTCCCCAATTTCCCGGTAGAAGGCGAGCACGCCGTCCTGGTCCATGGGGTAATAGAACGGAGGCGCCACGAGCGCAGCGTCGGCTCCCTGGCTCGCGGCGGCTTCGACCTCCGCCCGGGCAGATGACAGCCGGCTCTGTGCCACGCCGCAGATGACCGGGACACGTCCGCCGGCCGACTTGATCACCGTGCCGAGGATCTGGCGCCGGGCTGGCGCGTCGAGCGCGGCCGTCTCGCCAGTCGAACCGAGCGGGAGGAGGCCGTGCACGCCGCCCGCGAGCACATGCTCGACCAGCCGCGTGACCCCGGCCTCATCGACCGCGCCGTCCTTCTTGAGCGGCGATGCGAGCGCGACGAGGACGCCCGAGAGCCCGTCGAGCTTGAACACCGCCGCTCAGACTACCGCGCGGGCTACGGCGTCGCTGCTGAAACGACGTGGTTGCGCAGGGTGCCGATGCCTTCGACCTCGGCCTCCATCAAGTCACCAGGCTTGAGGAACTCGGGAGGGGTGCGTGCAAAACCGACTCCGTCGGGTGTGCCGGTGGCGATGATCGCCCCGGCCGGCAGCGTCATGCCCCTTGAGACCCACTCGATGATGGTGTCGACTGCGTAGATCATGTCGCGGGTGTTGCCGTCTTGCTTCACGACCCCATTGACCCGAAGTAGCAACCGGAGCGACTGGGGGTTGCCGATCTCGTCGGGAGTCACGATCCACGGACCGATCGGGCAGAAGCCGTCCAGGCTCTTGCCCTTGAAGTACTGACCGCCCCACCCGAACTGGATGTCGCGCGCGCTGACATCGTTCAGCGCGACGAAGCCGAAAACATGGTCCAGCGCGCGCTCGCGTCCAATGTTCTTGCCGGCACGCCCGATGACCACGCCGAGCTCCACCTCCCAGTCGACCTGTGCGGTCACGTCGCCGTCGATGACCACGTCGTCGTAGGGACCGGCGACCGTCGTCACCGCCTTGGTGAACACGGTCGGCGGATCGACGGCCTTGCCTGATGCGCGCGCACTTTCTTCGGCATGCGCCTGGTAGTTGCGGCCGATTCCGATCACGTTGCCCCGCGGTTGAGGGAGCGGCGCCATCAGCTCGAGGTCCTGGAGTGCATGCGTCCGCGACCTGCTGGACGCAAGAGCGTCCCGCAGCAGCGCCATGCCTTCCTCTCCCGCGTCGATCAAGGACAGCATGCCTGCAGGCTCAGCCAGCTCGACGATCTCGTTTGGATTGTCCGATCGCGCCACCCCAAGGCGATAAGCCCCATCGAGGCGAAACGTAATCAGCCTCATCTCACGCAGATTCTGACTGCGCCCCGACGTCGGGTTTGAGGCGCTGGCCGATCAGCAGCGCGCATTCGCGCATCAGCTCGAGGATCTCATGCTGGATTTCCACCTGTTCCTTGCTCGCACCGCAGAGCGTCCCGAAGAACCTTCCCTCGGCGGTGAACACGGGGTAGGAGACGAAGGTCCGGATCTGGAGCAGCCTGGCGACGCTGCTCTTGGGAAATTGTTTCTGGGCCTCGCTCGTGTAGTTCGGGCCGCCCTCGACGACAAACCGGCACACCCCCTCGGACCAGGGCAGGGTCACGTCCTCCGGGATGTGGAAGAAATTGCTGCGGTTGCACGAGAACACGATGTACTGCTCATCCATGGTCAACCTCGTCTCGGCCAGGTACGTGGAGCTGAGGCCCGTGAGCTCGGCGAGGCGCGCCAGCACTCCGCGGGCGACGGTCTCGAGGTCCGCGCCATCCGCCGCCGCCTCAGCGAGCAGCTCGCGGGCGCTTGGCCTTTTGACATCCCAGGACATCAGTCGCTCTCGGCGTTTTCCTCGGGCTCGGCGTACCAGCGCACGCGGTCGCCGACGCGGTTGCGCAGCCGCCACCTGCCGCTCTTGGGTTCGTTCTCGATCCCCTTCCGGAGCAAAGCCAGCCGCTCTTCGATCAGCCCGACGGATTCCCCGTCCAAGCCATACGAGCCGATGTTGGCCTGGCAGTGCTCGATCGTGCTCTTGGCGGTGCGCCAGAGGCCCCAATCGCGGGCGCAGACCTGGGCGATGAAGTCTCCCTCGATCCCCGAGCTGTCGCCGTCCGTGACGGGGTGGTGATAGATGAGGTTGTAGATGTCGCGCTGGTCGCGCTCGGTGAGCTTCACGATCTGGAGCTTGGTGAGCAAGAGCTCGGCCAGCGGCAGCGTTAGCGGCTCGCGCTCGAGGCGATCGGCGATCGGGATCTGGTGGCACATCGAGAAGTCGCCGATGAAGACATCCAGCTTGCGGGCATTGGCTTCGTCGTAAAAGAGGAGGCGGCCGGCCCCGTGGAGGGCGTTGAACATCCGGTCGGGCGCGTAGCCGGCCGCGATCAGCACCTGGGTCACGGCGGTGCGAGCCCCGCGGTGCGTGGCCACGTCGATGTCCTTGATGGGGCGGGGGAGAAGCGGTCCTTCGGCCGGGGCCTGGAGGTACACGGCGGCGCCGCCGAGGACACGCGCCACCACACCCAGGCGGTTCGCCGCTTCGACGAGTCGCCGCGCTTCGGCAACCGGGTCTCGAAGAGGAACGCTATCCGGTCGTGAAGAGGAAATCGATGTAGCTTCCATCCTCGGCGAAGTCCACGATAGCGCCGCGGAGCACGTCTGCGGCGTAATCGCTGCCCGGATTCAGACACATCGTCGAGCCGATCTTCTGCGCCGCCTTCGACTCGTGGATGTGGCCGTGCAGCCCGACCGCCGGCTGGTGGCGCTTGATGACCTCCCGCACCGCCTTGCTGCCGACAGGGACGATGCTCGGCCTCCCGCCTCGGATCACCGGACGCAGCTGCGGGTCGAGCTCGGCCGCGAAATCGAGGCCTGAGCCGTAGGGCGGGCAGTGAAAGTTGACAACCATCTTCCTGCCCACCGGCGCCCCCTCCAGGATCTTCTCCAGCCTGCGGCCGAGCTCGTCTTCCGGGTATTCGCGCTCGGTGTTCCAGGGCGTGGGCGTGACGTCGCCGCAGCTTGCCATCACGACTGGCCCGAGATCGCAGATCTCGGCCTCGGGTGACTCGATCCTGCCTGCCGCCTTGAGCACCGGGTCGATCGCTTTGGGATCGTCGTTGCCGGGCGTGATGATGCAGCGGACACTCGGCGCGAGGCGTTCTTCCGCAAGCGCGCACCAACCCTCGATCTGCTCGATGATCGCCCGCTGGAAAGCCCTGTCCAGGTGCGCCTGGTCGCGCTCCATGCGCTCGATGTCCTCCGCGTCGCTGAGGACGGAGTAGAACCCCATGCGGTTGATCTCGGCGCGGAGGCGCTCCTCCTCCGCGCGGGGCACGGCCACCGGCTCCCCGCGGACCCTCGCCACGAGGTTGCCGTTCTCCCTTCGGATCGGAACCAGGCCCTTGCCGGCGATGTCACCGCCGAGAACCAGGACGTCCGCCTCGTAAGAGTCCGCGGCGGCGAGGAACTTCCTGAAGCAGCGGTCGGAGCCGTGGATGTCGGTCGCGAAGAAGACGCGGAGGGCCCGCTTTTTGGGACGCCCGAAAAACATGGAACCCCTCCGCCTTCTCCTTACTCGGGCGGCAGCTCGCGCATGGCGAGGCGCAGATCGATCGACGAGCGCGACAGCCTCATCTGCCTAGCGATCAGGTAGATCACCGGACCGGCCAGGAGCACGATCACCAGCGCGCCAACGGATGTGAGCGTGAAGCTGCCGAACACTTCAGGGTGCGTGACGATCAGCGCGACCACAATCACGGCCAGCAGCGTCGTGGCCGCTCCCCAGAGAGACGGCACCGGGACGCCGCCCACGCGCGCCAGCTCGGTCTGGCCTGGCCGCATGATCAGGTCGGGACGGCGGTAAGGAAGCGCGGTCGCCGCCACTCCTCCGGCCACGATGATCAGGGCAACGAACAGAGCCAGGTTGGCCACGATGTTGGAGAGGTTGACGAAAGCCGCCAGGATCGCGAAGAGGATGCCGATGACCACCGCAACGATGATCGCGTTGGTGGGAATCGCGCTCCGCTCGCTGATCTTGGCAAGGCTGATCGGGAGCAGGCGGTCGAAGGCGAGGGCGAACATGACCCGCGTGACCACGGCGACGAAAGCGAGGTCGACGGCGAGCTCCGCCGACGGCACCGCGATACCGATCAGGATCTTGGAGATCGGGTCACCCGACAGAATCAGCCCGTAGCCAAGCCCGCCGGCGGACGACTGAAGGCTCGTGATCTTCCCGTAGGCGTCGGGATCCGTGGCGCCGAGCTTGGCCTGTGACTGCATGAAATCCAGGCCCACCGTGTTGCGCATCAGCAGCCAGACACCGAGCCAGACCACGACCAGGAGCCCGATGCTGATCACAGACGCGTAGAGATACGTGCGCCCGGGCCGCTTCAGTTCGCCGCCGACGTAGTACGCGTAGAGCACACCGTTGTAGTTCAGGACCATGAACGGCACCGCGGTCAGCGAGGCGCCGATCGAGATCCCGAGCGGGATCTGGTTCTTCTGCGCGGCGGCAAGGATGTCATTGAAGGCATTCGGGTGGTTGCTGAAGGTGGCCAGCGCGTTGACGAAATCCTGGTGCGAGTGGGTGATCAGAAGCCAGCCGAGGACCAGGAAGGCCAGCAGCTGGATGCCCACCAGAGCGAGGATCACCTGGGCGAGCCGGCGGATCGAGACCAGGGAGACCGCGCCGACGACCAGGAGCATGACGACGCTGATCGCGGCGATCGCGCCCTGGCTCGTCACGTTGCCTGCCGCGTCGCTGATCGCCGAGCTGTTGAAGGCGGCGCCCAGTGCGGTGAGCATGAACGGCGTGTAGGCCGCGGTGAAGTTGGCATTCGCGGCCAGGATGTAAGTGAAGGCGATGCAGATGCTGATGCCGGCCATCGCGCCCAGCGCGGGCGAGATGATGCGGGAGAGGTACACGTACTCGCCGCCGGCGCGGGGGATGGCCTCGAGCAGGTACTTGTAGGCGAACATCGCAACCAGCCAGATCGCCGCGCCCAGCAAGAGCGGCAGCGTCATGTCGGCCTGGTTGAAGGAGACAAGACCGGCATTGAAGTTGATGAACGTGTTGACGACGGCGACCGAGGCCAGCGCGATTCCGGTGGCGGCCGGGACTCCGAGCTCGCGGACAAGGCCGGACGACTGGCGGGTGAAAAGGCCCTGGCCGGCGGCGGCCTTGCCTCCGACTGATGCGCTGGTACTCGCCATGCTTCCCTCCCCTAAACGAGCGACAAAAAGAACATCAAAGGGCGATCTTCTGGAGCGTTCCAGAACCATAGGTCAAGGCAGGTAACGCGTCAAGAACGATTTAGGGAGTGGGGGTGACCGCTAACCCACAATCTCCGCAACGGTCACCCACCGGCGCTCCACCGCCGAGCGCTCAATCGCTTCGCAGACCGCCTGGACCGCGGCTCCCTGGGCGAAATCTGGTTCCCATGGCCCCTCCGGCCAGCGGTCCAGCAGGTCGCCCAGCTGGTTGACGAAGCTCGAGCCGTAGCCGACGCCCTGGCCGATGGGCCACCAGTCGGCCGTGTACGGGTGGCTTGGATGCTCGGCCCGGATCCTCCGCATGCCATAGAGCTCGGGACGGTCGTCGCCATCCCCGTACAGCAGCTCGTTCAGCCGCGCGTATTCGAAGACGAGCGTGCCGCGATCGCCGTTGACCTCGATCGTGAAGTCGCACGGCCGGCGCACGGCGGTCCGGGCCATCTCGAAGACTCCGCTGGCGCCGGACTCGAACCGGGCCAGCGCCGCGGAGGCGTCGTCCACGGTTACGGGCCGTCCCGACCGCTCGCGGGCAAAGGTCTCGGACTGGCCGCTCACCTCCGCGATCGGTCCGGCCATCCAGGTAGCCATGTCGATGAGGTGGCTTCCCAGGTCGGCGATCGTCGTCCCGCCCATCGATCGGTCGAAGCGCCAGTCAAACGGGATCGCAGGGTCGACGAACTCGTCGGACAACCACGTGGCGCGGAGCAGCCTCACGGCGCCGACCGCGCCTTCGTCGATCATCCGCTTCATCAGCGAGACCGCGGGAAGGCGCCGGTAGTTGAAGCCGACGGCGTTCAGGACGTGCGCCTCCTCCACCGCCGCGACGGCCGACGCCGCCTGCGCGTAGGTGACGGCCAGCGGCTTCTCACATATCACCGCCTTGCCTGCCTCGGCTGCCGCGGCGGCAATCTCGGCATGCGTGCCGGGCGGGGTGCAGATGTCGACGATGTCGACGTCGGGGCGACCGACCAGGTCGCGCCAGTCGCTCACCGAGCTTGCGATGCCGTACGCGGTAGCGGCCGCGGCCACCTTCTCCCGGTCCCGCCCGCTGATCACTCGGACGCGCGGGCGATCGCGAAGGCGCCGCATGACCGGCGCCACCCTGTAGCCGTAGGAGTGGGCCTTGCCCATGGCTCCGTAGCCGACGATGCCGATGCCGATCTCGGCCGCGCCCATCAAGCAGTCACGGTTTGGGCGGCCGCACGCTCCGCAGCGTCGAGCGCCGCGGCGGCATCGTGTGCGCTCGCGCCTTCGAGCGGCCCGCCTCGGACGTGGCGTGCGAAACTTTCCGCCTGCAGTCGCAGCGCGCCAAAAAAAGTGTCGTCGGCGGTCGGCGGCCACAGGAACTTGCACTCCTCAGCATCCCTGGTGCCGAAGACCTCGACCTTGCATACGTCGCCTAGCGGAAATCGCCTCCCCAGCGAGACGACGGCCGTCGTCCCGCCCGAGAGCGCCGCGATCGCATGCGCGCTTTCTGGGTCGCCCGGCCAGGGCTCGGCGGCGACGCCCGACGCGAGCGATGAGATCGCGCCGAACTCCTGCTCGACGAGCCAGCGCGTCTGGTCGAACTCGTGCACGCCCATGTCGACGAAGATGCCCCCGCTGTGGGCCCGAAAGTTGGCGCCCGGAGGCTCCGCGTCCCACTGATAGTTCGCGACCATATAGATCTCGCCGAGCTCACCCCGGACGATCCGCTCGCGCAGCCGTTTCAGCATGGGCACGAACCTGCGCCAGAAACCCACCTGGAATGGCAACCCCGCCGAGGTCACGAGGGCAGCGGCCTCGCGGGCCTGCGACGCCGTGATGCCGACAGGTTTTTCACAGAGCGTGGGCATGCCGGCAGCGAGGAGGCGCTTGACGGTCTCGAGGTGCAGGTCGCTCGGCACGCAGACGAGCACGGCGTCGAGGCGGCCCGACTCGAGCATCGCGTCGAGGTCTTCGTGGACTGTCGCGACGGTTGGGCCCAAAGACCGCCGGGTCGCTTCGCTCGGCTCGGCGATGGCGGCCACCTCCACCTCGGCCGAGCCTCCCAGCGCGCGTAGGTGGTTGCGGCCCATCCGACCGGCGCCGGCCAGGCCGAACCTGAATGCTGACAAGCGTTCAGAACCCCCGCGCGGCCAGGTACTCACGGTTCGCGCGCTGGTCCGCCGCCGCCGTCCCGTCTGGGTCCGGCAGCACGTCTTGCTCGACCACGATCCATCCCGCGTAGGAGTCTCGGATCGCCTCCAGGACCGCGTCGACGTCGAGATCTCCTTCACCCAGGCGGCAGAACGCCTTTCTCCGCCAGATTTCCGAAACCGGCGCCGCTTCCCGCACGATTCCTTCGACCACCTGCCGGCGCGCATCCTTGAGGTGAAAGTGATTGATCCGGCCGCGCCATTCGCGGATCGCTCGCACCGGATCGCCGCCGCCGAGGAGCAGGTGCCCGGTGTCCAGGCAGAGGCCGATCGAGGTGTCTTCCAGGACGCGCTCGATCTCCCAGGGGGCTTCGACGTGGGTGCCCGTCTCGTGGTGAAAAGTGGGTACGTAGCCTCGCTCGCGGCAGCATGCCACCGCCATCTCGACGCCTTCCGCGAATCGTTTCCAACCTTCGGCGTCAAAACCCAGCGAGCGGTCACTGGCGGCCTGACCCGGCTTTGACCGGCGCAGGTCACTGCCGACGTCGGCCAGCGTCGGTCTCGGCTTGAGGCCGTTTTTCGCCCCCACGGTGTCGAACACGTCGAGCAGGGAACCCAGCTCTCGCAGCGCGGCAGGCATCTTTGCGTGGTCACTGAACGGCAGCTCGAAAAATCCGCCCGACAGCGCAAGGCCGCGGCGGGCGAGGTTTACCGCTAGGTCGTCTCCGAGGCCGAAATAGCCCAAAGGCCCGAGATCGATCCCCGCGTAACCGGCGCCGGCCACCTCGTCGAGCACGGTGTCCCCATCCGGGACGCCGGGCAGGATGCCTACGGTCAGCTCGAAGGCGCCGTAGCTGACTGGCGCGTTGGCGATGACGATGTCGCGCGCTTCCGTCACGAGTGTTCGCTGGGAGCCGTTGCCATCGCCGGCTCTGAGGGTCGAGCTCGGGGCGTGCGACTTTGATGCACCGCGACCACGGCCTCGCACAGCGCTATGTCGTGCAGCGCGTCCGGACCCGAAGTGATCGGACGCCGTCCGCCGCTCACGCAGTCGTGGAAGTGGATCAGCTCTTCCTTGAAGCTCTCGCGATAGGACGTCACGTCTTCTGTGTGAGACGCGCGTGGGGACCCGGCCTGCCCGTCCTCGGTGATCAGCAGGGTTGGCATGCTGCGCAAGAACGGCGACGGGAAGGCAAGGATCACCCTGCGCTCAGGCGAGTAGAAGGCAAACTCCATCGAGTAGCGCGCTATCCCTGGCAGGTCGACCCACGCCAGGATGCACTGCGTCGCGCCGTACTTGAAGATGGCCGTGAGGCCCGTGTCGCGGATGTCGGCGAACTCGAGGCTGTCCGGTTCGCCCATCACGCCGCGCATCGCGTTGAACTCGTGGACCACGCTGTCGAGGAGCACGCTCCGGTATGCCCACCGCGACAGCGCGTCTGCATCCGGCACCGCCGCGTCGAGACGCGCGGCGTCATCCTCGCTCAGGGTCTGGGCGAGATCTTTCGGCAGCGTCCCTCCCCGGCGCAGGTTGTACTGCTGGACATAGGGCTCGATGGGGGACTCGAGGGTGGTGATGCGAAGCAGGCGCAGGTCGCGAAGGGTGCGCACCTCCTCGATCACCCGCGCGTACGCCGGGTCGTAGCGCTTGTTGTAGCCGACCATCAGCACGACGCCGGCAGCCTCGGCCGCCTCGATCATGGCCCTGCCTTCGGCGACCGAGAAGCACATCGGCTTCTCGACCATGACGTGGATGCCGGCCTTCGCGGCCGCGATCGCAATCGGCGCGTGGCTCCCCGAGGTCAGGACCAACACGGCGTCAAGACGCCGGGCGAGCAGCTCCTGCCACGAGGCGAACTGCTCCGGCACCCGATACTCGCGCGCGCAGGCCGCCCGAAGCTCCTCCGATACATCGCATACCGCCGCGATCTCGAAGCGGTCGGCCAGCTCGCGCAGATAGTGGAGGTGCATGACCTGAGCGATCAAGCCGCACCCGATTACCCCTACCCTCAGTCGGCCGGCCATGCTCACCCCGATGTCAACCCCGCCAGTTCAGTCCGGGCGGGATGCGTGGATAGGTTGGAACGTTCCACCGACCCTATACGAAAGCCTCTACAGTGTCAACACCCGGGCCTTTTCCAGGCGCTCGCGATCACACTCACGGCCTCGGGGATGCCTTGCTCGGGGTCGACGAAGGGGTCCTCGTGCTCGATCGCGATCGTGTGCAGGCGGCTGTTTTGGCCAAGCGCGCCGACAAAGTCCCGCCACCAGGCCGCGTCGTGGCCACGGCCGACGACGCTGAAGTTCCACGGCATCGCTTCGGGTGCCCGCGGCCAGCGGCGGTCGAGCAGCCCGTTGACGGCGAGGTTCTGCGCAGCGAAAACCACGTCCTTGCCGTGGCAGTGGCCGGCTCCGTCACCGATCGCCCGCACCACCGCCAGCGGATCCATGCCCATCCAGAAAAAGTGGCTGGGATCGATGTTGGCGGCGATCGGGTCACCCAACGCGGCGATCCGCTCGAACGTCTCGACGTTGTATACGACGGTGCCGGGATGCAGCTCGAGGCAGATCAGCAGCTGAGGGTGCTCGCGCACCACAAACTCGGCGATCCCCGACCAGTAGGGCTCGACCCATCGCTCCCACTGCGCCTCGTGTATCGATTCCAGGTAAGGCAGCCATCCGCCACCCGCGAAGTGCGGCGTCCGGTCGCCGATGGCGCCCGGCGGGCAGCCGGCCAGCGCCACCACGCGATCGACGCCGAGCAGCGCTGCGAGCCGGATTGCGTCGCGCAAATCCGAGTCGTGCTTGCTCGCAATCGCCTCCTCGGGGTGGAGCGGATTGCCCCATACGTTGAGCGCACCGACCCGCAATCCACGCGCGCTGACCTCGCGTTGCCAAGCCTCGCGCGCCGCCGCGTCCGTGAGCATGCGCCGTGTATCGCAGTGGCCGGTCGGCGCGTAGCCGCCGGCGCCGACCTCGAGGTCGCTGATCGCCGGCGCGGCCCGGACCAGCCAGTCCATGACGTCGATGAGTGGTCGATCCGCGAATGCTTCGGTCACCAAGCCGAGCCGTGGTGCGTCAGTCGGGGACCCCTTGGGGTTCCCTCTCATGTTTGTGTCGCCATCGCCTCACTCAGCACACGCGCGCATTCATCGATCGCGGCCTGAGCCGCGTCGACGCGACCCAGATAGCTCACGAAGCCGTGGATCATACCGTCGTAGCGCCTGGCTGTGACCTGCACGCCGGATTGCTGGAGTAGACGGGCGTAGCGCTCGCCCTCGTCCACCAACGGGTCGTACTCGGCCGTCAGGATGAAGGCGGGGGCCACACCTGCGAGGTCGCCGGCGCGCAGAGGCGACGCGTGAGGATTGGCGGCGTCGGCCGGAGACTGCAGGTACATGTCCCAGAAGCACCTCATGTCTTCCTGCGTCAATCCGTAGCCTGTCGCGAGATGCTCCATCGATGGCTCGCGGAGGCCGGGATCGAAGGCGGGATAGATCAGGACCTGGAGCGCCACGTCGTCGAGCCCGCGTTCGCGGGCGACCAGCGCGATCGCCGCCGCGAGATTGCCACCCGCGCTCTCACCGCACACCGCAATCGCCGAAACATCCGGTTGCCCATGCAGCCACAGCAGGGCTGCGAACGAGTCTTCCAGCCCGGCCGGGAATGGGTGCTCGGGAGCAAGCCGGTAATCCACCGACGCGACGAGCATGTTCGAGGCGCGGCACAAGGCGCGGCACAGGTGGTCCGACAGCTCGACGCTGCCGAGCGCCCAGCCGCCGCCGTGCATGAACATCACAGCCGGAAACGATGGCCCGGCATCCGGAGAGTAAAGCCGGATCCGCAGCGGTCCCGACGGTCCGTCGATGTCCATGTCGCTCACCGACGCAACCACCTGGGGCGGCCCTGAGAACCTCGCTTCGATTTGCTCCAGGCGTCGAAGCTCCGCGATATCGCACGGTCGCGAAACACTGAGCCGGCCGGCGGCGATTTCGTCGAGCACGGCACGCGCCTGTGGATGCAGCGGCGTCATGGCACGCCGACATCATGGCCTATCGTTCGCGCATCACCGAGTCACTCATTCGCAGCCGCAGCGGAGGCCTCATCGCGGCGCTTGCGTTCGCGACGCTGGCGACGGGCCTGCTGGAGATCGCCGTTCCCCTCGAGCTGAGGCAGCTGCACGCCAGCCCGAACGAGATCGGGCTGACGCTCGCGATGTTCGGGTTCGGGATGTTTGCGTTCGAGTGGGTGTGGGGCGTGGTCGCAGACCGCGTCGGGTACGGCGCGCCGCTGGTCGCGTCACAGCTGCTGTACGGCGCCTTCATCGTGTTGCTTTCGCGGGTTCAGTCGATACCGCTGATCGCAGTCGGCTACCTGCTCGCGTCGGGGATGATGGTCGCGGTCGGGCCGATCGCGCGCTCGTACCTGGGCACCACGCTTCATGCGCGCCTGCGTGCCACGGGCCTTGCCCTGCTCGCCTCCCAGTGGGTCATCGCCGAGGCGGTTGGCGCGGGCGTGGGCGGACAGCTGATCGACCGTTTTCCGATTCGTGACGTGATGCTTGCGGGCGCCGCACTGCCCGCCGTCTCGGCGGTGCTGGTGCTCTGGGTCTTTCGCGGTTACACGATCGCCGACCATCACGTGCGCATCAACGCCGAAAACGCGGCGGGCGAGGAAAGCTCCCGCGCGGGGCCGAGCGTGACGCACGTGCTGGCGATCACCGCCACGCTGGCCCTTCTGATCCAGATCGGCCTGGGCGGCGAGCTCGCCCTGCTTCCGCTTCTGGTCACCAACCACCTGCAGCTTTCGGCCGCGGCGGCGGGCGCCGCCATGCTGGCGGTCGGCCTCATCGGTGGCGTGCTGCTGGTGCCTGGAGGCAACGCTTCCGACCGCTGGGGTCGCAGGCCGACGATGGTCACCGGCGCTGCAGTTTCTGCGCTCGGTTTTGTCGTCTATGCGCTGGCAGGCAACTTTGCGCTCGTGATCGTCGGCGCCGCCATCCGAGCCCTGGGGGCGTCGCTGATCTGGCCCGCGGCGACCGCCTGGGTCGCGGAATCCATGCCGCGCCGCCGGCACGCCTTCTACATGGGACTGTTCGGCGAGTTCGAGAACATCGGTGTCACCGTGGGGCCGATCGTGGGAGGGGTGGTGTGGTCGATCGCGGGGATCCAGGCGGCCTTCTACGCCTACGCCGTCGCCGCCGTGCTTGCGGCCGTTGTGGCTGCGCTAGCCGTGCGCCCGGCGTCACGTGCCGCAACCCCCGAACCGGTGCTGCCCTAGCCGGCGCCTCGCCGCGGTGGCGCCGTGGTGTCGCGCACGACCAGCTCTGGCGCCAGCACGTGTCGCCGCGCCTGTGCGGATGGCTTTTCGATTCGCCGGATGACCGCTCGCATCGCCATCTCACCGATCTGGTTTCTCGGCTGATGGATCGTCGTGAGCGAGATGTGCCGCAGGGCGGCGAGCGCGGTGTGGTCATAGCCGACGAGTGAGGCGTGGCGCGGAACATGGATACTGGCGGGAACGTTCCCGTGGGAACGTTCCCACGACTTTGGCCTGGTGCCGTCCGGGCTGGGAGAAGAAGCTGCACGTTGGGCTCGTAGGTACCGGAAGGATCGGCATGCTGCATGCCCGCACCCTCAAGGGGAGTCCCCTGGTGTCGACGCTCACCCTCGTCGATGCCGACCAGGGTCGGGCCGCGGCGGTCGCCGCGCAGGTTGGCGCCGCGCAGGCCGAGAGTCCGCAGGCCCTCCTCTCGGCGGGCGTGGATGCGCTGGTCATCGCCGCGGCCACCCCGGTCCACGCCGAGCTGCTGCACATGGCGGCCGATGCCTCGGTCCCGACTTTTTGTGAAAAGCCCATCGCGCTCGACCTCGGGGCGACGGATGACGTCATCAGGCACATCGAGCGCGTCCGGCTGTTCGTCCAGATCGGGTTTCAGCGCCGGTTCGACGCAGGCTATCGGGCGGCGCGCGAGGCATACGCTTCTGGAGCGCTCGGCGCCGTGCATGTCGTCCGGCTCGCCACCCATGATCCGGCTCCGCCCCCCGAGCAGTACATCGCGGATTCCGGCGGCATCTGGCGCGACCTCGCGATCCATGACTTCGACATCGCCGCCTGGGTTCTTGGACGCCCGGTCGTCGAGGTCTTCGCTGCCGGGCAGGCGAACTCACCGCTGTTTGCCAGGCATCACGATGTCGACGCCTCCTGCGCGACTCTGCGCTTCGAGGGCGGAATCGTCGGCGCGCTGACCGCGACGCGAAACGACCCCCGGGGCTACGACGTGCGCATGGAGCTGTTCGGCCTCCGCGACAGCGTGGCCGTGGGCTGGGACGGACGGACCCCGCTGCGGTCAGTCGAACCGGGTGTCGCCGCTCCGCCTCAGCCCGGCTACAGAGATTTCCTCGAGCGTTTCGAAGCTGCGTATCGTGCGGAGCTGGAAGCATTCCTGGGCGCGGTCGAAGAGGGCGCTGAGAGTCCTTGCTCGGTGGCCGACGCGCGGCGGGCGCTCGTCGTCGCGCTGGCCGCGGATTCCTCGATGCGGGAACGCCGTCCGGTGAGGGTGGACGATTTTTCATGAAGGTCGCGGGTGCACCGATCTCCTGGGGCGTGAGCGAGCTCGAGCGCGAGGCGTCGGCGCTGGCGGCCTCGAGCGCGGAGGTGCTCGTCCCCGAAGATATGGAGACGTTTCTGGAAATGACGCAGGTCGACCTGTGTCTGGACACGGGCCACGTTTTCCTGGGGGGCGCGGATCCCGTCGCGATCGCTCGCGACGCGGGCGCCCGGGTGAGACACGTCCACCTCAAAGACGTCGACGCGGAGCTCGCCGAGCGGTTCCAGGCGAGGAAGATCTCCTATGCCGAGGCGGTGCGGCGCGGCCTCTACAGGCCGCTTGGCCTGGGCGACCTCGACATCGAGTCGGTTTACGGCCGGCTGCAAGCCGCCGGCCATCGGGGCTGGTACGTGCTCGAGCAGGACACGGCGCTTACTGCTGAGCCCGAACCGGGAGCGGGACCTGTCGCGGCGGCGCGGCAGAGCCTTGAGTATTTTCGTCACATTGCCAGCGCCAAGCTGTCCACCAGCGCATCCAAGGAGGAGTGAACGAGATGAGTCGGTTTCGGGTGGTCATCGGGTTGGCTGCCTTGTGCATTGTGGCCGCGGCATGCGAGAGCGGGACGCCCAGCTCCAACACGTCGCCGTCCGCAGCTGCATCCGGCAGCAGCTACCGCTTCTACTTCGTGACCCACGGTGACAACGGCACGTTCTGGTCGGTCGTGCAGAAAGGTGAGAGCCAGGCTGCCACTGACCTCGGCGTTTCGGTCAACTACCAGGGCAGCAACAACGACGACAACCAGGAATGCCAGTTCATCAGCGCCGCGGTGACCGCGAAGCCCGACGGCCTCGTCGTCTCTCCGCACAGCCAGACCGTCCTCGACTGCGCCAAGCAAGCCGCTGGACAGGGCATTCCGCTGATCTTGATCAACAACTGCGGCACGACAACCAGCGGCCAGAGCTACATCGCATACTCAGGTGCGCTCACCTGCGTCGGCCAGCCTGAAACGGCTGCGGGCCAGCAGGCTGGGATCAGGCT
Source organism: Chloroflexota bacterium (assembly GCA_005882135.1). Classification (GTDB taxonomy): domain Bacteria; phylum Chloroflexota; class Dormibacteria; order Dormibacterales; family Dormibacteraceae; genus 40CM-4-65-16. The sequence goes on from VBDR01000025.1 coordinate 187,191, forward strand.
CAAGGCGGATGGCGGCCACAAGCTGCTGTGCGTGATCCACGAGGCCACGAGCACGAGCCTGCGCGACCGCTGCGCCGGCGCCAAGACCGGCTTCGGCGGCAGTGAATCGGACCTCGTCATCGACAACGCCAAGTCCAACGTCTCGTCGGCGACGGCCACCCTTCAGGCGAAGCTCAGCGCTGACAAATCGATCGACGCCATCCTCGCGCTCGACCCCGACGTCGCCAAGAACATCGTGGAGGCCGCCGTCACGGGCGCGAGCTCAACCGCGAAGATCGCGACCTTCGACATCAGCACCGGCGTCATCGCGGACATCCAGTCGGGCAAGATCGACTTCGCCGTCGACCAGCAGCAGTACCTGCAGGGTTACCTGCCGATCGTCTTCCTCAAGCTGTTCAAGCAGAATGCGAACACCGTCGGCGGTTTCGACACCGTCAAGAGCGGCCCGGGCATCGTGGACAAGAGCAATGCCGCCACGGTCGCCAGCCTTGCCGGCAAAGGCACTCGATAGACTGAATCGGAGCTGATCACCGGGCCGGTCGACTCCGGCCCGGTGACATCCGGGGAGCGCAAAAGATGAGCGTGGCAAGCACCCAGCCCCGTCCGAGTCCGGCCCCCCAACAGGCGGGCGCGGGGCGGGACGAGCGGCTGGCCGGCGTCAGCGTTCTGGTGCGCCTTCTGCAGCGCCCCGAGCTGGGGGCCCTGATCGGCGCCCTCGCGGTTTACCTGCTTTTCGCAAGCGTCGACGCCACGCCAGGACACCTGTTCACCTCGATCGCGGGCATGCAGAACTGGACCGACGCCGCCTCGACCTACGGCATCATGGCGGTCGCCGTCGCGCTCCTCATGATCGGCGGTGAGTTCGACCTGTCAGCGGGCGTCATGACCGGGACCAGCGGCCTGCTGCTCGGCATGCTCATCACCCGGCAGCAGGTCAACGTGTGGGTGGCCATAGTGGCCGTGCTGATCTTCGCCGGCATCATCGGGGCGGCGAACGGCATGCTCGTGGTACGGACCAAGCTGCCGAGCTTCATCATCACCCTCGCCACGTTCTTCGTCCTCCGCGGGGTGGACGTCGGCGTCACTCGGCTGCTCACGAACACGGTGCGGTTCGACATCTCCGACCAGGCACCGGGCTTTGTCAGCGCTCAGTCGATCTTTGGCAGCACATTCCTCGCCCCCTACAACTTCCAGGATGCGGTGCTCTGGTGGATCGCCATCACCGTAATCGCCACCGTGGTGCTGACCCAGACCACTTTCGGAAACTGGATCTTCGCTGTCGGCGGAGACGCCAACGCCGCGCGCGCCGTCGGCGTTCCGGTCTCGCGCACGAAGGTGATCCTCTTCATGTACACGGCGATTTCGGCGGCCGTGGTCGGCATCATGGTTGCCCTTCGCTTCAAGGGGATCCAGTCGGGCCAGGGAGTTGGGCTCGAGTTCTTCTACATCATCGCCGCCGTGGTCGGAGGTTGCCTCCTGACCGGTGGATACGGTTCCGCAATCGGGGCCTCGCTGGGCGCGCTGATCATCGGATTTGCCCAGATCGGCATCATCTTCGCCAACTGGGACTCCAACTGGTACTACACGTTTCTGGGCGTGATCCTTTTCGTCGCCGTCGGTGTCAACACCCTCGTCAGACGGCGCGCCGCGAGCGCGCGCCGATGAGGGTCGCCGGATGAGCCAATCCAAGAACGGCGTGCCTCTCCTGGAGGTGCGCAACGTCAGCAAGTACTTCGGGAGCGTGATCGCACTCCGCGACATCTCGATGCAGGTTCACGCCGGCGAGGTTACGTGCGTGCTCGGTGACAACGGCGCCGGCAAGTCGACACTGATCAAGATCCTGTCCGGGGTCCACCCGCATGACGAAGGCGAGCTGCTCGTCGACGGCAAGAGCGTGCGCTTCGGGGGCCCACGCGAGGCCCGGGCCGCGGGCATCTCGGTTGTTTTTCAAGACCTGGCGACCGTGCCCCTGATGTCGATCTGGCGCAACTTCTTCCTCGGCTCCGAGCCGACTGTCGGTTTCGGTCCGGCGCGCAGGCTCGACACTGGCTTTGCCAAGCGCGTGATGCGCGAAGAGATGGGCAAGATGGGAATCGATGTCCGCGATCCCAATCAGGCGGTCGGCACCCTTTCCGGTGGCGAGCGGCAGGCTGTGGCCATCGCGCGTGCGGTGTACTTCGGGGCCAAAGTGCTGATCCTCGATGAGCCGACGTCCGCGCTCGGCGTGCGGCAGTCGGGCATCGTCTTGAAGTACGTCGTGCAGGCAAGGGAGCGCGGCCTGGGGGTGATCTTCATCACACACAACCCGCATCACGCGTATCCGGTGGGCGATCGGTTCGTGCTCCTGAACCGAGGCAAGCTCATGGGCGCGTATGCCAAGCACGAAACCTCGCTGGAGGAGCTGACCAGGATGATGGCAGGGGGAGAAGAGCTGGAGCGCCTTTCCAGGGAGCTGGAGAAGTTGGCGGCCGACCCGGAGATGAAGCAGGTCGCACGCGAGCTGCGGGAGGAAGCACGATGATCCGCAACCTGATCGGTTCCGATTGGCAGATGCCCGCCGACGGCGCGGTCTCCCTGCCCGTCTTCAACCCCGCCACGGGCGAGGTCATCGAGCAGGTTCCGCTCTCGGGGGCGCAGGAGGTGGATGCGGCGGTCAAGGCCGCGAGCGGGGCCTTCGCATCGTGGTCACGGACGGCGGTGATGGAGCGGGTGCGCCTGATGTTCCGCTACAAGGCCGTGCTCGAGGAGCATTTCGAGGAGCTCGCTTCGATCGTCACCCGCCACCACGGCAAGACCCTGGACGAGTCGCGTGGCGAGGTTCGGCGCGGGATCGAGGTCGTCGACTTCGCGTGCGGCGCGCCGACCCTGCTTCAAGGCCGCACGCTGCGCGACGTCTCGGGTGGCGTCGACCAGGACCTTTATCGCTATCCGGTCGGCGTGTGTGCGGGCATCCCGCCCTTCAACTTCCCGGTGATGATCCCACTCTGGATGTTTCCGCTCGCCGTCGTCGCGGGCAACACATTCGTGCTCAAGCCGTCCGAGCGGACGCCGTTGGGCGGCCAGCGGCTGGCCGAGCTCTTCCTGGAGGCCGGTTTTCCGGCGGGAGTGCTCAACGTCGTCCACGGCGCGGCCGGCGCTGTCGACGCATTGCTCGAAAACCCAGGGGTCAGCGCGATCTCATTTGTGGGCTCGGCGCCAGTCGCCAAGCACGTCTATACAGAGGCCGCTGCGCGCGGCAAGCGCGTCCAGGCGCTCGGCGGCGCCAAAAATCACATCGTGGTCATGCCTGACGCCGACCCTGAAATCACCGTCCCCGCGATTCTCAACTCGGCGTTCGGCAACGCGGGTGAGCGATGCCTGTCCGGCTCCGTCGCCGTCGCGGTGGGCAAGGCGGCCGACATCCTGCTCGACCCATTGCGCGACGCGGCCTCGAAGATGGTCGTCGGACCAGGCGACCAGCCTGGGGTGCAGGTCGGGCCGCTGATCCGGGCCGAGCATCGAGATCGAGTCGCCTCCTACGTCGAAAAGGGCACCGCCGAAGGCGCGCAGCTCGTGGTCGACGGCCGGGGCGAGATGTCGCGGCAAGGATTCTTTCTGGGGCCGACGATCCTGGACCGGGTCACGCCGCAGATGGCGGTCGGCCGCGAAGAGATCTTCGGACCCGTCTTGTCGGTCGCCCGCGCGGCGACGCTCGAGGACGCGATCGCACAAGCCAATGCGTCGTCGCTTGGCAACATGGCGACGATCTTCACGCAGTCCGGTCGCGCCGGGCGCGAGTTTCGGGAACGCGTCGAAGCCGGGATGACGGGCATCAATGTGCCCATCGCGCAGCCTTTCGCATTCTTTCCTTTCAGCGGATGGAAGGGTTCTTTCTTCGGAGACCTGCACGTCCATGGCACGGACGGAATCGAGTTCTATACCCGAAAGAAGGTCGTCGTCACGCGTTGGTGACACATGTAATGTGGAGACCGAGTTGACGGCCACAGATCCAGCGGTGGCGAGGGTGACGTTCAAGAGCCGGCTGCATCAGATGACGCAGACGACGCCGACGATGCTGTGGAACGACTCGGCCGACATCGGCGAGCTCATCTACGCGATCGAGAACGGCGCCGTCGGAGCTACCTGCAACCCTGTCATCGCCGTCGGCATCCTGAAGAAGGAAATCGCTGTCTGGCGGCCTCGCATCGAGGCCCTGCTCCATGACCTCCCTGGCGCGACCGAGGATCGGATCGGGTGGACGCTGGTCGAAGAGATGTCGGTCAGAGCCGCGAAGCTTCTCGAGCCGGCGTTCGCGGCCCATGCCGGGCGCGACGGCCGCCTCTCCATCCAGACGGATCCCCGTTTTTTCCGCGACTCCGAAGCGATCCTCGAGCACGCCATGAGGTTCAGCCTCCTCGCGCCGAATGTGATCGTGAAGATCCCGGCGACGCGGGCCGGCGTCGTCGCCATCGAGGAGGCGACGTACCGCGGCCTGAGCGTGAACGCGACCGTCTGCTTCACCCTTCCCCAGTGCATCGCGGTCGCCGAGGCTGTCGAGCGAGGACTCCGGCGGCGTGAGAGCGAGGGCAAGGAGATCGCCTCGATGGGCCCGGTCTGCACGATCATGGTTGGCCGCCTCGACGACTGGCTGAAGGTTCTACTCGACAGGCGTGAGATCACCGTCGACCCTGGGATCCTCGAATGGGCGGGCGTCGCGGTTTTCAAGAAGACGTACGGCATCTTCCGCCAGCGGGGTTACCGGCTGCGGCTGCTGTCGGCGGCATTCCGGAACCACATGCACTGGAGCGAGCTGATTGGCGCCGACGCGGTCATCTCGCCCCCGTCGGCATGGCAGAAGCGATTCAACGCGGGTGACATCGAGGTGCGGCCGCGCATCGACGACCCGGTCGATCCCGAGGTGCTGGGCCACCTCCTCTCGCACTTCCCGGATTTTCGGCGCGCGTACTCGGAGGACGGGCTCACCGTCGACGAATTCGACTCGTTTGCGCCGACCGTGCGCACGCTGCGTCAGTTCATCGCAGCCTGCACCGACCTTGCCGGGCTGGTGCGCGACGTGATGCTTCCAGAACCCGCGTAAGGTCGCGCCGTGAAGACGCTGAAGCTGACCATGGCGCAGGCGCTGGTGCGCTTTCTGGCGTCCCAGCATGTGGAGCGTGACGGCGTCGAGCACCGCTTCATAGGCGGCTGCTTCGGCATCTTCGGCCACGGCAACCTCACGGGGATCGGCCAGGCGTTGGCCCAGAATCCGGAGCTCCTCACCTACTACCAGGCGCGCAATGAGCAGGCCATGGTTCACACGGCAGCCGGCTTCGCGAAGATGCGCAACCGCCTTGCCGCCCTCGCCTGCACGACCTCGATCGGGCCTGGCGCGACGAACATGATCACCGGAGCCGCGGCGGCGACGGTGAATCGCCTTCCGGTCCTGCTTCTACCAGGCGACGTCTTTGCCTCCCGCCGGCCCGACCCCGTGCTGCAACAGCTGGAGTCGCCCTCGCGCGGCGACGTCAGCGTCAACGACGCGTTCATACCCGTGTCGCGGTACTTCGACCGGATCCAGCGTCCGGAACAGCTGATCCCCGCGGCGCTGTCGGCGATGCGAGTGCTGACCAGTCAGGTCGACACCGGCGCGGTCACGCTGGCGCTGCCCCAAGACGTGCAGACGGAAGCGTTCGACTATCCGGCCGAATTCTTCGAGAAGCGGACCTGGCGCCTTGCCCGTCCGCTGCCCGACGAACCTGCACTCGAGCGCGCAGCGGGCATCATCCGCGCCGCCCGGCGCCCGCTCCTTGTCGCGGGCGGAGGGGTCATCTACTCGGAGGCGACCGACGCCCTGCGGGGTCTGGTCAGGCGCACCGGGATGCCGGTGGCGGAGACCCAGGCAGGCAAGGGATCTCTGGCCTACGATCACGCGGGTGCGCTCGGCGGCGTCGGCGCGACGGGCACGCTTGCAGCCAACCGGATCGCGGCGAGCGCCGACGTGGTCATCGGCGTCGGGACGCGGTACACGGATTTCACGACCGCCTCCAAAACGGCGTTTCAAAATCCCGACGTCCGGTTTGTCAACATCAACATCGCGGAGCTGGACAGCCACAAGCTCGGGGGTGTTCCGCTGACCGGTGACGCTCGAGCGATCCTGGAGGCGCTCGACCGAAGGCTGCAGGGCTGGTCGGTGGCCGAGGCCTACCGGCGCGACTACGAGCAGCTTCGCGCCGAGTGGGATGCGGAGGTGTCCCGCCTTTACAACCTGGGCCACTCGCCGCTGCCCGCTCAGTCGGAGGTGCTGGGCGCGGTCAACGAGCTGTCGGCGCCGCGCGACGTCGTCGTGTGCGCGGCGGGCTCGATGCCCGGCGACCTGCACAAGCTGTGGCGCACGCGCGACGCCAAGGGCTACCACGTCGAGTACGGGTACTCGACGATGGGCTACGAGATCGCCGGCGGCCTGGGCGTCAGGCTTGCCGATCCCTCGCGCGAGGTCTACGTCATGGTCGGCGACGGGTCGTACTTGATGATGGCGCAGGAGATCGTGACCTCGATCCAGGAGCACGCCAAGCTCACCATCGTGCTCGTCGACAACGAAGGCTTTGCGTCGATCGGCGGCCTCTCGCGATCGAAAGGCAACGCTGGTTTCGGGACTCGGTACCGGTATCGCAACGGCGGATCGCTCGGCGACGACGCCGAGCACAGCAACGGCGAGAGGCTCCCGGTCGACCTCGGGATGAACGCCCAGGGGCTCGGCGCCCACGTCTACCGGGCACGCAACGTCGAAGAGCTCCGTGACGCGCTTGTCGCCGCGAAGAAGATCGATCGCACCGTGGTGATCCACGTCGCCGTTGATCGCTACGAAGGCGTGCCGAGCTACGAGAGCTGGTGGGAGGTGCCGGTGGCGGAGGTGTCGGAGTCGGCCGATGTCAAGAAGGCGCGTGAGGAGCACCGGCGCGGCTTGGCAAGGCGCCGCTGGCACGTATGACGGAGCTCGTCGTGCGCCGGACCAACAAGCCCGCCGGCGAAGGACCTGTGGCCATCGTCACCCCCGAATCCGCGGGCTGGTCCTATGTCGGCTTTGAGGTTTACGAGCTACGACGCGGTGACCGGATCCGGCAATCGACCGGGGCGAGAGAACTGTGCGCGGTGATGCTGGCGGGTCAGGCGGACTTCACGGTCGGATCGCACGCGTGGAAGGAGGTCGGGTCCCGGAGCAACGTATTCGAGGGCACGCCCGACTCGGTCTACGCGCCGCCAGGGCAGCCGCTCGAGATCAGAGCCTCGAGCGAGAGCTGCGAGGTCGCACTCTGTTGGGCGCCCGCCTCGCGTGGCGCCGAGCCGGCCCTGATCCAGGCGGCCGAGATCAAACCGTTCAGACGTGGCTCAGGTCGCACCGAGCGCACGATCCACAACATCCTGATGGAGGATCGACTGGCCGAGGCGCTTCTCGTGACCGAGGTGTTGACGCCCGCCGGAAACTGGTCGAGCTATCCGCCGCACAAGCACGACACCGACGATCCCCCGCGCGAGACATACCTCGAGGAGACGTACTACCACCGCATGGCGCGGGCCGAGGGTTTTGCGGTGCAGCTCATCTACACGGATGACCGCTCGCTGGACGAGGCGATTCAGGTTCGCGACGGCGACCTGGTGCTGGTCCCGCGCGGATTTCACCCGGTCGCCGCGGGTCCTGGCTACGACCTCTACTACCTGAACGTGATGGCCGGGCCGACCCGGCGCTGGCTGGTCACGACCGACGCCGACCACCGCTGGCAGCTGGATTGAAATCCTGTAACGTTCCAAACTTGTGAGCGGGACGGTCCGAGCGGCCGTTATGACAGCCCCGGGGCATCTCGAGCTGAGGCATTTCCCGCGTCCCGACCCCGCGCCGGGCGCGGTCCTGATGAAGGTCACCTACTCGGGCATCTGCGGCACCGACAAGCACACGTATCGGGGCGAGTCGAAGCAGTACGCGGGCACCGACCATGAGCGCGAGATCACCTATCCGCTGATCTGCGGCCATGAGAATGTCGGCGTGATCGAAGCGATCGGAGGCGCCGATTCGATCCCCGACAGCGAGGGTCGGCCGTTGCGGCCCGGCGACCGTATCGTGCCCGCCGCGAATGTGCCCTGCGGGCGCTGCGTCTTCTGCCTCAACGACTATCCGTACTACTTCTGCGAAAACCTGCAGGACTACGGAAACAGCCTCCACGCCGGGATCCCCCCGCACCTGTTCGGCGGGTGGGCGGAGTACATGTACCTGCTGCCGGGCACGCCGCTGTTCAGAGTGCCGGACGGGCTGCCGGACGAGCTGGCGGCGCTGACCGAGATCATGGCGGTGACCCACGGCTTCGACCGCGCCCGCATGCTGAACGCGAGCTGGGGCGGAAGCGCGTTCGGCGAATCGGTGGCGATCGTCGGGGTCGGGCCACTTGGCTTCTGCCACCTGGTCAAGGCGCGACTCATGGGTTGCGGCAAGCTGGTCGCCATCGACCGGATCGAGTCGCGACTCGAGCTCGCGCGGCGCTTCGGCGCGACGCTGACCGTCAACGCCGCCAAGACCAGCGAGAAAGAGCGGATCGAGCTCCTGCGCGAGCACACCCACACCGGGCCGGATATCGTCATCGACTGCACGGGCGTCGCGCAGTCGTTCCCCGAATGCCTGCACCTTGTGCGGTATGGAGGCACTGTCGTCGAAGCCGGCACTTTCGTCGACATGGGCCCGGTCGGTGTCAATCCGAACTCCGACATCTGCACGAAGAATGTGAGCGTCATCGGCGTTGGTGGCGAAACGGCAACCTCCTACGTTCCCGCCATGAACATGCTGGTGCGCAACCTCGACCGGCTGCCTCTCAGCGAGATCGTCACCCATCGGATGCCGCTCGAGCGCGCGACCGAAGCGGTCGAGCTGTCGCAGCATGAGGGCACTATGAAGGTTCTGATGGACCCGGCGATGAAGGCCTGAACCCGTCCTCATGAGCCGAACCCCATTGCCTCCGATGGCCGTCCCTCACGATTCCGCGCCCGCGATGCGCCGGCACCCGACCATCCTTGACGTCGCCTCTCACGCGGGGGTTTCGAAATCGACGGTGTCCAACGTGGTGCGCGGACTGCCGGGCGTCTCGGAAGCAACGCGCCGGCGGGTGCGGACGGCGATCCGCGAGCTCGGCTACCGGCCCAACGTCCTCGCCCGCCAGCTCGTCCAGCAGCGCACCAGCATCCTGGGCGTGGTCGTGGGCGATCTCGCCAACCCGTTTTTCGCCGAGATGGCGAAGTCGGTCGAGCGCCAGGCTGCCGCGCGGGGGTACACCGCCATGTTCTGCAACACCGAAGGCGACAGCCAGAGTGAGCTCGCCGGCGTCGAGACCCTGCTGGAACACAGGGTCGCCGGCATCGTCTTCCTTGCGTTTTCCGGCGACTCCCGGACCATGCAGGAGACCCTGCAGCACCAGGTCCCGGCGGTCTTCGTCAGCTGCAGCGCCGGATGGGGCGACGTGGTTTCCGTGGATGACGCATTCGGAGGCCGTCTCGGGACGAGGCACCTGGTCGAGGCGGGCCACCGTCGTGTCGCCTACCTTTCGATTCCCGAGCTGGAAGACGCGTCAGACCACGCCCGCTGGGACGGTTACTGCGAGGCGCTCAAGGAAGCCGGCCTTGGGCCGCAGCTCAAGATCAGCTGGACGCCTCCGTCCGACCAGGCGGAGATCGACGGTGTGGAGCGGCCGCTTCTGGACGTCTTCACCGGTCCCGGTCGCGCGACCGCAGTGTTTGCGTCCAACGACGTCGCCGCGATCGCCCTGCAGGAGTTCGCCGATCGAGTCAGTCTCCATGTCCCGGGGGACGTCTCGATCGTCGGCTTCGACGACGTCCCCATGGCCGGGCTGGCGCGCATCGCTCTGACCACGGTCGCGCAGCCGCGCGACGAGCTGGCCAGGCTTGGCATCGCCACCATCGCCGACCGCATCGAGGGCAGGCTGAAAGGGCCGCCAAAGCGAACCATCGTCGACGTGAATCTGGTGGCCCGAAACTCAACCGCACCTCTGCGTCGCGCCTAGGCTCGCCAGCGCACGCCCCAGAGCGGGGGGCTTGACGGTCGGGCCAGCCGCCTAGAGAATTACGGAACGTTCCAGTGGAACGCTCCAAAGGTCGGCGAGGGGCGCAGCGGAGGAGTTGAGCATGGCGGTTGTGGGCACGCTCGGGCCGAGGCTGGACCGCGAAAGGTTCCAGTGGTCGAGCCTCCTCATGCTCGCGCCGGGCCTGGTCCTGCTCGTCGTGCTGTTTCTCGGCCCTGTGCTGTACGCCTTCTACATCGGCTTCACCAACCTGGCGCTCGTCGGTTCGCGCTCCCGTGATTACTCGTTCACCGGGCTGGAGAACGTCGCCCGGATGCTGGGCGACTACGTCTTCATCAAGTCTTCCTGGCTGACGATCCTCTTCGTCGTCGGTTCGGCGATCGTCGGCCAGTCCGTGCTCGGCATGCTGCTCGCGATCCTGCTGCGCAACGCGGTGGTGCCGATCAGGATCGTCGTCGGGTCGATCGTCATCGTCGCGTGGGTCCTGCCGGAGATCACCGTCGCCCTGATCTGGTACGCGTTCTCGCAGGCCGGCGGCACCCTGTCGATCCTGCTCGGGCACGGCGGCACCAACTTTCTGGTCCTGGTCCCGATGCTGATCGTGTCGGTCGCCAACCTCTGGCGCAATGTCGCCTTTTCGATGCTCGTCTTCTCGGCTGGCTTGCGCAACCTTCCCTCCGAAGTGCTGGAGGCCGCCGAGGTCGAGGGCGCGTCGGCGTGGAGGCGCTACCGGTCGGTCATCCTCCCGCTGCTGAGGCCGACGATCGTCACCAATCTCCTGCTGGTGACGATCCTGAACCTCTCCGAGTTCACCCTCATCTACGCGATGACGCAGGGCGGTCCGGGGATCGAGACGACGACGCTTCCGATCTATGTCTACCAGGAGGCGTTCGTCTTCCACCAGCTGGGTTACGGCACCGCCATCTCGCTCGTGCTGGTCTTGATCGGCGCCTTTTTCTCGCTGCTGTTCGTGCGCGCCTCGAGGAGGCAGGTGTGAGCGCGGTGCAGGCGCGGCCGCTGGCCGGCGACAAGCTGATCGTGGTGCCTTATCGAAAGGTCTCCGCCGCCGCGATGGCCACCAACCTGGTGCTCATCCTGCTGGGCTGCTTCTTCCTCCTCCCGATGCTGTGGATGGTCTTCGCCTCGATCGACTCGAACCCCGACTGGGCGATCAGGATCCCATCGCCCACGCTCGCGAACTTCGCGGACGTGCTCGGCCGCGCGGACGCGTTGAGCTCGTTCCGCAGCAGCTTGATCCTGGCCGGCACCACCACGGTTCTCACCACGCTTCTCGCGCTGCTGTCCGCCTATCCGCTGTCGCGCATGCACATCCCGTTCAAGCGGCCTTTCATGCTCGTCATCCTCTTCGCGTCCGGCCTCCCGGTGTCGATGCTGGTCGTGCCCGTCTACCAGATGTATGTCTACCTCGGCTGGCTCGACTCGCTGTACACGACAGCGTTGTTCCTGGCCGCCAGCTCGCTGCCCTTCGCGATCTGGCTGATGAAGAACTTCATCGACGCGGTGCCCGTCGAGTTGGAGCACGCGGCTGCCATCGATGGGGCGAGCACGTTCCGGATCCTGCGCGAGGTCGTCCTGCCCTTGACCGTTCCCGGAACCGCGGTCACCGCGATCTACACCTTCATCAATGCGTGGGGCGCGTTCATCATCCCTTTCGTCCTGACCTACAGCCCCGACAACCAGCCGGGCCCGGTGGAGATCTACAACTTCATGGGCTCGCACGGCCTCTTCAAGTTCGGAGACCTGGCCGTATTCTCCCTGCTGTTCTCGGTCCCGGTGATCGTGCTTTACCTCTTCATGTCGCGCTACTTCAGCGGTGCTTTCAACTTCGGCGGCGCGGTGAAGTAGATGCTGAGCGAGGTCCGGTTCGACGGCGTGCACAAGATCTTCGGCGCCGAGACGGCGGTGGAGGACCTAAACCTCACCGTCAACGCCGGTGAGTTTCTCGTCCTGGTCGGTCCTTCAGGATGCGGCAAGACGACGACGCTGCGGATGCTGGCTGGGCTCGAGCGGCCTTCGTACGGGCGGATCCTGATCGGCGACAAGCTGGTCAACAACGTCTCCCCGCGCTTTCGCGACGTGGCGATGGTCTTCCAGAGCTACGCCCTCTACCCGCACATGAACGTCTACGACAACCTCGCCTTCGGCATGCGCGCGCGGGGGGCGTCCAAGGATCTGGTGGCGCAGCGGGTGAAAGAGACTGCCGACGTGCTGGGGTTGGGAAAGCTGTTGAAGCGTCGCCCTTCGGAGCTGTCCGGCGGACAGCGGCAGCGCGTCGCGCTTGGCCGCGCGCTGATCCGGCAACCGCAGGTGTTCCTCATGGATGAGCCGCTGTCCAACCTTGACGCTGGGCTACGCGTGCAGATGCGAGCTGAGCTCAGCCGCCTTCATCAACGCTTCCGTGTGACGACGGTTTACGTCACCCACGACCAGGTCGAGGCGATGACGATGGGGGACCGAATCGCCGTCATGAACAACGGCCGGCTGCAGCAGGTCGACGCGCCGGAGACGCTGTACGACAACCCCGCGAACGTTTTCGTCGCGGGCTTCATCGGCTCGCCGCGGATGAACTTCGTGCCGGGGCGGCTCGCGTCCTCTGACGGCAGGACGTCGGTGGCGTTCCTCGGCATCACCACGCCGCTCGGGACCGGGTCGAGACTGACTGCGGGGGCATCCGATGGCGAGGTGACCGTCGGCATCCGGCCGGAGGACCTGATGTGGCGACCTGCCGCGGGCCCCGACTGCACGCTGACGCTCAGCGCCGACGTGGACGTCGTCGAGCCGATGGGCCACGAGGCTTATGTGACCGCGCTGTGCGCAGGCGAGACGGTCACATCTCGATTCCCGCCGAGGTCCGGCGTGAGGCCGCAAGAGCGCGTCGACCTCGCCCTGAATCCTGCGCGCCTACATCTTTTCGACGCCCAGAGCGGGATCACGATCCTGCAGCGGCCGCCGGCCGCGGGGGCCGAGACGCTGAGGTCCGTGGGGGAGGCGCGGACCAATGATTCGGCCGGAGGGCGATCGGAGCGCCATGGTCAACCGGAGGCACGCAGGGTGCCTTCCAGGACAGAAGAGATTTCTTGAGGAGGTAAAAGCATTGAGGAACCCTGGCCAACGGCTTGGTGTCTGGTCGAAGTTGGTGACCTTGCCGACTTTGCTGTCTGTGGCGCTGATTTCTTGCGGAGGCGCCAGCAACAACCCCAGCTCCACAAGCCTGAACGACGACATGACAGGCACGATCACGGTCGCCTACTCGACGACGTACGTGTTCGACTCGGACGACACGTCCGTGATCTGGTGGGACAAGGTCAAAAAGGAATTCGAAGCGGCTTATCCCAAGGCAAAGCTGAACCTGCAGGGCTTCAACGGGACAGACGTCGACCTCGTCAACAAGGTCGCGCTCGAGTACAAGAATCCGTCCACGACGCCGGATGTCTTCATGCTGCCGACCGGCTACGTGGGGCAATGGGTCGGCTCTGATTACCTCCTGCCTCTCGACTCGTTCGTCACCGATTCGAGCAAAGCGCCGTTCTGGAAGTCGTTTCCGAAGGTCATCCAGGATGAGAGCCGCATCAACGGCAAGGTGTACGCCGTCAACACCGGCGAGAACGACTCCGCCATCTACTACAACACCTCGATGCTCACCAAGGCGGGCATCTCGGTACCGTGGGCACCCAAGAACTGGAACGACCTGCTCACCGCCGCGCGAGCGGTGAAGAAGAGCGGACAGAACGTCGTCTCATTCTGGGCCCCGGCCGGGACGAGCGCCGGCGCGGGCGGCGTGCTGCAGGGCAGCGCGAACATGGTTTATGGATCTTCGACGCCGACCATCTATGACTACAAGACCAACAAGTGGGTCGTCGACAGCCCGGGACTCAGAGAAACGTTCCAGTTTTACAAGAGTGTCTACTCGGAGGGTCTCGGCGGTTCCACCTCCGACCTCTTCTCGCCCAAGGCGGTCGGCCGGCCGGTGGTGCTGCTGAAGGACCACCAGATGGCCATCGCGATCGGATCCAACTGGTTCGCGGACGCGTGGACCGAGCAAAACCGCCACTGGGCGACGGCGGCCCAGGAGGCCAGCGCCGTTCCGCTGCCAACCTCCAAGGGCCAGGCGCCGGGCAGCGCGAGCACGCTCGGAGGCTGGGCGGTCTCCATCTCCAAGGTGACCAAGCATCCCCAGCTCTCATGGGGTCTGATCAAAGTCATCCAGAGCGACGACAACCAGACCTACATCGCCAACCGCGCGGGCTTCGTCCCACCGAGCCAGACGGTCGCTCACTCGGATGGCTTCCTCAACTTCGCGCCGCCCTTCAACAAGGCGTTCGGCGACACGCTTCCGAACTCCAAGCTGGTTCCCTCCGAGCAGGAGGGTTACCCGGCGTGGGTGCAAGGCATCGGGCAGGCGACAGGACAGATCGCGACGGATCCGAACACATCGGTTGACGCGGCGATCAAGATCCTGCACGACACCGTGGCCAACCAGGTTGGCGCCGATAAGGTCGAAACTCTGAAGTAACTCCAAACGGGGGGCGGGGCGGGCACCGTGCCCGCCCTGCACACCATCCTCGCCACCAAAAGGAGCATCGATCATGTACTCGGGCCCGGTCATCGACTGTGACGTCCACCACGCTCGGAGCACGGATGCCGAGCTGATCCCATATCTGTCGAAGGGCTGGCGAGAGTACGTCACCGACCGGGGGCCGGCGGGCAACGTGCCCCTCACGGTGCAAGACGGATTCCCGAACCCACACGGCTTCATGCGCGCCGACACCTATCCGGCGGGAGGCGGGGAGCCCGGCTCGGATTACCCGACCATGCGGCACCAGCTGCTCGCGGCCTCTGACGTCCGGCGCGCCATCCTGACCTTTGGCGATGACAGCCACCTCGCCGGCCATCACAACCCATACTTCGCGGCCGAGCTCGCGCGCGCGACGAACGACTGGAGCGTCGACCGCTGGCTGAGCCAGGATCCGCGGCTCTTCTCTTCCATCATGGTGGGCAGCCAGCTGCCGGAGGTGGCGGCCGAAGAGGTCCGGCGCCATGCAGCGAACCCACGCATGGTCCAGGTGATGCTCGTCGACAACCCATTCAATCGCGGGTTCGGCCACCCGGTCTTTCACCCCATCTACGCCGCCGCGGAAGAGACGGGGCGGCCGGTGGCGATTCACGGTGGCGCCGGCGGCTGGGCCAACCCGCCGAGCACCGGCGGCGGCACCGTCAGCACGTACTTCGAGACGCACGTGCTGTGGCCACAGGCGATCCAGACCCACCTCGTCAGCCTCATCGCGCACGGCGTCTTCGAGAAATATCCGCGTCTTCACATCGTCTTGGTTGAGGGCGGGTCGGCATGGATACCCAGCTTGTTGTGGCGCTTTGACGCCGAGTACAAGGGCCTCCGCCGCGAGGTGCCGTGGCTCAAGCGCCTGCCCAGCGAATACTTCGCGCGGCATGTTTGGGTCACGACGCAACCCCTCGAAGTCGCCCCCAGGAAGGAGAACGTGATCGAGCTGCTGCGGTCGATGCACCTCGAGGACCGTCTCGTCTACTCGTCCGACTACCCGCACTGGGATGCCGACGAGATCGACTACCTTACGACCCGCCTCCCGGGCGACTGGCACCGCGGCGTCTTCTTCGGCAACGCTTGCCGTCTCTACGACTGGAAGGAAGAGGACATCGAACAGCCCCGTGCGGCCGCCGAAAAGGCCAGATGAGGCCACTCAGAGGTTGAGGGTGGACGTCGGCGCGGTCTCCGATTTCAAAGACAAGCGGGTGCGAATCGTTCAGGCCGGCAGCCATGAAGTTGGCGTGCTCAGGTGGCGCGACCGCTTCTTCGCCGTGCACAACCGCTGTCCGCATCAGAGCGGCCCTGTGTGCCTTGGCATCGTCAGCGGACGACTCTCCGGCTCCGCACCCGGCTCAATGGAGGTCGACGAGGAAACGCCCGTGCTGGCGTGCCCGTGGCACGGTTGGGAGTTCGAGCTGGAGGGTGGCCGCGCGCTCTGGGACGCGAGCTACGCCGTGAAAATGGTGAGTGTCAGCGTCGAATCGGGTCGCGTCATCCTCGAGGTCGGGCGGAGCCGGGATTAGTCGCCGGCGGTGATCGTATGCGTGCTCACTGTGTAGTGCGCGATGCGCTCCTCGTCGAGCACGATCCCGAAGCCCGGACGTTCGGGCACCCGAACACAACCCTCGTCGTCGATCACGAGCGGCTCGAGGAGCATCTGGTCTCGCGCCGCGGCGGTCCATCCGCTCGGCGGATCGTGGGGGAACTCGAGGAAAGGACAGTTGGGAATCGCAGCCGCGAGGTGCAGGTTCGCGAGCAGCCCGATTCCGTTGCCCCACGTGTGCGGGGCCACCTCCAGGCCCGCGACCTCCGCCAGCGCGGCGACCTTGCGCATCTGGCCGACCCCCTCTGAAAGCAGGGCGTCCGGCTGCAGGATGTCGTAGCAGCCGCGATCGATCAGCAGCTTGAACTCGTGCAGGCCGTGGTTGTCCTCGCCGCCGGCGATCGGGAGCGTGTCCAGCCTGTCGCGGAGGCGGCGCAGCCCGTCGTAGTCGTGGCGGGGGAGAGGTTCCTCGAGCCACCGCACGCGCATCCGCTGCAGCTCGCGGGCGATGGTCAACGCCATCGCAAATCCCCATGCGCGGTGCCCGCCATGGCCCGGCTCGACGCCGGCCTGGTTGGCGTCGACCATGATCTCGATGCGGTCGCCAACCGCGGCCCGCACCGCTTCGACCACCTTCAGGTCCTCGAGCGGGTCGGGCAGGTGGAAGCGGAACTTCACCGCCCGGTAGCCTTCGTCGAGCATGCGCTTGACGTCTTCCACGCGTTGGGCCGGCGAGCGGACCTCGGCGGTGGCGCAGTAGGCGATGACGCGGTCGGAGTATCCGCCCCACAGGCGGGCCACCGGCAGGCCGGCCGCCTTGCCCACGATGTCCCAGAGCGTCGTCTCCATGCAGTAGACCGGCGCGCCGAGGATCTCCGTGTCACGGAGCACCGGGACCAGGCTTTCCACGTGCATCGGGTCCTGCCCGATGAAGTAGGGAGCCACGAAGCGCTCGATGGTGACCGCCGCCTCCAGGCCGGCGTGCGCCGCCCCGATGCCGGTCAGACCGTCGTCGGTATCGACCTCGATCAGCACCATGAGCAGGTTTGGTTGGTTGCGGCCGCGCGCCCAGGCGGGGTGGAACTCACGGTCGAGCGGAAAGTCGACCACCCGGCATGTGATGCGGTCGATCTTCATGAGGCCAGCACGGAGGAGAGCAATCGCGCGGATTCGAGGACGGATTCCTCGACCGGGACGAAGGGGTCTTCGTATTCGATGCTGATGGTGCCCTTGAAACCCTGGTCGCGCAGTACGCGGACGAACGTGCGCCACCACTCCTTGTCGTGGCCGCGCCCTACGGTCGCGAAGTTCCAGGGCATCTCGTCGGGCGGGTTGGGCCAGCGGGTGTCCAGCACTCCATTCAGCGCCAGCCGGCGCGCGTGGAGCGTCGTGTCCTTGCCGTGCGCGTGGCCTATGCGGTCGCCGAGCGCCTCCACCATCACCACGGGGTCCATCGACTGCCAGAAGAAGTGGCTTGGGTCGAGGTTGACGCCCAGGTTGCTGCTCAGCTGGCGCATGCGGCTGAAGGTCTCGAAGTTGAAGACGAACGTCCCCGGGTGAAGCTCGAAGCAGATCAATAGACGCGGGTGTTCGCTGCGCGCGAACACTGAAACCTCATGCCAGTACGGTGCGACGCGCTCTCGCCACTGCCAATCCGCAATGCGCTCCAGGTCGGGCAGCCAGCCCCCGCCGGAGAAATGAGGAGCAGAGCGATCGGCCGGACCGGCCCCCGGGCAGCCGGACATGGCGACGATGCGCTCGACGCCAAGCTGCGCGGCGAGCCGGATCGCCTGGCGGAGCTCGCTGTCGTGGCGGGCGGCGATCTCGGGGTTCGGGTGCAGCGGGTTGCCGGAAACGTTCAAGGCCGAGATGCCGAGGCCCGCGTCGTCGATCGGCTTCCGCCAGCTCGCCGCGGCCGCCGGCCGGCCGAGCAGCTCGCCTGGGCGGCAGTGCGGAGACGGCGAGTACCCGCCGACGCCGATCTCGAGGTCCTGGATGAGACCGGTGCGCAAGACCCAATCGGCCACCTCGCCGAGTTCGCGGTCGGGCATCGCGTCGGTGAGCAAGCCGATCCTCAGCGCGGAATTGGAGCGTTCCAAATCCGCCCCAAGGTATGGCTCGCAGGTGAGTTTGTCAACGGGTCGCGACGCGCCTCAGCCGTACCGCGCCACGGTGTGGTGCTCGATCAGCTCCTCGTCGAGCTCGAATCCGAAGCCGGGCCGGTCCGGGAGCGCAAGACAGCCGTCCGGGTCGATCCACGGCCTGGAGGTCAGCATCTGACTCAACGCCGAGGCCGGCCAACCGGGCGGTTCGTGGGGAAACTCGAACCACGAGTGGTTGGGGATCGACGCGACCAGGTGCAGGTTCGCGAGCAGGCCGATGCCGTGGGTCCAGGTGTGGGGGGCCACCAGGAGCCCGGCCGCCTCGGCAAGCGCGGCGACCTTCCGGAGCTGGTAGACACCTTCGGACAGCACCGCGTCTGGCTGGAGGACGTCATAGCAGCCGTCGTCGATCAGGCGCTGGAACTCATGCAGGCCGTGGTTGTTCTCTCCTCCCGCCAGCTGCAGCGTGCCAAGCCGGTCCCGCAACCGCCGGAGCCCCGCATGGTCGTGACGGGGCAGGGGCTCTTCCAGCCACGTCACGCCAAGGCGCTCGAGCTCGAGCGCGACCTCCACCGCGGTCCGGAAGCTCCACTGGCGATGACCGCCCAGTCCAGGGAGGACGCCGGCCTGGTTGGCGTCGACCAGGATCACCAGGCGGTCACCGAGCTCGCGGCGTATCGCCTCGACCACGCGGATGTCATCGCGTGCGTCATCGGAGTGGAAGCGAAGCTTGACCGCCCGGAAGCCGTCGGCCAGGATGCGGCGGCAGTCTTCGACGCGGCGCTCCGGGCTCCTGACCTCGCCGGTCGCGCAGTAAGCCGGCACACGACCCGCCACCGCGCCCCACATCTTGTAGACCGGAAGACCGGCGATCTTGGCGGCGATATCCCAGAGCGCGACCTCGACGCAGTAGACGGGAGGGCCGAGGATCTCTGCGTCGCGTAGAACGCCGGCCAAACGTTCGGGCGCAGCCGCGTCCTGGCCGATGAGGTGCGGGCTCACGAATCGTTCGACCGAAAGAGCCGCCTCCGGCCCAGCCTCAGCCGCGGTCACGCCTGTGATGCCGGCTGCCGTCTCGACTTCGATCAGGGTCATGTAGAAGGAGCGCTGGATCTCGTTGCGTCCCCATGCGGGCCGGAACTCAGCCGGCAGGGGCAGGTCGAGGACGCGGGACCGCACTCGAGTGATCCGCGACTCGGGTCGCGACCAAGCCCCCATCGCGGCCATCCTATCCGGCGACAATTTCACGCGTGAGAACCATGCTCGGCAACCTTTTCTCGTGGACGGTCACCGCGCTCTTCGGGGCGATCACGCTCCTGTTGGCTTTCGAGAGCTGGGCGCTGCTTACGGGCCATACGCCCATCTCCGAATACATCCGGCCCGCGGTCCACTCCTATCCGGGCGTCGCCTTCGTGATCGCGGTCGTGATCGGGATTCTGCTCGGGCATTTCCTGTGGGGACCTGCTTACGGCCGGACTTCGCCCAGTGGCGACAAGTGAGATTCACAGCCGAGTCGATCCTGTCGCTCATCGCCACAGGCGCTTCGCTGGTCGCATTCCTCCTCATGCTCCAGGAGTCGCTTGCCCTGCGCAAAGGCACTGACCCCATCACCAACGCCGTGCGGTCGCTGGTCCGGCAGTTCCCGCGGGCCACCTATGCGGTCGCGGTTTTGATCGGCATGCTGCTCGGCCACCTGCTCTGGCCCTAGACACCGCGGCGGCGGTCAGCCGCAGGACAGAGTGGGCGGGCACGGCGATGGTGCTCACGTCCGCGAGCGCCTTCGGCACGCTCTCCATCCTGGCCAAGCTCGCTTACCGCGCGGGGCTGGGGACTCAGCAGACGCTCGCCTTCCGCTTCGTGCTGGCGGCGATCGGGATGTGGGGTCTGGCCCTGTTCATGCGCCAGAACCCCTTGCGCTTCCGCCGCCGCGACCTGGTGACGCTGATCGCGCTCGGCGCGGTCTTTTACACGGCCCAGTCGCTCACGTACTTCACCGCCCTGCGGTCGCTGCCGGCATCGCTGTGCGTCCTGATCGCATACATCTACCCGAGCCTGGTTGTGCTCGCGGGCTGGCTGTTCCTCCGCCGCTCGGTCTCGGCTTGGCACGGGGTGGCGCTGATCGCCAGTTTTCTCGGCGTCGCCCTGCTGGTCGGGGGTGCGCACTTCCAGATCGCATGGGCGCTGGTCTTCGCGATCGCGTCGCCGACGATCTACACCGGATACATCCTGCTCGGCGAGAGGGTGATGGGCTCCGTGCCGGCGGTCGGCGCGAGCGCCGTCATCGTGTCGGGCGCGGCGATCGCGTTCTGCATCATCGCCGCGTTCACGGGAGAGCTGGCGCTGCCAGTCACCGCGCAGGGCTGGGCGGTCGGTTTCGCGATCGCCCTCATCCCGACGATGGTCGCTATCTCGCTGTTCCTGGCGGGCCTGCCCCGAATCGGGGCCGCGCGGTCATCGCTGCTGAGCACGTGGGAGCCGGTGGTCACCGTGCTGCTTGCGGTCGTCCTGCTCGGGGACCGCCTGTCGCTGGTCCAGGTCCTGGGCGGCGTCCTGGTTCTGCTTGCGGTCGGGGTGGTGCAGTCCGCATCGCTGTGGAAATGGAGCGCGCCAAGCGCGATCAAGTAGCCAGCCGGTCGCGGAGCCGGCTGAGAATCGGATGCAGCTCGTGCGCGCCGCGGACCGACGACGTGTCGATCTCCCATTCCTTCTTCGCGAGGACGAATGGATGAAGCTGGTCTCCGCCGATCGAGCCGTGGCCGCCGGCCTGGTCTTCGAAGTTGACCTGCTTGCCGTCGACGAACGCCCCGAACACGATCAGGTCACCACAGCTTTGAAACGAGTTGAGGCGCGACAGCTGTGCGAAGAGAATGTCGGGATCGTCGTACGCCGCAAGCAGAGGTTTGATCCTGGGTCCGCGGATTTCTTCCCCGCGTACGTGGAACACGTCCTCGCCGCCGTCGCGAGACATCACGAGGGCGACCTGCCGCAGACCTGAGACCGCCCGGGCAAGATCCGGATGCTGCGCGGTGAGCTCGGTGTGGCCCATCCTGGCGCGCCGACCGTCGAAATAGACATGCGCCAGGCCGCCGGACATCGTGACCCGGACGCGCCCGGTGGCCTGATCTTCGGGCGGGCCGTAGTCCGCACCTTTGATTTCCTGGATGCGAAATCCGGGCAGCAGCTCCGCCAGCACCTCGCCAAACGCTCGGCCGCGGGCGCCGGCGAAACGAGTCGTCTCGACTTGACCATGGTCGGAGAGCACAAGCAGCTCGTAGGCCTCGCCGCGCACGGAGGCGACCTTCCTGATCGTGCGGTCGACGTGCTTCAGCACGTGCATGGCCGACCGGTCACTGGGTCCGAATGCGTGCGCGGTCTCATCGAAAGCGTAGAAGGCCCCGTAGATGGGCGAATATCCCTCGCGCATCGCCTTCTGAACGGCGTAGCGCGTGAGGTGGTGGACGAAGATCTCTTCGACCACATCGACCGCGACGTATCCTCGCGCCGGGTGCCGGCCCTCCGACCGCGCAATCGCGTAGTCCTTGGCGGTGCGCGCGAGCACGGCGACGGTTTGCACGACCCAATCACCAAGGTGGATCGGGTTGGCCAGATAGGGCACGAGCACGCTGGCCGCCGACCGCGACTTTGCCTGCCTGCCATACGAGCGGTCCTGATACGCGATGCCGAAGTCATCCGCTGCACCCGCCGGATAACACGCGGCGATGCACGCGCCGTCTCTGGTCAGCGGGTCACGGCCCTGGAAATACTTGTCGGCGACGGACTTGAAGGTCGAGCCGGCTCCGAACTGCACGACCACGCTTCGCTCCCGGTCCCACCAGCGAAAGCTCGGGATCTCAATGTTGTCGCCATAAAGGATCCCCGCCTGGGCGAACGGGGTCGTCGACGGCACGCCGCATCGATAGCGATGGAGCTCGTACCCCTCGGCGTCGATCAGGTGCTGCACGAACGGCATCTCTCCCGCGGCCAGCGCCTTCGCGAGGAAATCGGCGCTCACGCCGTCGATGTGCAGCACGACGAGCTTGCGGCTCAAATCTCAGCGAACACTGGAAGATGGTCGGACGCCCGCACGTTGAGCGTCCATGCACGGTGCTGGGCCGCGACCGCGGCGCCCGCATAGATCGCGTCGAGCTTCTGCGCGGTCCAGTGGGTGCGCCGAAGACCGCGCGTGAGCTCGACCAGCTCGGCCTCGTGCGCCGCCGCCCGGATCCGCCGCCACAGCTGGAGGCGAGGCGGCCCGAAGGTGTTGAGGTCGCCCGCGATCAGCGTCAGCGGAACCGGGTGGCGCGCCCTCATGTCGCTGATGATGGCGCGGAACTGTTCGAGCTTGTGGGTGAACCCGACCACGTCGAGGTGCATTACGTAAACGCGCAGCGCGGCGGACTCGGCCCGGATCGCGATCCGCTTCTGCGGCGGTATCGCCCGCAGGAGCGTGCGCTCCACGCGCGTTATGCGCATGGTCGGGAGCCCCGACAGCGAGACGACCTCCGGCGAGTGCGGCTCGAACAGTTCCCTTCTCCAGATCAAGGCGTTGCCTTGCTCCCGGCCGCGAAAGAGCTGCGCTGTTGCCTGGAAGTACGCGTAGCCCTCGCCCAGGGCTTCCGCGACCGCCTCGGCGTCCGGACGGCCATCGTGCACGGAGGCTTCCTGGAGAGCGATGAGGTCGACGCCGCGAAAGTCGGGCAGTGTGCGCACCGCTTCGAGGACCTTGTTGAGCCGAAGCCCCAGCAGGATGTTCCATGTGCAGATCCGCATGGGTCAATTGTTCCGGCTATCCTGCCCGCCATGAGCACAAGCGAGCGCAAAGCAGGCATCGGCTGCTTTTTCGGCATCGCCAAGGCAGCCCAAGCCTGACGGAGTTCGCCCAGCTCGACTACCTCTACACGCCGAGCAGCGACGTCGCCGGGGACGCGCGGTTCTTCACGGAGGTGTTGGGCGGGAAGCTCGCCTTCGCAGTCGAGGGGATGGGCGCGAGGGTCGCGATGATCGAGCTGACGGATGGTCCACCTCATGTTTTGCTGACGGACCACCTGGAGGGGGATCGCGCGATCTACATCTACCGGGTCGGCGACCTGCGCAAAGCTGTCGCAGCGCTGAAGAAGCGCGGGCTGAAAGGCGAGCGGCAGCTCGAGATCCCGATGGGACCTTGCTCGTCGTTCGTCCTGCCCAGCGGCCACCGAATCGCGCTGTACGAGGCGTCGCGGCCAGAAGTCTTGAAGCATTTCCTGGGCCGCAAAGATTTCTGAATTTTTGCGCCTGGCGTGCGCCCGACGGTACCTCTCCCTCCGAAATTGCGATCACGGGGTCGCTGACCGACGCCGCGCGAAGACTGCAGAGCCGCACGACGCGCCCTCGCTGATCCCGGGCAGAATAGGCATCGGTTTGGGGCGGTTGACTATTTCTCGGACGGCATGAGCACCAAGCGCTGGATCCTGGTCGCGGCGGTGCTCGGGTCAGGGATCGTGTTCCTCGACTCCACGGTGGTCAACGTCGCGCTGCCGAGGATCGGACGGGACCTCCCGCGCTCTTTCCTCGGCGTCCTCGAAGGCCAGTCGTACGTATACAACGCGTACCTGCTGACCCTGAGCGCGCTGCTCATCCTGGCCGGTGCGGTGAACGATTTCTACGGCCGTAAGCGAACGTTCCTGTTGGGCCTGCTCGGCTTTGGCGCGACGTCGGTGCTGTGCGGTTTCGCGCCGACCATGGAGCTGCTGGTGGTCTTTCGAATCCTTCAGGGCGCGACAGGGGCGCTGCTCGTGCCCGGCTCCCTGGCGCTCATCACCGCCAGCTTCGACGGTGAGGAGCAGGGGCGGGCTTTCGGGACGTGGGCCGGCGCCTCGGGTGCGACCACGATCCTCGGCCCGCTGATCGGAGGCCTGCTTGTCGACACCATCTCGTGGCGCGCGGCATTCTTCATCAACGTTCCCCTGGTCGCGCTGGCCGCATGGGCGACCTGGACCCACGTGCCAGAGAGCCGAGACGAACGCGCGTCGCCGCATTTCGACTGGCTTGGCGCGGCCATCGTCGCCCTTGCGGTTGGCGGGCTGGCGTTCGGCACCATCTATGGCCAGCAGCGAGCCTGGCGCGATCCGATTGGGTTTATCGCCCTCGCGGTCGGAGTCGTGGCCACGATCGCACTCCCTCTCTGGATGATGCGCGCGAAGCATCCGCTCATTCCGCTCGACCTGTTTCGATCACGCAACTTCACCGTCACCAACATCTCGACGCTACTCATCTATGGGGCGCTCTACGTCACGTTTTATTACGTCGGTCTGTTCCAGCAGGGCACGCTGGGTTACGCCGCCGCGGCCGCGGGCGCCGCCGGAATTCCCGGAAGCCTGTTTCTGATCTTCTTCTCGAGTCGATTCGGCAGCTTGGCGGCCAAATATGGGCCGCGGATCTTCATGGCCGCCGGTCCCCTGATCATGGCGGTCGGCGTGCTGTGGTTTGCACGCGTCCCGGCCAGCAGCACGCCGTGGAGGCTGATGCCTGACAACCCAAGCACGTATCTGCCGCCCGCCTCGTACTTCATCGACTTCCTGCCGGGCTCGATCATCTTTGGAGTCGGCCTGATGATCATGGTGGCGCCGCTCACGACCGCGCTGATGAGATCGGTGCCCGTCCGCAACTCCGGACTGGGATCGGCCATCAACAACGCGATCTCTCGCGTAGGCCCGCAGCTGGCGGGGGCGCTCATCTTCGTGTTCCTGACGGCGAACTTTTACGCCATGCTCGCGACGCGGGTCAGCGGCATCGATGTCTCGTCGGAGAGCTTCCGCAACCGCGTCAGCCCGTTGAACACGCCCACCGATCCCAACCTGGTGGCCGCGGTGCGCGACGCATCAACAAGCTCATTTCACCTGGCCATGATCATCGGCGCGGGACTGCTCGTCTTGGGAGCGATCGTCAACGCTGTCGGGATCCGCAACGAGGCCGCGACGCGGCGGGCCACGGAGCCTGCGCAGCAGGAGTCTGTCTCCCCGGCCCAGCCGTAGCTTCTACGATCGATTTGTATGGCGACGGTGATCGATCGCGATCAGCTCCAGGACCTGGTCTCGCAAGGAGCTCTGCTCGTCGAGGTGCTCAAGGCTGAGGAATACCAGGAGGATCATCTTCCCGGCGCCCTGAGCATCCCCCTGGCCCAGATCGATCGGGAGACCGTTAAGACCCTCGACCAGGAGCACCCGATGATCGTGTACTGCTGGGATGCGGCTTGAGACATGGCGCCTAGAGCCGCGGCGCGGCTCGAGCTCCTCGGCTTCACAAAGGTCTTTCACTATCACGCCGGCAAGCTCGACTGGATGGCGGCCGGGCTTCCAACCGAGGGCGAGAACGCAAAGCGCCCGCGCGCGGGCACGGTGGCGCGCAAGGACGTGCCGGTCTGCGCGCTGACTGACCGCGTCGGCCAGGTGCGCGACCGCGCTCGCGCCCTGGGATGGGACGCCGCCGTCGCCGTCAACGACGATCACGTCGTCCTCGGCCTTCTTCGGAGCGCTGAGCTCGACAAGGACGCCGATCAGCCGATCGAGGAAGCAATGCGACCCGGACCGAGCACGTTCCGGCCGTACGTGCCCATCAAGGAGATGGCTGATTACATGACCCAGCACAAGCTGGAGAGCTCGCCGGTCACGACATCGGACGGCAAGCTCGTCGGTTTGCTCTTGAGGTCCGATGCCGTGGCGCAAGCCGAAGGTTGCCCCGACTGCGTGCGGAAGATGATCTAGGCGTCAACCCGCATCGTGACGAGCTCATGCGGGGGGTCGAGCGGCCCGAAGAATTCGTCGAGCCAGGCGGGGTGGTGAGGCGCCTGCAGCGGCGGCGCGGTGATGCGCAGCCATCCCTCCGCCTCAAACCATTCAGGACTCTCCGGGCTTATCAACGCGATCATTCCCCCCGGCGCGGTGACGCGTCGCAGCTCGGCGAGCACGGGCGGATCCGGCCCGAAGGCGCCGCTCGCCGCGGTGAGGTGCGAGCAACCGTCCTCGAGAGGAAGCGATTCTGCCCAGCCCGCAACCGCGCTCACCGCCGGCAGTCGCCGGGTAAGGATCGCGCGCAGGCCGGCTGAAGGCTCCACCGCGACCACGCGCCTGGAGCGCGTGACAAGCTGCTGTGTCAGGCGGCCGCTGCCCGCGCCCACGTCGAGCGCGATGTCGACGCCGCTGGGCAGGGCATGGATGAGGTCCGGATGGATCGGTTCGTGTCGCGCCAGCTGGTCCCACTTTTCGGGTTCGAGGTGATAGACGAGGGTCCAGAACAGGGCGCGGATGATCCGCTCGCCGGGTTCACCGTCCGGGATCCGTGCCATCTCGTGCCGCCAGACCGCTTCCGGCAGCCGCGCGACATCTTCGATCGTGAAGTGCCGCCAGCCCGGCGGGGCCTGCTCGACCGCCTCTGCATATTCCACCGAAGTCCTGGATCAGACTAGGACGCGGCTGTGAAGATCGCCGTCGTCGCCTCGCCGGTGACGCCGCTGCGCCCGGCGCAGCTTGGCGGCGCGCAAGCCTTCATCTGCGACCTCTCCGCCGGGCTGGCCGCTCGAGGCCACGACCTCACCCTCTACTGCGCGGAAGGCTCCGAAGTCGCGGGAGTCAGACTGGCCACAGTTTCTTTACCACCTGACGCCGGCGTCGCGCTGGTCATGCCCGGTGGGGCGCCGCCGCCACCAACACCAGGTGTTGCCGCTGCGCTCGGGGCCATGTTCGACGCGATCGACGCCGCAGGGCTCGACGTCGTCAGCCAACACGCCTTCGACGCGCCTGCGTTTGACCTCGCCCGGGATCTGCCAGTGCTCCACACCCTTCACCTGCCACCAATCGTTGAGGCGGTCGTCTCCGCCGCGAGGCACGTGCCTTCACCTCGACTGGCCACGGTATCGCGGTCCTGCCAGGCGTCGTGGCAGGCGGTGGGCGTCGAGGTGCCCCGCGTGCTGCGCAACGGTGTGGCCGACATGCCGGTGCAGCTCACGCCCAGTCGGGCGGCGCTCATTGCAGGCCGGATCTCGCCCGAGAAGGGAATCGAGCACGCCATCGCCGCGGCGCGCGCAGCCGACATCGAGGTCCGCATCGCAGGCGCGCACTACGATCCCGCTTATGAGGTGGACCTCAACAGCACCACGCAATTCGGATCCCTGCGCCGCGACGAGCTGCGCCTGCTGATGGCGCAAAGCGCCGTGACCATCTGCGCGGTGCGCTGGGACGAGCCGTTCGGCATGGTCGCCGCCGAAGCGCAGATGGCCGGCTGCCCCGTGGCTGCGTACGGCCGCGGCGCGATGCCCGAGGTCGTGGAGGAAGGCGTCAGCGGATTCCTCGCCGAACCCGACGATGTCGATGCGTTGACACGCGCCGTGGGCAGCTGCCTCGCGCTCGACCGCGCCGCCGTGCGCGCCAGCGCCCAGCGCCGCCTGGGACTCGAAGCCGCACTCGATCAGTACGAGATCGCATTGCGTGAGGCGGCCGGTTGACCCTAACCGCGGTGGTGACCGGCGGCTCCGGCGGCATCGGCAAGGAGGTTGTCCGCGGGCTTCGCGCGCGCAGCTGGGACGTTACGTCGCTGAGCCGGCGCGAGGGCACCGACGTGTCTGACGAGAAGGACGTCCTGAAGGCGTTTGCACGGTTGAAGTCGCTGGACGCGCTGGTGCACTGCGCCCAGGTCCTGATCAAGCGACCTTTCACCCGCTTGACTGCCGAAGAATGGGACCAGCAGATCAGCTCGGGATTGCGCGGGGCCTTTCTCTGCAGCCGCGAGGCTTTCAAGCTGATGCGCCGGCGTGGTGGTTCGATCGTGTTCGTGTCGAGTCTTTCCGGCGTTTTCGGCGTCGAAAAATTTCCCGGCATGGCCGCATACGTAGCCGCGAAGTCGGGCCTTGCCGGCCTGACCGAGGTGCTGGCCGTCGAAGGTCGAGAACGAGGAATTCGTGTCAACGCGATCAGCCCAGGGTCAGTCGACACGCCAATGCTTCGCACGGCGGGCGTCCAAGGTCCCGCGCTGCAGCCCGCGGAGGTGGCGCGAATCATCGCCTGGCTCGTGTCGCCAGAATCCGCGCCGCTCTCGGGTGCTAACTTGCGGATGGACCCATGATCTCTGACGTGCGAATCACCCGCCGCGCCACCTTCGCTGCTGGTCATATCCTGTGCCGCGACGACTGGACGGATGAAAAGAACCGCGAGGTGTTCGGCGCCTGTTCGACCGACCACGGTCACAACTACGTGATCGAGGTCACTGTAGGCGGCACTGTCGATCCCGGCACGGGCATGGTGGTCAACCTGAAGCACGTGGACACCGTGTTGCGGCGGGAGTTCGTCGACGCGGTGGATCACCATCACTTGAACCGCGACGTCGATTTCATGCAAGGCGTGATCCCGACCGCGGAAAACGTCGCCCTGGCGGCCTTCCGTCGCCTGGAGCCGCACCTTAAACCGGCGCGCCTGCTGAAGGTGCGGGTGGTGGAGACAGAGAACAATGCCGCCGAGGTGAACGCCGACTAATCAGGCCCGCGCGGCAGTCCGAATGTAAGCCCCATCCCCCGCCTACGGCGGGGACTTCCCCATGAATGGGGAAGACGGCGCGATGGTGATGGTCTGGCCGGATTCGGTTTTGATCAGCTGCCAGCCGCCTTCGTGGACCATCCGACAGAGCAGGACCAGGTTGTCGAGATCGGTGCCGCCGCCGTCTATCCAGTGGACCACGTGGTGGCCGTCGCACCAGGACGCCGGTCGCTCGCAACCCGGCCAGCGGCAGTGGCCGTCGCGCGCCATCAGCGCCTTGCGCGCGGGGCCCGAAATCACCCTTTTGGAGCGGCCGACGTCGATGGTCACCGACTCCTGGCTGAGCAGGACCCGGGTCACGCTGCAGTCGCAGGCCATCCGCTGCACGGCGGCGGAGGAGATGGGGAGCGAAAACTCCATCTCCGCCCCCGCCGCCCCGGCCAACCCCTTCAGGGTCTCGATCGTCGCCGTGACTTGGATGTTGGCCGGCTTGCCGCCCGAAGCCAGC